>NZ_JBIVIR010000001.1:0-753214 GCF_044749825.1 Streptomyces sp. NPDC088915
GGGCCCTTCCGGCGGTTCCGACTCTATCAGATCCTTTCGGCGTCTGATTCCCGGTCAGCGGGAGTTGTCTTTCCGGCTGTTGGGCCGTTCCGACGTCTCAAACTCTAGCGGATTTCCCCGGCGACTCATAATCGAGTCTTTCGAAATGAATTTCGGCATGCCGAAATTCTTCCCGAGAGGGAGATCGTGCTGAGTAGAGGTGCCGCATCAGCGGCGGGAGTGGCTGTCGCAGAACCGTTCCGGCTCCGTGACAACTCGGAGAACACTACGCATCCGGGAGGGGCGTGTCAACCTCCCCCTCCACCCCCGGTCCCACGGCCTCAATCGAGGTCCGTCAGCCGGCCGCCGGCGTCGGGCTGGGTGTGCTCCACGCGGCGGAGGAGGCGGATGAGGACGTCGCCGAGGACGCCCTTCTCCTCCGTACTGAGGTCCTGGAGGAGGTCCTCCTCGAAGGCCGTGGCCATGCGCATGGCCTCCAGCCACTTCGTACGGCCCTCGTCCGTGAGCTCGACGATCACGCGGACCCGGTTGTTCTCGTCGCGGTCGCGGGTGACCAGGCCCTCTCCCGCCATGCGGTCGATGCGGTGGGTCATCGCGGCCGGGGTGAGGCCCAGGCGCTTGGCGAGCTCGCCGGGGCCGAGCCGGTAGGGCTCGCCGGAGAGGACCAGCGTCTTGAGGACCTCCCACTCGGCGTTGCTGATGCCGAGGTCGGCGAGCTGGCGTCCGTACGCCACGTTCATCCGGCGGTTCAGCCGGCCGAGGGCGGAGACGACCTTCTCGACCTGGGGGTCGAGGTCGCGGAACTCGCGCTGGTAGGCGGCGATCTGCTCGTCGAGGCTCGGCTCCTGGAGGGCCTGGGGGCCGGATCGCTCGGGTTTCTCGGACATGCGGCGAGTATCCCACGGCCTCCGTTGGCGTTGAAGTCCTTCCATGTGTACAGTTGAGACGTTAACTTTAGCTTTTAAGTCTTCAGGGTTCAGGGCTACAGGCCTGAACCCGCGACCGAAGTGGGTGAGTGTGACCAAGGCGAGGGGCGCGGAGATGCGCCGGATTCAGGCAGGCAGCGCGCTGAGCGCGTTCGGACTCGGCTTCACCGTGCCGTACCTCTATGTGTACGTGGCGCAGGTGCGGGATCTGGGCGCGGCGACGGCGGGCATCGTCCTCGCCGTCTTCGCCATGGCCGCGCTCGTGGTGCTGCCCTTCAGCGGGCGGGCCATCGACCGGCGCGGGCCCGTGCCCGTGCTGCTCGTGGCCTCGGTCGTCGCCGCCGTGGGCGCGGTGGGGATGGGCTTCGCCTCCAGCGTGCCGGCGGCCGTGGGGGCGGCGGCGCTGCTCGGCGCCGGTACGGCCGTCCTCCAGCCGGCCCTCGCCACGATGATCGTCTGGTGCTCGACGCCCGTCGGGCGCACCCGGGCGTTCGCCATGCAGTTCTTCCTGCAGAACCTGGGCCTCGGCGTCGGCGGTCTGATCGGCGGCCAGCTGGTCGACACCAGCCGGCCGGGCAGCTTCATCCTGCTGTTCTCGATCGAGGCCGCGATGTTCCTGGTGCTCGCCGGGATCGTCGGGACCGTCCGGATGCCGGGCTCCCCCGCGCTCCAGGACGCCCGCCCGTCCGGCGCCGGCAAGGGCGGCGGCGTGCGCGCGCTGCTCGGGCACAAGGCGATGGTGCAGCTCTGCGTCCTCGGCTTCGTCCTCTTCTTCGCCTGTTACGGACAGTTCGAGTCGGGCCTCGCCGCGTACGGCACCGAGGCCGCCGGCATCCAGCCGTCCGCGCTCGGCCTCGCGCTCGCCGCCAACACGGCGGTGATCGTGCTGGCCCAGTTCCTGGTCCTCAAGTTCGTCGAGCGCCGCCGGCGGACCCGGGTCATCGCGGCCGTGGGTCTGATCTGGACCCTGGCGTGGATCATCGCCGGGTACGCGGGCCTCGGGCACGGCAGCCAGACCATGGCGACGGCGGCCTTCGTCTCCACGTACGCCCTCTTCGGGCTCGGCGAGGCGATGCTGTCGCCGACCGTGGCCCCGCTGGTGGCCGACCTGGCGCCGGAGTCGATGGTCGGCTCGTACAACTCGGCCTTCGCCCTGGTGAAGCAGCTCGCGCTGGCCGTCGGTCCGGCCGTGGGCGGGCCCATGGGGGCCGCGCTGCACGGTCCGTACATCGTGACCTTCGTGCTCTTCTCGCTCGGGATCACCTTCCTCGCCCTCCGGCTCGGCCGGCAGCTCACACCCGAGCAGAACCAGCCCTCCCTGGCCCTCCGGCCGTCGAAGGTCGTCGTCCGGCACGAGCCGGTCGAGCAGGACGTGCCGGTCAGGGCGTCCTAGACGGTCCTTCGAGGACGCACTGGTCCCGCAGGGCGAACTCGCACCAGACCGCTTTGCCGCCGCCCGGTGTGCGGCGGCTCCCCCAGGACGAGGCGATCGTCGCGATGATCGAGATCCCGCGACCCGCCTCGTCCTCCGTTTCCGCCCTGCGGCGGCGCGGCAGGTGGTCGTCCCCGTCGGTCACCTCGATGATCAGGCGCCGGTCGGTGCGGCGCAGCCGCAGGCGCATGGGCGGGGTGCCGTGCTGGAGGGAGTTCCCCACCAGCTCGCTGGTGGCCAGGACCCCCAGGTCGCGCAGTTCGCCCGGGAAGCGCCAGCTGGAGAGGACCCCGGAGGCGAAGGCACGCGCGCGGGGCGCCGCCTCGACCCCGCCGAGGAGTTCCAGGGCGGCGTTGTGGAACAGCTCCGCGTCCGTCCCCTCCCGGGAGGGGTGCTGGACGACCAGGACGGCGACGTCGTCGTCGTGGTCGGCGGTCACCCCCAGGGAGCGCAGGAGCCGGTCACAGATCACCTGCGGAGTGCCGCTGGCGCCGGAGAGGGCGCGGGCCAGTGCGGCGACGCCCTCGTCGATGTCCTCGCGGCGCCGCTCCACCAGGCCGTCGGTGTAGAGGACGGCGGTGGAGCCGGGCGGCAGGGCGATGGTGCCCGAGGTGTGGAGCCAGCCGCCGGTGCCGAGCGGCGGGCCCGTGGGGTCGTCGGCCTGGCGGACGGTGCCGTCCTCGTCCCGCACGAGGATCGGGAGGTGGCCGGCGGAGGCGTACACCAGCTTGCCCTCGTTGGGGTCGTGGATCGCGTACACGCAGGTGGCGATCTGGCTGGCGTCGATCTCGGCGGCGAGGCCGTCGAGGAGCTGGAGGACCTCGTGCGGGGGCAGGTCCAGGCGCGCGTACGCCCGGACGGCGGTGCGGAGCTGGCCCATGACGGCGGCGGCGCGGACGCCCCGGCCCATCACGTCGCCGATGACGAGCGCGGTGCGGCCGGCGCCGAGGGTGATCACGTCGTACCAGTCGCCGCCGACGGCCGCGTCGGTGCCGCCGGGCTGGTAGGTGGCGGCGATCCGCAGGTCGTCGGGCTGCTCCAGCTCCTGCGGGAGCAGGGAACGCTGGAGGGTGACGGCGGTCTCGCGGTGCTTGCGCTCGCTGGCGCGCAGCCGCTCGGCGGCCTCGGCGTGGTCGGTGACGTCCGCGGCGTGGACGAGGACGGCGCCGCCGTCGAGGCGGGAGCTGTCGACGGGCAGGCAGGTGACCGTGTACGAGCCGCCGTCCCGGGTGCGGCGGGACTTGACCGTACGGGGCCTGCCGCTGCGCAGGACCTGGTCCATGAGGGGCGGCAGGCCCAGGTCCTCGGCCTCCGGGCAGGTGGCGGCGACGGTGGCGCCGGGGGTGCGGGGGCCGAAGGCGGCGGCGTACGCCTCGTTCACGTACGCGATGCGGTGCTCCGGGCCGTACACGAGCGCGACCAGGCCGGGGAGGCGGCCGAGGAGCTCCCGTACGGAGAAGTCCTCCAGGGAGGGGACGTCCTCGGCGACGTCGGCCGGCTGCTCCGGCTGCTGCCCGTGCTCACCGCGGGCGGCGGGCACGGAGCCTTCGGTGCCCCGCGCCGTGCGGCGCTGTGTGCCGGGGAGCCGGGCGCTCCAACGGGTGAAGTTCACGGATCTGTATGCCTCGTGGTGTCGGTGCCGTGCAGAGTCACGCTGTGCAGGTGTGGGTCCACCTATGGTCACACGTCCAGTGTGGACGTGTGCACTGACAGTGATGTCAGGACGACGGCTCGTCGTCGTCGCCGGGTGGCGGGGAGGCGGCGAGTTCGAATTCGGCGCGGGGGTGTTCCAGGGAGCCGAGGGAGACGATCTCCCGTTTGAACAGGCCGGACAAGGTCCATTCGGCCAGGACGCGGGCCTTCCGGTTGAAGGTGGGGACCCGGCTCAGATGGTAGGCCCGGTGCATGAGCCACGCCGGGTATCCCTTGAGTTTGCGTCCGTAGACGTGGGCGACGCCCTTGTGGAGGCCGAGGGAGGCGACGGATCCCGCGTACGCGTGCGCGTACTCCTTGAGCGGCTGTCCGCGCAGGGAGGCGACGACGTTCTCGGCGAGGACCCGGGCCTGGCGGACGGCGTGCTGGGCGTTGGGCGCGCACTCCCCGCCGGGTTCGCCGGAGGTGACGTCGGGGACGGCGGCGGCGTCGCCGGCGGCCCAGGCGTGCTCGACCCCCTCGACGGAGAGCCGGGCGGTGCAGCGGATCCGGCCGCGCCCGTCCAGCGGCAGGTCGGTGGCGGCGAGGAGGGGGGCGGGCCGGACGCCGGCGGTCCAGACGACGGTGCGGGTGGGCAGCCGGGTGCCGTCGCTGAGCACGGCGACCCGGTCCTCGCAGGAGTCGAGACGGGTCTCCAGGCGCACGTCGACGTTCCGGGCGCGCAGCTCGCGGACGGCGTACCGGCCCATCTTCTCGCCGACCTCGGGGAGGATCCGGCCGGTGGCCTCGACAAGGACCCAGCGCAGGTCGCCGGGTTTGATGTTGTGGTAGTACCGCGCGGTGTAGCGGGCCATATCCTCCAGCTCGGCGAGAGCCTCCACGCCCGCGTAGCCGCCGCCGACGAAGACGAAGGTGAGGGCGGCGTCGCGGATCGCGGGGTCGCGGGTGGAGGAGGCGATGTCCATCTGCTCGATGACGTGGTTGCGCAGGCCGATGGCCTCCTCGACGGTCTTGAAGCCGATGCCGTGCTCGGCCAGGCCGGGGACCGGGAGGGTGCGGGAGACGGAGCCGGGCGCGATGACCAGCTCGTCGTAGGCGAGCTCGACCGGGCCCGTGCCCTCCTCGTCCGTGGCGAGGGTGGAGAGGGTCGCGGTCCGCTTGGCGTGGTCGACGGACCGGACCTCGCCGATGAGGATCCGGCAGCGGTCGAGGACGCGGCGCAGCGGTACGACGACGTGGCGCGGGGAGATGGAGCCGGCCGCGGCCTCGGGCAGGAACGGCTGGTACGTCATGTACGGCTCGGGGGTGACCACGACGATCTCGGCGGCGCCGGATCGGAGTTCCGCCCTGAGCTGCCGCTGGAGGCGCAGCGCGGTGTACATGCCGACGTATCCACCGCCGACCACGAGAATGCGCGCAGGTTCGGTCACTGTCCCATGACGCACCCCCGTCCGTTGTTTGTCCACAGGCTCGACGAATTGTGTGACCGGAGGGGTATGGAGGCGCGGGGTGGCGCGCGCGGGCGGCGGGCCGTGATCCGCCCAGGTCACGGAGGCCGGGGCGGGCTCGGCGGGGGGTGGGAAACGGGAGGGAACCGGGCCTTGCTCCGATCGGGGGGCGCACCGTGCGGAACACCCCCTTCTGAATTGACTCCGACTCAACTATGTTCGTACTTCGTCGGGGTGTCGGCCGGGAGCGCGTGGACCGAAGCGCTCGTCGACCGGAAACCCCGTGTCAGGGCGGGGAGTCTCCGGGGGGAGACATCATGAGCGGGGGAACGCTTATGCAGATGCAGGATTCACGCTGGCAGCCGGGCGCCGGGGCGCTGGCCGTCGACGACGCGCGGGCCGCGGGAGCCGTGGGCTCCGAGCGCAACGGCGTGCTGTCGGCGGGCGGCAGGTCCGCACCGCTGCGGGTGGACGCGCAGCGCAATCTGGAGCACGTCCTGCGGGCCGCGCGCGAGGTGTTCGGCGAGCTCGGCTACGGGGCTCCGATGGAGGACGTGGCGCGCCGCGCGCGCGTGGGGGTCGGCACCGTCTACCGGCGCTTCCCCAGCAAGGACGTGCTGGTGCGCCGGATAGCCGAGGAGGAGACCGCCCGGCTGACCGAGCAGGCGCGGACCGCGCTCGGCCAGGAGGACGAGCCGTGGTCGGCGCTCTCCCGGTTCCTGCGGACCTCGGTGGCCTCGGGCGCGGGGCGGCTCCTGCCGCCGCAGGTGCTGCGGGTGGGCGTGGACGACTCCGTGCTGCCGGCCGTCGCCGGGGACGCGGACGACGCGGCCCGGGTGCCGTACCAGCGGGGCGTCGACGGACAGGCGGACGCGCGGGTGGTCGCCCCGCGCGGCGTGCCGGCCGAGGAGCGGGACGACGCGGGGGCCGCCGAGCTCCTGGAGGTCGTCGGGCGTCTGGTCGACCGGGCGCGGGAGGCGGGTGAGCTGCGGACGGACGTGACCGTGGCGGACGTCCTCCTCGTCATCGCCACCGCCGCGCCGGCCCTGCCGGACGCGGTGCAGCAGGCGGCGGCTTCGGCACGGCTCCTGGACATCCTCCTGGAGGGCCTGCGGTCCCGGTAGGGACGGCCGCTCCTCCTCCTCGCCGGCGCGTGGCCGGTGGTCCGGGCGGACCGACGAGCATGACACGAACGCGTGAGCGGTTGCGCCCGGATACGGGAAGTCGCCCCGGACGAGTGGTAAGTGGACGGGTCGCTTCGGCGTGCCCGCGCTCTGTGGCAGGCTTGGCCGGTGTTCGGTTCTGAGCATGCGTACGGGGGCTTCCGCGATGAGCGGTGAGGGTCGGGACGAGCCGCTGGGAAACGGCGGCACCGCGGAAGCCGGGGGTCTGCCCGCCCGGCAAGTACCGAGCCAGGGCGGACCGGTGGGGCTCTCCGGGGCGGGCGGTGCTCCTTCGACCGGCACCTCTCCGGCCGGGCCGCCGGGTTCTCCCGGGTACGGCGAGCCGCTCGACGCGAGCGTTCCGCAGCAGCGTGAGGGGAAGTCCTCCGGGGCGGGTGCCGGGGAAGGGGCCGGGGTCGTCGCGGGGGCGGCCACCGGGACCGGACCGGCCGGGGACGGGCACGGCGGAGCCGACTTAAGGGAGGGCGGCCTCGCGGAGGGCGACTTCGCTGAGGGCGACTTCGCTGAGGACGACTTCGCTGAGGACGGGTTCGCGGGAGCCGACGGGGACGCCGGAACCGACGGGGACGCGGGAGCCGATGGAGTCCTTCCGCCGCCCCTCGACCTGCCGCCCTCCGACGCCGATCTCGTCCAGCTCATGCGGGACGGCGACGACTCGGCGTACGAGGAGCTGTTCCGCCGCCACTCCGAGGCCGTGCGCCGGTACGCCAGGACCTGCTGCCGCGACGCGCACACCGCCGACGACCTCACCGCCGAGGTGTTCGCCCGCACCCTCCAGGCCGTACGGGGCGGGGCCGGGCCCGAGCAGGCGGTGCGCGCCTACCTCATGACCACCGTCCGGCGGGTCGCGGCGAACTGGACCAGGACGCAGAAGCGGGAGCACCTCGTCGAGGACTTCGCGGTGTTCGCGGCGGAGGCCGCCCGCTCCTCCGAAGTTTCCGACCAGGACACGACGGACCTCGGCGCGGACGTCCTGGCCATGCACGAGGCCGAGCAGTCGCTCGCCCTGCAGGCCTTCCGCTCGCTGCCCGAGCGGTGGCAGGCCGTGCTGTGGCACACCACCGTCGAGGAGGAGTCGCCGAGCGAGGTCGCCCCGCTCTTCGGGCTGACCGCCAACGCCACGGCCGTGCTCGCCAGCCGGGCGCGCGAGGGGCTCAAGCAGGCCTACCTCCAGGCCCACGTCAGCCAGTCCCTGACGGCGGGCGGCGACTGCGCCCGGTACGCGGACCGGCTCGGCGCCTACGCGCGCGGCGGGCTGCGGATGCGGGCCGAACGCGGCCTGCGCAAGCACCTGGAGGAGTGCGCCAAGTGCCGGCTCGCCGCCGGTGAGCTGGCGCACGTGAACGCCGGGATCCCCGCGCTGCTGCCGGTCGCCGTGATCGGCTGGTTCGCCGCCGGGTACTCGCTCAAGGCGGCCGGGGCCGTCGCGGGCGGCACCGCCGCCGCGGCCGGGGCGGGCGCGGCGGCCGCCGCCTCCGGGTCCTCGGGGGGCGCCGCGCCGGGCGGTGCCGCCGCCGAGGGGCTCGGCACCCCGGCCAAGGCCGGGATCGCGGCGGCCATGGCGGTCGCCGCGGCCGCCGGGCTCGTCTGGGCCATGGCCGGGGACCCGGAGCCCGTGGCCGCGCCCAAGCCCTCGCAGCCGGTCGTCATCCCGATCGTGCCGCAGGAGCCCGCGCCGCCGCCGAAGCCCGTACCGCCGTCCCCGCCCGTGAAGGCCGAGGCCCCGGCGCCCGCGCCGACGACCGTGTCCGCACCGGAGAAGCCCTCCCCGGAGCCGGAGCCGGAACCGAAGCCGGAGCCCACTCCGACGCCGGAACCGGCGCCTCCCGCGGCGCCGTCCCCGGAGCCGGCGCCGAGGCCCACGCCGCCGGCCAGTCCGGAGCAGCCCCCGAAGCCCGCCCCGAAGCCGACCCAGAAGCCGACGCCGGCGCCCGAGCCGCCGCCGGGCCCCGAGCAGCCCCCGCCCGCGCCGCCGACCGTCTACCAGGTCGACGAGCTGGACTACGGGATCTTCGGCGACGGCACCGAGCCCGAGGTGTCCCTGGCGGAGAGCGGCTTCCTCTGGCAGCGCAAGGGCCTCTCCGTCGGCGGCACCCGGTACGAGCGCGGGGTGAGCGTCCACGCGCCGTCCTCCGTGGTCATCGACCTCAACCGGCAGTGCACGAGTTACGACGCGGTGGTCGGCGTCGACGACCTGAGCGCCCTGTTCGGCGTCGGCGGCGTCCGCTTCTCCGTCCACGGGGACGGGGAGCGGCTCTGGCGGTCCGGCGTGGTCGGGGCGGGCGACCCGCCGGTACCGGTGCACGTCGACATCACCGGCCGTTCCAGGCTCCGGCTCGTGGTCGAGGAGACCGGCCCGCTGGGGCGGGCCGCGATCGCCGACTGGGCGCAGTCCCGGATCAGCTGCTCCTGACCCCGTCCGGGGAGTCCCCCGCCTCCACGACGGGGCCGGGCCCGTGCCCGGGTGCGTACGCGGCTTCCACCAGGGACAGGACCCCGTCGACGTCCAGCCCCTCGCCCACCGTCCGGGCGGCGGCGAGGCCCGGTGCGCCGAGGGCGGCGAGCGAGCGGGCCGTCACCTCCTCGGCCTCCTTCATCTCCGGGACCGAGCGGGGCAGTTCGCGGCGCCAGGCGTCGACGGCGGCCAGGACCGTGGCGGCGGAGGCGGGTTCGTCCGCCAGGGACAGGGCGATCGCGAGCCCCTGGCCGAGGGCCGCGGCGATGAGGTCGGCGCACCGGGCGTCCCGCGCGGCGCGCAGCGCGGACGCGGCGGAGGCGACGGCCGCGGCGCCCCCGCCCCCGTACGCCTCGACGCGGGCGGTGAGTCCGATGACCGCGGCCGTGAAGTGCGGCGGCGGGTTGCCGACCTCGACCAGGCGGCTCGCCTCCTCCGCGTGGGCGCAGGCCGTGTCGATCTCACCCTGGTGGAGGGCGATGGCGGCACTGAGGAAGGCGATGAAGGGCCGGGCGTCCCTGACGTGGTGGCGGTCGGCCTCCGCCGAGGCCTCGGCGAGGCCCTTGGCGGCGGCCTCCGTGTCGCCGGAGCGGTAGGCGATCTCGGCGAGCCGGGCGAGGAGGAAGGGGCTCTCGGCGTGGGCGCCCACCTCGCGGGCGAGGCGGAGCGCCTCCTCGTAGTCCGCCCCGGCCTCCTCGTACCGGCCGCGCATCATGTACGCCTCGGCCGCCGCGCTCGCGATCTGCGCCCCCATCCAGCGGTCGCCGACCCGGCGGGCGAGGGCGCGGAGTTCGGCCAGGTCCTCGTCCACGTCGGCGAGGGTGCCGGGCATGTCGACGACCATGTGGGTGCGGAACATGAGGGTGACGCCGACCTCCCAGTCGCCGCCGTGACGGCGGCAGTTGGCGAGGGCGGTGTCGAGGAGGGCGCGGAGGTCGTCCGGTTCCTCGGTGGGGATCTCGCCGAGGGCATCGGTGAACGGCCAGAGCAGGCCGGGGAAGCGGGCGGCCTCGGGGCCGGGCTCGTCCCCGAACGCGGACCGCACCCGCCGGACCAGGGCGAGGGTTCCGGGGTCGTCGCGGAGCTCCACGACGGTGTGGTTCTCGATCGCGAGGAAGAAGTACAGCATCCGCAGGCGCATCCGCGGCCAGTACCGCGGGTCGTCCGGGTCCTCCGGGTCGTCGCCGAGGGCGACCGCGCGCTCGGCCCAGGCCAGGCCCTCGGGGCGGTGGTTGCGCAGCCACCAGAACCAGCCCATGGCGAAGACGAGCCGGAGGGCGGCGGTCTCGTCGGGGGCGGTGACGAGGGTGCGGTGGAGGGCGGCGCGGATGTTGTCGAGGTCGCGTTCGAGCCGGTCGATCCAGGGGAGCTGCTCGCCGGAGCGCAGCTTGGGTTCGGCGGTCTCTGCGAGGGCGGTGAAGTGGGCGGTGTGGGCGGCTTCGGCGGCGGCGAGCAGGTCGGGGGTCTCGGCGGCGCGCTCGGTGGCGTACTCGTGGATGGTCTCCAGGAGGCGGTAGCGCATCTCGCCGCCGACGGTGGGGGTGGCGACGACGAGGGACTTGTCGACCAGGGCGCCCAGGGTGTCGGCGGCGCGCGGGGAGAGGGCCTCGGCGGCGGCGAGGTCCCAGCCGCCGGCGAAGACCGAGACCTGGCGGAGGAGGGTGCGCTCGTCCGGTTCGAGCAGGTCCCAGGACCAGTCGACGACCGCGCGGAGGGTCTGTTGGCGGGGCAGGACGGTGCGGGAGCCGGAGGTGAGGAGGCGGAAGCGGTCGTCGAGGCGGTCCGCGATCTGGCGGGGGGTGAGGAGGCGGAGGCGGGCCGCGGCCAGCTCGATGGCGAGCGGCAGGCCGTCGAGGCGGCGGCAGATCTCGTCGACGGCCGCGTCGCCGTCCCCGGTGGGGCCCTCCCCCGGAGGCACGTTTCCCGTGAGCTCGAAGGAGGGGTGTACGGCGCGGGCGCGTTCGACGAAGAGGCGGTGGGCGGGGTGGGGCGGGAGGGGTTCGACGGGGCGGACCGTCTCGCCGGGGACGCCGAGGGGTTCGCGGCTGGTGGCGAGGATCCGGAGCCGGGGGCAGTGGGTGAGGAGGGTCTCGGCGAGGGCGGCGGCCGCGTCGATCACGTGCTCGCAGTTGTCGAGGACGAGGAGGAGGGGGCGGTCGGCGAGCTGCTCCACGAGGTGGGCGGTGGGGTCGTTCTGGAGGGGGGCGCCGTCGCGGGCGATCAGGCTGGTCTCGCGGAGGCGGAGGGCGGAGAGGACGGCGCCGGGGACGGCCCCGGGGTCGTCGAGCGGGGCGAGCTCGGCGATCCAGGGGGCGGGGCCTCCGGACCGCAGCGCGGCCTCCTCGGCGAGCCGCGTCTTGCCGCTTCCGCCGGGTCCGGTGAGCGTGACGAGCCGGGAGCCGGCGAGGTCGGCCCGGAGCGCGTCGAGCTCGGGCTCCCGCCCGACGAAGGAGGTGAGGCGGGGGCGGATGTTGCCGGCGGGCCCCTCGGCCGGGACGGGTCCCTCGGCCGGGACGGGTCCCTCGGCCGGGACGGGTCCCTCGGCCGGGGTGGAGGGCGCGGCCGGGACGGAGGGCGCGGCCGGGGCGGAGGGCGCGGCCGGGGCGGAGGGCGCGGCCGGTGGGGCCGGTTCCGGTGCGGTCGGGCCCGCGAGGAGTTCGCGGTGGAGGGCGGTGAGTTCGGGGCCGGGGTCGGTGCCGAGGGCGTCCGCGAGGGTGCGGCGGGCCGTCTCGTACGCGGCGAGGGCGTCGGCGTGGCGGCCCTCGGCCCGCAGGGCGCGGATGAGGTGGGCGTGGAAGGCTTCGTCGTACGGGTACGTGGTGGTGAGTTCGGTCAGTTCCGGTACGAGTCCGTCGGTGGCGCCCCGGCGCAGGTCCGCCTCGACGCGGCGGCGCAGGGCGGCGAGCCGCTGGGCCTCGGGCCGGACGCCCGCCGGGTCGGGCAGGTCGGCGAGGGCGGGGCCGCGGAAGAGGCCGAGGGCCTCCCGGAGGAGGGCGGCGGCGGTGTCGGGGTCTCCGGCGTCGAGGCGGACGCCCGCCTCGACGGCCCGGCGCTCGAAGACGTACAGGTCGATGTCGTCGGGTCCGGCGGCGAGCCGGTAGCCGGGGCCGGGGGTGGAGGCGACGGCCTCCCTGCCGAGGAGCCGGCGGAGGCGGCCGACCAGGGCCTGGAGGGCGGCGGGCGCGTCCTGCGGCGGGTCGTCCCCGTACACGTCGTCGGCGAGCTCACCGACGGAGACGGGCCGTCCGCCGCGCAGCGCGAGCGCGGCGAGGAGCGCGCGCAGCCGGGCACCGCCGAGGGGCAGGGGGGTGCCGTCGGGACGAAGGGCCTCGGTGGTGCCGAGGATGAGATACCGCACCGGTTCATTGTGGCCGCAGGCCCGCGCGGACGCCTCGGGGTTTACCCGGGCTCGACCCGGAGACGGGTGGGCGTCAGAACTCGGCCGTGTCCAGGGTGAAGCCCAGGGGCGCCGGGATCGGGACGGGCGTCCCCAGTCTGTGGACGGACTTGTGGTCGTAGTCGTCCCCCGCCGGCCCGGAGCACACGACGGCTTCGCCGGCCTCGCGGTCGATCAGGAGGTAGAGGGGGATGCCCGCGCGCGCGTAGGCCCGGATCTTCTGGACGCGGTCGCGGCTCGCGGTGGAGGAGGAGGTGACCTCGGCGACGAGGAGGACGGGGTCGGGGGACTGCCAGACCAGTTCGTTCTTGAAGCTGCCCCTGGGGGCGAGGACGAGATCCGGCAGGATGCGGTTGCCGATCGGTCCCGCACGCCCATCCGTCCTGTCCGGCCCACCCGTCCTGTCCGGCCCACCCGGTTCAGTCGGCCCACCCGGTTCAGCCGGTTCACCCGGTCCAGCCGGTGCTCCGGGCGCTTTCAGCCCGATGCCGGTGTAGCAGCCGATCCGCCTCTCACGGTCCGTGAATTGGTCGCACAGCTCCGCCACGATCTCCGCGTGCTGCCCGTCACCGAACGGGCTGACGCAGATCTCCCCCTCGATCAGCTCCACCCGCGCCCCCTCGGACGTTTCCGCGCCGCCCAGTTCGAAGAGTCGCTCCACTGTCGTCATGGAGGCATCCTCGCGCCCCGCGAGCACTCACGCCGGAAGTGACCGCGACGCCGGGACCAGGGGTCCCTGGACCGCGCGGTGGGCGCGCGGCTCCGTGGTGCTGGTCCAGCAGGAGCCGCGGCGGGCGAGGAGGCGGCGGAGCCAGAGTTCGGTGGAGACGAGGTCGGCGAGGCCGTCGAGGGGGACGGGGGCGCCGTCGGCGGCGGCGCGCAGGGCCTCGCGGACGGTGCGGGCCTCGATCAGGCCCGCGTCCGCGAGGAGCGGGGCGTCGAAGAGTGCCAGGAGTTGGGGGAGGGCGGCGCGCAGGCCCGCGCGGGCGGCGGCGGCCGGGACGGCCGGGTGGGGGGCGCCCCAGCCCGGCGGCAGGTCGTGGACGCCGGCGCCGGTCAGGACCGTGCGCAGGATGCCGGCGCGGGCGTCCGGCTGGACCCGGAGGGATTCGGGGAGGGCGCGGCAGGCCCGTACGACCTGGTTGTCGAGGAAGGGGGCGTGCAGCCGCTGGCCGCGGATCTCGGCGGCCTGCTCCAGGACGCGGTGGTCGGCGGCGGCGCGGGCGAGGGCCGCACGCGCGCGTGCCTCGCCGGGGCGCTGGACGGAGGACGGGAGGGTCGCCGCCCGGTTCAGGCGAACCGATACTTCGGCCAGCGCCTCCCCCGTCAGCCAGCGCGCCGCCGGGCCCGGGCGCGACCAGGCGAGGGCGGAGAGGGAGGCCTCCAGGGGGCCGAAGCCGTCGGGGGCGGTGCGGTTGGCCTCCAGGACCCGCCGGGCCGCCGTCTCCAGGCCCGTGCGGTACGGGGTGCGGGCCAGCTTGCGGGCCGCCCGGTAGACGGTCAGCGGCACCAGGAGAGCGCCCGCCGAAGGACCCGAGGCCTTGGCGAGCGCGGTGACGGGACGCACCAGGGAGCGGCGTCTGCGGTCCATCAGGAGGTCGGCGAGGCGCGCCGGGTGCGCGTCCAGGACCTGCTTGGCGCCCATGCCGGTGAAGTGGTCGGCGCTGCCGCCCGCGAGCCGCCGCCGGTGCCGTTCGGCCGTGACGAGCGCGGGTCCCGGCTCGTCGGTGAGCGGCCCGTCCAGGGCGGCGTACGGCAGGGCCTCCTCGCCGGCGGCGACGACCACGTGGTGCAGGCGCGGGTCGGCGGCCAGCTCCCGGGCCCGCTTCAGCTCGTCCGCGCGACCGGAACCCGCGCGCGTGGCCAGGTCGTTGAAGGTGACGGCGAGCAGCCGCTCCCCCGCGCCCGCGCCGTGGCCGATGATCGTGCCGGGCACCCCCGGGAGCCCGGCCGCCAGGAGGGCGAGCGTGCCGGAGGCGCTGCCGCCGGACAGGTCGGCGCCGATGCCGGGGGCCGGGCCCGCGCCCCGGGCGGCGCGCCGGTCGGCGGGCCCCATGCCGGGGACCGGGCCGGGGTCCGGCAGCGGGGCCTCGGGCGCGTGCCGGGGGGCGGTGAGCCGGGCGCGCACGGCCTCGACCAGGGCGTCCCTGACGCCTTCGACGGCCTGCCGGGGGTCGGACTCGGGGGTCGCGACCGCGAGCGAGGCGACCTGTTCGTACCCGGTGATCTCGCGCGAGCCCTCCCGCAGGATCAGCGCGTGGCCGGGCGGCACCCTGCGGACGCCCTCGTAGGGGGTGGAGTCGCGCAGCGCCTCCGGGGTCTCGGGGCAGGCGAGCAGGGCGCCCAGGTGGCCGATGTCGAGCTGGGCCTCGACGAGGTCGGCGAGCGGCAGCGCGGCGGTGGCGTACGCGGTGCCGCCCTGCCACGGGGTGTGGAAGACCGGCCGGGCTCCCGCGAGGTCACCCGTGACGGTGATGCGGCGACCGGCCTTGACGACGGCGGTGTAGCTTCCCGGCCAGGCCGTGAGGTGTCGCAGGGCGCCCCCGCGCGCGGTGAGCAGCCCCCTGCGCAGTTCGTCGTCGCCGGCGGCGCAGCAGCCGAGGACGGCGATGTGGGTGCGGTCGTCGACGGCCACGACCCGGACCTCGTCGGGGCGCCAGTCGCCGACCGCCCAGAGCGGGTCGGGGCCGTCCCACAGGAGCTGTGCGCCCACCGGTTGCACCGTGCGCCCCTCGGCCGCCGTCGCCCGGTCCGTACCGTAGGGGGCGTACGCGTCGTGGGCCGCCGGGCCCGTGCCGTACGGGCCGTTCGCCGCTCCCGCCCGTGCTCCCCCGGTCGTTGCGAAGCTCGCGGCGACACTGCTCCAGCCCACCAGCCATCGCATCGGCGCCTCCACGTCCGTTTCGGTGGGAGACATGCTGCCACGACAACGGCGCACGGGGCGGTGTGCGGGTGCACGCGCGCGAAAGCCGAATGCGCCCCTGGCATGGGCCAGTTGGACACCGGCGACATTCGGCCGAATATCGACCGCGCGCGAAGGTTTAGAAGGCGCGCGGGAACGAACAGGAGCGGCCCGTTCTGTACGGACCGCCGGCCGACCGGGAGGCGTTTCCGCCTCCCGGCGCCGTCCGCCGCCCGCGGGGAATGGGGCGGCGGTGTCCCCCAGCCCACTGGTCCGGGACTCCGACCCCGGCCGAATGGGCCGACCCACGCGCTACCGATGGAAGCGCTCCCCCGTCGGCCGGACGAGAGCGCACGGCCGGGCGCACGGCCACACGGCCGGAGCACGCGCCGCCCCGACGACCCCCCGCACCGATTGGTCACACAACAATCTCGCCATACGGAACAGTGCCCCTTAACGGTAGGGATGCGGCGAACTACGCTGTGCTTACGAATGCCGCACGCCTATGCCCGGCGTCGTGGCGGCCGTCTGTGCTGTCGAGGGGTGGCGTCATGTCCAGGGAGCAACGCGGGCCGAACGAAAAGCTCGGCACGGTTCTCGCCCTCGCGGGAATCAGCAACGCCGGGCTCGCCCGGCGCGTCAACGACCTCGGTGCGCAGCGGGGACTGACGCTCCGCTACGACAAGACCTCGGTCGCCCGGTGGGTGTCCAAGGGCATGGTGCCGCAGGGCGCCGCCCCGCACCTGATCGCCGCCGCGATCGGGCAGAAGCTCGGCCGGCCCGTGCCGCTGCACGAGATCGGGCTCGCCGACGCCGACCCGGCGCCCGAGGTGGGTCTCGCCTTCCCGCGCGACGTGGGCGAGGCGGTCCGCTCGGCCACCGACCTGTACCGGCTCGACCTCGCCGGGCGGCGGGCCGGCGGGGGCGGCATCTGGCAGTCGCTCGCCGGGTCGTTCGCGGTGAGCGCGTACGCCACGCCCGCGTCCCGCTGGCTGATAACCCCGGCCGACCCGTCGGTGGAGCGGGAGGTCCCGCGCCCGGCGGCCGGCTCCCCGGCGGCGCCCGCGCCGGAGCACGCGCGCGTGGGCCACAGCGACGTCACCAAACTCCGCGAGGCCGCCGAGGACGCGCGCCGCTGGGACTCCAAGTACGGCGGCGGGGACTGGCGTTCGTCCATGGTCCCCGAGTGCTTACGCGTGGACGCGGCCCCGCTGCTGCTCGGCTCGTACTCGGACGAGGTCGGCCGGGCCCTGTTCGGCGCGACCGCCGAACTCACCCGGCTCGCCGGCTGGATGGCCTTCGACACCGGGCAGCAGGAGGCCGCCCAGCGCTACTACATCCAGGCCCTGCGGCTCGCCCGGGCCGCCGCCGACGTGCCCCTCGGCGGCTACGTGCTCGCGTCCATGTCCCTCCAGGCCACCTACCGGGGCTTCGCCGACGAGGGCGTGGACCTCGCCCAGGCGGCCCTGGAGCGCAACCGGGGGCTCGCCACCGCCCGCACCATGTCCTTCTTCCGGCTCGTCGAGGCACGCGCGCACGCGAAGGCCGGGGACGGGGCGGCCGCCGCGGCCGCGCTCAAGTCCGCCGAGGGGTGGCTGGAGCGGTCGCGGGCGGGCGACTCCGACCCGACCTGGCTGGGCTTCTACTCGTACGACCGGTTCTGCGCCGACGCCGCCGAGTGCTACCGGGACCTGCGGATGCCGCGCGAGGTGCGCCGCTTCACCGAGCAGGCGCTGTCCCGGCCGACGGAGGAGTTCGTCCGCTCGCACGGCCTGCGGCTCGTCGTGTCCGCCGTCGCCGAACTGGAGTCCGGCAACCTGGACGCGGCCTGCGCGGCCGGCACGCGCGCGGTGGAGGTGGCGGGGCGGATCTCGTCGGCGCGGACGACCGAGTACGTACGGGACCTGCTGCACCGGCTCGAACCGTACGGGGACGAGCCGCGCGTCATCGAGCTGCGGGAGCGGGCCCGGCCGCTGCTCGTCGCCCCGGCGTGAGACCCGCGAGGGCCCGGACGGGGGTCCACCCCCGGTCGGGCGCCCGCCCCCGGTCGGCCACCCGCCCCCGGCCGGGCGCCCGTCTCCGGCCGGACACCCACCCCCGGTTGAACACCCGCCTCCGGGTGAACCGCGTCTCATGAGGCCGCGCGAGGTTTCACGGCGTTGTCAGTGGGCCAGTGCAGTATCGGGGGTGGGAGGTGGGGCCGGTGTTCGACTGTGACGTGCTGGTGATCGGC
Organism: Streptomyces sp. NPDC088915; assembly: GCF_044749825.1. NCBI lineage: Bacteria > Bacillati > Actinomycetota > Actinomycetes > Kitasatosporales > Streptomycetaceae > Streptomyces > Streptomyces sp. NPDC088915. The sequence goes on from NZ_JBIVIR010000001.1 coordinate 17,631, forward strand.
GGTGGGATCGTCGGTCTGTCGACGGCGTACGCGCTGACGCGTGCCGCCCCCGGCACCCGGGTCACGGTCCTGGAGAAGGAGCACGCCCTCGCGCGCCACCAGACCGGGCGCAACAGCGGGGTGATCCACAGCGGGATCTACTACCGGCCCGGGTCCCTTAAGGCGCGGTTCGCGGTCGAGGGCGCGGCCGAGATGGTCAAGTTCTGCGCGGAGTGGGGCATTCCGTACGAGGTGACGGGGAAGCTCGTCGTCGCCACCGCGCGCGAGGAGCTGCCCCGGCTGCACGCGCTCGTGCAGCGCGGCCGGGAGAACGGCATCCCGGTGCGGGAGCTGGGCCCGGCGCAGATCAGCGAGTACGAGCCGCGGGTGCGGGGGCTCGCCGCGATCCACGTCGGCACGACCGGGATCTGCGACTACGGGGCGGTGGCGGAGCGGCTCGCCGAGGCGTCCGGGGCGCGGATCCTGTACGGCGCGGAGGCCGCCGTGATCGACCGGCGGCCCTGGGGGGTCGCCGTGCGGACGGCGGACGGGCGGGTGGTCCGGGCGCGGGTCCTGGTGAACTGCGCGGGGCTGTACTGCGACCGGGTCGCCCGGCTCGCGGGCGACGACCCGGGGATGCGGATCGTCCCCTTCCGGGGGGAGTACTACGAGCTGGCGGATCCTTCGCTGGTGCGGGGCCTGGTCTATCCGGTGCCGGACCCGGCGTTCCCGTTCCTCGGGGTGCACCTGACGCGGGGCGTCGACGGCGGGGTCCACATCGGGCCGAACGCGGTCCCGGCGCTCGCCCGCGAGGGGTACGGCTGGTCCGTCGTCCGCCCGCGCGAGCTGGGCGCCACCCTGGCCTGGCCCGGCGCGTGGGCCATCGCCCGGGAGCACTGGCGGTACGGGGCGGGCGAGCTGCACCGCTCGCTCTCGAAGCGGGCCTTCACGGAGGCGGTGCGGCGGCTCCTGCCGGTGGTGGAGGAGTCCGACCTGCGGCGGGCCGCGCCGGGCGTGCGGGCGCAGGCGGTGCTGCGGGACGGGACGCTCGTCGACGACTTCCTGATCCGGGAGGCGGCGCGCACGGTCCACGTCCTGAACGCGCCCTCGCCGGCGGCGACGGCCTCGCTGCCGATCGGGCGGGAGGTGGCGGGGCGGGCGCTGGCGCTCCTGTAGGGGTCGATCGCGCGCTTCCGGGCCGGGCACTGCCGGACGTACCGGCACGGCCATCCGGCCACCGGCCCCGGCCCCCCGGTGGGCCCGCGCGTGCCCGCGCGGGAGCGTCGTCCCCACCCGTAGAATCGGCCGCATTGTGTCTGAGCAGCCTGAGAACAGCCCGCGTCCCGTCGCCGACCCCGCCTCCCAGCCCGTCGCGCGGCGGGGCAGTCGGATGTTCGCCCCCGGAGAGGGGCCCCTGCCCGATCCCGCCGGGTCGCACCACGAGCGGCGGATCCGGAGCTTCCAGCCGCGGCGCAGCCGGGTGACCGCCGGGCAGGCCGAGGCGATGCTGAAGCGGTGGCCCGACTGGGGCCTCGACATCGACGGCAAGCGGGTCCTGGACCTGGAGGAGATGTTCGGCGGGCTCCCGGTCGTCCTGGAGATCGGCTTCGGGATGGGCGAGGCGACCGCGCAGATGGCGGCCGCCGACCCCGGCACCGGCATCCTCGCCGTGGACGTGCACACCCCCGGCCAGGGCAACCTGCTCGGCCTCGCCGACCGCAACGGCCTCACCAACGTCCGGGTGGCCAACGGCGACGCGATCATCCTGCTCCGCGAGATGCTCACCGGTGACTCCCTCGACGGCTGCCGGGTGTACTTCCCGGACCCGTGGCCCAAGGCCCGCCACCACAAGCGGCGGCTGATCCAGCCCGAGTTCCTCGGCCTCCTCGCGACCCGGCTCAAGCCCGGTGCCGTCCTGCACTGCGCCACCGACTGGGAGGAGTACGCCGAGCAGATGCTGGAGGTGCTCACCGCGCACCCGGACTTCGAGAACACGCAGGCCGACGGCGGCTACGCGCCCCGCCCCGGCTTCCGTCCCCTCACCCGCTTCGAGGGCCAGGGGCTCGACAAGGGGCACGTCGTCCACGACCTCCTCTTCAGGAGGACGTGACAAGGCATGGGACGCGGTTCGTAAGTGCGTCGCCCTCTGTCCGTCCCGGTCGTTAGGGTCGCTCACGTGTCGAACCCCGCCCCCGTCGAAGCCGCCCCCGTACCCGTACCCCACCGGGACACGGAGGAGCCGGCCTTCCCCGCCGCCGCCGACCGCTCCCAGTGGCGCTACCGGCCGCGCCGGGCCTTCTGGCGCAGTCGGCTGGTCCGGGCGATATGCCTGGTCACCGTGCTCGCGATCTGCGCGCTGGTCATCCTGGCGCTGGTCCGCGAGCAGACGGGCACGCAGGGCTTCCTCGTCGGCCTGGCCCTCGCCGTGCTCCCCGTACCGCTGCTGATGGCGGCCTTCCGCTGGCTCGACCGGGTCGAGCCCGGACCGTGGAAGAACCTGCTCTTCGCCTTCGCGTGGGGCGCCTTCGCCGCCGCGCTCGTCGCGATCCTGGCGAACTCCTTCGCGGTCCGCTGGATCGCCACGGCCACCGCCGACCCGGACTCCGCCGACCACCTCGGCGCCACCGTCATCGCGCCGGTGGTGGAGGAGAGCGCCAAGGCCGCCGCGATCCTGCTGCTCTTCCTCTTCCGCCGCCGGAACTTCGGCGGCCTCGTCGACGGGGTGGTGATCGCCGGTTTCACCGCGACCGGCTTCGCCTTCACCGAGAACATCCTCTACCTCGGCAACGCCTTCGGCGAGGACCAGGAGGTGGGCGCCACCGGCATCGGCATGATGACCGCCGGGACCTTCTTCGTCCGGGTCGTGATGTCGCCCTTCGCGCACCCGCTGTTCACCGCGCTCACCGGCATCGGCTTCGGCCTCGCCGCGCTCGCCCCGCGCGGGAAGCGGCTGCGGAAGGTGCTGCTGCCGCTCGCCGGACTGCTGCTCGCCATGGGCATGCACGCCGCCTGGAACGGCTCGGCCACCTTCGGCGGCCCCTGGGCCTTCTACGCGGTGTACGGGGCGCTCATGATGCCGGCCTTCGGCCTGCTGACCTGGCTGGCGGTGTGGAGTCGGCAGCGGGAGCTGCGCACGCTCTCCGGGGAGCTCCCGGCGTACGCGGCGGCCGGCTGGCTCTCCCCCGACGAGCCGCTCGCGCTCTCCTCGATGCGGGCCCGGCAGCTCGCCCGCTCCTACGCCGCCCGGACGTACGGCAAGCGGGGCGCGCGGGCCGTCGGCGAGTACGAGTCCTTCGCGACGACCCTCGCGTTCCTGCGGGACCGGGCCCGGCGCGGCACCGCCGGGCCCGACTTCACGGCCCGCGAGCAGGAGCTGCTTCACCACCTGTGGCAGCGCCGGGCGGTCGCCTCGCCCGCGCTGACGTACGCGGCCCGGGCGACGGGCCGGGCGTGGACGCCGCCGCAGTACCTGGACTACGGCGGCTACAACCCCTACCGCGGTTAGGGTCTGTCCGGCGTCAGCCCCGGGCTGCCGAAACCCCGGTCAGCCCCGGGCCGCCGACGCCTCGGTCAGGAGGGTCAGCTCCTCGTCCGTGAGCTCCAGGTCGGCGGACGCGACCAGGGCCGGGAGCTGTTCGACCGTACGGGCCGAGGCGATCGGCGCGACGACCGTCGGCCGGGAGGCGAGCCAGGCGAGGGCGACGGTGGCGGGTTCGGCGCCGTGCGCCCCGGCGACCGCGTCGAGCGCGGAGAGCACGGCCCGGCCCCGCTCGGTGTCGAGGTGCTTGCCGGCCCCGGCGGCGCGGGCGCTGTCGACGCTGGTGCCGGGGCGGTACTTGCCGGTGAGGAAGCCGGAGGCGAGGCCGTAGTACGGGACGGCGGCGAGCCCCGCCTCCTCGGCGGTCTCCAGGAGCGGGCCCTCGTAGGTCTCGCGGGAGACCAGGTTGTAGTGCGGCTGGAGGGCGACGTAGCGGGCGAGGCCCTCGGCCTCGGCGAAGTCGAGGGAGGCGCGGAGCCGCTCGGGGGAGATGTTGGAGGCGGCGACGGCCCGTACCTTGCCGTCCCTCACCAGCTGGTCGAGGGCGGTGACGATCTCCTCGACGGGGACGGACTCGTCGTCGAAGTGCGTGTAGTACAGGTCGATGCGGTCGGTGCCGAGGCGGCGCAGGGACTCCTCGGCGGCGGCCTTGATCGTGGGGGCGGAGAGCCCCTTGAACCGGGGGTGGGCGCCGGCCTTGGTGGCGACGACGACGTCGTCGCGGTTGCCGCGGGAGGCGAGCCAGCGACCGATGACGGTCTCGGACTCGCCGCCCTCGTTGCCCTCGGCCCAGGCCGAGTAGACGTCGGCGGAGTCGACGAAGTTGCCGCCCGCGGCGGCGTAGGCGTCGAGGACGGCGAAGGACTGCGCCTCGTCGGCGGTCCAGCCGAAGACGTTGCCGCCGAGGGCGAGCGGGAAGACGTGGAGGTCGGACGTGCCCAGCGTACGGAGAGAGGTCATGGAGTGATCAACGGTCTCCGCCACCGGACCTATTCCGTGCGTGCCGTGCGTGGTTCGCGCGGCTTCGGCGGGGTCAGACCGTCAGGCCCTTGGAGCGCAGCCAGGCCGCCGGGTCGACGCCGTCGCCGCCGCCGGGGTGGACCTCCATGTGGAGGTGGGCGCCGGAGACGTTCCCGGTGGCGCCGACGCGGCCGATCGTCTCGCCGGTGCCCACGGTCTGGCCCGCGGAGACCGTCATGGAGGAGAGGTGGCAGTACCAGACCTCGGTGCCGTCCTCCAGCTCCAGGACGATCCGGTAGCCGTAGGAGCCGGACCAGCCCGCCGACTTCACCGTGGCGCCGTGGACCGCCTTGAGCGGGGTGCCGGTGGGGGCCGCGAAGTCGAGGCCGGTGTGGTGGCCGGAGGACCACATCGAGCCGGACTGCATGTAGGTGGCGGTGAGGGTGTACGAGGAGAGGGGCATCGAGTAGCTGGCCGCGAGCTCGGCGAGGCGCTCGGCCTCGGCCTTCGCCCGGGCTTCCGCCTCCGCCTTGGCCTTGGCCTCCGCCTCGGCCTTCTCCGCGGCCTTCGCCTTGGCCTCGGCTTCGGCCTTCTCCGCGGCGTCGGCCTTGGCCTTCGCCTCGGCGGCGGCCTTCTCGGCGGCGTCGGCGGAGGCCTGCTGCTGCTCGGCCTGCTGGAGGATGCGGGCGCGCAGGGCCTCACCGGCGTCGGCGGCGCTCGGGGCGTCCGCGGTCGTCAGGCTCGCCCGCGTGACCTGCCCGGTCCGCGCGGCCCGGTCGTCGGCCTCGGTGGTGTACGTGGCGGAGGTCAGCGGGTTCGGGTTGGCGCGGTCCGCGGGGACCGTCTCCCGCTCCTCCTGGCCGGGCAGGAGCGCGCCGACGCCGGGGAGGTCGTGGGCGTCGGGCAGGTTCAGGTCCGGGAGGTCCGGGAGGGATATGGCCACCGGGGGCTTGTCCTGCGCGGTGGCGAGGCCGCCCGCGCCGACGGCCGCGATGACGCCGACGCCGAGAACGGTGGAGGAACGGGCGAAGTTGGAGCGCTGCTTGACGACCCGGTGGCGGCCGCCGGAGCGGTTCTGGGAGCGGAGGGAATCCTCGGTGGGGTTCCACTCGGTGTCCGGGGCGGAGGGGGCCGCACCGCCGCCGAAGGCATCGAAGGGGGCTTCGGGGGCAGGGGTGTTGGACGCCACGGAGGCGCGCTCCTTTCCTTCCTTCTCGCCTACCGGGTTAGCTGACGGGTTCGGAGCAGGAAGGTCTCCTACGGGCCCGGTCGCACGGGTGGGTGCGAAGGGCTCGATTCACCCCAAATGGTGGTTCCCCGGTTCCCTTGCGGGATTCGGCGCGTGCGCACGGTGCCGTCTCTTGCGACGGCTGGGACGACCGCGCTGCGTTATCGAACGTTAATAGACAGGGGGTCCCGATTCCAAGCCGTTCCCCTTGATCATTCAGTGAATTGGTAGGGAATGGTCCGACTTGACCCCCCTTCAGCAAAGCGGGCTCCGGGAGCGGCAAACCCCCTGCGACCTGACGTTACGTCAATTGTTATCGCAGGGAGATATTCCGACTACCCGTGGTGACGGGGGCCGCCGGGAGGCCGGTGGCGGGGCCGCGCGGGGCCCGGGGGGGCGGTCGGTGGCGGGGGCCGCGCGGAGCCGGGGAGCGGTCGGTGGCGGGGCCGCGCGGGGCCGGGGGGCGGTCAGTGGCGGGGCCTCCCGGGCGGCACCACCGGCATCGTCCGGCGCCTCTCCGGCTGCCCCGCCGCCGGGCGGCTCAGCGCGAGCAGCGCCATGTCGTCCGTCGCCCCGCCGCCCGTGTGGAGCCGTACGTCGTCCACGAGTGCGTCGAGCACCTCCTCGGGTCCGGGGAAGATCCGCCCCGCCAGCCGCTCCGCCGGGTCGTAGAAGACGCCCTGCGCGTTCCGCGCCTCCGAGAGGCCGTCGGTGTAGAAGAGCAGCGTCGTGCCCGGCGGGTACGGCCGGGCCTCGGCACGGTCCGGCCACGACGCGAGGTCCCCCATGCCGAGGGGCAGCGCCGGCCGGCTCGGATCGACCGGTTCGACCCGCCCGTCCCCGTGCAGCACCAGCGGGGGCGGATGCCCCCGGTTGACGACCCGTACGAAGCCGTCGAAGGTGCCGCTGCCGTCGGAGCGCGGGATCTCGGCCAGGACGGCGGTGGTGAACCCCTCGACGGCGTCGAGGCTGTCCCGGCGGGTGCCCTCCCGGTCCAGCGCCCGTTCGAGCCGCTCCGCCACGCCCTCCAGGGTCCGCTCCTGCTCGGCCGCCTCCCGGAAGGCCCCGATGACGACGGCGACGGCCTCGACCGCTTCGAGGCCCTTGCCCCGCACGTCCCCGACCACGAGCCGCACCCCGTGCGGGGTGTCCTGCACGGCGAAGAGGTCGCCGCCGATGAACGCGTCCGCCTGCGCCGCCTCGTAACGGGCCGCGCACCGCAGCCCGCCGATCCGCTCGGCGGGCGTCGGCAGCACCGCCTTCTGCGCGGTCTCCGCGATGACCCGCGCCGAGGCGAGCCGCTCGCCGCTGCGGCGCACCACCCGGTTGATGAGGAGGGCGAGCCCGGAGACGGTGAGCACGGTCAGGGTCTCGGCGACGGCCGGGGCGCGGGTGACGTCGTCGCTGAAGAGGTAGAGGCCGACCGAGGCGAGGACGGCGGCGATCCCGGTGAGGAGGGTCGTGAGCAGGGAGAAGAAGGGCGCGGCGACCAGCGGGGCGGCGGCGAGCATCGGGGAGGCGGTGTACGGGGCGGGGGTCGTCACGTCGAAGAGGATGCCGCCCACGATGATCATCGGCGGCAGCGCGCGGATGAACCGCCGGGCGCCCCGGTACGCGGGACGGCCCTCACCGCCCCGCCTCCCTCGGCCCGCCGCTCCTAGGGGGTGCCCCACCTGTTCTCTCCTGCCCGGTCCGCCCGCCCGCGGCCCCGTACCGCGCCCTTCCAGAGTGGCCGCCGCCCCGGCGGACGGCGACTCCGCACGGCCGACCGGCGTACGGGGGCGGCGCCCGGGGCCGGGCGGGACCTGGGCGCCTGGGCGGGGCCCGGGGCCTGGGCGGAACCCGGGGCCGGGGGGCGGGAGCCGGGGCCGGGAGCTACATGTTCCGCTCGGCGTAGACCGCCAGCGCGTCCCGGACGAGGACCGCGGTGCCCTCGCCGTACCTGTCGTAGTTCTTGGTGAAGCGGGGGTCGTCGACGTACATCCGGCCGAGGCCGATCACGTACTCCTTGGTCGGCGTCGTGGTGGTCGACAGCCAGGCGACCTGGCGCCGCGCGAGGGCCTGCACCTCGTCGCTGTCGGCGGCCAGGCCGTCCCGCGCCGCCCTCCCGAAGTCGCGGGCGATGCCGGCCTGCTCCTCGATGAACGCCCGCTTCTGCTCCTCGTCCAGCGAGCGCCACCACCGGTCGCCCTGCTCGTACGCCTCGCGGCCCCAGCGGTGGGTGACCTCCTCCTCGTATCTCGTGTGGTCGAAACCGTCGAACATCTCGTCTGCCATGATTTCCTCTCCGTCCTCGGTCTTCTGGAGAGTGGTCCGCACCGACATGATCTGACGTCCGATGCGCTCGCGCTCCTGCTCCAGGAGGGCGAGATGGGTGCGCAGGGCGGCGGTGGTGTCCCGCTGGCCCGCGAGGACCTCGGCGATGGCGGGCAGCGAGAGCCCCAGCTCGCGCAGCAGCAGGATCCGCTGCAGCCGCACGAGCGCCGCCTGGTCGTAGTACCGGTAACCGTTCGCGCCGATCCGGCTCGGCTCCAGCAGTCCGCGCTCCCCGTAGTGCCGGAGGGTGCGGCTGGTGGTGCCGGCCTTCTTGGCGATCTCCTGGATCGACCACTCCATGACGAGAACGCTAGATCTTGACGTTGCGTCAAGGTCAACCGGAAACGTCCGAAGGGACGTCGAAGGCCCGGGGAACGAGGAAGGCTCGGGGGAACGACGAAGGTCCGGGGGAACGACGAAGGCCCGGATCCGAGTGCATCGGATCCGGGCCTTCGTTCGCTACTGAGTAGCGGGGACAGGATTTGAACCTGCGACCTCTGGGTTATGAGCCCAGCGAGCTACCGAGCTGCTCCACCCCGCGTCGGTAAACACGACTGTACGCCATGACCGGGGCGATCCTGAAATCGGTTTTCCCCGCCCCCGCTCCGGCCCCTGTCTCAGCAACCGCAGTCGTCGGCGTCGACCGGGGCCGTCAGGGGGTCGGCGGCCTTCTCCACGGGCCCTTCCCACGTCTCGTACGCGAAGCCCTCCCGCACCCAGTACTCGAAGCCGCCGAGCATCTCCTTGACCGGGAAGCCCCGCTCCGCGAGGGCGAGCGCGGCGCGGGTGGCGCCGTTGCAGCCGGGTCCCCAGCAGTACGTGACGACCGGCACGGACCGGTCGAGCAGCGCCTCGGCCTGCTCGGGAATGAGCGCGGTCGGCAGGTGGACGGCGCCGGGGACGTGCCCCTGGTCCCAGGAGGCGGTGGACCGCGTGTCGACCAGGACGAAGCCGGGGTCGGTGCCCTCGGCCGCGGCGGTGGCGAGGGCCGAGGCCACGTCGGAGACGTCGGCGTGGAAGGCGAGGCTCGCGGAGAAGTACGCGACAGCGGCGGTGGGCGAGGCCGGCGGGGTGCGAAGTACGGGATTGACCTGCGGTGTCGTCGTCATGCTGATCAAATTAGGCCTGAAGAGCACCGCGCTGAAGGGGAGAACCACGGTGGTCGAGGGCTTCGGCCGGGGATTCCCGTGCGTTCGGGGCGGGGCACCGGGGATCTCACGCAATGGGCCCCTGACCTGCCCCGTCCTGTCACATCGGCGCGGTCCAATCCGTCATGCAGGCATGACGGCACGCACGGGGGAGGCCGGGCAGTGGGCGTGAACGGGGACGTAGACGTGGACGTGGACGTGGAGGAGGGCGCGGGTATGGACGGGGGCGCGGGTGTGGACGGGGGCGCGGGTGTGGACGCGGACGTGGACGCGTGGGACGACGAAGAGCTCCTGGCCCGGCGCTTCGACGCCGACCGGGGTCATCTGCGGGCGGTGGCCTACCGGATGCTGGGCTCGCTGAGCGAGGCCGAGGACGCCGTCCAGGAGACCTGGCTCAAGCTCAGCCGCGCCGACGTCTCCGGCGTGCGGAACCTCAGCGGCTGGCTGACCACCGTCACCGGCCGCGTCTGCCTGGACATGCTGCGCTCGCGCGGCTCGCGCCGCGAGTCCCCGCTGGAGTACTACGTGCCCGACCCGGTGGTCCGGGTCGGGGACACCGCCGACTCCGCCGGCGCCGGCGATCCGGAGCGCGCGGCCGAACTCGGCGATTCCGTCGGCCTCGCGCTCCTCGTCGTCCTGGAGGCCCTGTCGCCGGCCGAACGGCTCGCGTTCGTACTGCACGACATGTTCGCCGTCTCCTTCGACGAGATCGCGGAGGTGGTGGACCGCAGCCCGGCCGCGACCCGCCAGCTCGCCAGCCGCGCCCGCCGCCGGGTGCGGGACGCCTCCCCGGGCCCCGCCCCGGACCAGCGGCGCCGCCGGGAGATCGCGGACGCCTTCCTCGCCGCGGCGAACGGCGGCGACTTCGACGGCCTGCTCGCGGTCCTCGACCCGGACGTGGTGCTGCGCGCGGACGGCGGCCGCCTCATGGCCGGCGCCTCCAAGCTGGTGCGGGGCGCCGAGACCGTCGTCGCGCAGGCCCTCGCGTACTCCAGGTTCCGCAAGGCGGTGCTGCGGGTCGTGGCCAACGGCGAGCCCGCGGTCCTGTCGGTCGTCGACGGACGCCCGACCGCGCTCATGGTGTTCACGGTCGCCGGAGACCGGATCGTCCAGCTCCACATCCTTGCGGACCCGGAGCGGATCGCGACGCTCGACCTCACGGAGGAGGAACTGTCGCGGGCGGAGTACTGACCCTCCCCCCGACGCCCTGCTCCCTCCCGCCCCTCCTGGCCCTGTCCCGCCCTGTCCCCGGCCCCCGGTCGCTACCGTCGTCCTCGGCGGCGGGCCAGGGAGGCACCGGCCGTCAGGGAGACGGCGGCGCTGGCGACGCCGAGGACGGCGCCCGCGGCGACGTCGCCCGGGTAGTGCACACCGGTGTGGACGCGGGAGTACCCCACCGTCGACGCCAGGAGCCCGAGGGGCGCCGCGGCGGCGGGCAGCACCACCCCCACGGCCGTGGCGAAGGCGACCGCCGACGCGGTGTGCCCGGAGGGGAACGAGGCCGAGTCGGGCATGGGGACGTGCCGGCCCGCCACCACCCGGGCCGCCTCCCGGTCCGGCCGCGGTCTGCGGACGAGCCGCTTGCCCAGCAGGTTCGCCGTGGCCGAGGCCACCGCGACCGCCCCGACCCCGGCGAGCGCGGCCCGGCGCGGCCGCCCCGGGAAGAGGGCGAGCACGGCCGCCACGGAGAGGGAGATCTTGGAGTGGTCGGCCGTCCTGGAGAGCCGGCGCAGGGCCGTGTCCAGGGTGGGCGTGGGGGTGGCGGCCACGGCGGCGTACACGGCACCGTCGACGGCCCGGAGATCGTGCAGGACCGCCTGGGCGGTCTCGGTGGGCGTGTCGTGGGTCATGCGCCGCTCCTCGGAGGTCGTCGGGGATGGTGGGTGTGGAAGGCGAGTTCGGTGATGCGCCGCCAGTCGAGGGGCGGTCTCGGGGGTATGGTGCCCGGCCGGTCGCGGGGCACGAGCACCCGCAGGGCGCGCGGGCGGAGGGTGCAGACGACCGGGGTGGGCAGGGTCAGGGCCTCGCCGTCGACGGCGACGGAGATGGGGCCGTCTCCGCTGTCGCAGGTGACCTCGACCCTACGGGCCGTCAGGACGTTCAGGGCGGCCGCCTGGGTCCCCCGCACCGCCAGCTCGGCGGCCTGCATCGCCCCCTCCACCCGGACGCCGATCACACCGAGTTCGCCTCCGTCGAGACGGGGTCTTCGGGCGGGGTCGGCACTGAGCGGATCGGGCGTGGCGTACGGGTTGTTGCTGACCAGGAGCGCCTGCTGCGCGTCGAGCAGGGCGCCGTCGACGGTCGCGTCGATGCGGTCGCCGTCGCCGCCCTGGAGCAGGTCGGGCAGGGCGTCGAGGGCGGTGCCGGCCTTCGCGTCGCGGTACTCGGGGTGGTGGACCACGTCCGCGTACACCCCGAAGGAGACGGTGTTGACGAAGGCCCGGCCGGAGACCGAACCGAGGTCGACCCGGAGCTCCTCGCCGTCGGCCAGGGCGTTCAGGCACGTCGACGGGTCGGTGCGGTCGAGCCCGAGGTCCAGGGCGAAGTGGTTGCGGGTGCCGGCGGAGATGACGAGGAACGGCAGGTCGTGCTCGGCGGCCACGGCGGCGACCAGCGCCTGCGTGCCGTCGCCGCCGGCCACGCCGAGCAGGTCGGCCCCCTCGTCCACGGCCCGCTCGGCGAGCGCGGTGACGTCGTTGTCGGCGGACGGGTCGAGGAGGATCACCCGGGCGCCCAGCTCCTCGGCGCGCTCGACGAGCCCGAAGCGCTCGACCTTTCCGCCCCCGGACTTCGGATTCATGATCAGGACGGGCTTCTCGGGCCGGATCGCGGGCTCGCCCCGCATCGTCCCGGACCCGTCCTCCTCGGGGCGGCGCAGGGCGGACCGGGCGCAGAGCAGGGCCACGCCCCAGAGCGCGAGGGCCACCAGGGCGTTCACCCAGACTCCCCCGACGACGTACAGGGTGAGGACCGTGGCGGGCGCGGCCACCGCGAGCAGCGCGCCGAGCGCCCGCAGCGGCCCCCGGTGCGCGAGGAACCACCAGATGCCCACGGCCGACAGGGCGAGCCCCGCGAGTCCGCCCACCAGGATCAGGGCCCCGCCGCCGCCCAGCGCTATCAGCAGCACCACGACCGCGCTCACCGCCGCGAGCAGCGCACAGCGCGCCAGCCGTCGGGCCGTCCTCGCCGGACCAGCGGTTCCGCTCGCCGTCACCGTCCCCACCTCCACGTTCCGTCTCCACCTTTCCCCACCCCTCCGGGCCCCGCGTCCCGGACGAAGCCGTTCGGCGGAAGGGGTCCGCGGAGGAAAGACCTTCCGGGAGCGATGACTTCCCGACCGCCGGGCCGTCTTCCCTCTCGTACCCCGCGGCTTTCCTACCCCGAGGCGGGGAAGGCACCCGGAAAGCCCGGCGAATCAGGGAAGCTCCAGGGGTACCCGGAGGGCCCGGGCGCCTCGGGCCCCCGGAAAACCCGGAACTCCCGACGAACCGGGAACCGGGAACCGGGACCGCGGCCGGCACCAGCACCAGTCCCGGCACCGGACCGCAGAACACAAGAACTATCAGGCGCACCGGAACCACCGATCCCCAGGAAGAAGACCGACCCCATGCGCATCGTCATCAGCGAGTTCATCAGCCTCGACGGCGTCGTCCAGGCACCGGGCGGCCCGGAGGAGGACACCGACGGCGGTTTCGCCCACGGCGGCTGGTCGCACCCCTTCTTCGACCCGGAGGTGGTGGGCGGCGCGTTCACCGAGGCCACGGAGCGGGCGGACGCCCTGCTCTTCGGCCGCCGCACCTGGCGGACGATGGCGAACGCCTGGCCGGAGCGGGCCGGCGACCCGTTCGCCGACCGGATGAACGCGCTGCCGAAGTACGTCGTATCGAACACCCTCGGCGAGGCCGACCTCAGCTGGCACAACACCCGGCTCGTCCACGGCGACAAGGCCCTGGACCGCCTCCGCGAACTCCACGAGACCCCCGGCGGCGACCTCCTCGTCCTGGGCAGCCCCACCCTCGTCCGCACACTCCTGGCCGAGGACCTGGTCGACGAACTCCGCCTGGTCGTCATGCCGGTGCTCCTCGGCGGCGGGAAGTCGATCTTCCCCGCGGACGGCGCCCTGCGCACCCTCGAACAGGCCTCCACCACGACCAGCCCCCACGGCGTGAACGTCTGCGTCTACCGCCGCCCGGAGACTCGCTGACCGGCCCCCGCCCGGACACACCGAAGCGCCCCGCCGGTCGGAACCGGCGGGGCGCTTCTCGGCGGACCGGAGAGAACCCTCCCCGCCTTCGGTAGGCCGTGTGGGACTCGAACCCACAGCCAACGGATAAAAGTCCTGGTCGGGAACGGGTGGGCGGTGCCGGGCCGTGCCGCACCGTCCCGGACTGCCCGGTCGGACGGGGTGAGCCGTGCCGCCCGGTCCGGACGGATCCGCACCGTACCGGAGCGTCCGCTCACGCATCGCTCACACATGTCGACGAAGCCCACTCCTTCTGCCGGGCGCCGGTCCGAGCGGGCGGACGGGCGGACGGGCGGACGGGCGGACGGGCGGACGGGCGGACGGGCGGACGGGCGGACGGGCGGACGGGCGGACGGGCGGACGGGCGGACGGGCGACAACGTCCTCGACGCGGTCTCGCTCCTGTCGCGGACACGGCTCCGCCCACAGTGGCGCAAGGCCGCCCCGACCATAGGGGGACCGGCACCGAGCGGGGCTCCGTTTCCGCGGGGTTGTCAGTGGCCTGGCGGCCGGGCGGCGTCGGAGTGGTCGATGACGTTGCCGTTGGAGCAGTTGTTCTGGTGGTTGCCGGTCCAGTCGCTCAGGGCGGGGACCACGGCGAGCTCCTGGACGCACACGTCGGCGGCGGTGAAGTTCCAGTTGTTCGCGGCGTTGACCCCGTTCCCGAAGTCGCTGTCGTTGTCGGCGAAGGCGGGCGTGGCGGCGGAGAGGGCCGCGGCGGCCAGCATGCCGCAGGTGATGATCTTTCGTATGTCCCGTGAACGTGCCCCGCTCGCGCGGGTCACGTGGCGATCGACCGAACGGGAAAGGACCGGGCCCGGCCGAGGGGCATCGGTCCGCCGGGCGTCACCGGGTCCTGAACCGGCGGTAGAGGTTCCGGGCCACGTAGACGCCCGGGCCGCCGAAGCCGACGATGTCGACGCGTCCGTCGCCGGTGACGTCGGCGAGGAAGCGGGGGTGGTGGTCGACCCGCCAGGCACCGGCGTCCTCGTCGTGCCCGAAGCCCCGGCAGACGAGCTGGGCCTGCTCGAACCGGCCGTCGCCGAGGTTGTGCGCCACCCAGACCCCCTCGTCGCCGAAACCGACGATGTCGGGGGTGCCGTCGCCGGTGACGTCGGCGAGGAGGCGGAGGTGCTTCTCGCCCGTCCACCCCTGTTCGGTGCCGAAGTCGTTCAGGACGAGCTTCGACGGTTCGAAGGTGCCGTCGCCGAGGCCGCGCGCCACGACGACACCCTGTGGACCGAACCCGACGGCGTCCACCGCTCCGTCGTTCGTGGTCGCGACCAGGAAGCGGGGGTGCTCCACGGCCGAGACCCAGCCCTGCTCGGTCCCGAAGTCGTCGAGGACGTACAGGGGCTCGGCGAACGTGCCCTCCTCGTCCTGGAGGGAGATCCAGACACCGTCGTCATGACAGCCGACGACGTCGAGCCTGCCGTCACCCGTGGTGTCCACGAGGAAACGGGGGTGCTTCTCCACCAGCCAGCCGCCCGCCTCCTCGCCGTGGCCGAACGCCCGGAGGGCGGGTTCGTCGGCGAGCGGCGCGAACGTGCCCTCCTCGTCCTGGAGGGAGATCCAGACGCCGTCGTCATGGCAGCCGACGACGTCGAGCCTGCCGTCACCCGTGGTGTCCGCGAGGAAACGGGGGTGTTTGTCCGCGAGCCACCCGCCGGCCTGCTCGCCGTGGCCGAACGCCTTGAGGGCCGGCTCGCCGTCCGCGGGCGTGAACGTCCCGTCCTCGTCCCGCGAGGACACCCGGACCCCGTCGGCGGTGAGCACGACGACACCGGGCACGCCGTCGCCGGTCGTGTCCGCGAGGGTCCACAGGTCAGCGGAGCTCGGGGAGGGCGCGGGCCGGTGCAGGACGCGCTCGCCGTCGTCGTCGAACGTGCCGTCGCCCCTGCAGGAGGCCGTCACGGCCCCCTTCCCGGGCTTGAGGCCGACGATGTCCTGGCGTCCCTCTCCCGTGGTGTCGGCGAGGAACCTCGCGCCGAGCCCGGCCCACCATCCCGGCTGCCCGCCGGGAGGGCGGTCGGCCCCCTCGCTCCGCCATCCCCCGGCGTCCTGGTCGCTCCCGAACTCCTCGAGGACCAACAGCATGTCGCTGAAGGAGGGCGTCGCGCCGGGCACCGGCCGCAGCGCGGCCGAGCGGACCAGCCGCCAGGACCGGCGGCCGTTCCAGTGGCTCAGCGAGCCCCAGCGCAGTACGAGGTCGCTGACACGCTCGGGTTCCGCCGGGACGAACCGCCACCGCTGGCTCTCCGCGCCGTCGTCGTGCGCGCGCAGGACGACCAGGGTGTCCTCGCCCTTCTCCTCGCCGGGATCGGCGAGGTCGAGGACGGCGCCGTCGGCCGCGCCCTCGATGAAGTAGAGGCCCGGCTCGCCGTCGACGGGGACGACGTGCCACTGCTGGCCCTTCTTGCCGGTGGCGGCGTCCCCCTGACGGACAGCACGGTCAGCGGCGGGACGCGCGGCCGGATTCGTGGCGGAGGCCGAAGCGGGAGCCGTGGCGGCGGGGCCGTCGAGCACCCTGCCGCTGACCACGTTGCGGATCACATACCCCTGATCGTCCTGCGTGGCCTGCGCGGCCTGCACGGGGACGAGTTGCCACTGCTCCGGACTCGGACCGCCGTCGGGGAGGCCGCGGACCACGAGCGCCCCCTCCGCGCCCGGCGCGGCCCCGGCGCCGAGGGTCTTCCCCGTGGCGGCGTTGACGATCTCCAGCTTCAGTTCTTCCGTGGGCACGGGCATCGTGGTGCCTCTTCCAAGCGGTGCGGGTGTCGGTTCGGGACGGGTGGGGCGGGGCGGTGGCCGCGGATCACGTGAAGACGTGGTGGTACGGGACGTCCCAGTCGCTGGGCAGCCGCGGGTAGAAGGTGTTGATGACCGTCCCGGTGAAGTCCCCGCCCCAGTTGTAGGTGAGGCGCGCCTCACTGTTGGCCGTCACCGCGTGGTCCTTGAACCCGAGGATGGTGTCGGGGTGGGTGATGGGCACGAAGGTGATCCCGCCCCACGGGGTCACCGTGACGATCCAGAGCTGGGTGTCCTCGGGCGCGCCGTTCTTCCCCCGCCACTTGTCGCCGACCTTGTCGGGCAGACCGACCTGGACGGTGTCGGCCGTGCTCTGGGGGGCGTCCTGGTGGACGGTGACGCGCCTGCGCCGCGGCTTGGGCACGCCGTCGTCGCCGCGTCCGGCGTCGGTGACGCCCGCGCCGACCGACGGCTCGGGCGTCACCTGGCCCGCGGCGCTCTCGATGACGTACAGCGGTCGCTGCCCGAAGAAACCGGCGGGGGTGACGTACCAGAGGTGGCCCTTCGCCTCCTTGGTGGCCGGGTCGAGGGCCGTGGCCAGTTGGACGCCCTTGTCGTGGCTCTCCTCCCTCAGCTCGGCGGGCCGCAGGTAGCCGCCGTTGAAGGCGTGGACGAGCATGACCGGCCGGTTCTCCACCAGCGCCGCCACGATCGCGTTGTCGTAGCTGTTCACCGCCACCGGGCCGCCGACCACCAAATTGGACATCGCCGTGCGCTCTTGGGTGTACATCGCGGAAACCTCACTCGTTCTGGTTGCGGAGAACAACGCCTCGGACGCTCATTGCAGCGGCCTGTCGTGCGACATCACCGGAATCCCGATCGCCTTCTGCGAGAAGGTGTCCGAAACCATGCAAATGGCCGGAACGGAAGCCCCACCTGCGGCAACGTCCGAGCTCACGCTACCCACGAGCACGGGAACCGAAAACTCATCGATCGAGTGACGGGAAGCGAAGAAAGGAAACTCCTTCGGCGTTTCGGAAGCGGTTTCTTGAAATCGCTCACTCGATTGAGCGTGAGGTTCTCCTGCGTCTTCCCGGGCGAAGAAGAACGCGATAGTTTCGCCCACCGGAACATGCACGCATCTCTGTTTACATTTCACCGAGCGCGGTGCGGCCGGAACTAGTCGAGGACGGGTGGATGCCTTCCAACGCGTACAGCCTGGTACAGGCCAAGCGTCAGCCGCTGACGAAGAAGAACCTGCGGGAACTCAACATCGAGCAGACCTGGCAGTCCGTCCTGGACCACCCCAACCTGGTCTACGTCGACGCCTACGGGGCGAAGCACAAACCCGTCGGGTTCTCCGTGAACAAGTCGAGCTTCGGCGACTTCCCCGGCACCGCCTTCCAGCTGGGCTGGCTCGCCTACATGAACCTCGGGGAGCCCTTGATCGAGGTACGGAGCGACATCGGCCGGCCTCCGCCCGACACCTTCTCCTCGCGCACCTACGTCAACCGCAGCCAGTCCGAGATGACCTTCACCGACTCGGTCGACTTCACCGTGTCGAACGGGGTCACGTGGTCGCTCCACGGGGACGCGAAGCTCACCTTCGGCGGCAGCGTCGGAGCGTCGCTCCAGCTTCAACTGCAGAACCAGCTCCGTCTGGACCTCCAGTCGCAGCTCGCGGCGTCCTGCCAGAACGGGACGGCGAACAAGAACGCGAACACGGTGACCAACAAGAACAGCAAGGACAGCGTCGGCGTCGACAACGCCAACACCACCGAGACGTCCGTGAGCAGCTCCGCGACGAACTCCGCATCGACCGGGATGACCAACTCGGTGGGGTTCACGACCACGGGCAGCGCCACCGGCAACGCCTCGCTCAACGCACAGCTCGCCCTGGGCATCGCGGCCACCGTCGGCGGCTCCCTGAACACCAGTTGGGCCTCGAAGTCGCAGATCTCCGGCAAAGTGCCGGCGAACTCGCGCGTGGAGGTCTTCGTCTCGCAGCGGCGCACCCGCAAGCAGTACGCCTACGAGATCCCGGTGACCTTCTCCGGGCTGATCGCGGTGCAGTACGCCGTGCCGGTGGCGGTCCTGTCTCCCCCGCAGCCCGGGACCTACCCCGGCCTCGAACGGATGGTCGCCCGCGACATCGGCGACATCGACCTGACGCCCGGCGGTTTCCGCATGAAGGGACTGGCCGAGGTCGTCTCCGACCTGGAGGTCCACCACACGATGCTCGACGGCGAGAGCCTGGCCGTCAGCGAGCAGACGCTGCACAAGCAGCCCTGACCGCGCGGCGCCGCCGCCACGACGACGACCAGAGGTGACGATCATGGTGTTCGACAACGTCTTCAACTCCGCGGGCAAGGGCGCGGGGCTCTTCTCCGTGACCACCGACGGCACGAAGCCCCGACCGGGCGAGGGCGTCGACTTCGAGGACTCCGACGACGACACGTACGACGACACGAGCCCCAGCCTGTTCCACAGTGCGATCCACGGCGCCTCCTCCCGCGCGAAGATCGTGCAGGAGACCTCTCCGGAGGCGCGGGCCGTCCTGGGCTTCCTCGGCTCCTTCATCCGGACCACCCAGGCGTCCGCCGGCGCGCAGGCCCAGTACGCCCAGGACCCCGGCTCGGTGACCAGGGCGGCCTCCGCCGGCATGCAGGACGCGAGTACGACGGTGGCGGAGAACGGGGACCTCCAGAAGGACGAGGACCTGGAGAGCAGGCCGAAGAAGAGCGACTACACCAAGCCGCCCAAGACCCCGGACGCCCCGAAGGCCCCGGAAACCCCCGAGGCGCCCAAGGCGACGGCGGAGAAGCCGTCCCGCTCCGAGTAGGAACTCCGGGCGGGAACCGCATCGCGAGGGGGAGGGGTGGGCCCCTCCCCCTCGCGCGCTATGCGGGAAGCATCTGCCACTGGTGGCTCCGGTGGTCGCCGTCCGCCCCGTACTGCCTGACCGCCGTCCGGGCGTTGGTGTCGGCCCGCAGCAGCAGACCGCTGTTCCGGTTCGCGATCTCGAACACCTGCGGGGTGTCGGTCACCGGCCCCACCGGGACCAGCCTCCACTGCTGGTGGTGCGCGTCCTCCCCCTCGTAGGCGCGCTGGGCGAGCACCGCCCCGGCCGTCTCCCGCGCGTCGGCGACCTCCAGGACCTTGCCGCTGCGTACGTTCTCCATCCGGTACAGGACGTCGGCGCCGTCCTGGCCCACCTCGACCAGCCGCCACCGCTGGTGGTCCCGGGGCGTGGCGAGGGACAGGTGGACTTCGGCCCCGTCCTTGGTGGACTCGCGGAAGACCCCCATCCGCAGCCTGCTGCGGACGTTGGCCCAGGAGACCACCGTTCCCGACTCGGGCAGCCCGGGCGCCCTCGCCGCCGCGACCTTCCGGATCCGGTGGTTGACGTGGTCGGCGATGTGGAGGGCGCCGGCGCGGTCCACGGCGAGCCCCACCGGGTTGTTCAGCGGGGCCGAGGCCGCCGGGCCGTCGTCGCCGCCGAACGCCGCCGCGCCCGTGCCGGCGACCGTGCTGATCGTCCCGTCCGGCGCGACCTTCCGGACCCGGTGGTTGCTGGAATCGGCGATGTAGAGGGCGCCCGTACCGTCCGCCATCACTCCCAGAGGGGAGTTCAGCTGGGCCAAGGTCGCCTGCTCGCCGTCGCCGCCGAAGCCCGCGGTGCCCGTTCCGGCGACCGTACTGATCCTCCCGTCCACCGCGACCTTCCGGATCCGGTGGTTGCCGCTGTCGGCGATGTAGAGGTCGCCCGCGCCGTTCACGGCCAGGGCCTGGGGGCGGTTCAGCTGGGCCGACGTCGCAAGCCCGCCGTCGCCTTTGGATCCCGCGACCCCGGTCCCCGCGACCGTGCTGATCTTCCCGTCGGTCGTGATCCTTCGTACTCGATGGCCGTTGTACTCGGCGACGTAGAGGACACCGGTACCGTCCACCGCCAGCCCGAACGGGTTGTTCAACTGGGCGGAAGCGGCGGGGCCGCCATCACCGCCGAATCCCGCCCTGCCCGTGCCGGCGACTGTACTGATCGTCCCGTCCGCCGCAACCTTCCGGATCCGGTGGTTGCTGGAATCGGCGATGTACACGGTGCCCGCGCCGTCCACCACCACGTCCCGCGGCCAGTTCAACTGCGTCGAGGCCGCCGGGACGTCGTCCCCCTTGTAACCCGCGATCCCGGTGCCCGCGATCGTGGTGATCGTCCCGTCGGCTGTGACCTTCCGGATCCGGTGGTTGCCGTGGTCGGAGAAGTAGAGGGTGCCGGCGCCGTCCACCGCGATTCCGTACGGGTAGTTCAACCGGGCCGAAACGGCGGGCCCTTCGTCCCCTCCGAACCCACCGGTCCCGGTCCCGGCGATCGTGCTGATCGGAGGGGCGGACTCCTCGGCGTCTACGGACTCCGCGTGGGTAGTACTCATGGTCGTCCCTTCACCTGCCCCCGCTGTACAAGGTCGTGTTCCACTTCTGGAAGGCCGAAGACCACGGATCAGAGGTTGTACCGGTCGACCTTCAGAACCCAGTTCTGGAAGCCCGCCGTCGCACCGGTCGAGGCATTCACCTTCACGCGGGCGGTGACGTCCCGAGCAGGGAAGGCGGGCTGGAACTCGGCGACGCGGATCATGGTGTGGGAGGACCACTCCGGATTGCCGCGGGCCGTCACGAACCGGTGGTTGGCGCTGACCGGCGCGGCCGGGTCGCCGCCGAAGAACACGGTGGCGTTGACGACCGCGTTATTGCTGGGGTGGGAGGCGAGAGCTTCGGCGCTGAACGTCGCCACGAAGATCGCTCCGTACGAAGCGGCCCCCTGCCCGATCCGCAGGTCGATGGCGGCGCCGGGCAGCTCGGTCCAACCGCTGACGGCGGCCTCCCAGCGGGCCTCGTCCCAGACGAGGAGGGTGTCGTCCGGTGCCCGGTTGGTGGCCAGGGAGGTAAGGGTGGAGGTGCTCATGGCGCGGTTCCTCTGCGTCGACGGCAAGAAGCGATGTCTCGCGGAGGACTCCCCACCGGGCGAAGCCGCGATTCCTCACACTGGAACGTGAACCGCTCGAACGAAACCATTCGGACAGCGAATCGGCGGGAGGACTTTCCGGCGTTTTCCCCGAAGGTGTCGAAAAAGGCCATAATCCACCTCGATCGCTACTCAAGCGATCAAAGAATCGATTCGGCTTCCGAGTTCAAGAGCGTCGTGAAGCGCGTCCGTCCAGCCCTCCGCCGTACGGATCTGACTCGATACCCGCCACCCGAACGGCGAGGGCGGCACCTATGTCCGTGAGAAGAACCGTTACCCCGATCCGGGTGGACAGCCCCTGAAGGCAGACAACCAGGAGACCGGCCACCACCTGTGGTCGCGGTTCGTGTGGATGACCCGGTAGCACCCTTCGAGAGGAGCGGTGAAAGGACGCGGTACACCGAGCAGACGCGCACCCGCCCTCGGAACCGACGCCCGGCGCCACCAGCGGTACGACCCCGTCCAGCTCGGTCGCACCACAGAAGTCGTGCCGGAACCTGTCCTCCCACGTTCGAGGCCGCGTCCCGGAGCCGGTGCAGCCGCGTCACCTCCCGCCACGACTGCGGCGCCGGCCGGGGCGTGCCGTCGAAGACGGGGGCGAGGTCGTAGCGGCGCAGCTCGCGCAGGATCGAGGAGGCGGCGACCTGCCACTGGTTGTCGTCAGGGGAACTGCTGTACGGACGCCCGATCAGGCCCCGCTCCCTCTTCGACACCCAGCCCTGCGACCTCCCCAGGGCCGTCGCCAGGTCGGCCTGCGGCATCCCAGGGCGCAGCCTCGCCCTGCGAACGCGCCGACCGATCTCCTCGATCTCCTCCAACATCAGGAATCCGGGCGCCGGAGACGCAGACGCTCACGCACTCACCCCCGAACGACAGAGCGCCCCGCCCGGTCGAAACCGGTCGGGGCACTCCACCACAGGTCAGGGGGCTTCCCCTGCCCTGCTGTCGGTAGGCCGTGTGGGACTCGAACCCACAACCAACGGATTAAAAGTCCTGGTCAGGGCTGGGTGGCTGGTGTCGGCCGATGTCGCTCCGTCCGGAACGGCCTGGTCGGACGGGCTGTCCGGTGCCGCGCGATCCGGACGGAACCGGACTGTGCCGGAGCGTCCGCTCACGCATCGCTCACGCATAGATACTGAACTTGAACTCGTGATGTCGGTCGATTTGTGGTGGCGGCGTCAGGGTCCGAGACGTCGGCTGTTACCGGCTCGGGTTCAGGACGACGGCTGTAGCCAGCGCCGCGGCGCGGAGAGGTTCACCTCGACGTCATCGCTCCAAGAACAGACCTCTAGGCATGAGAGGTAGCCGTCTTGCGCGAAGACCAAGACCTCACCAGGGCACTCGCCGGTTTCGGTGAACAGCTGTACGTCGGCAGTCACGACGGTGCCGGGGCCCGTTGGCGCGGGCTCCAACGCGTCGGCGTCAAGGTCGAAGTAGGCAGTGCCGCACCCACACTTGCAGCGGGATCGCACCCTGAGTTGGGGCACCTGCCGTCGGAGAGCGACGTGAATCGGCTCGTCCGGGTTCAGGACGAGGCCAAGCACGTCAGCTACATCCTCGAGCAGACTTTCAGGCATGCCGCCACCGTAGCTGACCAGCAGCTTCGGGCTTCGACCAATCTCGGGTCCGTCGACCCGACGCTGACAGGGCCAGGTCGGTGCCGCCGGCCAGCTGTCAGGCGAACGGCACCGACATCACTCAATCGAGTTCAGTAGCGGGCGAGGGTCCAGTTCGTGAGG
Source organism: Streptomyces sp. NPDC088915 (assembly GCF_044749825.1). Taxonomy (NCBI): domain Bacteria; kingdom Bacillati; phylum Actinomycetota; class Actinomycetes; order Kitasatosporales; family Streptomycetaceae; genus Streptomyces; species Streptomyces sp. NPDC088915. The sequence goes on from NZ_JBIVIR010000001.1 coordinate 40,546, forward strand.
CGGTCCACGATGTCGAGAACCGACCTGCGTGCCCCGGCGGAGATGAACGCGAAGACGACGAACGAGGGGATGAGCGCCACGATCACGACCAACGCGGGCAGCAGACGGACCACGATGGTGCAGAAGTCCAGCAGGGCGCGGAGGGTCCGGGTCTGAGACAGGAGGTCGATCAAACGGTCCAGCAAGGTGCACTCCTCGGATACGCGAGCGGGGTCACCTGGTGTCCGACTGAGGGCATACGTCTCCCTCGGACGGTGCCTTATCAGGGCAACCAAGCTAATGAAGAACCCCGCGGGCCCGCGTTTCACGAGTCAGCGGCAGGTTCGAAACCTGCTGCGCATCCCTGTCTCCCTGCATATCGGCCTACGACGCCGGACAGCAGTCCGGCGGGTAGCTCAATTTACTGACCGCCACACTGTCATTCAAGGGCGAATTTTAGTCACTGTCTAGAAACGCTCGAAGCTACTGCCTGAGCTTGAATGCGTGATGTCGGCCAGTCGTCCGTGATCAGGCCGGTGCTGGTCAGGCAGCCGTCGACCAGGTCCGGACGGTACTGGATCTGCTTGAGCCTGCGCTTGACGGCGCGAGTGATCTGGCCGAGGTCGGCTGCGGCGAGGTTGCCGATGTCGCGTTTGACCAGTGACCAGATGCCCTCTTGCGGGTTCAAGTCCGGTGCGTAAATCGGAAGTTGGAAGACGGTGAGCCAGTCCGCGTGGTCGGCGATGAATCGGCGCATCGCCTCGACCAGGTGCATGCGCAGGTTGTCCCAGACCAGTACGATCGGGCCGCCGAGCTGGATGTGTGCTCTGACCAGCAGGTCGCACAGGTCGCGCCAGCCGATGCCCTTCGGCTCGCCCTTGCGGCCCCGGTACTCGCGGACCGAGTAGAACGTCCGGGACCGCTTCCCCGGCTTGTAGCAGGTCAACCCGGCTATGGACACCCGGCCACGGACCCGGACCACTGGCGTTGAGCCCTTGCGTCCCCAGCTTCTCGCTCGCGGCGGCGTCATCGACTGCCCGGCTTCGTCCTCGAAGACGATCCAGCCGTCACATGCCGCCGCGGTGCTCTTACCCGCGGCCAGGTCTCCTTCTTCCAGACCTCGACCGCCGCGTCGTCACGCTCGATCGCCCGCCGAGCCGGCTGCTGCCAGGACCAGCCGTGCCGCTTCAGCAGCAGCCACGTGCCCTCCACGGTGTAGCTCACGTGGAACAGCCGGCCGATCAGCGTCTTGATCCGGGCCAGTGTCCACCGCTGGTCGGCCCAGCCGTGGACCAGCGGCCCACGCTCCAGTTCCCGTTCCAGCCTCGCGATCTGTGCTTCGCTGAGCCTCGGCCGCCCCGGCGATCCCTTCGACAGGACCCCCGCTTCACCGCGCTCGCGCCACTGACCGCGCCACCGTTCCACGGACCGCTCACTGACCCGCAGCGTCGCAGCGATCTCCCTGTTCTTCTGCCCGCCTCGGAAGCGTGTCACGGCCTGCAACCGGACCCGCTCCCTCGCGGCCCTCCCGACGTCGGTCAACCCGCCGCCCTGCGCGTATCTCACAGTTCAGGGCTACCGGAACGGACCGACCACCGTCAGGCGAACGGTCCGACATCACCCAATCAAGTTCAGTAGCGCTGCGGCATAGCCGAGATCGCTCCCGCGAGACACCTCATCGGATGGACCCATCGTGTGGGACTCGGCTAATTCACCAACCCTGTCAGTGCCGCAGGCTGCAACCGGTCTGCGGAGGCTCAGAGGACGCCGGGACTGCGATCATAGCCTTCAGGATGGTTCGAGGTTCACACTGAGGCAGTCGTTCGAGTCCACTGCAATACCAGTGGGAGTGGTGACGATGATGCCGTACTCAGCACCGGCCAGGGCCCTCGCAGCGATGCACTGTTGGCCTGCATCACCACTAGTGAAATCGATCTGAATCGAGTCTCGGTGATCGGCCGGATCTGCTTCCTCGGGGTTACCGGGCTGGATATATGCCGCCTTGACGTCTCGGAGGCGCTTGACCCATGTGGGCACTCCAGTTCCATAACTAGGTGCCGCAGACGGTGGGGCGTCAGGCGGTGGGGCGTCAGCGGAATGAGAGTCTTCCGCCACTGTCGGCGCCGTCTCTGAAGAGGAGACGGGCACTTCCGTCAACGGTGACGCCTGCGGAACTGCTGGGCTGGACTCGCTGGTGTCGCTGTCGGATGGTCCATAGACCACCATCAGGACGAGTACACCGACTACTCCGACGCCGAAGACCAATCCAATCCGAGTGGACCTTGGCTGGGTAGAAGTAGGAGGTGTCAGAGGTGACAGCCTCCCCGGAGGGACGGAGAGCTCGCTTCCCGTGTTGAGCATGCGTATCTCAACGCTACCGTCGGCTGTATAGCCGGTGACATTCGCGCGGTTCCCCATATACAGGGCGATTGATCCGATAGGGAAGCTCTGTGGCGAGGGCGTCAAAGCGGGATCCTTCAGTAAGCGGGGTAAGTATCTGAGGAAGACGCATAACCTGCAAGCCTCATGACATTGCGGCCGACGCGACCGTCTCGCCTTGACCATTGGCCTGCTTGAGCGACTTCAGCCGCGAGCACCATTCGGCTAACTGAATTTTGATCTTCCATACGGCGCTGACGTACGGCCAACAGGTCGCCATAAAGACCGGCGACGATCTCTGTAACGCCCACCTGACTACTACGACCAAGCGGGTCAACCTCCACGACACCCGTGTAAGGCAGGGGTTCCTCCTCGCTGCGGCCCGGGCTGACCGGATCAAACCCAAATGGCTCCCAGACCGGCTCGTAGGGGAACGCCCCGATCGTGTCGGCTTCCCTCTTTACGAAGGAACGCTGGCAAGCCAGACGGCGACGCCTCCGTGATGTGAGCAGGTGCCCCGTCGGTGTGCAGAGTAGCTATACGTACCGTCGTTGCATTGGGCGGTGGCGCCCGCGGGTGCCTGTGGTGAGTCGTCCGGGGTCGAAGAAGAGCCGGAGTCGCTCTCCGGTGAGGATGTGCCGCCTGTTGATGAATTGGACCCGCTACCGGACGAGTCGTCGCTGGAGGCGTCTCCAGTGTCGGTACCGGTGGAGGAACTCGCCTCGTCGGAGCCGTCCCAGATGCCGGGGTCCTCTGCGCCGGAGGTAGGGGAGGAATCATCCGTGACGGGTTCCTCGCTGCCGCCGATCCCTGTGGGGTCGTCGCAGGTCTCGCCCTCGCTGGACTTGACGGTGTCGAACGTCAGCGTGGCGTCGGCGCTCATGGTCATGCCGGCCGCGGGCACTTGGGCGCAGACCGTCCAGTTGCGGTCCAGGAGCTGTTGGCGGCCCAGGCCGCTCGCGTCTGTCGAGTCGAGATGGTAGATGCCGCCAGCCTGCGCCGAGTCCTGCGCCGTCTGGAGGTCCATGCCGACGAAGTCACCGACTTCGAGGGTTGTCACCTTGTCGTCGTACGCGGATGACGAGGTGGAAGAAGAAGTGGACGACGAGTCGTTGTCGTCGTTGATCAGGGCATTGCATCCGCCGACCACAAGCAGCGCGGCCAGCATGATGCCGCAGCCTATTCGGGTGTTCTTCTTGTCCTCCGCCGTCGGCTGAGGTCTCTGGTTCTGGGCCACCTACGGGTTCCCCCCTTGCTAGGAATCGCGCGTTCCCCCCGCGCGCATCGCCCTGCTTCGGCCGTGGGCCGATACCCCTGTACAGCGGAGAGCAGGAGCTGTCAGGGCGACGACTTTAGCCACGTATGGCCGCCTAGGTGACCGTTCAACGAAATTAAGGGGACTGGAGAGTGTCCCCGCGCTACCACTGCTATCTGTTCCAGGAACACGTGCCGGTGGCCGAGCCCCGTAAGGCTCGGCCACCGGCGTGATGCGGTCGGGTTGTCAGGCCGCAGCCGCCTCCCGCCCCCTGCGCGTCCGCCGGTGGAAGATCTCCTCGAAGGTGGCGCGGGCGCCCGTGGGGTCGATGTAGTGCATGGCCAGGAGGGCGGCGATGACGGCGCCGACGAGGTCGTTCTGGACCTCGGACCAGGCGTGGTCGTCGCCGCAGGTGGTGAGGCCCTTCAGGCCGTGGAGGGCGTGCATGGCCTCGCCGGCCTCCTCGGCGACCTTGCCGACCTGGAGGCTTTTGAGCTCCTCGTCGGGCAGGTGGGCGTCGGCCGTTCGGCAGACGGCGGAGAGCTTCTCGATGTCGTCCCACAGGGTGTCCACGGTGGACCTCCAGTTGCTAGGGCGGTTATTGCTGGGCGGGGCGTCCGAGCTGGCGTACGGTCCATCCGGCCATGCGCCAGGCGTCGGCGTCGATGAGGTTGCGGAGGTCGACGAGGACCGGGTCCGCGACCAGGGGGGCGAGGGCCTTGGGGTCGGCCTCGCGGAAGTGGGGCCACTCGGTGGCCAGGACGATCAGCTCGGCGTCCCGGACGGAGTCGTCGAGGGTGTCGGCGTAGTCGAGTTCGGGGTTGCGGCGCAGCGCGGTGTGCACGGCGTGGGGGTCGTGGACGGTGACGGTGGCGCCGCGCTGGTGCATCAGGGCGGCCACGGCCAGGGCGGGAGACTCGCGGACGTCGTCGGTGCCGGCCTTGAAGGAGGCGCCCCAGACGGTGACGCGGACGCCGTCGACCGGCCGTCCGAGGGTCTGCTCGATGAGCTTCAGGGCGGCGTTGGGGCGGGATTCGTTGACCTCTTCGGCGGCCCGCAGGAGGGTCGCCGCCTCGGTGGCGCCGAGGGTGCGGGCGGAGGCGGTGAAGGCGCGGACGTCCTTGGGGAGGCAGCCGCCGCCGTAGCCGGGTCCGGCGTTCAGGCCGCCGCGGCCGATGCGCGGGTCGAGGCCGATGGCCTCGGTGAGCTGCTGGACGTCGGCTCCGGCCGCGGCGCACATGTCCGCGACGCCGTTGATGAAGGAGATCTTCATGCCGAGGTAGGCGTTGGCGGCGCCCTTGATGAGTTCGGCGGTGGCGGGGTCGGTGACGAACAGCGGGATGCCGTTGGCCAGGAGCGGTGCGTAGACCTCGCGTACGGCGTCCTCCGCGCGGGGCGAGGGGACGCCGACGACGATCCGGTCGGGCCGCAGGGTGTCGTCGATGGCGTGGCCCTCGCGCAGGAACTCGGGGTTCCAGACGACCTCCACCTCCTCGCCGGCCGGGGAGAGCCGGGCGAGGAGGGCGGCGAGGTCGCGGGTGGTGCCGACGGTGACCGTGGACTTGCCGATGATGACGGTCGGGCGGGTCAGGTGCGGGGCGAGGACGCGGGCGGCGCCGAAGACCTGGCCGGTGTCGTAGCTCCGTCCGTCGGCGTCGATCGGGGTGCCCACGGCGAGGAAGTGGACGTCGGCGAACTCGGCGGCCTCGACCAGGCTGGTGGTGAAGCGCAGCCGCCCGGAGGCGGTGTGGGCGGCGAGGAGTTCGGGCAGCCCCTCCTCGTAGATGGGGCTCTCGCCGGCGTTGAGACGGTCGATCCTCGCCTGGTCCAGGTCCACGCCGATGACCTCGTGGCCGATCTCGGCCATGGCAGCGGCGTGCGGGATGCCCAGGTGGCCGCAGCCGATGACGGATACGCGCATGGGGCCGACGCTCCTTTCCCTGTTCTCGCCCGCCCGGGGAGTCCGGGCCGGCCGGGTGCGTCACGCTAGCGCCCGCACCCGGCGCGGCCCTCTTCGTGCAGGTGAATCAACCGGTCGGCTGCTTCAGGAGGTTGACAAGCGCGGGCAGCGCCTCGGCGGCGGTCGCCCAGCACACCAGGTCACCGTCCTGCGGCCCTTCCAGCGGGTACGGCAGGAACGCGCCGTCGTGCCAGAACCCCTCCGGGTCCAGGTAGACGACCTTCATGCCGCGCTCGCGGGCACGGGCCTGGACCCTGCGCCGGTCGGCGTGCAGGCCGACCACCAGGAGGGCCTTGGCGCCCTCGACCCACTCGACGTCGGGCACGGCCTGGTCGTAGCGGCGCATGAAGCACTCGTCGAGCCCGGCGCGGGCGGCCAGAACGTCGAAGTTGTGGGTGATGACCGGCCCGACGAGGTGGCCGGCGTCCTTCAGTTCCCTCAGCGCCCACAGGGCCGGGGTCGGCTCGGCCAGGAAGCAGGCGCGGAACATCTCCACGAACTCCGCCGCCTTCTCCTCCGGCTCGGTCAGCACCTCGTGCAGCAGGGTGTCCGCGGTCGGGGAGAGGGTGAAGCGGTGCTCGCGCGGCTCGTGTCCCTGCCGGTCGGTGACCCGGTAGATCTCGTGGAGCCGGTGCAGGGGCGGAATGCCCGCCTCGACCGACGTACCGCAGCCGATCTCCACCTGGAACGGCCGCAGGTCCGCGAGCACGGACAGGTCCGGTATCCGCGTGGCCGTCCCCGGCCGGTCCTTGGCCCTGATCCCGGTGGACAGCACGTTCCACGGGAGCTGCCGGACCGAGGGCGGGGGCGCGTACGCGGCGGAGGTGATCCGTACGTCGAGCGTCCGGTAGCCGCCCGGGAGCGCGCGTCCGGCGGCGGCGTCCTGCGGGTGGACGTCGTGCTCGGTGATCCGGCACCGCAGGTCCCGGCGCATCCAGAGGGCACCGCCCGGCGCCTTCTTCCAGCCGCCGACGGCGAGCGAGGCCCGCAGGGCGTCGTAGTGGGCGGTGATCTCCCCGGCCGGAGCGGACGCGGAGTGGTAGAGGTAGAGGTCGGTCAGGCCGATCGCCGGGGCGGCGGGCGTCGGCACCAGGCCGTACCGGTACCGGTAGTGGATGATCCGCCGCCGGGCGTCCCCGGGGTCCGCCCAGCCGGACTGGCCGGCGGTGGCCTTCTCCTGGGTGCGGCGCCAGATGCCCTCCTCGACGTAGCGGGGGCGGTCGGCGTCGCCGAAGTACGTCTTCCAGATCTGCTGCTGGTCGGGGTCGAGCTGGTCGACGACGATGTACGGGATGTCCACGAACCCTCCCTGGGGGATCACGCGTGGATGTTCCAGGACCGTGCGAGAGGTACGAGCCGCCCCGCTCCCGGCAGCCGAAGCCACGGGGCCGCACGGGAGCGGGGCGGTTTCCTGCGCGCCGCCCGGACGGGAGGGCGGCTTGGAAGGCTCCGGCGGCCGGGTACGGGGAGGTGGCTCGGGCGCCGGAGCGGTCTCAGTGGCCGAAGGCGCGTCTCAGCGTCCGGGTGCGAGGTGGGGCAAGCTCACGTCCGGAGCCGCGACGGCGGGCCGGTGGCTCATGTCGCCGACGAGCTGGACGGCCTGGTCGCGAAGGGCCCAGGCCGGCCCCACCAGACCGGCGAGGGCCAGGAACGCGAGCGCGAACCGGTCGCTGCGGTCATGCCGTACGGGGGTGGCAGACCGCGCCTGACGGCGATGGGTCCCGCTCACGAGGTGCCGCCCAGCGCGTTTTCGTGCGCGTCGAGGAGGCGGCTGGTCTGCGCGTACAGCCGTTCCAGCTCCACCGAGGTGAGGACGAGGGCCGCCTCGCAGGTCGAGCCGTCCTCGAAGTGGAACTCGACGGGCACCGAGCCCTGGCGGGCGCGCGGGTCGTAGATCGCGTCGCGGCCGGGCGTCAGCGTCGCGTGGGTGGTCCGCGCCGGTACCGGGCGCAGTGTCGTGCCGTCCGCCGGGGCGGTCCAGGCGGGCCCGCCGCCGGGCGGACGCAGGTGGTAGGTCGTGGCGGAGCCCTCGCCCGGCAGCGCGACGACGACGCCGACACGGCCGTCCCGGGCGGTGTCGGCGGCGAGGTCTCCGAGCTGGGGGAGGAAGGGAGCCGCTGTCCCTAACTCGGCTCCCTGCGAGGGGAGATGGGGAAGGAGTCGTCCGGTCATGTCCCGAAGGTAGGGACGGGAGAACCCCTGAATATGAGCCGGAGGAATACGACCCCTGTCCGCCTCCCGTCCGCCCCTATCCGTCCAGGTGGAAGCGGTCGGACATGCGCCGAAGCTTCTCGCGCGTGGCGGCCCGCTCGGCGTAGACGATGCCGCGCAGCGTCGAACGGGCGATGGGGTGGTTCCGTACGAGCTGGGGCGCGATCCGCTCGGCCCGCTCCAGCTCGCCGAGGGCCTTGTCCCGGTTGCCGTCCCACAGCCACGCGCGCGCGATGTCCATGTGGTGGTGGCCCTGGCGGGAGTGGGGCAGCGCCCCGACCAGCTCGGGGCTGGTGCGTCGGTTGATCTCAAGGGCCTTGCCCTGCTCGCCCATCTCCAGGGCGATGCTGATCGCGTGAATCTGCACGTTCCCGGCGGAGAACGTCAGCGAATGCCGGTCGTACACCGGCGCCCCGGCGTACGCGTCCATCCGCTCGGCGGCGTCCTTCGCGTACCCGATCCGGCCCTCCGCCTCCGAGGCGCGGCCTGCACGGGCGGCCGAGACCGCCGCCCGGAGCTGGAGCGTGCCCCAGGCCCGTACGGCCAGCGGATCGCCCTGCTCGTACGCCTGCTGCACCGACCCGATCGCCTTGTCCGAGAGCGTCAGCGCGTCCGCCCAATCGGCCGTGACCCACATGTCCCAGACCCGCATCCAGTCCGCGACCGCCGGCAGCACCGGGTCACCGGACAGCCGGGCCGACCACGCGGCCCGCTCGCAGGCCATCGCCACCAGCTCGGGGTGGCCGAGGGAGTGTGCGGCTGTGTGGGCGAACTTGCAGCACACCGCGTAGATCGCGTACGCCTCCTCCCGCCCGTGCCCCTCCGACACCTCCGCCAGGGCCCGGGCCTCGCGGAACAGGTCGGGCAGGATGCGGAGGATCGCCACGTTGGAGGCGGTGTCCCGCAGCCGGTGCAGCCGCGTCACCTCCCGCCACAACTGCGGCGCCGGCCGGGGCGTGCCGTCGAAGACGGGGGCGAGGTCGTAGCGGCGCAGCTCGCGCAGGATCGAGGAGGCGGCGACCTGCCACTGGTTGTCGTCAGGGGAGCTGCTGTACGGGCGCCCGATCAGGTCGTTCGGATGGACGTGCAGCTCGGCGGCCACCTGGTTGAGCAGTCCGACCCGGTCCAGCTCGATCAGGCCCCGCTCCATCTTCGACACCCAGCCCTGCGACTTCCCCAGGGCCGCCGCCAGGTCGGCCTGCGGCATCCCGAGCCGCAGCCTCGCCCTGCGAACGCGCCGGCCGATCTCCTCGGCTTCCTCCAGCATCAGGACACCTCCCCAACCGTCGGACGTCCGTGCGGGGTGCGCCGGTCTGTCCGTGCAGAGTTCGTCACCAGCACGGTACCGAGGACGCTGCGTGCGCGTGAGGACGTTGCAGAGCTGATGGTCCCGTTGAAACGACGGAGCGCCCCGACTGGTGGAAACCAGTCGGGGCGCTCCGCCACAGGCCAAGGGGTTTCCCCTGGCCCGCCTTTCGGTAGGCCGTGTGGGACTCGAACCCACAACCAACGGATTAAAAGTCCGCTGCTCTGACCAATTGAGCTAACGGCCCGTGGACAAGCACACCCGTGCAGCATAGCCCGAGAGATCCCCGGAGCCGATCGGGTATCCGACACAGGCCGTGCCGTGCGCCGATCGGCGGGGCGTCCGGCCCATGGGCCCGGTACGTCCGTACCGGGCCCGGACCCGGCGTCAGGACAACGTCTTGTACATCTGCCAGCCGCCGCCGACCTGTGCCCGGGCGGCGAAGAGGCCCGCTCCGGTGCCCGCGTACCGCCACAGCACGCCGTTCTTGTCACGGGCCACGAGGTCCGCCTTGCCGTCGCCGGTGAAGTCGCCGACGCCCACGAGCGAGTCGTACGCCTGCCAGCCGCCGCCGACCTGCGTCCGGGCCGACAGCTTGCCCTTGCCCGTGCCGTAGTAGCGCCACAGCACGCCGGTCGTGTCCCGGGCGAGCAGGTCGCCGATCCCGTCGTCGTTGAGGTCGCCCGCGCCGACGACCGTGTTGTAGGTCTGCCAGCCGCCGCCGATCAGCGTCCGCGTCCCGAACTTGCCCGCGCCGTTGTCCGGGTACAGGAACAGATCGCCGGCCGGCGTGCGCGCGAGGAGGTCCGTCCGGCCGTCGCCCGTCAGGTCGCCCGGGGCGGTGAGGCTGTTGAACGCCTGCCAGCCGCCGCCGATCACCGTCTTCGCCCCGTCCGGCGCGAACGCCTTGCCGCAGCCGCCGTCGTACCGGGTCAGCGTGCCCGAGGCGTCCCGCACCAGGAGGTCGTTGCAGCGGTCGCCCGACAGGTCCCCGAACGGCACCACCGTCGAGGTCGCCGGCCAGCCCGTCGCCGAGGCGCCGGTGCCGAGGCCGCCGGTGCCCGTGCCGGTCCGCACGGTCAGAGCCCCGGCCGGGGTGAGGCCGAGCAGGTCGCCCTTGCCGTCGCCGCTGAAGTCGCGCCACTTGGGGAGCGGCTTGACGGGAGCGGGGGCGGTGGTGGCGGCCCGCAGCTGGTTGGTGAAGTCGCCGGTGGACTGCTCCCATACGGCGACGGGACGGTTGGCGGCGTCGACGGTGACCAGGCCCAGCGCATAGCCGCTGGTGTTGGTGGAGAGCGGCGTCGGGGTCGCGGACCAGACACCGTCGACGCGCGCGGAGGCCATCAGCTTCCGGCTCGTGCTCCCCTGGGTCCAGACGGCGTGGAAGGTGCCGTCGGGGCCGGCCGTCAGGTCGAACTGGTCGTCGGGGACGTAGCCGGTGGAGATCACCTTCAGCGCGGACCAGGTTCCGGAGACGGACCGGGTGGTCGTCTGTGCGGCGAACCCGGCGCCCTCGGCGTAGGCGACGCCGAGCAGGGTGACGTCACCCCGCGGGTTGATGGCGACCTTGCGCCAGGCACCGGTCTGGAAGCCGTTGGCGGGCTCCTCGGCACTCCAGGTCGGGCTGTCGGCCGGACGCACGGCGATCACCTGCGTGTGGGTCCCGGACGTCGGGTCGTCCGTCGAGTTCCACGCCAGCGCGGCGTGTCCGCCGCTGCCGATGGTCAGGGTGGGGCCGGTGGGGTAGGTGCCGGGCTTGGAGACGGTGACCGGCTTCGACCACGTCCCGTCCGCCGCCCGGTCGGTGACCTTGACCTCACCGGTCTCGGCGCCGCCCTGGACGTAGGCGACGGTGGTCGTGCCCCGGGCCGAGTGGACGAGCTGCGGCGAGCCGTTGAGCCCCGCGTCCGCCGCGGGCTCGTCGAGGCGGACCGGCTGCGACCAGGCGGCGTCCGGGGCGGCGCGGACCGAGGAGTACACCCCGACCCTCCCCTCCGAGAAGCTCGCCCAGACGGCGACGAGTTCGCCCGACGGCGAACCGGCCAGTTGCCCGCTGTGCACCCAGCCCGGGTCGCTCATGATGTCCGTCGTGCCGGACCACGTCGTGGCCCCGGCCGCGAGGGTGGCCATCCGGAACACACCGCCGGGCTTCTCGTCCTCCGGCCCACGGTCGTTCGGGTACTCCATCCAGGCCGCCGTGACCGACCCGTCGGCCGAGACCGTGAGGGCGGCGTCGGAGCGCAGGCCCGGCAGCGTGCGCAGGACGTGCGCCGCACTCCAGGCGGAACTGCCCGCCGGACGGTGCGAGACGACGAGCTCGTTCGTGCTGTGGTCCGCGGTGGTCCGGTACCAGAGGGCGACGACCGTCCCGTCCTTGGCGGTCTTGAGGTCCCTGAGGCTGAGGACGGACGTGCCGTCCGTCAGCGGAGCGGACGCCGACCACGGGTCGATCGCCGCGGCGGAAGCGGCAGCGGCGGCGACCGGCGCGGCGGTCGCCGTCGCGGCCAGCGGGCCGACGCCGGCGAGAAGGGTCGCGGCGGCGACGGCCGCGATGGAATGGCGTAGAAGAGCGCTACGAGGCACTCGGGTCCCCCCTGAGGATCGGTGAAGAGGCACGGGGAGGACGACGGCATGCGTGCTGAACAGCAGGTTCGCGGCCCCCCGGCCGCACCGCCCCCCGTGCGAGTGCGCCGATGCTAACAGCCGCCCCCTGCCTGCCGGAAGCAATTTCGAACCCGTTCAAAGCAGCAGGGCCCGTACGCCACCGAAGTGTCGTACGGGCCCTGCTCAGCGTTCTACGCGATGTCAGCCGTTGCGCTTCCAGCGCGGCTTGTCGTCGCGGCGGCCGAAGGAGCCGCCGGCCGGGCCGGAGCCGCGGTGGTCGTCGCGGCGGCCGTACGGACGGTCGCCGCCCGAGCGGAAGCCGCCGGCCGGGCGGTCGTCACGACGGTCGCGGTTGAACGGACGGTCGCTGCCGCGGTGGCCGCCGGAGGGGCGGTCGTCACGGCGCTCGAAGGAACGGCCGCCGCGGTCGTCACGGTTGAAGCCGCCCGACGGACGGTCGTCGCGGTTGAAGCCGCCCGACGGACGGTCGTCGCGACGGAAACCACCGGACGGACGGTCGTTGTCACGGCGCTCGAAGGAACGGCCACCGCGGTCGTCGCGGTTGAACCCACCCGACGGACGGTCGTCACGACGGAAACCACCGGACGGACGGTCATTGTCACGACGCTCGAAGGAACGGCCGCCGCGGTCGTCACGGTTGAAGCCGCCCGACGGACGGTCGTCACGACGGAAACCACCGGACGGACGGTCATTGTCACGACGGAAGCCGCCACGGTCGCCACCGCGGTCGTCACGACGGAAACCGCCCCGGTCGCCACCACGGTCGCGGCGCTCGAAGTTGCCCCGCTCGTCGCGGAAGGACGGACGCTCCTCGCGGCGCTGCTGCTCCTCGGCCTTCGCGGCGCGCTCGGCCTCGACGGCCGCCGCCGCGACCTCGGCCTCGGCGGCCTCGGTCACCTCGGCCACGGCCGCCTCCGGGTCCTCGCCGCGCTCGCGGGCGGCGCGGGCCACCAGGCGGTCGGCCTCCTCGCGGAGTTCGACGGCACGGCGCTGCAGGCGCTCCAGCTGCTTGGTGAGGTCGACGACCTCGCGCTCGGCCTGCTTGGCGGAGTTGTTCGCGGAGTCGGCCTGGACCTCGGTCAGCGAACGGGCGCCGGTGATCTCGGCGACCTCCGGGTCGAAGGCGCCGGCCCCGCCGACGATGTGGCGCGAGGCGTCGACGCCCGCGTCCTCCATCAGGCGGAAGATCTGGCGGCGCTGGTGCGGCAGGGCCAGGGAGACCACGACGCCGGAGCGGCCGGCACGGGCGGTACGGCCCGAGCGGTGCAGGTAGTCCTTGTGGTCGCCGGCCGGGTCCACGTTCAGGACCAGGTCGATGCCGTCGACGTGGATGCCCCGGGCGGCGACGTCGGTCGCGACGAGCGCGTTGACGTAACCGTCCTTGAAGTCGGCCAGGGTCCGCGTACGGGCGCCCTGGGTCATGCCGCCGTGCAGCGCGTCGGCCTTCACGCCGGACTCGCGGAGCTGCTCGGCGATGCGGTCGGCACCGAGCTGGGTGCGGACGAAGATGATCGTGCGGCCCTTGCGGGCGGCGATCGCCGCGGTGACCGGGGCCTTGTCCTTCGGCTTCACGACGAGGACGTGGTGGGTCATGGTGGTGACGGCGCCGGCGGACGGGTCGACCTCGTGCGTGACGGGGTTCACCAGGTAGCGCTTGACCAGGCTGTCGATCTCGTTCTCCAGGGTGGCGGAGAAGAGGAGGCGCTGGCCGCCCTCGGGGATCTGGTCGAGCAGCTCGGTGACCTCGGGCATGAAGCCCAGGTCGGCCATCTGGTCGGCCTCGTCGAGGACCGCGATCTTCACGGCCTCCAGGGAGCAGGCGCCGCGGTTGATGATGTCGCGGAGACGGCCCGGGGTGGCGACGAGGATGTCGACGCCGCGCTCCAGGGCGTAGATCTGGTTGCCCATGGACGTACCGCCGCAGACGACCTTCATCTTGAGGCCGAGCACGTCGCCGTAGGGCTGGAGGGCGTCCGCGACCTGCATCGCGAGCTCACGGGTCGGGGTGAGGATGACGCCGCGGGGCTTCTTCTTGTCGGTGTGGCCGCCCGCCAGGGTGGCGAGGAGCGGCAGACCGAAGGAGAGGGTCTTGCCGGAGCCGGTGCGGCCGCGGCCGAGGATGTCCTTGCCGGCCAGGGCGTCCGGGATGGTCGCCGCCTGGATCGGGAAGGGGGTGGTCACGCCGTTCTGCGCGAGCTTGCGCACGACGCCCTCCGGCAGACCGAGGTCCGCGAAGGTGATCGTGGGCTCGGCGGGCTCCTCGGACTCCTCGTCGAAGTCGTCGCCCTCGATCTCGTCGGCGAGGATCTCGGCCTCGGCCTCGGCGAGGGTGTCGGCCTCGACGAGCGCCTGGGCCTCGGCCTCGATCTCGACGGTCTCGGTGGCCTCCGCGGCCTCGACGATCTCGTCGTTCTCGGGCATGACGGCGTGGTCAGAACTGAAAATGGACATGCGAAATGCGAAACCTTCCGGAGTCTCGGCACGCGCCCGTCAACTCCGTGTTTTCGCAAATCGACCGCCTCGATGCGGTCCAGCCACGGCTAGGGAGAGTACGCGCCACACGGCGCTCTTCTGTGTCGGCGCCGGGCAATGGGATCAAACGATCTACCACCATACGCACTCTCCCCCACCTATGGCAAATCGGACTCCCTCACACCGGTCCCACCTGCGGAGACGCCACCGGTTCCGAGGACACGTCCGCGCCCTCCCCCTCCGCCCCCGCGGCCCGCACGGCGCCCATCTGGACGTCGGGGCCGGACGCCGGCGGCTCGGTGGGGTCCGAGGTCGGCTCGGGCGTCGGCTCCGGGGTCGGAACGGGCGGCTCCGGCGTGGGCTCGACGGGCGGCTGCGTCGGCTCCGGAGTGGGCGTGCCCCCGCCGCCGCCCGGTCCTCCGGTCCCGCCGTCGCCGCTGCCGCCGTTCCCGCCGCCGCCCGTGCTCCCGCCCCCGCTTCCCCCGCTGCCGCCGTTCCCGCCGCTGCCGCCCGCACTGCCGCTCGGCTCCTCATGGCCGCCGCCGGTCGGCTGCGGCTTCGCCGTGCCCGCGGAGGGGCCGACGCCCGGCACGAGCGGACCCTCCGTGGACCGCGCGCTGCCGGACGGCGAGCCGCTCGGCACGGGGGTCTCCTTGCCCGACCCGGTCACGTCCGGCCCGCTCCCGTCCGACCGGCCGTTCCAGGAGCCGCCGCCCCCGTCCGGGAGCCCCGTGCCGCCTTCGGACTCGGCCGCCACGCCCCGCTTCCCCCCGGACGCGCCGGGCCCCGGCTTCGCCCCGTCGTCGCTCACACTCATACAGCCGCTCAGACCGGCGCAGGCCGCGACGGTCAGCGCGGTGGCGACCCATCTCACCGGGGTGGGCAAATGGCGCACGGGGGGCACCTCCAGGACACAACGGGCAGGAACGGAACGCGTCGCACTGCCCAACTCCCCCGGCCCCGCAAGGGACACGGGCCCCCGTACGAGGGAAACGGAACCCGCGCTCCCGCGCGCCCCGCGGTCCTCTCCGGCCGCGACCGTCAGCCGTACCCCAGCGCGTGCAGCCGTTCGTCGTCGATGCCGAAGTGGTGGGCGATCTCGTGCACCACCGTGATCTCGGTCTCCGCGACCACGTCCTCGCGCGACTCGCACATCCGCAGCGTCGGCCCCCGGTAGATCGTGATCCGGTCCGGGAGGACCCCGGCGTACCACTCGCCCCGCTCGGTCAGCGGCGTCCCCTCGTAGAGCCCGAGCAGCTCGGGATCGTCGGAGGGCGGCTCGTCCTCCACGAACACGGCGACGTTGTCCATCAGCCGCGTCAGCTCCGGCGGGATCCGGTCCAGGGCTTCGGCGACGAGTTCCTCGAACTCCTCGCGCGTCATCTCCAGCACGCGTCCATTCTCCCCCGGGCGGAAACCGTTTTGGCGATAGCGGCCGGCATCCCATATGCTTCTCACGTCCCCGACGCGCTGACGAAGCGCCCAGGTGAGCCCCTAGCCCTCATCGTCTAGTGGCCCAGGACGCCGCCCTTTCAAGGCGGTAGCACGGGTTCGAATCCCGTTGGGGGCACGTTTCAAACGTGTGCGAGACTTGTCTCGACACAAGCAAGGTCCTGTGGAGCAGTTGGTTAGCTCGCCACCCTGTCAAGGTGGAGGTCGCGGGTTCAAGTCCCGTCAGGATCGCCGAGACCGGAAACGGTCTCGTGGCTGGGTAGCTCAGTTGGTACGAGCGATCGCCTGAAAAGCGATAGGTCGCCGGTTCGACCCCGGCCCCAGCCACAGGCAGAAGGCCCCGTTCGAAAGAACGGGGCCTTCGTCGTGTCCGGGGAAGCCCGGGGAAACGCCTGGGGAAGCCCCGAAAGGCGACGGCGGTACGGGGAAGGGGCCCGCGCCCCTCCCCCGTACCCGTCACGCCTCCTCGCGCTCCTCCGTACGGCTCCCCCGCCGGCCCCGCACCGCGAGCGCCGCCGCCACCACGGCCACGACCGCGACGAGCAGCGCCCAGTCCGGCACCGCCCGGCCCAGGGAGGCCACCCGCTCCTCCACGGCGAACGAGTCGTCCACCGACAGCAGGCCCGGCAGCGCGGTCGTCCCGTCGAAGACCAGGAACAGCGTGCCCAGGGCGACGAAGAAGAGGCCCGAGAGGACCGAGGTCGAGTGGAGCGTGAGCCGGCCGACCCGCAGGGGCCGCCCGCGCAGCCAGCGCCGCCGGCCCAGGTCGTACCGCTCCCAGAGCAGCGCCAGGACGAACAGCGGCACCGCCATCCCGAGCGCGTACACCGCGAGGAGCAGACCCCCGTACGCCGGGCTGCCGCTCAGCGCCGCCACCGTCAGGACGCTGCCGAGGATCGGGCCCGCGCAGAAGCCCGCGAGGCCGTAGACCAGGCCCAGGGCGTAGACGGAGAGCGCCGACGTGGGCCGGATGCGGCCGCTCGCCTCCGCGATCCGGCGGGAGGCGAAGCCCAGGCCGAGGACCTGGAGGACGCCGAGCCCGACGATCAGCCAGCCGCCGATCGTGACGAGCAGGTCCCGGTGGCCGTAGAAGAACCGGCCCGCGAAGGAGCCGGCCGCGCCGAGCGGGACGAGCGTGGTCGCCAGGCCCGCGTAGAGGATGCCGGTCCTGGCGACCAGCTTCGCGCGCGTGTCGATGGAATACGCGAAGAAGGCCGGCAGGAGCAGGGCGCTGCACGGGCTGAGCAGGGCGAGCAGTCCGCCGAGGAAGGCGGCGAAGTAACCGATGCCGGAGGTCACCGCCCGGCTCCGGAACCGGTCTCGGACGACCCGGAGTCAGCCCCGGAACCGGTCTCGGACCCGGAACCGGTCTCGGACCCGGAATCAGCCCCGGAACCGGAACCGGACCCGGAACCGGTCTCGGCTCCGGAATCAGCCCCGGACCCGGTCTCGGACCCGGAAGGCTTCGCGGGCTTCTTCGCGTCCTTCGCCGTCCTCGCCGCCGCCTCGATCGCCTCCGTGAAGGTCTCCAGGGGCTGCGCGCCCGCGATCGGGCGTCCGTTGACGAGGAAGGACGGGGTGGAGGTGGCGCCGAGCGCGTACCCCTGCTCCTGGTCCTTGCCGACGGCCGCGCGGGCCGCCGCTCCCTCCGCGTCCTTCGCGAACCGGACCGCGTCGGGGACGCCCGCCTCCTTCGCGAGGGCGGCGAGCCGGTCCTTCCCGAAGCCCTTCTCCTTGGCGCCCTCCGCGTAGGCGGCCCTGTGGAACTCCCAGAACCGTCCCTGCTGCCCGGCCGCCCAGGAGGCGCGGGCGACGGCCTCGGACTCCTCGCCGAAGATCGGGAAGTTCCGCCACTCGATGCGCAGGGTCCCGTCCTTCACGTACTCCTCCACCAGGACCGGCTCGGTGTCCCGGGCGAACTTCCCGCAGTAGCCGCACTTGAAGTCGGCGTACTCGATGAGCACCACGGGCGCGTCGGCCCGGCCCAGGGCGAGCCCGTCGGAGGCGTCGCGGCGGGCGTACGCCTCCAGCTCGGGGTAGACCCCGGCGGCCGGGTCGGCGGAGACCTCCGCGACGGCGGACGAACCGGAGGCGCCGGGGGACGCGGGCTTGGTGGCGGTGTACGAGACGACGCCGAGCAGCACGGCGGCGGCCGCCACCCCGGCGACGACCGCCACCGGCCTGGCCTTGGAAGAGGCTTTGGGGGAGGACTTGGGGGAGGACTTGGAGGAGGTGGATGTGGACATGCGGAAGCGCTCCTGGAACAGACGGGAACAGAGGGAGGAGGACGGCGGAAGGCGGCCGTCCGTCTACACCCTCAGGACCGACAGCTCCACCGGCGACGGCGCTACGAGGTCGGGCGGCTCCCGCCCCGGCGCCGCCGCCCGGGCGCCGGCCGCGACCACGGTCCGCGCCCCGCCCGGCACCCGGTCGGCGGCGAGCGCGGGCAGCAGCTCCGCGAAGCCGTGCGCGCGCGGCGGTACGACGGGGCCGTCGGCCCCCGCCTCGGCGGGACGGCCCGGATCGCAGCCGGGCACGGCGGCCCCGGGAGCGGAGACCACGGAGACCGCGGGACCTGCAGAAGCGGCGGAAGCGGCCCGCTCCCCCGAGGCGCCCCACACCAGCAGCCCCAGCACCACCCCCAGGACCGCGGCGAACGCCGCCGGCGCGCGGGTGGTGCAGAACATGCGAAACCCCTCCGGTCCGGTCGGCGTGCCCGAAATAGTACGCACCCCGCCCCCTCGCGCAGCCGCATCCCGCTCCCCCGCGCAGCCGCTCCCGGCCCCCGCCCCCGCCCCCGCACGAGGCCGCTCCCCGCCCGTCCGTAAATCGGTTCGCCGCTTCTCGTCCGCAGGTGCGATCCTGGATTCCGTATGTCTACTTCCTTCGCCGCCCTCCAGTCCGTCCTGGCCGGGGTCTCGCTGCGGGACTCCCACCGGCTCGGCCGCCGTCTCGAAGGCGCCCGCCGCATCCGCAAGCCCGAGGCCCGCGCGGCCGTCCTGGACGAGATCGCCGCAGAGGCGGCCAAGGCCAAGGAACGCGTCGACGCGCGCGCCGCGCGCGTGCCCGCCGTCACGTACCCCGAACAGCTCCCCGTCTCGCAGAAGAAGGACGAGATCCTGGAGGCGATACGCGACCACCAGGTCGTGATCGTCGCCGGTGAGACGGGCTCCGGGAAGACCACCCAGATCCCGAAGATCTGTCTGGAGCTGGGCCGGGGCGTCCGGGGCATGATCGGGCACACCCAGCCCCGCCGGATCGCCGCCCGCACGGTCGCCGAGCGGGTCGCCGAGGAGCTGAGGACCCCGCTGGGCGAGGCCGTCGGCTGGAAGGTCCGGTTCACCGACCAGGTGAACCCCGAGGCGACCTTCGTGAAGCTGATGACGGACGGCATCCTGCTCGCCGAGATCCAGACGGACCGCGAGCTGCGCGCGTACGACACGATCATCATCGACGAGGCCCACGAGCGGTCCCTCAACATCGACTTCCTGCTCGGCTACCTGGCCCAGCTCCTTCCCAAGCGCCCCGACCTCAAGGTCGTGATCACCTCCGCGACCATCGACCCGGAGCGCTTCTCCCGTCACTTCGGGGACGCCCCGATCGTCGAGGTCAGCGGGCGCACGTATCCCGTCGAGGTCCGCTACCGCCCCCTCCTCGAAGAGGACTCCGAGGAGTCCGACCGCGACCAGATCACCGCGATCTGCGACGCCGTCGACGAGCTCCAGGGCGAGGGGCCGGGCGACATCCTGGTCTTCCTCTCCGGCGAGCGCGAGATCCGCGACACGGCCGACGCCCTCCTCAAGCGGAAGCTGCGCAACACCGAGGTCCTGCCCCTCTACGCGCGCCTGTCGCACGCCGAGCAGCACCGCGTCTTCCAGGCCCACCCCGGCCGCCGGATCGTCCTCGCCACGAACGTCGCCGAGACGTCCCTGACCGTCCCCGGCATCAAGTACGTGATCGACCCGGGCACCGCCCGCATCTCGCGCTACTCGCACCGGACCAAGGTGCAGCGGCTGCCGATCGAGCCCGTCAGCCAGGCCAGCGCCAACCAGCGCAAGGGCCGCTGCGGCCGTACGTCCGACGGCATCTGCGTCCGGCTGTACTCGGAGGACGACTTCCTGTCCCGTCCCGAGTTCACGGACGCCGAGATCCTCCGTACGAACCTGGCCTCCGTCATCCTCCAGATGACCGCCGCCGGGCTCGGCGACATCGAGAAGTTCCCCTTCATCGACCCGCCGGACCACCGCAACATCCGGGACGGCGTGCAGCTCCTCCAGGAGCTGGGCGCGATCGACCCGGCCGAGAAGGACCCGAAGAAGCGGCTCACCCAGCAGGGCCGGAAGCTGTCCCAGCTCCCCGTGGACCCCCGGCTCGCCCGGATGGTCCTGGAGGCGGACCGGAACGGCTGCGTCCGCGAGGTCATGGTGATCGCGGCGGCGCTCTCCATCCAGGACCCGCGCGAGCGGCCGGCGGAGAAGCAGGCGCAGGCCGACCAGCAGCACGCCCGGTTCAAGGACGAGACGAGCGACTTCCTCGCGTACCTGAACCTGTGGCGGTACGTCCGGGAGCAGCAGAAGGAGCGGGGCTCCAGCTCCTTCCGCCGCATGTGCAAGCAGGAGTACCTGAACTTCCTGCGGATCCGCGAGTGGCAGGACATCTACGCCCAGCTGCGGACGGTCGCGAAGCAGATGGGGCTCCATCTGGAGGAGCCCTCGGCGGACACTGCCGTGCCGGAGCAGTCCGTGCACGTGTCCCTGCTCGCGGGACTCCTGTCCCACATCGGCTTGAAGGACGTGAAGGACGGGGCGAAGAACGACTACCTCGGCGCCCGCAGCGCCAAGTTCGCGATCTTCCCCGGCTCCGCGCTCTTCAAGAAGCCCCCGCGCTTCGTCATGTCCGCCGAGCTGGTGGAGACCTCGCGCCTCTGGGCCCGGGTGAACGCCCGGATCGAGCCCGAGTGGATCGAGCCGCTCGCCCAGCACCTGGTGAAGAAGACGTACAGCGAACCGCACTGGGAGAAGGACCAGGCGGCCGTGATGGCGTTCGAGAAGGTGACGCTGTACGGCGTCCCGATCGTCACCGACCGCAAGGTGAACTACGGGCGGATCGACCCGGAGGTCTCCCGGGACCTGTTCATCCGGAACGCGCTCGTCGAGGGCGACTGGCGCACCCACCACAAGTTCTTCGCCGACAACCGCAAGCTGCTCACCGAGGTCGAGGAGCTGGAGCACCGGGCCCGGCGCCGGGACATCCTCGTCGACGACGAGACGCTCTTCGACTTCTACGACAAGCGCGTCCCCGAGCACGTCGTCTCCGGCGCCCACTTCGACTCCTGGTGGAAGCACAAACGCCACGAGGAACCGGAGTTCCTCGACTTCGAGCGCGAGATGCTCATCAACGAGAAGGCGGGGGCGGTCACCAAGGACGACTACCCGGACTCGTGGCGGCAGGGCCCGCTCAAGTTCCGGGTGACGTACCAGTTCGAGCCGGGCGCGGACGCGGACGGCGTGACCGTCCACATACCGCTCCAGGTGCTCAACCAGGTGACGGACGAGGGCTTCGAGTGGCAGATCCCGGGTCTGCGGGCGGAGGTCGTCACGGAGCTGATCCGCTCCCTGCCGAAGCCGATCCGCCGCCACTACGTCCCGGCGCCCAACTTCGCGACCCGCTTCCTCGACTCGGTCGTGCCCGTGCAGGAGCCGCTGACGACGGCGCTGGCGCGCGAGCTCCAGCGGATGGTCGGCGTCCCGCTGACGGCCGAGGACTTCGACTGGGCGAAGGTGCCCGAGCACCTCAAGGTGACGTTCCGGATCGTCGACGAGCGGCGCCGGAAGCTGGCCGAGGCCAAGGACCTGGAGACGCTGCGGCTCGAACTGCGGCCCAAGGCCCGCCAGGCGCTCTCCAAGGCCGCCGCGGCGGCCACGGGCGGCCCGGACGGCTCCGGGCCCTCCCTGGAGCGCTCGGGGCTCAAGGACTGGACGATCGGCACCCTGACGAAGGTCTTCGAGACCCGTCGGGCCGGCCAGCCGGTCAAGGCGTACCCGGCGCTCGTCGACGAGGGCGACGGCGTGGCCGTGCGGCTCTTCGACACGGAGGCCGAGCAGGCGCTCGCGATGTGGCGGGGCACCCGGAAGCTGATCATGCTGAACATCCCGGTGAACCCGGCGAAGTTCGCCTCGGACAAGCTGACCAACCAGCAGAAGCTGGCCCTGTCCTCGAACCCGCACGGCTCGATCCAGGCCCTCTTCGACGACTGCGCGACCGCCGCCGCCGACAAGCTGATCGCGGATCACGGCGGGCCGGCCTGGGACGAGGAGTCCTTCCGGAAGCTGTACGACAAGGTCCGCGCGGACCTGGTGGACACGACGGTGCGGACGGTGGGCCAGGTCCAGCAGATCCTGGCGGCCTGGCAGGCCTGCGAGCGGCGCCTGAAGGCCACGAGCAGCCCGGCGCTCCTCCCGAACCTCCAGGACGTGCGGGAGCAGCTGAATTGGCTGGTGCCGGCCGGCTTCGTCACCCGTACGGGTCTGAAGCGGCTCCCGGACCTGATGCGCTACCTGGTGGCGGTGGACCGGCGGCTCCAGCAGATGCCCACCGGGGCCCAGCGGGACACCACCCGGATGGAGAAGGTCCGGGAGATGCAGGACGAGTACGCCTGGCTGCTCGAACAGCTCCCCCAGGGGCGGCCGGTGCCGTCCGAGGTCACCGACATCCGCTGGATGATCGAGGAGCTGCGGGTGAGCTACTTCGCGCACGCCCTGGGGACGGCGTACCCGGTCTCGGACAAGCGGATCGTGAAGGCGATCGACGCGATGGTCCCGTAGCGGGGGCCTCGCGTTCGGTGAGTTCGACCGGACCCGCTGACCTGCTGTACAGTCTCTCTCGCAGCCGCTTGAAAGAGGGCTGCGAGCAAGGTCCTGTGGAGCAGTTGGTTAGCTCGCCACCCTGTCAAGGTGGAGGTCGCGGGTTCAAGTCCCGTCAGGATCGCCTCGAAGTCGAAGGCCCGCATCGTGAGATGCGGGCCTTCGTTGCGTTCCCGTGTCTTGACGGGGCCCCACGCCCGCCGGTACTCCGGTCTTCAGGGAATCGGGGGCCCCGACTGGAGGTGGTCGCGCATGGCCGCGGCGTCCGCAGCACGGCACGACACACGAGCACTGCTGCGCGCCCATCTGGCGGCCGCGTCGCGGTACGGGCACCTCACGCGCCACTGCGTGGTCTGCCACCGCCTGCTGAGGCTCGCCATGGAAGTACCGGAGACCCCGGAGGTCCCGGAGGTCCCGGAGGCCTGCGACGCCGAGGAACGGGCATCGGCGGCGGAGGACGAAGGTCCCGTCGACCCGTGACCGACGGCGCACCGGACGCCCTCCCGGGAGTGGCAGCCTTGACCTTGGCAAGGGATCGCTCGTGTGACGGGTGTCACTGAAAGAGTTTCAGAAACCCCTTCACTTACACCCTCCCTACACCAGTCCGATTTAATCGGTGCAATTGCACGATCGACCGCCGGACGGCGCCGGGCACAAAAAGATCGCGCTGGACCCGGCGGAGTCCAGCGCGATCGTTCGACGAAGACCTGTTGGGGCAGGTGTCCGCCGGCAGAGCTAGGGGTGGGCCACCGGATTGGGGGATCCGGAAGGGCCCGGTGTTACGGGGTACTGCGGGGTGTCACGCGACCTCAGGCCTCGCTGCGCTGCTGCGGAATGCCCGCCAGCAGCGCGCGGACCTCGGCCTCGCGGTACCGGCGGTGCCCACCCAGGGTGCGGATGGACGTGAGCTTGCCCGCCTTGGCCCAACGGGTCACCGTCTTCGGGTCCACACGGAACATCGTGGCGACCTCGGCAGGGGTCAGCAGCGGCTCGGCATCAGGGGTGCGAGCGGTCATGAGCGGCCTCCTCGGGAGAACCGAACCAATCTCGGTTCTTTCCTCTAAATTCTGCACCTTGACCCGCGTTGCCCGAAATGGCAGAAGCGGGCCGAGTCGGTTATAGGACGAACGGCTTGTCCTCGGCACTACAACTACACCATCCGTCCAGCCACGTCGGCCAAACCGATGGAATTGCCCTCGCAGGTGTTCATCAGCGGCGGAAGTCGATGGACCATGCCATAACGGACAGTCACGCGTCTGTGACGATCAGTCACAGGGCGATCAGGAGTCCTCAGACCCCCCATAGAGTGCAATGCTGAGCGTTCCGCCCAAAGTTGGGCGGAAGGAACCCTCCCCGGACTCCTTGTCCTATTTTGGCACGAGGATGGGTGATCGGCGCAAGGGTGCGTTAAGTGCTGTCCGTCACGCTTGAGCCAAAGGCCCGGATCGGGACCAACGTCCCCACCGGACGGGAGCCGAAGGACCCGTGGACCGGAGGAGGGGGCGCGGAGGAGCCCCGGAGCCGTCGGCTCCGAAGGCCTCGAAGATCATTTACACCGGTCGGACATGTCTTGTCGATACCGACCTGACGAAGATGCCCGACTGATGTCAGTTCGCACACGGGAGCTTCCGGCCACGGTTGCCGATTCCCGACGCCCGTGACCCTTCGAAGGGCCGTCAGTTCGCGAACCGCAGGTCCCTGATCGCCCGCCAGCGCTCGGCCAGGCGCCCGTACGCGTCGCTCGCCGCCTCCCCGTCCCCCGCCCGCAGCGCGGCGAGCCCCGCCGCCAGCTCGGCCGCCGACCGCTCCTCCGCCAGCCACTCCTCCGACACCACGTGCACCAGGCCGCCGAAGTCCAGCTCCACCAGGGCGCGCGGATGGAACTCCTCCAGCCAGCGCCCCACCTCGATCAGACCCTCCGTCATGGGACCGTCGTCGATCGACTCCCGCAGCGCCCGCAGGGCCCGCGCGAGCCGGCGCCGCGCCTGGGCCATCGTCGTCCGGTACCGCAGCACCGGCGCCCGCCCCGCCCCGGCGCCCTCCGTTCCGGCCCCCTCCTCCGGGGCGCCCGGCTCGTACTGCCGGTCCTCGTCACCGAAGAGGGCGAACCAGCGCACCGGCACCTGCCAGACCGCCGTACGGATCCACGGCCGCGCGTCCGGGTTCCGCGCCAGCCAGCGCTCGTGGTCCGCCGCCACCTGGGCGCGCACCACCGGCGGCAGCATCGCGTCGAGCACCGGCCCCGGATACCCCTCCGCCACCAGCTCCTCCAGGGCCAGCCAGCCGCGCAGCCGGGTCCGCCACGGGCAGATCACCACCGCCCCGTCCAGGTGCGCGACGAACGCCTCGCCGCTCTCGTGGACCGGCACCGGGACCGGGGGCGTCGGCAGCAGGTCCGCGAGCGACCGGCGCAGTTCCTCCTGCGCCCCCGGGGTGCGGGGCCGCCGCGCGTACCGGGCCCAGTGGGACCGCTCCGGCTCGGGGAACGCGGCCAGCGGCTCGTACACCCGCAGATAGGACGCGTAGGGGACGAGGACCGAGGAGGCGACCGACATGTCGCGATCCTTCCACGGCGGTACTCCCCCGGGGGGTGATCCTGCGCACTGCGGCTGATCTACGCCCTGGTAGCGCTTACCCTCTTGCCGAACCGGTCCCTCCCCCACCCGCAGGGAGGTCCGAACCCGCCGCTTCGTACTTGGGAGTCACCACCGTGACCGATGTGACCGGCGTTCCTGTCGATCCCGCAGACGTGCTGCACACCCTCTTCCGCTCGGAACAGGGTGGCCACGAGCAAGTCGTGCTCTGCCAGGACCGCGCCACCGGCCTCAAGGCCGTCATCGCCCTCCACGACACCGCCCTGGGCCCGGCCCTCGGCGGCACCCGCTTCTACCCGTACGCCACCGAGGCCGAGGCGATCGCCGACGCGCTCAACCTGGCGCGCGGCATGTCGTACAAGAACGCCCTGGCCGGCCTCGACCACGGCGGCGGCAAGGCCGTCATCATCGGCGACCCGGAGCAGATCAAGACGGAGGAGCTCCTCCTCGCCTACGGGCGCTTCGTCGCCTCCCTCGGCGGCCGGTACGTCACGGCCTGCGACGTCGGCACCTACGTCGCCGACATGGACGTCGTCGCCCGCGAGAACCGGTGGACCACCGGCCGCTCCCCCGAGAACGGCGGCGCCGGCGACTCCTCCGTCCTCACCGCCTTCGGCGTCTTCCAGGGCATGCGCGCCTCCGCGCAGACCCTGTGGGGCGACCCCACGCTGCGCGGCCGCAAGGTCGGCGTCGCCGGGGTCGGCAAGGTCGGCCACTACCTCGTCGAGCACCTCCTGGAGGACGGCGCCGAGGTGTACGTGACCGACGTGCGCGAGGAGTCGGTGCGCCGGATCACCGACAGGCACCCCCAGGTGAAGGTGGTCGCCGACACCGACGCGCTGATCCGCGTCGAGGGCCTGGACGTCTACGCGCCCTGCGCGCTCGGCGGCGCCCTGAACGACGACACCGTGGCGGCCCTCACCGCGAAGATCGTCTGCGGCGCGGCCAACAACCAGCTCGCCCACCTCGGCGTCGAGAAGGACCTGGAGGAGCGCGGGATCCTCTACGCGCCCGACTACGTGGTCAACGCCGGTGGCGTGATCCAGGTCGCGGACGAGCTGCACGGCTTCGACTTCGACCGGTGCAAGGCGAAGGCGACGAAGATCTTCGACACCACCCTCGCGATCTTCGCACGTGCGAAGGAGGACGGGATCCCGCCGGCCGCGGCGGCCGACCGGATCGCCGAGCAGCGGATGGCGGAGGCGCGGCGCGGCTGAGCCGGGCCGGGAACGGCCCGCCGCGAAAGGGGCGCGGGGAGACTTCCCTCACCCTTCTCGGCGGGTCGTACCCCCAGAAGAGGTTAAAATCGCGACTGACCAGCGAGGAAAGGGCACCTCGAAGGTTCTGTACCGGGGTATGTGATGCGCGCGGCGTACCGTAGACCCACGGAAACAGGTACCGTTGAAGCCCTACGGGCCGGTCTCTCTGTCGAGAGTCCGTTCCGCATCATGAACGCGTGTCAAGACTCTGGGGCCATCGAGCCCCGTCACCGAGGGGGTCGAGCCATGGGGCGCGGCCGGGCAAAGGCCAAGCAGACCAAGGTCGCCCGCCAGCTGAAGTACAGCAGCGGCGGGACGGACCTGACGCGTCTGGCCAATGAGCTGGGCGCTTCGACTTCGAGCCAGCCGCCGAATGGCGAGCCGTTCGAGGACGACGACGAGGAAGACGACCCGTACGCCCAGTACGCGGATCTCTACAACACGGACGACGAGGACGAGGACGACCAGTCCGGTCCCTCCTCGTCTCCGCGTCGCGCTTGACCTTCTGAACCACCGAAACCCGGTCCGGTACACCCGGCCGGGTTTCTGTGCTGTCCGCGTACGCACGGCCGTACGCGTATGGAAACGGCGGCGGAGACGGCGATCGGGGGCGCCCCTGAGGACGCCCCCGATCCATGACTCCTGCGGTCAGTTCGCGTAGTCCCCGACCAGCTCGGCGCCCGTGGCGCGGTCGCCGCGCTCGGTGATCTCGCCCGCGACCCAGGACTCGACCCCGCGGTCCGCCAGGGTGGCCAGGGCCGCGTCCACGGACTCGGCCGGCACGACGGCCATCATGCCGACGCCCATGTTCAGGGTCTTCTCCAGCTCCAGGCGCTCCACCCGTCCGGCCCTGCCGACCAGGTCGAAGATCGCGCCCGGCGCCCAGGTCGACCGGTCGACGGTGGCGTGCAGGCCGTCCGGGATCACCCGGGCCAGGTTGGCCGCGAGTCCGCCGCCCGTGATGTGGCTGAAGGCGTGCACGTCCGTGGTCCGGGTGAGGGCCAGGCAGTCGAGCGAGTAGATCTTCGTGGGCTCCAGGAGCTCCTCGCCCAGGGTCCGGCCGAGCTCCTCGACCCGCTGGTCGAGGGTCATGCCGGCGCGGTCGAAGACCACGTGCCGCACGAGCGAGTACCCGTTGGAGTGAAGGCCGGAGGAGGCCATGGCGATGACCGCGTCGCCCGTACGGATGCGGTCCGCGCCGAGCAGCCGGTCGTACTCCACGACGCCCGTGCCCGCACCGGCGACGTCGAAGTCGTCCGGGCCGAGGAGGCCCGGGTGCTCCGCGGTCTCGCCGCCGACCAGGGCGCAGCCGGCCAGGACGCAGCCCTCGGCGATGCCCTTGACGATCGCCGCGACCCGCTCCGGGTGGACCTTGCCCACGCAGATGTAGTCGGTCATGAAGAGCGGCTCGGCGCCGCAGACGACGATGTCGTCCATGACCATCGCGACCAGGTCGTGGCCGATGGTGTCGTACACGCCCATCTGGCGGGCGATGTCGACCTTCGTGCCGACGCCGTCGGTCGCGGAGGCGAGCAGCGGACGCTCGTAGCGCTTGAGGGCGGAGGCGTCGAAGAGGCCGGCGAAGCCGCCGAGGCCGCCGAGGACCTCGGGGCGCCGCGTCTTCCTCACCCACTCCTTCATCAGCTCGACCGCGCGGTCGCCCGCCTCGATGTCGACGCCCGCGGACGCGTAGCTGGCGCCGCCTTCGGCACTGAGGGACTCAGACATGCTGGGAACTTTCGTGTCGTACCGCGGTTGCAGCGGTTGCGGCGGTTTGCGGCGGGGTCTTACGGGCGACGGAGCGCGTCGGAGGCCGCGGTGGCGGCCGGGCCGGCGGCCAGCTCGGTCTCCAGGAGCTGCTTGCCGAGCAGCTCGGGGTCCGGCAGCTCCATCGGGTACTCGCCGTCGAAGCAGGCGCGGCAGAGGTTCGGCTTCTGGATCGTGGTCGCCTCGACCATCCCCTCCAGGGAGATGTACGAGAGCGAGTCCGCGCCCAGCGACTTGCCGATCTCGTCGACCGACATGCCGTTGGCGATCAGCTCCGCGCGGGTCGCGAAGTCGATGCCGAAGAAGCAGGGCCACTTGACCGGCGGGGAGGAGATCCGGATGTGGACCTCGGCGGCACCGGCCTCGCGGAGCATCCGGACCAGGGCCCGCTGGGTGTTGCCGCGGACGATCGAGTCGTCGACGACCACGAGCTTCTTCCCCTTGATGACTTCCTTGAGGGGATTCAGCTTCAGCCGGATGCCCAGCTGGCGGATGGTCTGGGAGGGCTGGATGAAGGTGCGCCCGACGTAGGCGTTCTTCACCAGGCCGGCGCCGAAGGGGATGCCCGAGGCCTCGGCGTAGCCGATGGCGGCCGGGGTGCCGGACTCCGGGGTCGCTATCACCAGGTCGGCCTCGACGGGCGCCTCCTTCGCGAGGCGGCGGCCCATCTCCACGCGGGAGAGGTACACGTTCCGGCCGGCGATGTCGGTGTCCGGGCGGGCCAGGTACACGTACTCGAAGACACAGCCCTTGGGCTTCGCTTCCGCGAATCGAGAGGTACGGATGCCGTTCTCGTCGATCGCGATCAGCTCGCCCGGCTCGACCTCGCGGACGTAGCTGGCGCCGCAGATGTCGAGGGCGGCGGACTCGGAGGCGACCACCCAGCCGCGCTCCAGACGGCCGAGGACCAGCGGGCGGATGCCCTGCGGGTCGCGGGCCGCGTAGAGCGTGTGCTCGTCCATGAAGACGAGGGAGAAGGCGCCCCGGACCTCGGGGAGGACCTTCGCGGCGGCCTGCTCGATGGTGAGCGGCGCGCCGTCCTCGTCCACCTGGCCCGCGAGGAGCGCGGTGACCAGGTCGGTGTCGTTGGTGGCGGCGACCTGGGTCGCGCGCCCTTCCTTCTTGGGCAGGTCGGCGACCATCTCGGCGAGCTGCGCCGTGTTCACCAGGTTGCCGTTGTGGCCGAGCGCGATCGAGCCGCGGGCGGTCGCCCGGAACGTCGGCTGCGCGTTCTCCCACACGGAGGCCCCGGTGGTCGAGTAGCGGGCGTGACCGACCGCGATGTGACCTTGGAGGGAACCGAGAGAGGTCTCGTCGAAGACCTGGGACACGAGGCCCATGTCCTTGAAGACGAGGATCTGGGAGCCGTTGCTGACCGCGATTCCCGCGGATTCCTGGCCCCGATGCTGGAGGGCGTAGAGCCCGAAGTACGTGAGCTTTGCGACCTCTTCACCCGGAGCCCAGACCCCGAAGACGCCGCAAGCGTCCTGAGGGCCCTTCTCGCCGGGAAGCAGGTCGTGATTGAGTCGACCGTCACCACGTGGCACGTTTCCGAGTGTAGACGGGCTCGACCACTGGTCCGAATTGAGGAAATCCGGGGTCGGCTCCCCTCGTGCGATCGCACGAAATGATCATCTCGTGCTTGGAGAGGGCTACAAACCAGGCGGGGGAAGGGATTCCGGCTCCGGAGCCGTGGCGAGCGGACGCTCGTACCAGGCCCGGAGCCGTCCCGCGATGTGACGGAGTTCGCAACCGGAGCGGGTCCGGCCGCCGGACGCTACGCGCGTCCGGCCGGTTCGGCGATGGCGGTGAGGCCCTCGCCCGAGGAGTCGGTGAGCGTCAGGGTCCGGTGGTCGATCCGGTAGGTGAGCGGTCCGTCGAGGAGCTCGTACAGCCTGGTCTCCAGCTTCATCTGCGGGCCCGTGCACATCATCCGGGTGGTGGCCGCCGGGCCCTCGACGGTGAGGGTCGTGGCGTCGGCCTTCGCGGTCGCGGAGAAGTTGTTGCAGCCCAGGTTGCCGGTGACCTTGCCGTCCTCGCCCAGGACGATCCGCGCCTTGCCCTCGCTGCCGGCGGGCAGGGAGGAGGCCGTCTTCCCGGAGAGCAGGCCGTCGACCTTCCACGCGGTGCCGCGCAGCGGGGCGGGCCGCTCGGCGGTGAGCGCGAGGACGTTTTGCCCGTCGGGCGAGGTCAGGGTCAGCCTGTCGTTCTCCAGCGTGCCCTTCAGCTCCCCGGAGAAGGCCTTGACCAGCTCCTTCTCGAAGCGCATCCGGTCCTCGGAACAGGCGATCTCGGTCATCGGGCCCGGAGTGGCGGTGAGGGTGTCGCCCTTCACGGCGACGGTGGCGTTGAAGGTGTTGCAGCCGCCGCGGCCGACGACCCGGCCGTCCTTCTCGAACGTGACGCCGGCGTCGTCCGGGGCGTCGGACGCGCTCCCGCCGACGGTGACCTTGTCGACGGTCCAGTGCGTGCCGGTGAGCGGGAGGTCCGGGGAGACCGTGCCCGCACCGGACCCGGATCCCCGACCTCCCTCCGTACCGCAGGCGGTGAGCAGCAGGGCGGGGAGGAGCGGGACCAGGGCGACGAGTGCTCGTGGCTTCGACATGGAGATGGGACGGACGACCGGACGAGTCGGTTCCACGGGCCCCTCCCGCCCCCGTACGGTCCTGCGGTGGCCCGCGGCCGGTGGTCGGCGGCCGGCGGTCAGCCCATCAGGGGCAGCAGGTCCGCCAGGTCGGCGCGCTCGCCGCTCGCGCTCACCAGGGCCGCGTCCAGCTCCGCCGCCCACTCCACGCGCCCGGTCGCGAGCCGGATCCAGGTCAGGGGATCCGTCTCGACCACGTTGGGCGGGGTGCCCCGGGTGTGCCGGGGGCCCTCCACGCACTGGACGACGGCGTACGGCGGGACCCGGACCTCGACCGCCCCGCCCGGTGCCTTCGCCGCGAGCGCGTCCGCGAGCAGACGGGTGCAGGCGGCGAGGGCCTGCCGGTCGTACGGGATGCCGGCGCCGGTCGCCTCGTTCAGGTCGTCGGTGTGGACGACGAGTTCGACGGTCCGGGTGACGAGGAAGTCCCCGAGCGTCATGGCCCCGAAGCTCAGCGGCAGGAGCCGCTCGTCGGCCGCGCCCGCCACCGCCTCCTCGTACTCGTCCTGTACGCGTGCGTAGAGCCCGTGCAGGTCGGTGGCGTCGATCCCGCGCGTGTGCGCGTCGATCCGTTCGGCTGCCGACGCGGTCCTGGACGGCCAGTCGAGCAGGGCCAGTTCGCGCGCGGCCGGCGCGGGCGTGGCGAGCAGCTGCGGCACGGAGTCGAGCATCCACGCGACGTGCGCCGCCAGGTCCCGTACGGTCCACTCCCCGAGCCGGGTCGGCCCGTCGAGCTGCACGGGCGTGAACGCCTCGACGGCGTCCCGTACGTGCCGGAACTGGGTGAGGACGGCGGCCCGGGTCTTGACCGGGTCGTAGCTGCGGGTGCGCTTCTTGGCCGGTGGCATGGGGCGAGGGTAGTCGGCGGCGGGTGCGTCGGGGCCGGAGCTCAGGCCGCCGGGCGGGCCGTGCCCGGTATCGCCTCGAACGCCTCCTTGTTCTTCGGGACGCCGACACCTCGCCAGGTGAAGGGCACGCCCCTGGCCGTGTCCAGGTCGGGGCCGTTCATGAGCTGGAAGTGCAGGTGCGGTTCGGTGGAGTTGCCGGAGTTTCCGCAC
Source organism: Streptomyces sp. NPDC088915 (assembly GCF_044749825.1). Taxonomy (NCBI): domain Bacteria; kingdom Bacillati; phylum Actinomycetota; class Actinomycetes; order Kitasatosporales; family Streptomycetaceae; genus Streptomyces; species Streptomyces sp. NPDC088915. Next base: position 72,370 of record NZ_JBIVIR010000001.1, read on the forward strand.
CGGGCGAGCTCCTGGCCGGCCGTCACCCGGTCGCCCGCCCGGACGGCGAGCGAACCCTGCCGGAGGTGGGCGTACACCGCGTGGGTGCCGTCCCCGAGGTCGAGTATCAGGTGGTTCCCGACGATCCGCCGGGCTCCCGCGAGGACGCGGGCGACGCCCTCGAAGACCAGCAGATAGAGGAAGGCGGGCAGCGAGTTGCGGCTGAGGTGGTCGCGCTGGCCGTCCTCGGCGTGCACGACGGTCGCGTCGGCGACCGCGAACAACGGGGCGCCGAAGGCCGGGAAGTCCTCGCTCCGGCGGGCCACCGGCCACAGCCACGCGAAGGAGGGACGGGGCCGCTCCCCGTCTCCCGTCTCCACCAGGATGTCGATGGCGTACGTCTGGCCGTACTGGTGGGTGCCGTAGCTGGGCGTCCGGTCCGCCGGGCTGTTGAGCGCCGACCAGCGCCCCGCGACCGGCGGGTCCACCTCGACCGGGGGCCGCGCCGCCGCCCCGACCTGCTTTCCGGTGTGCCGGGCGAGCGCGATCCCGACCGCCGTGGCGGCGACCAGCGGCAGCCAGCTCACGGCGTACGAGTAGGGCAGTCCGGCGGTGAACGAGACGATCACCTGGACGAAGAACAGCAGCCAGAGCGTGCGGTGGAGCACCACCGCGGACTTGCGCGTGAACATGAGCGTTCCCCCTGAACGATCGTGGTCGACGGCTGTGGTCGGAGGACCGACGGCTGTGGTCGAAGGGCTACGGGTGGGCCGCCGTGAAGGCCACCAGGAGCGGAACGACCCGGGCCGCCGGAACCTCGTAACGGCCGCGTCCGGTCGTGTGGAGCCAGCCCGCGGCGGTCAGTTGGCGCAGGTGGTGGTAGATCTGGCCGGTCGTGCCCGTCTCCGGGAGCTCGGCCAGCTCGGCGGCGGTGCGGCGGCCGCCGAGTATCTCCCGCAGCAGCCGCAGCCGTACGGGATGGCCGAGGGCGGCGAAGGAGTCCGCGGTCTCGGTCCAGTCGTCGTCGAGCAGCCGCTCGGTGAACGCGCCGAACTGCCACTCGTACCGCTCCTCGGTGGGCAGTCGGACCGAGCCCGTGAACAGCACTCCGCCGTCGGCGCCCCGCGGGCCCGCCTCGGCCAGCTCGGCCTTGAACCCCTCCAGGGCCCAGAAATCCCCTCCGGCGGTCTCGGGGCGCTCGGGGGCCTCCATGCCCTCCAGCGCCGCGATGCGCCGCTCCAGCTCGGTGAACCGCTCTTCCAGCTCCATGGGTACAGATTACGTAACTACGTAACTCCGTGCAAGGGTGAATCGGAGGGGGACTTCGAAGGGGGCTCGGAAGGGAACGACGAAGCCCCCGTCCGGACCCGATGGTCCGGACGGGGGCTCCCGTACGTACTGCCGCTCCTTCGAGGCGATCAGGCCAGCAGGCCCGGGATCGTCGCCTCGTGGGCCGTCCGCAGCTCCTCCAGGGAGAGCGCGAACTCGCCCTGCACGTCGACCGCGTCGCCGTCGACGACGCCGATCCGGGCCGCCGGCAGACCCCGCGCACCGCACATGTCGGTGAAGCGGAGCTCCTCGCTGCGCGGGACGGCGACGACCGCGCGGCCCGCCGACTCGCTGAAGAGGAAGGTGAAGGCGTCCAGGCCCTCGGGGACGACCAGACGGGCGCCCTTGCCGCCGCGCAGGCAGGACTCGACGACCGCCTGCACGAGACCGCCGTCGGAGAGGTCGTGCGCCGCGTCGACCATGCCGTCGCGGGAGGCCGAGATCAGGATCTCGCCGAGCAGCTTCTCCCGGTCGAGGTCCACGGCCGGCGGCAGACCGCCGAGGTGCTGGTGGATCACCTCGGACCAGGCCGAGCCGCCGAACTCCTCCTTGGTGTCGCCGAGCAGGTAGAGGAGCTGGCCCTCTTCCGCGAAGGCGATCGGGGTGCGGCGGTTGACGTCGTCGATCACGCCGAGGACGGCGACGACGGGCGTCGGGTGGATCGCCACGTCACCGGTCTGGTTGTAGAGCGAGACGTTGCCGCCGGTCACCGGGGTGCCGAGCTGGAGGCAGCCGTCCGCGAGACCACGGGTGGCCTCGGCGAACTGCCACATCACGGCCGGGTCCTCGGGCGAACCGAAGTTCAGGCAGTCCGAGATGGCGAGCGGCTTGGCGCCGGAGGCGGCGACGTTGCGGTACGCCTCCGCGAGCGCGAGCTGCGCGCCCGCGTACGGGTCGAGCTTGGCGTACCGGCCGTTGCCGTCGGTCGCCATGGCCACGCCGAGGTTGGTCTCCTCGTCGATGCGGACCATGCCCGCGTCCTCGGGCTGCGCCAGGACGGTGTTGCCCTGCACGAACCGGTCGTACTGGTCCGTGATCCAGGACTTCGAGGCCTGGTTCGGGGAGGAGACGAGCTTGAGGACCTGGTCCTTCAGCTCCTCGCCGTTCTGCGGCCGGGGCAGCTTGCCCGCGTCGTCGGCCTGGAGGGCGTCCTGCCAGTCCGGGCGCGCGAACGGCCGGTGGTAGGTCGGGCCCTCGTGGGCGACGGAACGCGGCGGCACGTCGACGATCTGCTCGCCGTGCCAGAAGATCTCCAGGCGCTCGCCCTCGGTCACCTCACCGATGACGGTGGCGATGACGTCCCACTTCTCGCAGATCTCCAGGAAGCGCTCGACGTGCTCGGGCTCGACGATCGCGCACATGCGCTCCTGCGACTCGCTCATGAGGATCTCCTCGGGCGAGAGCGTCGCGTCGCGCAGGTGCACCAGGTCGAGGTCGACCCGCATGCCGCCGGAACCGGCGGAGGCCAGCTCGGAGGTGGCGCAGGAGAGCCCGGCGCCGCCGAGGTCCTGGATGCCCGCGACCAGCTTCTCCTGGAAGATCTCCAGGGTGCACTCGATGAGGAGCTTCTCCTGGAAGGGGTCGCCGACCTGGACGGCGGGGCGCTTGGTGGGCTTCGTGTCGTCGAAGGTCTCGGACGCGAGGACCGAGACGCCGCCGATGCCGTCGCCGCCCGTGCGGGCGCCGTACAGGATCACCTTGTTGCCGGGACCGGAGGCCTTGGCGAGGTGGATGTCCTCGTGCTTCATCACGCCGATGCAGCCGGCGTTGACCAGGGGGTTGCCCTGGTAGCAGGAGTCGAAGACGACCTCGCCGCCGATGTTGGGCAGGCCGAGGCAGTTGCCGTAGCCGCCGATGCCGGCGACGACACCGGGCAGCACGCGCTTGGTGTCGGGGTGGTCGGCCGCGCCGAAGCGCAGCGGGTCGACGACCGCGACCGGGCGGGCGCCCATGGCGAGGATGTCGCGGACGATGCCGCCGACGCCGGTGGCCGCGCCCTGGTAGGGCTCGATGTACGAGGGGTGGTTGTGCGACTCGACCTTGAAGGTGACCGCGTACCCCTGGCCGACGTCGACGACGCCCGCGTTCTCACCGATGCCGACGAGCATGGCGTCGTTGGCGGGGACCTTCTCGCCGAACTGCTTCAGGTGGACCTTGCTGCTCTTGTACGAGCAGTGCTCCGACCACATGACGGAGTACATGGCGAGCTCGGCGCCGGTGGGACGGCGGCCGAGGATCTCGCGGATGCGCGCGTACTCGTCCTCCTTGAGGCCGAGCTCCTTCCAGGGCTGCTCGCTGTCCGGCGTCTCGCTCGCGTGCTTGACGGTGTCGAAGGCGCGGGGGTGCGGGGGTCGTCCCCCGGAAGAAGACAGCATCAGGCGTTGACCAGCTTCTTGAGGATCGAGGTGAAGAAACCGAGGCCGTCCGTCTTGCCGGTGCCGACCAGCGGCTCGACGGCGTGCTCGGGGTGCGGCATGAGGCCGACCACGTTGCCGGCGGCGTTGGTGACGCCCGCGATGTCGCGCAGCGAGCCGTTGGGGTTGACGTCCAGGTAGCGGAAGGCCACCCGCCCCTCGGCCTCCAGCTCGTCGAGCACGCGCTCGTCGGCGACGTACCGGCCGTCCATGTTCTTGAGCGGGACCTCGATCTCCTGGCCCTCGGTGTAGTCCGAGGTCCAGGCGGTCTCCGCGTTCTCCACCCGCAGCTTCTGGTCGCGGCAGATGAAGTGGAGGTGGTTGTTGCGCAGCATCGCGCCCGGCAGCAGATGGGCCTCGGTGAGGATCTGGAAGCCGTTGCAGATGCCGAGGACGGGCATGCCCGCCTTCGCCTGCTCGATGACCGTCTCCATCACCGGCGAGAAGCGGGAGATGGCTCCGGCCCGCAGGTAGTCGCCGTAGGAGAAGCCGCCGGCCAGGACCACGGCGTCGACCTGCTTGAGGTCCTTGTCGCGGTGCCAGAGCGAGACGGGCTCGGCGCCCGCCAGGCGGGCGGCACGCAGCGCGTCCCGGTCGTCGAGCGTTCCGGGGAACGTGACGACGCCGATGCGTGCGGTCACGACTCCACCTTCACGACGAAGTCTTCGATCACGGTGTTGGCGAGGAAGGTTTCGGCCATCTCATGGATGCGGGCGAGGGCGGCGTCGTCGACCGGTCCCTCCACCTCCAGCTCGAAGCGCTTCCCCTGACGGACGTCGGCGATTCCGGCGAATCCCAGGCGGGGCAGTGCACGCTGCACCGCCTGCCCCTGGGGGTCGAGGATCTCCGGCTTGAGCATGACGTCGACTACGACGCGTGCCACTGGCACTCCCGGTGGTGTGTTGCGTGGGCGGTTCCTTCAGCGTACCTGCCTCCAAATTCTACGCGGGTAGAGATCTGAAGGATCCTACAAAAGGCGGGTTCTCGGAGGCCTCCGCGACCGCGCCCCCGCCGAACCCTCCCGGGCAAAATTCACGTGAAATATTGCGGACCGCATTGCACCGGGACACGCTGAAACAATTGGCAGGGCTTCACAATGCGACGCCTGCCGCTGTAGAAAGGTTTCCAGAAGAAAGCAGCATTGTTCCGGCACAGCCGAACGGTCGGCATCGTCGCACGTCAGGGGCGCCACAAGCACCCCGGACGACCCCGGCGGCCGCAGGAAAGGACCGATATCCGTGGCTCAGCGTGTGGTGGTCACCCTCTCCGATGACATCGAGGGCGGAGAAGCAGCGGAAACGGTCGCGTTCGGCCTCGACGGGAAGATGTACGAGATCGACCTGAATGCTGCCAATGCAAAGAAACTCCGCAAGGCCCTCGCGCCCTACCTCGCGGCCGGGCGCAAGATCCCCGCGCGGATCGGCGCGGGTGCCGGCGCCGGTGGCGGCCGGGGCGGGACCTCGGCCGCGGCCTACACGCACACCGACCTCGCCCCCGACCCGGCGGCGGTCCGTGCCTGGGCCCAGTCCAACAAGATGGACGTGCCCGCCCGGGGCCGGATCCCCAAGCGGGTCTACGAGGCGTTCCGCGAGGCGAGCTGAACCGGGGTTCCGGGGTGGGGCGGGGCGCTCCGGGGCGGGGCGCCCGTCGTCGCGAGGTGGGGGCGTCCGCCACCGCGAGGGCAGGGCGTCCATCGCCGTGAGGGCAGGGTGTCCGCCGCCGCGAGGGCAGGGTGTCCGCCGCCGCGAGGGCGGGGTGTCCGTCGCTACGGAGACGGGACGTCCGCCGCCGCGGGCCGAGCCGATTTGCATTGCACCCCGGGTGATCGGCTAGAGTCTGGATCACGCCGAGGGGCGAGGCCGAAAGGCACCGACCCGAGCAGCGTGCGGGTGTAGTTCAGTAGCAGAACAGCCCCCTTCCAGGGGGAAGGCGCAGTGTGCAATTCCTGTCACCCGCTCTGCATCGCATTACCGGTCACTCTTGTGGATCAGGTACAGTGGTGCTCGCACCGCCCGGTGAAAGCCGGTCGGGAGCAATGCGGACGTGGCTCAGTTGGTAGAGCATCACCTTGCCAAGGTGAGGGTCGCGAGTTCGAATCTCGTCGTCCGCTCAGGGATTGAAGGCCCCGGTTCTCAGGAACCGGGGCCTTCGTCGTGCTTCCCTTCAACCGTCCCGCTTCCTCATGACATTTGTCAGCAGGGATCATGACAGCGCGCACTGCCGACGGGCGAGGACCGCCGGGAGTCTGGACGCATGACACCAGCGATCGAGGCGACCGACCTGCGCCGTACGTACGCCGAGGGATCCGGCCGGAGAGCCGGCGGCGGCTTCGAGGCCGTGCGCGGAATCTCCTTCGCCGTCCCCCGGGGCGAGATCTTCGCCCTCCTCGGGACCAACGGCGCCGGCAAGACCTCCACCGTCGAACTCCTGGAGGGCCTCGCCGCCCCCAGCGCCGGCACCGCCCGCGTCCTCGGCCACGACCCGTACCGCGAGCGGTCCGCCGTCCGCCCCCGGATCGGCATCATGCTCCAGGAGGGCGGCTTCCCCTCCGACCTCAGCGTGGCCGAGACCGTACGGATGTGGGCGGGCTGCACCAGCGGCGCCCGCCCCGTCGGAGAGGCGCTCGCCGCCACCGGCCTCGCCGGGCGCGAGCGCGTCCGGATCAAGCAGCTCTCCGGCGGTGAGCGGCGCAGACTCGACCTGGCGCTCGCGCTGCTCGGCCGACCCGAGGTGCTCTTCCTCGACGAGCCCACCACCGGTCTCGACGCAGAGGGCCGCCGGGACACCTGGGACCTCGTCCGGCAACTGCGGGACGGTGGCACCACCGTGCTCCTCACCACGCACTACCTGGAAGAGGCCGAAGCCCTCGCCGACCGCCTCGCGATCATGCACCGGGGCGAGATCGTCCTCTCCGGCACGCCGGCCGAGGTCACCGCCGCCCGCCCCGCCCGGATCCGCTTCACCCTCCCCGAGGGCGTCCTGGCCGCACACCTCCCGCTGCGCCTGCGGGCCGCGGAGACCGGCGGCCGCGTGGAGATCCGCACCCGTGACCTCCAGGAGGACCTCGCCGTGCTCCTCGCCTGGGCCGGGGACGGCGGCATACGGCTCGACGGGCTCGACGCCCGGTCCGCCTCCCTCGAAGAGGCGTTCCTCGACATCGCCTCGCAGGGCGTCCCGCCCCACGGCACCGCAGTCCGTACCGACCGGCAGGAGGCCGACGCCCGATGAGCAGCACCACCACCCTCACGCCCGGGGCCACCGGGCCCGCCTCCACCGTCCGGAGCAGGCTCACCGCCCTCGGCCGGGCCGAGCTGACCCTCCTCCTGCGCAACCGGAACAACCTCTTCATCGCGCTGCTCATGCCGCTGCTGATGGTCTTCCTGCTGCGTTCCTCGCTCACCCAGCTCGACAGGGACGCCCTGCCGATGGGCGCCGGGGCGGCCACCCTCATCGGCGGCACCGGCATGGTCCTGCTCCTCGTCGCCTACATGAGCCTCGTCTCCGCGCTCGTCGCCCGCCGCGAGGAACTCGTCCTCAAGCGGCTGCGGACCGGCGAGGCGAGCGACGCGGAGATACTCACCGGCTGCGCCCTGCCCGCCACCGCCATCACGCTCGTGCAGTGCGCCGTCCTCACGGCCGGCGGGGTCGCCGTCCTCGACGTGCCCGCCCCCGTCCGTCCCGACCTGCTGCTGCTCGGCGTCGCCATCGCGATCGCCCTGCTCGCCGGGCTCGCCGCGCTCACCACCGTGATCACCCGGTCCGTCGAGAGCGCCGGACTGACGACCCTGCCGCTCTTCCTGATCTCCTGCTTCGGCTCGGGTCTCTTCGTGCCCCGCGACGCCCTGCCCCCGCTCGCCGCCGACCTCTGCGGGCTGCTGCCGCTCAGCGGCGTGATGGAGTTCGTACGGGCGGGCTGGCTCGGCACCGGGCAAGCGGAGAGCCTGCTGGGTGCCGGGCTCAATACAGTGGCCTGGGGCGTCCTGACGGGGTGGGCGGTCCGCCGGTGGTTCCGCTGGGAACCGCGGCGCTAGAGATCGGGAGGGGGCCTGATGTCCAGGCTGACGGGATGGTGGTCCCGGCGCAGCAGTGCCGGCAAGGTCGAGTTGTACACGCGGTGGACCTTCCACCTCTTCGTGCCGATCGAGCTGTTCGTGCTCGGCGGCAGTCCGTTCAGCCGCGGTGAACACGGCTCCTTCTCCACGGAGGCCGCGGCCGGACTGGTCCTGTGGGTCGGGGTCCACTCCGTGCTCTGCGCCTTCCTCGCCTCCCGGGCCCTGGACCACACGACCGGGAAGCGGGAACGACCGGTCCGGCTCGCGGCCACGGTGGTCGGCACCACCTTCTGTGCCGACCTCTTCCTGAACCTCCTGTGGGCGGGCGGAGTGCTGCCCGACCCGGGAGTGAACGTGGGCGTCATCGCGGGGACCTCGATCTTCACGCTCTGCGCGCTCGTCCTCTGTCTCGGCCCGGTCCGGCACATGGCGTACGCGGTGCTCGGCACCGCCTTCGCCACCGGCGTCCCGATGGCGGTGGCCGGCAACGGGGTGGACGTGGCGGCCGGTTCCGCGGTCGGCATCCTCATCGGCGGCGTCTTCATCTCCGCGACCAGCGGCTTCTCCTCCTGGCTGCTGCGGATCGTGCAGGAGCTGGAGCGTTCCCGGGACCTCAAGGCCCGGCTGGCCGTCGCCGAGGAGCGGCTCCGCTTCGGACGGGACCTGCACGACGTCATGGGACGGAACCTGTCGGTGATCGCGCTCAAGAGCGAGCTCGCGGTGCAGCTCTCCCGGCGCGGGCGCCCGGAGGCCGTGGACCAGATGGTCGAGGTGCAGCGGATCGCCCAGGAGTCGCAGCGGGAGGTGCGCGAGGTCGTACGCGGCTACCGCGAGGCCGACCTGCGGGTCGAGCTGGAGGGCGCGCGCGGAGTGCTCGGGGCCGCCGGGATCGCCTGTGCCGTGGACGCCCCGGCGCTCGACCTGCCGCCCGAGGTCCAGTCGGCCCTGGGCTGGGTGGTCCGGGAGACCACGACGAACGTCCTGCGCCACGGGGACGCGCGCCGGTGCGCGATCGTGCTCCGGACCGAGCCGGGGGCGGTGCTGCTCACCGTCGAGAACGACGGGGCGGAGGAGAGGGACGCCACGGCCGGGGCGACCGACGCCTCGAACCGGGCGGGACGTGGGCCCGGGTCCGGACTCGCCGGGCTGCGGGAACGGCTCGGCGCGGTGGACGGCACCCTGGACGCGGGACCGTCGGCCCCGCACTCGTTCCGCGTGACCGCCCGCGTCCCGCTGCCCCGCACGGGGCGGAACGGGCCCGCGCGGACGCCGGTGGCCTCGGTGCGCCCCGTACCCGAGAAGCGCGAGGTGCGCGAGGTGCGCGAGGCGTACGGCCTGTACGAGCCGCACGGCCTGCACGAGTCGCCCGAGGAGCGCGGGACGCATGAAGAGCGCGAGGCGTGCCAGACGTACGAGGAGCACGAGCCGCACGCGCTGCGTGAGCTGCCCGAGCTGTGTGAGACGTACGAGAGTCGCGAGAACCGCGAGAGCCATGAGAAGGAGGGGACGGTCGCGTGACCGTACGCGTGCTGCTCGCCGACGACGAGCATCTGATCCGGGGTGCGCTCGCCGCCCTGCTCGCCCTGGAGGACGACCTCGTGGTGGTCGCCGAGGCCGCGACCGGGCCCGAGGCGCTCGCCATGGCCCGCGCCCACCGCCCCGACGTCGCCGTGCTCGATCTCCAGATGCCGGGCATGGACGGTGTGAGGGTCGCCACTGCCCTGCGGGACGAACTCCCCGACTGCCGCGCCATGATCGTGACCAGCCACGGGCGCCCCGGGCACCTGAAGCGGGCCCTCGCGGCGGGCGTCCGCGGCTTCGCGCCGAAGACCGTCAGCGCCCAGCGGCTCGCCGAGCTCATCCGTACCGTGCACGCCGGAAACCGTTACGTGGACCCGGAGTTGGCCGCCGATGCCATAGCGTCCGGGGACTCGCCGCTGACCGTGCGGGAGGCCGAGGTGCTCGAACTCGCCGCCGACGGGGCCCCCGTCGCGGAGATCGCCCGGCGCGCCTCGCTCTCCCCCGGGACCGTCCGGAACTACCTCTCCTCGGCCGCCGCGAAGGTCGGTGCCGAGAACCGTCATGCGGCGGTGCGCCTCGCGCGGGAGAAAGGTTGGGTATAGTGGGCTCCGCGCTACGGCGCATGCGGACGTGGCTCAGTTGGTAGAGCATCACCTTGCCAAGGTGAGGGTCGCGAGTTCGAATCTCGTCGTCCGCTCCACGAAGAAGCCCCCGGTCGATCCGACCGGGGGCTTTCTCGTTCCTCGGCTAGCTCCAGGTGGTGCCGGTGAGGAGCTCGTACGCCTCGATGTACTTGGCGCGGGTCGCGTCCACGACCTCCTGCGGGAGCGCCGGCGGCGGCTGCTCGCTCTTGCGGTCCCAGCCGGAGGCCGGGGAGGTCAGCCAGTCCCGTACGAACTGCTTGTCGTACGAGGGCTGGGCGCGGCCCGGCTGCCACTGGTCGGCCGGCCAGAAGCGCGAGGAGTCCGGGGTGAGGACCTCGTCGGCGAGGACGAGCCGGTCGCCGTCCGGGGTGCTCTCGAAGCCGAACTCGAACTTGGTGTCGGCCAGGATGATCCCGCGCTCGCGGGCGATGTCCCGGGCCCGGGAGTACACGGCGAGGGTCGTCTGGCGCAGCAGCGCGGCCGTCTCGGCGCCGACCTGGCGGGCGACCTCCTCGTACGACACGTTCTCGTCGTGGTCGCCCACGGCGGCCTTGGTGGCCGGGGTGAAGATCGGGGCGGGCAGCTCCGAGCCGTCGCTCAGGCCCTCGGGAAGGGCGAGGCCGCAGACCGTGCGGGACTCGTCGTACTCGACGAGGCCGGAGCCGGTGAGGTAGCCGCGGGCGACGCACTCGACCGGGACCATGTTCAGCGACTTGCAGACCAGGGTGCGGCCCGCCCAGTCGGCGGGGGCGCCGGCCGGAAGCTCGGTGGAGAGGACGTGGTGCGGGACCAGGTCGGAGAGCCGGTCGAACCACCACAGGGAGAGCCGGGTGAGGACCCGGCCCTTGTCGGGGATCTCGGTGGGCAGGACCCAGTCGTACGCGGACATGCGGTCGCTCGCCACCATCACGAGGTCACCGGCCTCGTTCCGGTACAGGTCGCGCACCTTGCCCGTGTGGAGATGGGTGAGGCCCGGGACCTGGACGGGCTCGGGCTTTTCTACGAATCCGGACACGGTTCCTCCGCGTAGGTTGATCCAGGAGCCCTTCGATTCTCTCGCACGGGCGTGGATCACCGGCGGGCGGCCTCTCCGGACGGGGCCCTCCCCCTGTACGAGGCCCCCGTACGCGGTCAGTCCCTCTTGCAGATGCGGTCGAGGAGGTTCGCGGTGGCGCGCTGGATCCGGGAGTCCACGTGGCCCGGCCGGTCGAGGGCGGGTGACCAGGCGAAGGTGCCGGAGGCGAAGACCCAGGCGCCGGACGGGGACCGGTAGAGCGAGGTCTCCTGGTGGCGCAGCACCCCGTCGCCGTCCCGGTAGGGCGAGTGGGCGAGCAGGATGCGGCTCTCGTGCTCGGGGAGCGCGGTGCGCGGGAAGTACCGGTCGGCCTCGCCCGCGACCAGGCCCGGGATCTCGTCGCCGTCCCCGGCGCCGGTGGCCTCCCAGAGCCAGTGCTCGGCGTTGCGCACGACCAGCGGGTGCGGTTCGGGCACCCGGCCCGCGTACTGGATGCCGAGGAGCTGCTGCTCGGGGCGGTCGACCTCGCGCCAGAGCGCCGGCCGGCCGGGTCCCTGGCGCTTGCGGCAGGTGAGGAGGCGGTCGGGCACGCCGGAGGCCGAGGGGCCCAGCTCCACCTGCCAGTACATGGTGTTGGCGGAGAGGAAGACGAGCGAGGTGCCCAGGTCGCGGGCGCGTTCGGCGGCCCGGCGCATCGGCGCCGACCAGTACTCGTCGTGGCCGGGGAAGATCAGGCCCCGGTAGCGGCTCGGATCGACGCGGCCCGCGTGCAGGTCGCGGGTCTCGGCGTACGCCAGGTCGTAGCCGTAGCGCTCGGCCCAGCGGATGAAGTCGTAGGCGTGCCCGACGTGCAGCGGCAGCCCCGCGCCCGCGTAGGGGCGGTCGAAGGAGACCGTGACGGCCGCCTCCTCCTCGCCGAGCAGTCGGCCGTCCTCGTCCCAGGCGTGGTAGAGGCTGGCGCCGGTGCGCCCGTCCTCCGGATAGAGGTTGTACGCCTGCCAGGTCACGTCCGGCAGGACGAGGAGCAGATCCGCCGGATGGTCGTCGCGGACCGTGAAGGGGACGTGGGAGCGGTGCCCGTCGGCGGTGGTGAGGACGGCGACGTACGCGCCGAGCGCCCAGTAGCTCGGGACCTGGAGGCGCCAGGACTGCCACCAGTTGTGGCAGGAGACCGTGCGGTCGACGACGAGCGGGGCGGGCTGGACGATCCCGGAGAGGCGCGGGCTGGTGGTGATCTTCGCGGCGCCGTGACCGCCGTAGTGGCCGATCCGGTAGATGTCGACCGAGAACTGCTGCGGCGGGTCCACCGTGATGTGGAAGTCGATCGAATCGCCCGGCGTGACGGCGCCGCCGGACGCGAAGCCCTTGATCTGGCGCCGGACGTCGTCGGCCGTGCGGGGGCCGCCGCTGCCGCCCCGGGCCAGGACCTCGTCCGCGTACCAGGGGACCATCTGGCCGGTGTCGTCGAAGTAGTTCTCCGAGCCGCGCAGCCAGGGCAGCGGGCCCTGGCCGAAGGGGTCGGAGACGGCGTGCGCGAGCGCACCCGACTCCCACCGCCTGATCTGATCCGCCCCCATGCTGCGCCCCTCCCTCGACTCCCCCGGTCGGCCGGTCAGTGCCCGTGGATTCGTGCTTCTGTCAGTGATGGCCTCCAGCACATCACATAACGCACGCACTCCGTCACCGTTCGTCGTGAATTGACGAGAGTGGAAGGCGGGCCTCCGCATGTGCCGTCGGTCTATGCCGGAGGCCCGCGCCCGGGGGCGCGCTCCGATGGTGGGTCAGACGAGCCGTACGGGCTTCTCGGGGCGCACGCCGGTGCGTGCGAGCCAGTCCCGCAGGGGCTCGGGGTCGCCGTCCTCGACGAGGGAGAGGACGCGGGGACCGAGGTCCGTCGTCCGCTCGCCGCCGAGCAGCAGGGCGGGGCCGTCGAGCCAGTCGAGCCCGGGGGCCGCCTCGGCCGTGTCCACGGCCGCGCAGCAGACCATCGCGGTGACGTGGTCGGCGAGCAGGTCGCGGCCGCTGCGGGGCGGCTGGAGCGGGAAGAGCGGCAGGGGGCCGTCGGGGCCGCTGACGCCTCCGTACGCGGCGGCCGGATCCGCCGCGGAGTCGGCCGGCGTCCGTCCCCGGGCGCTCTCCGCGGCGACCCGGGCCTCCCGCGCGGCCTCCTCACGGGCGAGCAGGGCGCTGAGCGCCCCGGCGAGGGCGTCGGCGGCGGGGTTGGCCGGGGGGTCGTCGTCGGGGTCGTCGAGGGGGTCGTCGAGATCGTCGGGGACGTCGGGGTCGTCGAGACGGGCGGAGTGGTCCGGGTCGGAGAGGTCGCTGGGGGCGCCGGGGGCGTCAGGGTCGCCGGGGGCGTCAGGGTCGGTGCCGCCCGGGCCGGGACCGCCGGGCGTACGGACGCCCGCGCCGTCACCGGTGTCCGTACCGGTGCCGGTGCCGGTGCCGGATCCGGCGTTCGCCCCGGGGGCCGGCGCCGCCGTCAGGCGGTCGATCACGCGGGTCAGGGTCGGGCCGTCGGCCGGGGGCGGGGCGCCGGGGGTGGCGGCGGCCGCGTCGATGCCGTCGAGGACCCGGTGGAGGCGGGCCGCGTCCGTGCGCCACTTCCGGTCCACGACCTCTTCCGGGTACTGGCTCCACTCCACCGGCGACCAGTCGGGGCCGGGCGCGGCCGGGCCGCCGTGGAAGAGGCGGGCGGCGAGCAGCGAGGCGGCCTCGTCGACCGCGCCCGGCTCCTCCAGGAGGTCGCAGGCGGGCCGCTCGCCGAGGCGGGAGGAGAAGCCGTCCGCGAGCCGGTCGCGACGGGACAGCTCGGTCAGGGCGGAGACCACGCCCGCGTCGAGCTTGGCGGGCCAGCGGCCCATGCGCCAGGCGGGCAGCGCGACCCGGGTCAGGAGGCGGTCCCAGCCCGCGTACGCCAGGCCGACCTGCTCCTGCGCCACGATCCGTACGCCGTAGTCGACCTCCTGGGCGCGCTCCGAGCCCGCGGCGGCGACCCCGCGCTCCATCTCGGCGGCGTGTCCGCGACAGGCGCGCAGCAGGACGCGGGCGACCTGCCCGACGCCGTGGGCGCCGAGGCGGCGGACCGGGTCGAGGCCGGGGTCCCGGGGCACGGCGATCGCGGCGTCCAGACCGCGGACGAAGCGGCGGGCGGCGGCTATGTCGGGGTGGGCGGCCGGTCCCGTGCCGGCGACCACGGGGGCGAGGACCGCCCGCAGTTCGCCGACCCGCATCCACCAGAGGAAGGGCGAGCCTATGACCAGGACGGGGGCGCCGTCGCCGCCGGTCCCGGAAGAGCGGTGGGTGCGATGGGTGCGGTGGGTCCGGTCCTCCAGCCAGCTGTCGCAGTCCGGGGTCAGGGCTATCGCGGCGGGCGCCGGGACGCCGAGCCGGTCGGCCAGGTCCCGCACGAGCCGGTACAGGTCGGGGGCGGCGGTCTCGGCCAGCTCCACCGTCGGCGTGGCGGCCGGGCGGGCGCGGGCGACGACGAGGGCGACGGCCGCGGAGGCGAGGAGGACGACGACCGCGAGGGCGGTCACGATCCAGCGGGCCGTGCCCCATCCCGTACCCGAGAAGTGGCCGGTGACCTCGCCCGCGTACAGCACGACGGCCACGGCGGCGGGGAGCACCGCGAGGCCCAGCGCCCTGCCGCGGACGCGGAGGACGGCGAGGGCCCGGGAGCGCGCGGCGCGCGCACCCCACTCCTCGCCGACGGCGGAACCGGTGCCGGACACGCCGCTCATCATCCCCTCCTGCCCTGGTCGGGACTGCCTGTGGCGGTGTTGGTCACTCCCCCACTGTGGCACCCGTCACTGACATCGCAATGCCGGTGGGCCAAGTGCCGGAACGCCTGCGCCGCACCCTAGTTGGGGTGGTGGCGGGCGTCATCCGGATGGCTCATCCGTCACTCGATGGAATGGCTTTGGGCAAAGGTGATGGCGCTCGCGCGGCCGTACGGTCCACCGCACGGCCGCGCGAGGAAATCCCGGAAGGGCCCGGTGAGGGATCAGGCCTCGGCGGCCTTGCGCGCGATGTCCGTGCGGTGCTGGGAGCCGTCGAGCCGGATGCGGCCGACCGCCGCGTAGGCGCGTTCGCGGGCCTGCGCCAGGTCCGTTCCGGTGGCGGTGACCGAGAGGACGCGGCCGCCCGCGCTCACCACGGCGTCGCCGTCCCGCTTCGTACCGGCGTGCAGCACGTACGCGTGCGGGGCGTCCTGCTCCGCGATCTCCTCCAGGCCCGTGATCGGGTCGCCGGTGCGCGGCGTGTCCGGGTAGTTGTGGGAGGCGACGACCACGGTGACGGCGGCGTCGTCCCGCCAGCGGAGCGGGGCCTGGTCGGCGAGGGTGCCGTCGGCGGCGTTCAGCAGGACGCCGGCGAGCGGGGTCGCGAGCCGGGCCAGGACGACCTGGGTCTCGGGGTCGCCGAAGCGGGCGTTGAACTCGATGACCCGGACGCCGCGGCTCGTGATCGCCAGACCGGCGTACAGCAGGCCGGAGAAGGGGGTGCCGCGGCGGCGCAGCTCGTCGACGGTCGGCTGGAGGACGGTCTCCAGGACCTCGTCGACCAGCTTCGGGTCGGCCCAGGGCAGCGGTGAGTAGGCGCCCATGCCGCCGGTGTTGGGGCCCTCGTCGCCGTCGAGCGCGCGCTTGAAGTCCTGCGCGGGCTGGAGCGGCAGGACGGTGGTGCCGTCGGTGATCGCGAAGAGGGAGACCTCGGGGCCGTCCAGGTACTCCTCGATGACCACGCGGTCGCACGCGAGCGCGTGCGTCCGGGCCCGGTCGAGGTCGTCGGTGACGACGACGCCCTTGCCGGCGGCGAGGCCGTCGTCCTTCACCACGTACGGGGCGCCGAAGGCGTCGAGCGCCTCGTCGATCTCCTCGGGGGTGGTGCAGACGTAGCTGCGGGCGGTGGGCACGCCGGCGCCGGCCATGACGTCCTTGGCGAAGGCCTTGGAGCCCTCCAGCTCCGCTGCCTCCCGCGAGGGGCCGAAGACGGGGATGCCGGCCGCGCGCACGGCGTCGGCGACGCCGGCGACGAGCGGGGCCTCCGGGCCGACGACGACCAGCTCGGCGCCGAGTTCCGTGGCGAGGCGCGCGACGGCGTCGCCGTCCAGCTGGTCGACGGCGTGCAGCTCGGCGACCTCCGCGATTCCGGCGTTGCCGGGCGCGCAGTGCAGAGCGGTGACGTCGGGATCGAGGGAGAGAGAGCGGCACAGGGCGTGTTCGCGGGCGCCGCCGCCGATGACGAGGACCTTCACGCCAGCCAGAGTAGCCCGCGGAACGGGATGCCCTTCGTACGGGCCACCGAGCGAGACGCCCCTACTCGTTCGTGTATTCCTCCACGACCGTGGCGCCGAGCTCGCGCACGATCAGGTCGTGCCCGGAGAGGGCCGAGTCGACGAGGTCGGGGTCGTCCTCCTCCGGAACGTCGTCCTCCGGCGCCACGGGCTGCGGCGCGGGCGGGGAGTACGCGGGCGCGGACGGGGCGTACGAGGATGCGGCCGACGCCTTCGCGGGCCCGGACGGCTGCGCCTGTGCGGGGGCGGGGGCCGACTGCGCGGGCTGTGGCGCGTGCTGTGCGTGCTGCGCCTGCTGTACGGGCGACGGGGACGGGGCCGGAGGGGCCTGATGGAAGGAGGGCGCCGGGGCGGGGGCCACCGGACGGCCGCCGAAGTTGGCGGCGGCGGGCGGCGGGGCGGCACCGCCCGAGGGATCGATGATCGCCTCGATCTTCCACTGGACGTTGAACTGCTCGGCGAGGGCCTGCTTCAGGACGTCCTCGCTGCCGCTGCTGGCGAAGTTGTCCCGGGCGCCGGCGTTGAGGAAGCCGAGCTGGAGGGTGGTGCCGTCGAACCCGGCCACCTGCGCGTTCTGACTGAGCAGGATCCAGGTGAAGCGGCGCCGGTTCTTGACGGCGTCGAGGATCTGCGGCCAGAGGTTCCGCACCTGGGAGGTGTCGCCGCCGGAGGGAGCGGGGGTGGGGGCGGGGGCCTGCGGGGCCGGTGGGGCCTGCGGGGCGTGCGGGGCGTGTGCGGGGGCGGACGTGGCGGCGCCGGGCCAGGCGCCGGGGGCGCTGCCGCCGCCGGGCGCGGCCGCTCCGGGCCAGGCACCGGGCCGGGGCCCGGCGGGCGCCGGGGACTGCGGTTCCACGTGCTGTACGGGGGCGGGCCGGGCCGCCTGCGGGGCCTGCTGGGGCTGCTGTACGGGCGGGGGCGGGGCCATGGGGGTGTGGGCGTCGGGCCCGGGGACGTACCCCATGGCGGGCGCGGGGGGCCCGGAAGGCCCGGGGGTGAAGACGGGCGCGGGCGCGGACGCGGCGGCCGTCGTGACGCCGCGCTCCAGCCGGTCCAGGCGCGCCTGGAGGGAGCGCTCGTCGTCGAAGGCGGCGGGCAGCAGGACGCGCGCGCAGATCAGCTCCAGCTGGAGCCGGGGCGAGGTGGCGCCCCGCATCTCGGTGAGCCCGGCGTTCACGAGGTCGGCGGCCCGGCTGAGTTCGGCGGCCCCGAAGACGGATGCCTGCGCCTGCATGCGCTCGACCACGTCGACCGGGGCGTCGATGAGCCCCTTCTCGGCGGCGTCCGGCACGGCGGCCAGGATCACCAGGTCGCGCAGCCGCTCCAGGAGGTCGGCGACGAAGCGGCGGGGATCGTTGCCGCCCTCGATGACGCGGTCGACGACCTCGAAGGCGGCGGCGCCGTCGCCGGCGGCGAAGGCGTCGACGACGGAGTCGAGCAGCGAGCCGTCGGTGTAGCCGAGGAGGGAGGTGGCCATGGCGTAGGTCACGCCGTCGTCGGCGGCACCGGCCAGGAGCTGGTCCATGACGGACATGGAGTCACGCACGGACCCGGCGCCGGCGCGCACGACGAGCGGCAGCACGCCGTCCTCGACGGGGATGCCCTCGCGCCCGCAGACCTCGCCGAGGTAGTCCCGGAGGGTGCCGGGCGGCACGAGCCGGAAGGGGTAGTGGTGGGTCCGCGACCGGATGGTCCCGATGACCTTCTCGGGCTCGGTGGTGGCGAAGATGAACTTCAGGTGCTCCGGGGGCTCCTCGACCACCTTCAGGAGGGCGTTGAAGCCCGCCGAGGTGACCATGTGGGCCTCGTCGATGATGTAGATCTTGTACCGGCTGGAGGCGGGCCCGAAGAAGGCCTTCTCCCGCAGGTCACGGGCGTCGTCCACGCCACCGTGGGAGGCGGCGTCGATCTCGATGACGTCGATCGACCCGGGCCCGTTCCGCGCGAGGTCCCGACAGGACTGGCACTCGCCGCAGGGGGTGGGGGTCGGGCCCTGCTCGCAGTTCAGGCAGCGGGCGAGGATGCGCGCGCTGGTCGTCTTGCCGCAGCCACGGGGTCCGCTGAACAGGTACGCGTGATTGACCCGGTTGTTCCGCAGGGCCTGCTGCAACGGGTCGGTGACATGCTCCTGCCCGATGACCTCGGCGAAGGACTCGGGGCGATAGCGGCGGTAGAGCGCGAGAGACGACACGTGTACGAGGTTATAGGCGTGCACCGACAACCCGGGAAAAACGGCCGGGGGCGGGGTCTCGCGGGCTCCTGGGTTCCTGGGCTCCTCGGCTCTTGGGCGAGGACCGAGCTCCGGCTGCCGACGGGGCCGGCTGCCGACCACCGCTCCCGGGAACGCAAGCGCCCCCCACGCACCCGCCAGAGCCGACCTACCCTTGCTGCCTTCCGGCCCTGGGGGAGTTCAGTCAGATAGCGCCGCGTGAGGGGCTGCGCCCAGACTACCCGATGCCGACGGCACGGGGACCCCGCCTCCCCCGCCCGGAACCCCCCGCCGGCCCCGTCCGGGATCGAGTTCGCGAGCACCCCCCTCGGTCATGTAATGTTCCCGGCGGAGGATTCGCCTAGAGGCCTAGGGCGCACGCTTGGAAAGCGTGTTGGGGGCAACCCCTCACGAGTTCGAATCTCGTATCCTCCGCCAGTGCCTCACCGGGCACGATGTCGAAGGGCCCCACTGTTCGCGGTGGGGCCCTTCGACGTTTCTCAACTCCCGTTGTCCTGGTTTTTGTCCACAGCGGTTGTTTCCGGGGCTCCCCAGATCGCCGCGCCGATCTTCCGGGCCACTTCCTTCAGAAGGTGGTCGGGGACGTGGAGGTACCGCGCCCGCATCCGCGCGGCCCCGCCCGGCTCCCACCCCATGATCTGATCGATCACCCGATCGGGAACGCCCAGCAGCATCAGCACCGTGCCGGCGGTGTGCCGGGCGTCGTGCAGGCGGCCCTCACGGACCGCCGCGTCCTCCAGGAGGCGCTTCCAGTCGTGGTAGTCCGTGTTCGGGCTCAGAGGCCCGCCCAGGGGCTTGGTGAACACGTAGTCCGACTTCGACCACAGGTCACCGGCGATCTTCCGCTCGTGTTTCTGCTCGCCCTGGTGGGAGCGAAGCATCGCGACCAGCGGCCCGGGAAGAGGCACCGCCCGACGGCCCGCCTTCGACTTTGTGTTCTTGGTCTCACGCCGGGTCTGCACCCGATCCGGGCAGTAGCCTGCCTTCCGCCCGCAGGGGGCGGAGTCGGAGCAGCCGTGGGCGTACTTCGGGCGAAGCCGGTTCCGGCGCAGCTTCAGGTACTCGTTGTCCAGGTCGACGTCCTCCCAGCGCAGGCCCAGCGTCTCGCCCTGCCGCAGGCCGAGGGCCAGGGCGAGCATCCAGCGGGCGCTGTTCCGCCGCTTATTCACTTCGAGCAACAGGCGCTGGACCTCCTCCACGGAGTACGGCTCCACCTCCGCCTCGTCCTCCTCCATCCGCGGGGGCTTGGCGAGCGCGGCCGCGTTCTTGCTCGCGTGGCCGCGCCGCACCGCCTCGCCCAGCGCGGTGCGGGCCGTGCGGTGCGCCTGGTGGGCGGTGCCTGCCTTGCTGCCGGCCTTCTGCATCCGGCGGTACAGGCTTTCCAGGTGTTCGGGCTCCAGGCGGTCGATGCGGTGCTTTCCCACGCCGGGGACGAGGTGCACGCGGACAGCGACTTCGTAGCCGTCGTAGGTGTTCTCGCTCACGACCGGCTTGGCGATGTTCTCGATCCAGTGGAGAAGCCACTTCTCGACGGTCCACGGCTTACCGGGCTGGCGCGCCGAACCTTCGTCGCGCTGCTTCTCCAATCGGCGGACCTCGTCCACCAATTCCTTGCGCGTCGGGCGGGTCAGGTGACGGCGGTAAGGCGTTCCGTCGTCCTTGTAGCCCATCGGCACTCGGGCGTGCCAACGCTCGTCCTTGCCGAAGTAGATAGCCGATTCGCCATTGGCTCGGCGCGTTCGCCTCTTCTGTTCTTCCATCGTGTTCCCTTTAGGCGGCCGGCCGGTGGGCACGGCGAAGCTGGGCGGCGAATTCGATGACGGCGTCGGCGGGGACCCGGCGGAGTCGGCCGACGGGTACGGACTCCAGCTCTCCGGTGCGGATGTAGCGGTAGCAGAGGGTTCGGCCGATCTGGAGGCGGCGGGCGGCCTCCTCGACCTTCAGCAGGACGAGCGTGTGGTCTTCTCGCGAGTCGAGGTCTCGGTCATTCATTCGGTGCACTCCTCCGGGCGAGAGGGGACGGCCTGCGGGGTGCAGGTGGCGTGTGTGTCCGAGGTGGGAATTTCTGCGTCATCGCGTCATCTGCGTCATTCGGGGGCCTGACCTGTGGTTTCAGGTGACGCAGGGATTGGAGGCGTGTGTCATCCGTGACGCAGGCGTCCGTCACCGGGGTGACGCGGATGACGCAGGATGACGCAGAGATTCGGGCTCTGCGTCACCCTCGTCCGTGCAGGTCAGGTGCGGTTTCCGGGGGTGTGGTGACGCGGGTGACGCAGCGTCTTTCCACTTAGGAAAAAGACGGGGGTTGTCTCTGTTGTTGTGCGCGCCTTCGGGCGTGAAGAGGGAGCCGCGGAGCGGCACGCCCTTTGGGCGGCGGCAAGCCGCCGAAGAGCAAGAGGAGCACCCCGGCGCCGGGGCGAGGCGTGCTCCTCTTGCTTGTGCGCGAGCAGCCGCGGCGGTGCGGGCTAGAACGCCGTTTGCTGTTCGTCGGCCGGCGGCGTGGGGCGGGTCATCTCGATGTAGCGGGCCGTCTTGGTGCGTCCCCAGTCGACCAGGAGGCCGCGTGCGGCGAGGACGGGTTGGAGGCGCTTGAGGCGGTCGGAGAGGACTTTGCCGGTGGTGGGCCAGCCCTTGGGCAGGGGCCGGAACTCTCCCTCGTCGGTGTAGAGCTGGGTGAGGGCGTGGAGCCACTCGGCCGACGTCATCCGTACCTCGCTGCCGGGTTCGATGTCGGCGGCGCGCTTGAGGACGGTCTGGGCGAGGATGTCGCCCTCGATGACGTCGTCGTTGAGGTCGTCCAGGCTGGCCCGGTAGGCGTCCAGCGCCCCGAAGTTCCGGGCGGCATCGAGCTGCGCGCACAGGTGGGCGAAGTCGGCCATGCGCAGGTCGGTGGGGATGTCGGCCTGAGCGGCGCGAACCTCGACGGCCAGGTCGAGGACGGAGCCGAGGATCACCGGCAGGGCCTCGGCGAACTCGCCCCACAGCTCCGCCTCAGTCCGCCGCACCCTCGGCCGCTCCAGGCGCAGCGGCAGGAGGCGTTCGGCGAGGTCGGGCCGGATAACACCGACGTCGATGCCGGTGAGCAGCATCGGCCGGCGGTAACGGGAACGGACGACGTCGCCGTCGGTGAACAGGGCCCGCTTGATGTTCTCCGCTCCAGTGACGATGCAGCACATCAGGTCGGAGAGGTCCGGGCCGAGGTGGCTCAGGTTGTCCAGGCCGGTGATCCACCCGGCCGCGACGGCGGTGATCAGGTTCTCCTCGTCCTTCGGAGCCCGGCGCAGGTCACCGCTCATCCCCTCGATGATCCGCACCAGCATCTTCCCGGCCGTGGACTTTCCCGCGCCCTGCGGGCCGGTGAGGAACGGCGCGGGGACCGGCGCGTCGGGGCCGAGGCAGCCGACGAGCCAGGCGAGGGCCAGGGCCTCGCCCTGGACGCTGGCGAAGTTGCACAGCCGCATCAACAGATCGATGCCCTTGCCATCGGTGCCCTTGACCGGCAGGGGCAGTTCCCCGGTGAGCTGGGTGCGCCGCCAGCACACCTCGCGCGGGTCGGGAGTGCGGATCTCCCAGCCGTTGGGGTGGATGCGGACGGACTGGCCGTCGTCGCGGCCCAGGTCGAGCCAGGTGGCGCCGTCGAATCCGGGGGCGACGCGGATGTGGACGGGCTGGACGTCCTCGGTGAGCGCGAGTGCTTCGATCAAGTCCAGTGCCTCCTTCAAGGCGGTTCCGTTGAAGACGCCGAGCCCGTCGTGGAACAGACCGACCATGAGTTCCTGCCGGTGGCTCCCGGTCGTTCCCTGCGAGCGGATCGGGCGGGCGACGGGGTGGCCGTTCTTCTGGGCGTAGACGGTGCCGTCGACCGTGCGGAAGTAGCGGAAGTGCTCCCGCGCGTAGTCGCTGATGATCTGGCGGGCCGGGTTCTTCTCGTCCTCGGACATGTCACATCCCCAAAGCAGCGGAGGCGTTGGCCCACGCGTCGGTGCAGTGCCGGGCCGATTCACCCCGGGCCTGGGCAGCGGTGAAAAGGCGGCCGATGTGCGCCTCGGTCAGGCAACCGCACCGGCCATGGGCCGCGAGGACCGCCAGGAACGTCCGGTACACCGCCGCGTGCACCCCGCTGGTGGCGGTGCTGATCCGCTGCTCGGCCATGGCGATCCCGCGCTCCAGGTAGACGGGCGAGCGGTGCGGGCACCGCCCACCCCCGGCCGGGGCAGGCACCGCGACGGCGCGGGGTGCGGGCCGGGTGGCGGGCCTGTCCTTCATCAGCTCGTGCACGGCGGCCGGGACGTCGGTCATGGGGCCGGTGCCGGATCCGAGCCACCGGGCGTAGGACATCAGCGACTTGATGTCGACGCCGTCGCGGACACCGTTCACCGATCGGACGGTGCCCCGGTAGATCCAGTGCTGCCCGCGCGTGGTGGCCACGGTCGTGGTGGGCGGAAGGGCGGTGCGGGCCCAGTCGACGGCGGCCGGGTTGTCGAGGTCGACCACGGTCACACCGGCGCCGCCGGGGTGGTAGCCGATCGCCCGCGCCCGCCGCCACGCCGCCGCCCACTGCGGGGAGCCGACGACGTTTGGGTCGGTGGTGGCCGCCGCCCAGCCGTGGCACGGCCACGGGCACACGCACGGGCCGGGGACCCGCATATTCGGCCGTCCGCCGCAGGCGAGGTCGTCGCAGGCGCGGCAGTTGCCAAAGGGGCGCTTGTCGGCCCGCAGGGGCAGCACCGGCAGGCCTTGTCCGGCGAGGCCGAGGGCGGTGGTGGGGATGCTGTTCACGCGACCACCCCCGTAAGGGCGGTCAGGGCGTGAGTGCCGACGTGGCGGGTGTAGGCCGGGGGGATGCATTCGCGGATGCCGTCGCGGTTCATCCAGGGCACGCCCATGACGCGGCGGGCGTGGTCGACGCCGGAGAAGTTGCCGACGAACTGGCCGTAGTGCCCGGGCGGGATGGGGCGGCCCATCTTCGCCTGCGGCGCCACGTGTACCGGGTGGCCGGGCGGGGTGAGGGTCCATCCGCCGGTCTCGAAGTAGCGGTGCCGGTAGGTCTTCAGGGAGAACATCGCCCCGCACAGCATCACCGGCTCGCGCAGTTTGGGTACGGCGCCGCCGACGTTCTCGATCACCCACGGCCGCCCGGTCGACTCCAGCGCGGCGCGGGTGGGGGCGATCAGGTCGGGGTGGGTGTTGCCCTGAAGGCGCTGGCACTCGGAGTCGTGCTGGCACGGGGGCGAGGTGTGGATGAAGGCGAACCGGGATCCGTACTCGCGGATGAAGGCGACCGCGTCAGCCTGGATGAAGGTGAACGGGTAGCGGGGCTGCGGGGCAAGGTCGACGCCGACGACATCGAACCCGGCAGCCGCGTATCCGGCGGCGGCGCCACCCTGGCAGCAGAACGCGTCCAGGAGTAACGGCCGACGGCTCTCTCGCCGGAACAGGATCGGATGAGTCATGCTGGGTGTCTCCAGTTCGTTGTAGCGGTCTGGATGCGAGGGCGGCCCCGGACTTTGCCGAGACGGGGGCCGCCCTTCGTGCTGTCGAGGATCAGAGGTCGGGGAGGGCGGCGATGAGGCTCTGGGTGAGCTGGTTGATGGTGGTGGCGGCGCCGGTGGAGGCGAGGAAGAAGCCGAACATCACGGCGATGAACGCCGATCCGGCACCGAGGGTCTTGGAGCGGAGCAGGAAGAACAGGACGAGCCCGAAGAGCGCGACCAGGGAGACGGTTATGGCCATGGGTGGTGCTCCGTTCCGGTGGTGACGGGCGAGGGGGCGGGGTCGGCGGCCGGGCAGCTCGTGAGGGTGAAGGCGAGCAGTAGTCCGGCCAGGGAGAGGCAGGCGGTGCGGCGCATCAGCGGGCACCGGCGTGGTAGGTGCGCGAGGCGCGGTTGTAGAGCCAGCGGCCGAGGCGGATGCGCTTGCCGGTGGCGTGGCAGCGGCGGCAGTCCTTGCCGCGCTTGGGCCGTCCCTTGCGATCGGCCTTGAGCAGGTGGCCCAGTCCGTGGCACTTGCGGCAGTCCCCGAACGGCGACACCGCACACGTAGCGACGTAACCGAGGGTGACGGCGAGCAGGCAGGCGATAGCGAGCAGGGCAGGGGTCATGCGGGGCCCTCCCAGGCGGTTTCCAGGGGTTTTCGCAGGTGGGCCGCTATCCGCTAGCGTCCAGATCAGGACACGTATGGGGCGCTAGCGGGGCCGCTAACGTTAGCGGGGACTACCGCTAGCGACAGCGGCCCCAAAGCCCTATCCCGCGTCCTGCTTTCCGTCACGATCTGTGACGGCGGCGGTAATGTGGGCGCGGGTGATGCCGCGCCGGTTGACGACCTTGCCCTCCACCCGGCGGCCGACCTGGACGGTGGCGATGCCGTGCGGCTTGAGGGCCGGGGCCAGCGCCTCGGGCTCCCATCCGCCATAGACCTCCGGGCGCAGCTCGGCGAGGCGGGCGACGACGGTCTCGGACCACACCTTGGCCTCGGCGGCGGGGACGACGGCGAGGATGTCGGCGAGCAGGTCGTAGGCCGGGCCGGTCACCACCTCCGCGGCTTCCCCGGCCGCGTAGCCGGAGAGCAGTCCGGCCTTCTCGCGGGCGGTGCGGGCCCGGGCGGCGATCGCCTCGGCGCCGGGGGCGTCGACGTAGACGGAGGCGACGATCCGGGCGTCGGAGCCTTCGCCGACGAAGTAGTGGATGCCCTTGTCGCCCCAGGCGAACATCGTCGCCCGCACCCCGCGCTTGTAGGAGGAGGTGCCCAGGACCATGTCGTTCTCGGTCTGGCCCATGACCTTCAGACACCAGCGGGCGCCGGCGTTCGCGCTGATGCCGGTGGGGAGGGACTTGGCGTCGGGGCGCTGGGTGGCCAGCAGCAGCACGATCCCGGTCGCGGGGCCGCGCTTGACCAGGTCGGTGGCAATCTCCTCGAACTCCTTGCCGTGCTCGGGGTGCTCGAAGAGGACCTGGCACTCATCTACCCCGACCACGATCGGGTGCAGCCGCAGCGACGCCTTGTCCGCGAGCTGGGAGGTGACCTTCGACTCGGGGCAGATGTCCCGGGGCAGGGACCGGATCGCCTTGGTCCGGCGCCGCAGTTCCTCACGCAGCTCGCGGAAGTCGGCGAGCACGTAGCCGATCGACTCATCGTCGTCGCCGGCGGCGTGGCGGTGGGAGACGGCGTTGCCGACCGGGTCGAGGTCGCCGGTGCCCTTCATGTCGTAGGTGTGCAGCTCCGCGCGCGGGTCGAGGGCGGCGATGAGCAGCAGCAGGCGCAGCAGGAACGTCTTGCCCATGCGCGGGATCGCCCCGATCACCCCGGCGATGTACATCAGGGTGACGTCGACCCAGCGTCCGCGCTGGTCGGTGCCGTAGGCGACCGGCTTGAACAGATCCACCCCGCCCGACTTCGCCAGCGGCCAGGCGGGCTTCTTGGCCTGGTTCATGTCCTGATCGCCCACCCACAGCACGAGGCGTCCGGTGTGCTCGTTGGGCACCGCCTCGGGCCACACGCAGCCGAGGGGGCGGCGCAGGCCGGAGGCGAGGCGTTCGCGGCGCTCGATGATGTCGGTCACGGTCACGCCGAAGGGCAGGTTGCCCTCCGCGCGCCAGCCGGGGCCGTCGCGGGTGATCGGGGCGGTGAACTCGAACCCGTCCCGCCCCTTGCCCTGCGCCTGGTTGATCGCCGGGATACCGAGGGCACCCAGCGCGCGCAGCACGATGTCGGACGTCAGCTTCATCGCCTTCGGCAGTTCGACGGCACGGTGGACGACCGGGTCGTCTGCCTTGCGGCCGGCCGCACCGAGGGCGATCAGGACCGTGCTCACGGAGACTGCTTGGACCCATCCGGGCGCCAGCACGTACAGGGCGAACGCGGTGATCAGGCCGGTGAACAGGGCGAGGGCGGCGATGGTGCCGCGCAGCCGCACCCGGGCGTCGCGCTGCGAGGACAGGCGCAGGTACTCGGCCGCGTCCTCGCGCCGCACGGCCGCGAGGCGGACCGCCTCGCCCTCGCGGTCGGCCATCCAGCGCATCACGCCGCCGACGAACCGGGCGGTGCCGGCGGGCGACTGGAGTGCGAAGCGCAGGACGTAGACCGGGGCGCGCAGCGCGTGGTAGCCGACCGTGTGGGTGTAGTGGCGGGCCACCCACCCGGTCGCGGTGCGCAGTTCAGAGGCCGACCGCAGCCAGAGCGGGACCACGTCCCGGCGCTTGGCCGCGGCCAACCGACCGAGGTAGCCGGGGCCGGTCGCGGCCGGGGTCGGCCGGTCGACCACCACCCGACCGGCCGCCTCCTCGTCCTCCAGGTCGGTCGGGTCGGTGGTCGGGGCCGTCTCGCGGGCGGCGCGGGCCTTGTCGAGGTCGACCACCTCGGCCCCGGCCGACCGGTCGTCGGCCATCTCCGCTTCGAGCCGGTCGAACAGCTCGCTGTCGTCATCGGGGTGCTTCACTGAAACGTCCTCTCCAACACCGAGGGGGACAGAGAAAGGCCCGGGGCGGTCGGGGTGCTTGGCGGCTGTCGGCCGTCCCGGGACACAGCTACTTGCCCTTGCGAGCGTTGTTCTCGGCGCGCTCGCGGGCCTTGTCGATGACCCGGTTCACGTTGCTCTCCAGGTCGGTGTGACGAGCGTCCGGGCGGCTGATCGACCGCTTCGCCATCCGGCCCACGTTCCACGCGATCCGGGCGTGCTCGCGGGCGGTGAGCGGCGGGTAGTCCGGGTCGTACTCGGTGTCCTTCTTGCTGGCCACGGTCGCGATCCCTTCCGGGGCCGGGGCTGTCCCGACTCCCCTTGGCCCCCGTACGAGACGGGAGCCGCGGGCAGCCGGTCAGCGGCGGCGCTTGCGGGACTTCGTGAGGATCTTGGCGGCGGCCTTGCCGTCCGGGCCGCCGACCGACTTCACGACCGTGACGACGCCCCAGGCCAGGACGGCGGCCAGGAACGCGAGCAGGGCCAGGTTCGCCGCGATCGCGGTCAATGCGCCGACCAGCAGCGGGCCGAAGTAGACCCCGGCCGCGACCGTGCCGGCGCCGATGCCGGAGCCGAGTGCGATCCGCTGAACCGTGCGGTCCGGGGGCGCCTGGTGGATGTGCTGGTGCACCACCTGCGGGGCGACCGGCTGAACCGGCGCGGGCAGGTGGTCGGCGTAGACGTAGGTGCCGTCCGGGAGGCGGACGACGGGGGCGGGTTCGGGGAGGTGGTTCACGTGTTCTCCCTGTTCAAGGGACCGCTAGAGTCGCGGCCCATGGGGGACCAGAGACGTGTGAGGCAGTGCAGGGAATGCGGGCGACCGCTCGATGAGCGAAGCCGGTGGCGGCGCCCGAAGCGGTTCTGTAGCCGTTGGCATCGCCTGCGGTACTGGCTGGGAGAGGCCGCAGAGCTCTTCTTCGGCTAGCGCTGCGGATGAAAATGTTTGCCGTGTCCGACCACGTGCTGGAAAGATCGCTTCATGGGTCTTTCCGAAGGCTTGGCTGAGTGGAATGACTGGGACGGTGCCGCCTTCGAAGTGGGCCGCTCACTGGGGATCTTCAGCGAGGCCGAGAAGTTCACGCAGGTCAAGCGGGTGTTCTGGACGGACAACCCGCTGGGGAACGCTCTGCATGAGGTGCTCTTGCAGTTGGCTGCGGCAGGGGTGCTGGAGCGGCGGGAAGAACCGGACGAACAGTTCCGGTGGCTCGGGCGTGAAGCGTCCTAAAACCCGGCCCGTTCATCCACCGGGGTAGGCACAGGGAGTGCACATGCCGAGCGAGGCGGGGATGCGGTATCCGGCATCCCGCCCGCACTCCGGGCAGACCCGCCGGGCCGCGTTCGCCCGCTCCAGAGCCGCCCGTTTGGCCGGGGTCATGGGCCGGACCGGGCGGGCAAGGTCGACGCGGTAGAGGTAGGCGACCAGCGGCCTGCGCCGACGGCGGGGGCGTTCGAGCTGGGCGACGACCGGCTGACCGGCCGGGCGGAGCCCGAGGGCGCGGAGCTGGCGGAAGGTGGCCAGGCCCTCCGGCGCGAGGCGCCAGCGGTAGACGGGCAGGGTGCTCATGCCGCGCCGCGCCGTCCGGGGCGGCGGCCGGCCACCGATCCGAGCAGCCGCCCGAGACGGGCCCGGTAGGGCCCGGGGCGGCCGGAGCGCTTAGCCGTATACATGGCCTCATCCGCGCGGCGCAGCAGCACCGACAGGTCCTCGCCGGGGTGGTCGGCGGCCCGTACCCATCCCAGGGACACCGTGGTGTGCACGGCGGGGTGGGTGGCGACCGGGCGGGCCAGGACGTGGGCGAGGGTGTGCAGCCGGTCGGCCATGGTGCCGTCGCGGTCGATGACGACGGCGGCGAACTCATCCCCGCCCAGCCGTCCCGCCACCCCGCCGGGGGTGACGGCGTGGGCGAGGCGGGCGGCGACCGCGGCGAGCAGCGCGTCCCCGGCGGCGTGGCCGTGGGTGTCGTTGATCTGCTTGAAGCGGTCGACGTCGGCGAGGACTACCACCGCTCTCGGGTCTTTCAGCAGGGCGGTGGCGCGGCGGGTGAAGCCGTCGCGGGTGCGCAGCCCGGTGAGCGGGTCACGGCGAGCGCGGCGTAAGGAGCGGCGCAGCCACACCGTGTGGACCGACCATCCGACCGCCAGCGGACCGGCGGCGGTGAGGGAGGTGAAGAGGGCGCTCATGCCGGGGTCCCTTCGAGGAGGAGGTCGCCGTCGCGGTGTTCCTGGTAGCGGGTGGAGACCCAGCCGACCGACCAGCCGCACAGCTCTGCCGCCGCCCGTACCGGCAGGCCCTCGCCGAACGCGGCGTGCACGATGGCGCGGGCGCGGTTCTCGGGCAGCTTCTCGTTCACCGGCCCGCCGGACAGCAGCGCGGCCCGTTCACGAGCCGCCCGCTCCTCACGCTCTTCCCGCTCCCGGCGGGCCGTCGTCTCCCGCTCCAGCCGCTCGGCCTCGCGGCGTTGGACGGCCTCACGCTCACGGCGTTCACGCTCGCGCTCCTGCTGTTCACGCTCCCGCTCAGCGCGTTCACGGCCTTCCCGCTCCGCCCGCTCCCGGGCCTCACGCCGCTCCTGCTCCTCACGTCGGGCACGCTCTTCCCGCTCGGCCTGCTCGCGGGCGATCCGGGCTTCGTGGTCGCGCTGTTCACGGGCCTGCGCGGCTTCGTACTCACGCCGCTCCCGCTCGCGGCGCTCGGCCGCTTCCCGCCGTTCCACCGCCGCCTTCTCGCGGGCTTCCCGCTCCGCCTGCTCCCTGGTTTTCAGCTCGGCCAGAGCAGCAGCGATGGCGCGCCGGTAAGCGAGGCCGGTCTCTGCGGTGACGATCAGCAGCAGCGGAGCGACCGAGTGGACCGCGACGCCGACCAGGTCTTTCTTCAGCGCGCTGTCGGCCACGTTCAGGGCGAGCGTCATGCCGCCGGTCATCCACCGCAGCACGATGGGCCACCGGCCGCCGTCCCCGCCCAGGCGGGCCAGGACCGAGTCGAGGCGGACCACGATGACGACCGCCGCGTCCACGACCACGGGCAGAATCGGTGCGGTCCAGCCCCAGCCTTCCGGGGTGTGCCGGGACGCGAGCGGGGTGACGGTCAGGACCGAGTACAGCATCGCTCCGGCCACGATCAGCCACGTGCCGACCGACAGAGC
Source organism: Streptomyces sp. NPDC088915 (assembly GCF_044749825.1). Taxonomy (NCBI): domain Bacteria; kingdom Bacillati; phylum Actinomycetota; class Actinomycetes; order Kitasatosporales; family Streptomycetaceae; genus Streptomyces; species Streptomyces sp. NPDC088915. The sequence continues at coordinate 102,442 of NZ_JBIVIR010000001.1, forward strand.
GCGGTCGGCCGAACGGATCTGAACACTGTTCACGCCGCCGCCCCCGAACCCGCAAGCACCCGCTCCGGCTCCGGTACCGAGGTGTAGCCGGTCAGCTCCAGATCGGCCCCGGCGAACACCATGAGGGCTTTCAGGACCTGGGTCCGGCCGTCGCGCTGAACGCGGTGAACGACCGACTCCGGGGCGATGTTCAGCGCCTCGCGCCACGCCTCGAACGCGGCGAAGTCGTCGTGGAACGACAGCGACAGCCGCTCCGGGTAGACCGTGGTGACGTCCACGCACGGCGCCGGCAGATGCGGGAAGTCGACCGCGAGCAGCCGCAGCGCCGACAGCGGGACGGACAGGTCCGCCAGCGTCAGCCCGCTCACGCGGCACCGCCCGACTGCACCGTACCGGCGCGGTTGGTCAGGTCCCGGCGGGCCGCCATCACCCGGTTGCGGGCCCGGCGGATCCGCCGCTCGTCCAGCACCGTGGCCGGGCGGTCCAGGGTCATGATCTGCGCGTCGAGCAGGTCGACCTCCGCCAGGATCAGCGGCATCTCGGTCTCGATCGCGTCCAGCTCCGCGTCCGACGGTTCACCGTCGAACGGGGTGGCCGTAACAACGGCCTGAAGTGCAGCGATGGACAACATTGGGTGTGTTCCTCTCAGACAGGAACGGCCCGAACCGACCCCCCGGTGTTCGAGCACCGGGGGGTCTCGCCGTTTGGAACCATCCGGCTCCCCTCAACCCCGCCCGTACGGCACCCCGCGAATGGGGCCCGGACGGGCGGAGGAGGCAACCGGCCGGCGCCCGTGGGACGCCGGTGGTCAGGTGACGCGGTGGGCGTAGCCGCTCCGCCGGTCCAGCGGAGATGGCGCCCAGGGTCTTAAGCGCTTCACGTCGGCCTCCAGAGAGGGGCGGACATGGGTACGTGGTGTAGCTCGCGATCTCTGCCCTTGTCTCACCGCACGCATGGATCACTTGTCCGCCCCACAAGGGCGGCCTGGGAAAAGGTGCTTGCTGCTCGCGCGGCAGGGCCTACGGCTTGTCGCAGATGCCTGTAGCTCTCTGTTCAGTTCTCAACCGTGACAGGCGCTTCCATCGAGCCGACCCGCCTACACGGGGCTCTCCGGGCGTCATATGTACAGGTCAAACAGGGCCGTTAGTCCGCTCCCTCGGGCGGAGGAAGCGGCCTTGCGTCTATGCCTCAGAGTGCACTGTGAGGCAGAGTTCGTCAACCCGTCTGGGAACAAGGCGGGCCGCGCCGCTGGTTCTCTCTCTGCTGCTTCGGCACTATGAGGCAGAGGCCACGTTGCGTGGGACGGAGAGAACCCGAGGTGAAGATGGTCGAGTGGACCGGCAAGCCCGCCTATCAGCAGGTGGCCGACGACCTTCGGCGGAGGATCGCGGCCGGCGAGTTCGCGCAGTCGGAGAAGCTGCCGTCGCTCTCCGAGCTCCAGGACGCGTACGGAGCCACGGTCACCGTGGCCCGCGACGCGATCCGTCAGCTCAAGACCGACGGGCTCGCCGTGAGCCACCAGGGCAAGGGAGCGTTCCTCACCCGCGATGCCGCGGCTGCGGCCAGGCTGGCCGACCCGAGCGCGGCGATCGAAGAACTGCGGGAGGAAGTGGCCAAGCTTCGCAGTGAGGTCGGAGACCTGCGAGAGCGCGTCGCCGTGCTCGAAGGCAACTGACCTCCGTAGGGTTCGCGCCGATCTGTACGGGCCGCTGAGCTGAGACATGGACACCTCTCTTGTAGGTGTGCCATTTTCACCTCAGGGGCCCTCGGGGCGTTATCACGTTCCTCTACTCGATTGAGCGCCAGGTCTTTTATACATCCGCTTACACATGCACTATCACTGTTTTCCATGGACCTAACCGGAGAGCTACACTCGCGGCTCCGGCTAGCTATCTAGGAGGGGTAGATGGCTCGCAAGCGCCCAGACTGGAATCCTGATCTCCTGCGTCAGCACAGGGAGGAGATTGGACTCACGCTGGAAGACACGGGGGAAAAGCTCCGAGAAATCGCGGAGCGGCACGGCTTCAATATTGCGGCCAACTTCCAAACCATCTGGGGGCACGAAAAGGGGGCGGTGTACCCCGGCCCGCACTATCGCCGGGCTTACTGCCGCCTCTATCGCCGGAACGAAGCCCAGCTCGGGTTCCGTCGAGCGCTGCCAGGAGAGGAATCTCCCATGGATTCAGTCCCCGTACCCGCACCCCGAACCCAAGGCCTTCCTGATCAGCCACAAGCTGTACGCCAAGCCCTCAGCAGCATTCGGGGGGGAACCCAGGACGCCGACAGTGAAGCCCTGATCGATCGCGTGATGGACGCCTGGGGGCGTCGCCACTCGGACGGAGGCTCGGGCGGACCGTCCGTGATCCTGGTCGGAGGGTACGCCGGGTCCGGAAAATCGGAGTTCGCGAAGTTTCTGGGCAGCCTCACCGGTTGGCCGATTCTCGACAAGGATTCGCTTACCCGCCCATTGGTGGATCAGCTCCTGATCGCACTCGGCGGAGAGGCGAACGACCGCAGTTCGGAGCTGTACCGGGAGAAGGTTCGCCCCCTTGAGTATCGCTGCCTCATGGAGGCGGCATGGGACAACGTCGACTGTGGAATCTCGACAATTCTCGATGCACCTTTCATCTCGGAATTCTCCCAGGTCGAATGGATGCAGCGATTCCAGAACCGGTGCCGGTCGAAGCGAGTTTCCGTTGCGGCGATCTGGGTCGAATGCGACCCCGACTCGATGCGTGAGTACATCGAGTTCCGTGGTGCAGCCCGGGACGCTTGGAAGATGCAGGAGTGGGATGAGTACCTGAAGGGGCTCGACTTCTCGATGCGCCCTCAGGGCCCTCACTTCGTGGTGGACAACCGGCTTGGCGCCGCCGTCGCCATGGTGGACGAAGCGAAGGATGTCCTGAGCGGGGGAGGACTGTGACCCCCTCCGGCGTGATCCTGTACGGGCCTCCCGGCGCCGGGAAGGACACGGTGTCGGCTGAACTCTCCCACCTCAACCCGGCCTTCACTCTCTTCCAGCGCCTTAAGGCCGGGCCGGGCCGGACTACGGGGTACCGGCTCACCACCGCCGACCACATCAACGATCTCGCGCTGGCGGGGGAGCTGCTGTACCGGAACGCCAGGTACGGAGCCGAGTACGCGATCGATCGTGCCGAGGTGAGGTCTCTCCTGGCAGCGGACCGCATCCCCGTCCTGCACATGGGGCAGGTCGAGGGGGCGCGCGCGGTTGAGGCGTTCCCCACGCATTGGGTCAAGGTGCTGCTCTGGTGTTCCGAGGAGACAACCCGGGAACGTTGCATCGCGCGCGGGGACAAGGACGTCGACGCCCGTCTCAAGGTCTGGCACGAGACGCGGCAAGATCTGCTGGACCATGCGACAGAACCATGGACGCTTGTGATCCGAACCGATGAGGTTGGCCCGGTCGAGGCTGCCCAGGTCATCGACTTTGCCAGGGCGTCCGGTTCCGCCAGCAAGGTACGCGGCGACATCCGGGAGCTTGTCGGATGACCGTTCTCGGCATCCTGCACCCCGGCAGCATGGGGGCGGCGGTCGCGGCCCAGGCGAAGAGCAGAGGGGCCCGTGTGCTCTGGTGTCCCACGGGCCGCAGCGCGGCGAGCAGGAAACGCGCGGAGGAGTACGGGCTCGAACCAGTCGCTGCGCTGCGGGAGCTGAGCGAGCAGGCCGACATCGTCCTGAGTATCTGTCCCCCTGCCCATGCGGAAGAGGTCGCGGCGGCGGTTGCTGCCCAGTCCTTCTCAGGGCTCTACGTCGACGGCAACGCAGTCTCCCCGGCCGCCATGCGCCGCATTGCCGAAACAATCTCGCGCGCCGGCGCGACCGTGGTTGATGGTGCCGTGGTCGGCTCCCCTCCGACGGGCTCGAAGTCCCCCCGCCTGTACGCGGCCGGTCCCGGTGACGCGCTGGCCCGAGTCACGGCCCTCTTCAAGGGATCAACGGTCCGGGTGCACGAACTGCCGGGGGCCGTCGGCCAGGCTTCCGCACTCAAGCTGTCCTACAGCAGCTACCAGAAAGCGAGCCGGGCGTTGGCCGCGGTCTCGTACGCACTCGCTGCTGAGCATGGCGTCGAGGAAGAGCTACTCGACATTGCGAGGGGGCGGGCGAGCAGCTACCTCGCGGAGACGGAGTACTTCCCGAAGACCGCAGCGCGCGCGTGGCGCTGGGCTCCCGAGATGGAGGAGGTGGCCCGCGCTCTCGATGAGGCGGAGCTGCCCTCGGAACTGGCGACGGCCGCCGCCGCCGTGATGGAGCGGTGGGGCGCGCTCAGGGACAAGCCCATGACCGTCGAACAGGCCCTTACCACCTTGCATACACCGATGAGCGTCGAAGGAGTGGAGCTAGAGAGCAAGGGCTGAAAGTGCTGCCGTCGCCTCGGCGACATCCGCCACCACCACATCGGGGCTGCGCACATTCTTGGGCCACTGCCGTCCGGCGGCAATCCACATGGTGTGCAGCCCCGCAGCTCTCCCGCCCTCGATGTCCGTCTCGGGGTTGTCCCCGACCATCCAGCCGCCAGCGCTCAGATTGATGCCGCACAGCGAGGCCGCCGTCTCGAAGAATTGGCGCGCAGGTTTACGGACTCCTGCTTCACCTGAGACACAGATCGCGTCGAACAGGGACACGAGACCGGCATTCATGAGCTTGACACGCTGTATGTCGCCCGCGCCGTTCGTGGCCACCCCAAGCGTCCAGCCCATCCGTCGCAGCTCACGCAGTCCATCCTCTACGCCGGGATAGCAATGGACGGTACTGGTCATCCCTTCCACATACTCCTGCCAGAGATCCTCTTCACGATCACTCAGCCCAAACGTTGCCCCCACGGCAGCAAGGTCGGCCGGGTACGCCCGCGCCTGCAGCCGCTCGCTGATCATCAGAGCGGCAGCGGGCGGCAGAGAGCGCGACCACGCGAAGCGGCGGGCCCACCTCTCCAAGCCGCTCTGCCTGTTGATCAGCGTGTTGTCGAGGTCGAAGAGTGCGAACACAGAGCAACCGTAAGCGAGCCCGCCAGAGGGGCGGCCGAAAACAGGTGAAGGATCGAGATCCGTAGCTAGCTATGTAGATCAACCAGAGAAGGAACCACGAGGGATCAGGTTCCCGCTGGTCACAGCGAAGGCGAACTGTAAGGCTGACTCACCGGGAGGGCACTTATCCACAACGCCTGTGGACAGTAGACCAGTTATCGCACCGGTAATACCTATGCTTGTAGGCGTAGCTCCTGTTGCTTCAGGAACTCGCGGTTCAGGCGCGAGTCCATGTGCCCCGGCCCGATCGGAGGAGCCGGTACGAGGAACAGGAGGTTCGATGGTGAGTCCCGAAGCAGGTGACCCCAGGAAGCAGTGGACCAGTCCGGAGAGGTGGCAGGTCGCACTGGCAGCGCTGGGGGTGCTTGTGGCGGTGATCGCCTTGGCGTTGGAACTTGCGCGGTAGCTCCAACGTGACGAGAACCGAGACGGCCGTGCCGGGAGCAGTCGAGCCCGGCCGGATGTAAGACGGCCGGGCTCGGTACTGCGCGTGAGGGCCCTCCCCGTCTTACCCACGGGGAGGGCCCTTCCCGTCTTACCCACGGGAAGAGCCCTTGTTATGCGGGCCGTCACAACACCCCAGCGTACTGCTCAGTGCGTCAGCAAACTGAGCTGGAGATCTGGGGATCGCTGCAGACTTCATGGGCCATACGTGGACCATGACCAGGGACCTAGCGCCTCAGAGGAGTACTTGAGCAGGTCAGCGCCCTAGTAGCTGCTGGGTCCTGACCGGTTCTGAAGCTTGTTAACTGTGCTCGGCGCAAGCGAACAAGCCCCACCCTGTTAGGCGGAGGCTCGTTAAGCAATCATCGCGGTCAGTCGTTGGCTACCAGTGGCATGAAGGCGCGCAAGCGATCAAGGCGCGGCTGGACTGTCGTGACGGTGCCACGCTTGTGCTTGGCGAGCAAACCCATTGTTTCAAGCGCATTGACGTCACGAGTCACCGACTTGTCCTGTTTATCCGCGTATGCGAGTGCAAGCTGAGGGGTCAATTCGCGGATCGAAGCCTTGGTCGTCCACTCCCCGGGCGGCAGGCTCAGGATGAGGAGACGCTGGCGTGTGCAGGCAGGAGTGTGCTTGTCACGGAAGGCATCATGGACGAAGTTCACCCAAGTCACGCCTAGCTGCTGACTTTGGATCTCTTCGATCTGCTGGCGCAGGCCGTCGACAAGACCTTGCAGCGCGTATGCGATGAAATCGCTTGTGCTGTGAGGCTTCAATTCGCTCGTGCGGCGCAGCTCCCGGTAGTACACGCTGCGCGTCTTGTTGTAGTGATCAGCGAGAACGTGCGCTGCGACTGTCGGCGCACCGGAGCGCACCAAGAGCTGGAACTCAACGAGTCGTGCCGTTCGACCGTTGCCGTCCTCGAAGGGATGGATCCAGGCGATGTACAGGTGAGCGAGGATGGCAGACAGGACTGCGACGGGCTTCTCGTACTCAGTGCCGATGGTCCGCTTCCGCATAGCTTCCAACCAACTGCAGAGATGGTCGAGTAGGTACGCGCAGTCTTCAGCCGGCGCGCCGCGGTAGTGGGAACCGACAAGCACGCTCGTCGTGCGGATCCGCCCCGGCGTGGCGTCGGCATCAGTGAGGCCTTCGAGGACGATCCGGTTGAACTCTTCAATGCGGTCGACCGTCAAGCTCAGGGGATGGCGCTCTAGCACATCCTCGACGATCAGGTTGTAGCCAGTGATCACGTTGTCGATCTCTTGGCCGAGGTACTCCTGCGACGGGGGGAGGTTCAGCTCGTGATCGACCCGCTGTCGCACCTGCCTTTCAGAGAGCGTGTTGCCCTCGATCTGGGTGGTCGCATGAGCGCCCTTGGATAGGTAGATCTGGTTCAGCTCGCTGGCAACCGAGGGCTGGAGGGGGACGCCGGCGATGTGGTCCAGCTTGGATACGGCTTCACCGACGAGCATCCAGCACTTGTGGTTGAGCTTCTCTAGGTTCAGCTCGAAGTTGATCCACGGGTGTGACTCTTCGTATGACCGCATGACTGACCTCTGATTCTGTTGTATCTGTGCAGGTCAAGCGCGCATGCACAGATTTAAGCACCTCTTTCTGTCCAGTCTACTGTTCACCGCTTAGGTGGCAATACAGCACTCGGCCAGTTGGGAAGGGTGGGTCCACATGCCATCTCCGTCAGGCTGCCTGTGCGCCCTGAGGGCGCGGCAAGCGTCCCTAGAGTCGCTCATCCGCTAGTCGGTACGGGCGGGCGGGTAGGGCGCCACATGTCGGGCCGGGCAGGCGCCCGCGGAAGAGCAGATGCTGGGTAGGGCCTGTGAGCATCCCCGCGTTAGGTAGATTCCAGAGGTCCATGGGCCATGCGTGGGCCATGGAGTTCCGCTTGTAAACCAAAATGGCCGCTGAGCGGACATATAGAGACACTCGCTTGTCGGTCTTGAAAGCCGTCACGGTCGTTGCCGAAGAGGGAGGTAGTGGCAGTAGGCCCACCGCGGCGTTCGAACGCAGGGGGCACCCCGGTGGCCGACGTGTGGTCCTGTCAGCGGAGGTTGATAGGAGTAGCGGTATGGCTCTTCCTTCGCAAGCACCTGGGCAGGACGTTCCCTTCGATCAGCTCAGCGAGGCTGATCTAGTGCTGGATGCCGTCTATGCCGGTGGCTCGTCAGGACACTCTGGAGACGATGCACTGGCTCGGCTGCTGCCGGGGACTGGGAACCAGGGAGGGTTCCGGTATGCCGGCTCGCCGACCAAGGGGACAGTCCGGCTCGCTGTCCTGTACACCAGCGGCGGCGAGGTGGACTGGCCTGACTACCTGGACACCGAAACGGGGACGTTCACCTACTACGGCGACAACAAGACGCCTGGCAAAGGTCTGCACAAGACGCCGCGCAACGGCAACGTCCTTCTGCGGGATGCCTTCGAGCACTCTCACGGCACGGCTGGTGACCGCGGTACCAAAGTGCCTCCTTTTCTGCTCTTCGAGAAGGCCCGGGCCAAAGGACGGGCCGTGCGCTTTCGGGGCTTGCTTGCTCCCGGTGGGCCCACGCTGACCTCAGACGATGAGCTGGCAGCCATCTGGCGGTCAACCGAGGGGAAGAGGTTCCAGAACTACCGCTCGCGCTTCACCGTGCTGGACGTCGAGCGGGTCTCCCGCAGATGGATCAGCCATGTCCTCGGCGGTGGCAATGTGCTCGAAGGAGGATGTCCCGAGGTCTGGAAGACCTGGGTGCAAAGCCGCGTCTACCGGTCGTTGCTGGCTCCTGCCACAACCACTATCCGCTCCACCGCGGACCAGTTGCCCGCAGACAAGACGGGCAAGGCGATGCTGGAAGAGATCCGCCAGCACTTCCTGGGGCGGGAGTCTGACTTCGAGGCCTGCGCTGTGGCCATATGGCGCCTGATCGCTCCGTCCACCGGCGCAGTCGATGTGACCCGCCCGAGTCGCGATGGAGGACGCGATGCTGTCGGGGCGTACGTGCTCGGTCCGCCGGCCAGCCCGATCAGCATCGACTTCGCACTTGAGGCCAAGTGCTACAGCCCGGACAACGGCGTCGGAGTCCGTGAAGTCTCGCGTCTCATCTCCCGCATCCGGCACCGCAACTTCGGCGTGCTGGTCAGCACGTCCTACTTCAACCGGCAGGTGCAGAGCGAGGTACAGGAGGACGGGCACCCGATCGCGCTTGTCTGCGGCCGCGACATCATCGAAGCACTCCGGCAGCACGGCCGGACCGGTGTTCCCGCGGTGCGTGACTGGCTGCAGCAGAGTTTCCCTGAGCGGTAGATAGGCTCTCTGATCGTCTCTGCGCCGGAGGCCCGGCCCGACACAAAGTCGGCCCGGGCCTTCAAGGGCTCTCAGGAATAGGGGTCTGTGAGAGGAGTCAGTCCTCGGTGTCCTTACGGCGCTTGCGCTCCCGCTCGTAAGCCTTGACTGCTTCCGGCGCTCCTTCAGTCGGCCAAGGCTTCCAGGCACGCAGCTCGTAGGTCACCGCGGTTACTCCGTTCTCCTTGACCCGGTGCGCGGCGATGTCCCATCCCAGGACGAACCGCAGCTCTCGCAACCGCTTCTTCGGATCTCCCTTGTGGGTATCGCGAGCCACGATCTGGATGAGTTCTGCCGGGGTCGGCTCCCCCTTGTCAGCGAACGCCTTGAGAAGCTCTCCGATCCGCTCCCAGGGGTTCGTCCGGCGGATGGCCTGGCCGAGTGCGTCACCGTAGGGGTTGAGCGACTTGAAGAAGGCGCGCTTGCCGTTGTTGTGCGGCTGGCAGAGTGGTTCAAGGTTGTCCAGCTCTGTCTCGCCTCCCCAGGAGTGCGGAATGATGTGGTCGATCTGGAGCCGTGCTTCCTTCGGCCCGGCACCGCACATCGCGCAGAACCGTCCCTTGACAGTGAACACCTCCGCCTGAAGCTTCGGGCTGATCTTCCCAGCGTCACTGACGGGCGTCTCGCTCCACCCCTCAAGCCGGTAGACCCACTTCGCGTCCCCCTCCCGCCGGTAAGAATCCACCTTGAAGTGGTTACGCACTTCCCGCAGACGGCGCTGTGTGTGCACGTTCCCCTTCCCGAAGACCTCCCGGGACCGCTCGATCCACTCGTCCATGGTCGGCGGGTCCTCGCGCCGCTTCAGTAGAAAACGGCATGCCTCTGCCGTCTCGCGGCTCGAAAACAGCGTGTCGATCTCCGTACTGTCCCAGGCCGGCAGGGCCCGTTCCGCCGTCTCGCCCATCGTCACCACTCGTGCCTCCCCTAGCGAACGTCAGCCCTGACGGCTGACAGACCAGACCATAGAGGGCGGCATCACGTTCATCAAGCGACTACACCCATGCCGCCTTGGCGCTCGAAACTCACTATAGCGCTCTGACCTGCATGTTTACCGATTCCTCCGGCGTCGAAAATCGCCTCTCCGCACCTCGTTTCCGGCGGCGAGAACTGTGATCCTCAGCTATGGGCAAGCACGTCACGAGGTGGCTTAGCACTGGCAAGCTGTTGTTCTGGTCTTTGTCCAGTACGCAGCCGAACGCCGCGGTATACCGACGTGCACACACCGCTTCCGAGCTGCTGGGCGTACCCCCGCGAACCCCCGCGCACGACTGTGCGCACAGTTGGAAAGCGTGTTGGGGGCAACCCCTCACGAGTTCGAATCTCGTATCCTCCGCCAGTGCCTCACCGGGCACGATGTTGAAGGGCCCCACCGTTCGCGGTGGGGCCCTTCGACGTTCTCAGACCCTCTGGGAAGCCGGCTGTGCACCTGTGACGTCCACCACGGTTGCCAGCGTCTTCCCCAGAAACGATTCCGCATATCGGTCGGTTTCCGATGCGCTTTCCCTTGTTGACCCTGGCCGTCAACTCTGAATCTTTTCGTCAGCCACGACACCCTGCCCCTCCCTGCCCGGACGTGCCGAGAACCACTCCTACAGGGTGAGGAGGAGCAGAAGAGGCCCCCTTCACTTGATCGAGGGTTTAAGAGCGGAAGGCACGTTCCTGCGGCATCCGGCACGCAATTATGCCGATACGTTCTGTGACGGTCAGTCGACACTCGATCAACAGGGGTACTGATGAGGAAGATTACCGCAGCGGTGCTTACCGCCGGATTGTTCTTCGGAGGGGTGGGGGCGGCCGTGGCCGACTCCGCGTGGCACGGCACGAAGGACTTCGTGACGGGCGGAGCACGGTTCGAAGAAGCGAAGTACAAGTGGGAGGAGCCGGGGCAGATGCACGGCGCATTCCACATCAAAGGAAGGCTGGTCGACGCCGGCTTTAGGGACAACCACAACGTCTATCTGCAGGTGAAGGTTCACGGCTACGGGTGGAACCGTTTCAACGGCACGCAGAAGAAGAGTGTCTGGATCGACAAGATCGTCTACGACGGAGCCACTCGGTACACGAGGTCGGCTGAGGTCCGTGTGTGCCAGAACCGCGGCTCCCTCCGTCCTGACAACTGCTCCTTCCCGAGGCCTTTCGAACGCCCCTGACGAAGCAATTGGTCTCTACGGGAGCCGCCAGCCAGCGGCTCCCGCCCTATAGGAGTACGCATCCCGATGGACGTCATCCTCCGCGCCGAAGGCGTGGATCTCTTTTACGGCACCCAGCAGGCTGTCATCGGTGTCGATTTCACGCTCAAGCGCGGCGAAGTGGCCGCCATCATGGGCAGCAGCGGATCGGGCAAGTCGTCGCTGCTGTACTGCCTCGCCGGAGTCCTGCCGCCCACCAACGGATCGGTGACCTTCGACGGGGAGCGACTGTCCTGCCTCCCCGACGGGGAACTCAGCGCGCTGCGGCGCACACGGCTGGGCTTCGTCTTCCAGTACGGGGAGTTACTGCCGGAGCTGACCGTCGAGGAGAACGCCGCGCTTCCTCTCCGGCTCGCCGGTATCAGCAAGGACCACGCCCACGCCATGGCCGGCCAGGTGCTGAAGCGCCTCGGTATGAGTGATCTGGCCCGGCGCAGGACCTCGAAGCTGTCGGGTGGTCAGAGCCAGCGTGTGGCAGTCGCCCGAGCTCTGGTCCATCGGCCGGACGTGGTGTTCGCGGATGAGCCGACCGGGGCGCTCGACAGTGTCAACGCGGCTGCTGTGCTGGATGAATTCCTTCAGCTTGCGCGGAGGCAGAAGACCGCGGTGATCATCGTCACTCATGACGCCGATGTCGCGGCGAAGGCCGATACGCAGTACACGATGACGGACGGTGTTCTGGCTCAGCGGGTGACGGTGTGAACCCGTTTCTCCTTGGGATGCGCCTGCTGTGGGGTAGCGGACGCAGGGGGCGGGTCCGTTTTCTGCTGATGACGCTCGGATCGGCGTTGGGGGTGGCTTGTCTTGCCGCCACCCTCACCATTCCCACGATCATCGCCGCCAATGACGCACGTGTGACAAACCGAGCAGTACATCCGGGAAACAACAAGAACGCCGTCTATCAGGAATTCCTGGACCCCTATGGTTCACAGCGACTGCGTCGGGTCTTCATCGGGCGTACGGGAACTGGTCACGTGCCCGCACCTCCCGGAGTGAAGGAACTTCCTCACGCAGGCGAAGCCGTCATCTCTCCAAAGCTGGCGAAGGTCCTGGAGGACAATCCTCGTGCCGCAGGGCTTGTGCCCGGACGTGTGATCGGTGCCATCGCGCCGGCGGGACTGGGCGGTCCTGATGAGCTGTACGCCTACATCGGCGTGCCTCCCACCGAACTCAGCGCAGCCAGGCCTCTGGGTCACTTCGGGTCCACGTACACGAAACACGAGCTCATCGATCCCTCAACCATCGACATCCTGCGGTTCACTCTCGGATGCATCGTCCTGCTCCCGCTCGTCATCTTCCTTTCCGTCTGCGCACGACTGTCCGGTGAGTCCCGTGCACGCCGACTCGCCGCCCTTCGGCTTGTCGGGCTCAGCGCGAAGGACACACTTCGAGTCAATTCCGGAGAGAGTGTGGCGGCTGTTTTCCTGGGGGCCGTACTGGGGCTACTGGGATACCTCGGCGTGAACGAAATCATGGCACGCATCGGACTGCCCGGACTGCGCTGGTATCCGGAAGACGGACGTCCCGAGATGACCACGTTGATCGCATGCCTGCTGGGCTGCCCGGCCCTCGCCGCCCTCGTAAGTCGGGTCGGCGCTCAGCAGGCCGCCTTATCACCCATCAGTGTGCGCCGGACCGGAGAGCGAAAGCCGCCCAAGAAGTACGGGACGGTGTTACTGATTCCAGGCATCGGGATCATTGGCGGCTATTGCGTGCTTAGCGCCATGGGGAAAGACCCGTCGGGTGGTCCGGCCAGCGCCCTACTGGTCCCGGGCGCCGTCCTGTTGACCGGTGCGGGGCTTGTGCTCGGCCTGGCGCCCATCACAGCGTGGCTATCACAACGCCTTGCAAAAAATTCGGAATCCTTTACGTTGACGTTGGCCATGCGTCGGACGGAAGTCGATCCAGGAAGCGCACTTCGAGTGGCAACCGGTCTCGTACTGCTTGTATTCGGCGCATCGCTCACTCAAGGGGTACTTATCGAGCTGGACCAGGTGAGCCGACGTACGGCACCCGTTCAGGAGTACGGCATCCCTCTTGCCGAGTTGAGCGCTCAACAGCACTCGCAGGCCATCAACCTGAGTGGTGTAAATGCTCACGTCTTGTCTGTCGATTCATGGCAAGGGAGCCCCGAAGAGGATCGGCCGCGCGTGAGCGGCGTCGTTGCCACGTGCACCCAGTTGGCAGCCTTCAGCAAGTCCATTCGTGGCTGCGTCGACAACAAAGTAATGATTCTCAGGGATCCGGACTACTTTTTTGATGAGGATGTGCAGCCCGGAAGAAAATTCCCCTTCCTGTTGAGCGACGGGCGAAAGATGGATGTCGCTGTTCCTCAAGCCACCATCGCAGCTCAGTTTTACGATCCCTCAGAGGTCAACGGCCCAAGCCTCCTCATCCCACCCTCGATGATTCCTCGAGGCACTCATATCGCAAACGCCAGCCTCGTACTAGTCAGCTCTTCCGACCCCACTACCATCCGCTCCGTCCTGGACGGCATCGGTGCCATCGCCCCCACCGTCTCCGTAGACCCCGTCGGCATCGTGATCGATTCGCTTGCTCAGTTGACGGTGATTCGGAGTCTGCTCGTCGTCGGGATGGTGCTCGGGTTGGTGATCGGGGTGGCCGCGTTCGTCGTGTCCGTGGCTGATCGGGCCATGGAGCGGCGGGGGCAGGTGACCGCGCTCGCGTTGTTGGGGGCTCGGGCTGGGACGTTGCGGTTGGTGCAGGTGGTGCAGGTGGTGTTGCCGTTGGTGGTAGGGCTGGGGGCGGCGATCGTGGCCGGGTGGCTTGCCGAGTCCAGTTATCTGATCACCGGGGGTGGAGCGGTGCACTGGGACTGGGAGGGGCTGCCCCTGCTGTTCGTCTGTGCGCTGGGCGTGGTGCTCGTGGCCGCGCTCGCCTCCGTGCCCATGGTGCGACGGCACGTCGATCCCGAGCACATCCGGCGGGATTGAGGTCGATCGGAGCGATGAGTTTCTGGTGGGGTGGGGGTCTTAATCGGTGACCGTCCATCACAACCCAGGAGATCGTCGTGGCCGAGAACGTCGTCAAGGGTCCCGCCAGTTACTTCCCCTCCATCGAGAAGAAGTACGGGCGGCCGGTCGGCGAGTGGCTGGAGATCGTCCGGTCCTCGCCGCTCACCCGGCACATGGAGCTGGTCTCCTGGCTGAAGGCCGAGCACGGCCTCGGCCACGGGCACGCGAACGCGCTCGTGGCCCATGTCCGGGCGGCCGGCAAGGAGTAGGGCCTCAGGCCGCCAGCGTGTGGACCGTGCGGCGTTCGATCCTGGTCCTCAGGGCCAGGGTCGCCGCCGCCGCGGCCGTGCCCGCCGCCAGGGCCGTCCACCACAGCACCGCCGGGCCCAGCGTCGTGTAGACGGTGACGCCCAGCGTCAGGGCCGCGAAGCGGGCCGTCCCCCACGTCCAGCCGAAGGCGCCCTGGTAGCGGCCGCGGGCGTGCGCCGGGGCCAGGTTGGCGACGACGCTCGCCGCGATGCCGGCCACCACCACCTCCCCGAGCGACCAGACCACGACCGACACCGTGTAGCCGACGACCCCGTCCGCGAGGCCGGTGAGCGCCACGCCCGCCGCGATCAGCACGCTGCCCGCGCTCTGCACCGCCATCTGCGGCAGCTTCGCCAGCCACGCCGTCACGAACGGCTGGAGCGCCACCACCAGGACCGCGTTGACCGCCGCCATCGACCCGTACACCGCCGGGGAGAGGCCGCTGTCGTGGATCGCGAGCGGCAGGGCCACCTCGGTGAGCGAGTACACGAAGAGCTGGATCCCGAAGAGGGGGAGGGTGAGGAGCGCCAGGCGGTCCCGGAGGACCACTCCGTAGCCGATTCCCTTCTCCGCCCGTTCGGCTTCCGTCGGGCGCTTCGGCTCCCTCAGGCGGACCGTCACCACCAGCGCGTACAGGAGCATCGAACCCGCGTCCACCGCGAAGAGGAGCCAGTACCCGTGGGCCGCGAGGTAGCCGCCCAGGACTCCCCCGACCGCCGTTCCGATGTTCACGCCCCAGCCGAAGAGGGCGTACGCACGCCGGCGCCGTCCGCTGTCCACCGCGTCCGCGAGCAGCGCGTACGCGGCCGGTGAGACGGTGCTGCCCGCCGCGCTGATCAGGAACGCGGCCGCCGCCATCGTCCAGACGCCGGGTGCGAGGAACAGCGCCCCCTGCGCCGCCGCCGCGCCGATCAGGCCGATGAGCATGGTGGGGCGGCGGCCGACGCGGTCGGCGAGGACGCCTCCGACGGCGGGGCCGAGGAGGTTGCCCGCGCCCAGGGCGCCGAGGACGTACGAGGTGTCGGAGCCGGTCACTCCCCGCGAGGCGAGGAAGAACACCAGGAACGGGGTGACGAGGTAGCCGAGGCGGTTGACGATCGTTCCGGCGAAGAGCGTCCAGACGACGGGCGGGAGGTCACGGAAGGTGGTGGGCATGGGGGGAGATTGCTCCCGCCGTGCTCCTTCCCTCCAATGATTAAGGTGGGAGCGAATCCATTGGTTGTTCGGGCGTTGTTTCGTCGTTTCGTCGCTTCGTCGCTTCTGCAGTCGTCAGTTCGTCGCTTCCTCAGTTCGTCGCTTCGTCAGTTCGTGGCTTCGTCAGTTCGTCGCTTCGTCAGTTCGTCGTCTCGGGGGCCTCGCATGGAATACGAACTCAGCTTCTCCGCCGCCGATCTCGCCCAGACCCGCTTCGCCGTCTCCCCCCTCTGGGAGGTCGTCACCAGCTTCCGGGTCCTCGCCCAGCGGTCCGACTCCGCCCCACACCAGCGCTGGGCCGCGCAGGTCCGGCCCCGGATCGTGCGCGCCGGGCTCGACCGCGGGCGGCTCGCCGCGCTCGTGCCCGCCGACGGATACCTCGCGGACTTCCTCAACCCCACCCCCGCCGGGCCCTTCCCCACCCTCGGCACCGAGCTCGACGCCGTCCGCCGCACCCCCGCCGAGCAGGTGCGCGAGGACCTGCGGAAGCTCGCCCTCGAAAGGAGGAGCGGTGGAGCGGGGCTCCAGGACCTCCACGACGATCCCGAGGCCGTCCTGCCGAAGGTCACCGACGAGATCGAGTCCTACTGGGAGCTCGCCCTCGCCCCCTACTGGGCCCGCGTCCAGAAGGTCCTGGAGGCCGACGTCTTCCACCGGGCCCGGCAGGTCGCCGAGCACGGTTCGGCCCGGGTCCTGGGCGAACTCCACGAGACCGTACGGTGGGACGACGGCACCCTGCGCCTCGTACGGCGCCACTGCGCGCTCACCCGCGACCAGGCCGGGTCCGGGCTGCTGCTCGTCCCCTCCGTCTTCGTCTGGCCCCGGGTGCTCACCCGTTCCGTCCACCCCGATCCGCCCCAACTCGCCTATCCGGCACGGGGTTTCGGTACCGTGTGGGAACCCCGTACCACCGCCGCCACGGACGCCGTCGCCGCCGTCCTCGGCCGTTCCCGGACCCTGCTCCTCGCCGCGCTCGACACCCCGGCCTCCACCACCCAGCTCGCCACGCACTCCGGGCTCTCCGCCGCCGGGGTCTCCCAGCACCTCATCGCCCTGCGGAACGCCGGTCTCGTCACCTCCCACCGCAGCGGACGCTCCGTCCTCTACGCCCGCACCTCCGTCGCCGATCAGCTCCTCAACCCTTAGGGGAGGGGGGAACGGAGTCTGTTCCCGCAGGGCTTGTCCTCGAGTGCGCTCCAGCTCCTACGGTGCGCGCACGCGCTACCGGGTACTCGGTGGAACCGCGATCGAAGTCAGCACGTACTGCCTCGGCGCGATGATGTTCGGCGCCGTCGGCAATCCGGACCGCCAGGAGTCCGTACGGGTCATCCACTCCGCCCTCGCCACCAAGGTGTACTTCCCGACGGGCGAGGGGCCCAACAGGAGCGGTTCGTCGCGCCGTTGGATCACCCTCGCCGTCGAGAACAGCCTGCGCCGGTTCCGGACCGAGCAGCCGCCGTACTCGCTGCTCGCCCGGGGCGTGGAGACGTCCGTGCTGCCCGTCGCCCAGCGGTACGGGATGGGCGTGCCGGCCTGGAGCCCGCTCGCCTCCGGCTTCCTCACCGGCCGGTGCCGCAAGGGGCAGAAGGGGCAGCCGGTCGACCCGGGGCAGGGGCGCGCCGCCCTCACCCCGCACCGTTGCGATCCCGCCCTGCCGGAGAACGTCGCCAAGCTCGACGCCGTCGAGGAGTTCACCGTCCTCGCGGACGAGATCGGGTGCACCCTGCCCGAGCCGGCCGTCGCGTTCGCCGCCGCGCATCCGGCGGTGTCCTCCGTGATCATCGGGCCCCGGACCATGGAGCGGCTGGAAGGGCTGCTCAAGGGCGCGTCCGTCGTCCTCACCGAACCCTCCCTGCGGAGGCGGCCATGGGGAGAACGGGCGGCGGCCTGAGGACCGCCCGGCGCCGGAGCACCCCGGGGTCTGATCGGCCGGTCGCCCTCTGGGACTCGTCCGGCCGATCATGCGACTACTCCGTGCCCGAGTCGCTTCTGTGGGCGTGGGGCGGGGTGATCCCAGTAATGCCGAGTACTGCCAACTGCTGCCAACTGCTGCCGAGTGATGCCGAGTGGGAGCGGCTGCGGCCGTTCCTTCCGGTCGGTAATGGGCGGTGTGGCAGGTGGCGGGATCACCGGCAGGTGATCGACGGGATTCTGCACCGGGTGCGGGCCGGGACGCAGTGGCGTGACCTTCCCGAACGGTTCGGGCCGTGGAAGACCGTCTATGAGCGTCACCGCTTGTGGTCGGTCGACGGCACGACCGACCACAAGAAGCGCAACACCGTCGAGCGGGCGATCAGTCGGCTGAAGCAGTTGCCACGCAGCTGAGCCCACGAGGCAGTGACGTCGTGCAATCTGGAGTGCCCGGTGTCCGCGAGGGCAGTGGACGGGCGGGGCGAGAGCGCGAAGACGACGTACCCGTTATTTCCTTGTCGGCGACAGGGCGTTTTGCGGAGTCGGGGCAGGGTTTTCACGTGGTGGCGCGGGCCTGTCGCTCCGGGTTTCCCCGGAGTCCCCGGTACGCGAGGCCGAGGAGGAAGGAGTGGAGCAGCGCGGAGAAGGCCAGTACGGCGATGAAGTACCCGGTCGCCAGGCCCGTGTCGCCGTCCGCGAAGTCGGGGAGGAGCAGGAGCATGCTGGTGGGCGCGGTGATCAGGAGGATCCAGACGGCCGCGAAGCCGCTGTCCGCGGTCGCCGAGGCGAATACCAGGGGGAGCGCCGCTGCGACCACCAGGCCGAGGTAGACCAGTGAGGCGGGGTTGGCGAACGTGAGCCGGACGAGAGTGCGCGGACGGCTGTCTCGCATGATCGATTCCTCCTGGACGGGACCGGTGCCGCCGTGTCGACGACGGTTCCAGCATGCGGCGGGGCGGCCCCCTGGCGCCTGAGTAGCGCTACTCAACCCGTTGTAGTGGTCTGCGCGTTGAGGGCCGCGTAGCCGATCACTGCGGCGGGGGCCGGGTCGGCGCCGGAAGGGATACCGCAGGTGGGACGCCGCGATGCCGGTACGGGATCAGCTGCCCCGGAGACGACGACCTCGTCGTCGCGCGTGCAGTCGGTGTGTCCGTGGTGCACGACAGCGTGATCGGAGGCCTCTTCCGGTGTCTGCTGAAGTACGGCGGTGTCCATGCCGCCCTCGAAGATCGCCCGGACAAGTCCTATTGCCGGGCGTCCAGGTCCGGTACCCCCAGGTCGGAGAGGCCGTCGAGGACCAGGTCGACGCCGACGGCGGCGAGCAGGAGGCCTAGGAGGCGGCCGAGGAGCTCGATCGTGGCGTGGTGGGTGTGGAGCAGGACCCGGGTGAGGAGCAGGACGCAGATCAGGTCGAGGGCGATGACCGCCACGTACGCCCCGACCACCGTCGAACGCCAGCTGAAGGTGTCGCGGGCGGCCCCCTCGATGAGTACCGCCGTCAGGGCGAGCGGGCTCACGACGTACGGCATGAGCAGTTCGCGCACCCCGCTGAGCAGGTCGGGGGCGTCCTGGTGGACTCCGTCGGAGCCCAGGTGGAGGCCGAGGACGAGGCCGACGGCGTAGAGGAAGAAGATCAGGCCGCCCGCGAGCTGGAGGGCGGGGGTGCTGATGTGGAAGAGGTCGAGCAGCCAGGGGGCCGTGATGCCGGCGAGGAGGCCCACGAGGACGGCCGCGGCCGAGGAGATGAGGGCGATGGTCCGCAGCTGGCGGGCGGGGTGGACCTGGGCGAGGCCGGCGAAGGAGAGGAGCACCTTCGGCGGGCCGACGACGGAGAAGAAGGTGATGAAGGCGGCGGAGAAGGTGAATGCGTTCACGTTTGCATCATGAAGCGGGCGGGTGATTTATCCCGTTCTTCGGATGCGCTTCCGCGCGGTGTCGGGAACGACGGTCCGGCTCCGGTCGGCTTCCGGTCTACCCGGTGGCCGTCCGGTTGATGGACGGGAGGGGGCCAAGTCCGGACTGGCCCCACGCTTGGCACTGATCCCTCCTCTGACCCTGATCCCGGTTTCACGTGAAACCACGGGCTCCGGACTTCCTCCCCCTCCCCTTGGTCAAAACTTCACCTTGTCCACTCGATCTCCCGTTGTGGACGTTACGGTTCCCGTGAGGCGCAGATCACATTGCGAGGGTCCGGGGGGACACGTGCACGAGATGCTCAAGGGAGCCAACATCGGGCTGGCCGCCCTCAGTGAGGACACTGGTGCGGTCATCGTCGGGCTGAGCTGGAGCAGTGCGACGGGCGACGGCGACGCCGACGTCTCGTTGCTGCTCCTCGACGGCGACGGCAAGGTCCGTGGCGACGCCGACTTCTACTTCTACAACCGCCCCGCCGCCGAGGACGGCAGCGTGCAACTCCTGGGCAAGGTTCCGACGGAGAACGGCAGTGAGGACCGGATCAGTCTGGACCTCACGGCGATCCCCGAGGACGTCGTCCGGATCGTGGTGGCCGCGAGCCAGGACGGTGGCGCCCGTTTCGGCGACCTGGACGACCTGCGCATGACGGTCACGGACCGGTCGGGCGAGCCGCTGCTCGGCTTCTCCATCACGGACGCCACGGTCGAGACGGCCTTCATCTTCGGCGAGCTCTACCGGCGGAACGAGGAGTGGAAGTTCCGTGCCGTCGGCCAGGGGTACGAAACCGGACTCGCCGGGCTCGCCACCGACTTCGGCATCGCCGTCGAGGTCGAGGAAGACGACGAGCAGGGAGCCCACGGAGAACACGGAGAGCACAGCGGGGGTGGTGAGGGCGGCGAGGCCGTCAGAGGTACGGAGAAGGCCGGCGGTGCTGCGCTGATTCCGGCGCCTCGGACGCCCGTCACGGACGTGGCTTCCCTCGCTGGTGCGGCTCCCGCCATCGGTGCGGCTCCCGGAACCTGCACGGGCCCCGTCATCGGTGCGGCCGCCGGAATCGTTGCGGCCTCCCCTACCAGTCCGGCCATCGCGCCCGTTCCGCCCGGCGGGGCGGACGAGGCCGTCGGGCGGCGGCGTGGCACGCGTACGGCCAAGAAGAAGGTCACACTCCCGAAGGCCGCGAAGAAGTCGCTCGCGGAGAACGACTCCTGGAAGCCCGCCCGGCTCTTCCCCGTGCCCTCCTACAAGAGCGACCGGGAGCGCGAGGTGCGCGCCACGTCGGTGCTGCTCTCCGTGATGGCGGAGGTCCCGGAGTTCGGGCGGCGCCTCACCGCCGGATTCGGGGCGCCCGCCGGCCGGATGCAGACCTTCACCGAGGTGTCGCTCCCCCACGGGGACAGCCCGAAGCGCCCGGACGGCGTCATCCGTACGGAGCGGGCCGGGAAGCTCTGGACCGCGCTCGTCGAGACCAAGACCAACGGCAACCCGCTGAAGTCCGAGCAGGTCCAGAACTACATGGACATCGCCGCGCGGCGTGGGTACGAGGCCGTCATCACCCTGTCCAACGACGTGGCCCTGGAAGGCAGCCCCCTCGTCGAGGTCAAGACGGACGGGCGGCGCAAGCACAAGGTGTCGCTGTGGCACCTCTCCTGGGCCGAGGTCGCCCACCAGGCCCAGATGCTGATCCGGCACGAGGGCGTCGGGAACGCGGCGCACGCCTGGCTGCTCCAGGAGCTGCTCCACTACCTCCAGCACGAGAACTCCGGCTGCCACGGCTTCCAGAACATGGGGCCGGCCTGGGTGCCCGTGCGCAACGGCATCGACACCGAGACCCTGTGCCAGGGCGACCTCCGCGCCGTGGAGGTCGTGGAGAGCTGGGAGCGCCTGATCCGCCAGGTCTGCCTCCGGCTGGGCGGCGAACTCGGGCAGAAGGCGCTGCCCGTGCAGCGGGCCAGACGCGGCACCGACCCGAAGTCCCGCCGTGCGGAGCTGGCCGACCGGCTCTGCGAGGAGGGGAGGCTGTCCGCGGAGGTACGGGTCGACGGCGCCCGGAGCATCCTGTCCGTGACGGCCGACCTCCGCACCGGGAAGATCCGCACCTCCATGGACGTCCCCGCCCCGGACGGCGCCTATCCGCTCTCGGTCGCGAAGCGCCTCCTGCGCGTCCTGGAGGAGGCCCCGGCCGATCTGCACGTGGAGACCCTGCTCGACGGGCGGAACGGGCCGCGCGGGACGCTGGAGAGGCTGCGGCCGGAGCCGGGCGACCTGCTGCCGAGGGACGGTGCCGCCATCACCGGCTTCCGGCTCTCGCTCTTCAAGGGGATGGGCAGCGGCCGGGGCAGCGCGGAGTCGGGGTTCATCCGCAGCGTCGACGACGCCGTCGACCGTTTCTACGGATCGGTCGTCACCCACCTGGGACAGTTCGAGCAGCGTCGGCCCGCCCGGGTGCGGCAGACGACCGAGCCCTCCGTCGTCGGCTGAGCCCGGGGGACTCGGAGGCCGGGGGACTCGGAGGCCGGGGGACTCGGAGCCCGGAGGACTCGGAGCCCGGAGGACTCGGAGGCCGGAGGACTCGGAGGCCGGGGGACTCAGAGGCCGGGGGCCGGGGGCCTTGGAGGCAGAGAGGCCCCCGGCCCCCGGTCGCCCGCCGTCGGTGGGGTTCTCCAGGTGTCATCCTTGGACTACGACGGAGCCCCGGGTCGGGGAGTAAATTACCCCCCGGGGTATCTGTGGAGGAGACGTTGTGGAACTCGATCTCGCGGGCGCGGAGCTCAAGGCCGTGCTGAACCGGCTGCGCCGGGCTCAGGGGCAGATCTCCGGGGTGATCCGGATGATCGAGGAGGGCCGGGACTGCGAGGAGGTCGTGACCCAGCTCGCCGCCGCCTCCCGGGCCCTCGACCGGGCCGGCTTCGCGATCATCGCGACCGGACTCCAGCAGTGCCTGACCGAGGTCGAGGACGGGCGGAAGGACGGCGAGGACCGCGACGCCATGCGGGCCCGCCTCGAGAAGCTCTTCCTCTCCCTGGCCTGACCCGCCCGGGCGCCGCGAGGCCTCAGGCGTCCGCCAGGCCCTTCAGGCGCTTCGTGATCCGGGTGAGGCGCTCGCCCTGGTAGCGGGCGGCGGCGAGGACGTCCTCGCCGGGTTCGCCGTGGGCGCCGGGGTGGGCGGTCCCGTAGGGGTTGCCGCCCGCCGCGTACACCGACGGGTCGGTGAAGCCCGGCGAGACGATGACCGAGCCCCAGTGGTGGAAGGTGTTGTAGAGGGCGAGCAGCGTCGACTCGTTGCCGCCGTGGACGTTGTGGGCGCTGGTGAAGGCGGTCGCGGGCTTGTCCGCCATGACGCCCCGCTGCCACAGGCCGCCCGACGTGTCGATGTACTGCTTGAGCTGCGCGGCCACGTTCCCGAAGCGGGTCGGGGAGCCGAGGGCGTACCCGTCCGCCCACTCCAGGTCGTCGAGCGTGGCGACCTCCACGTCGCCGGTGGCGTCCACGTGGGCGCGCCAGGCCGGGTTCGCGTCGATCGCGGCGTCCGGGGCGAGCTCGGGCACCCGGCGCAGGCGCACCTCGGCGCCCGCCTTCTCCGCGCCCTCGGCGACGGCCTGGGCGAGGCGGTGGACGGTGCCGGTGGCCGAGTAGTGGATGACGGCGATCTTGACGGACATGACGGACTCTCCTCGATCTCTTTTTCGATCTCTTCCGTGGTGTCTTCTGCGGCGTTTTTCGCAGTGCCTTCCGCGGTGACTTCCGCGGCGTTTTCGCGACCGAGCCAGCTTGACCCCAAGAAGTGGATCGCTATCCGCTTCCTCGACCGAGCCTAAGCGGATCCGTATCCGCTTCGCAAGAGGGGCAGGTATGCTCGATTGCGGGGGCAGCGCCGCAGGGCAGAAGGGCAGGAGTCCGCAGAGATGAGCACCGAGAACCCGCGGGCCGGGGAGCGCGCGACCGCGCCCCCGCTCGGTCTGCTCCCCACCCTCGACGCCCCCGCCCCCGAGCGCGCCGACGCGGCCCGCAACCGGCGCAGGATCCTCGACGCGGCCGCCCGGATCGTCGCCGAGCAGGGCCCCGACGCCGTCACCATGAACCAGGTCGCCCACGCCAGCGGCATCGGCGTCGGCACCGTCTACCGGCGCTTCGGCGACGTCTCCCAGCTCCTGTGGGCGCTCCTCGACGACCGCGAGCGCCAGTTCCAGGAGGCGTACATGAACGGCCCGCCGCCGCTCGGGCCCGGCGCCCCGACCGCCGAACGGCTCGACGCCTTCCTCGACGCGCTCGTCGACCGGGTCGCCGAGCAGCGCGCGATCCTGCTCGCCGCGCACTCCGCCGCGCCCCGCGCCCGGTACCACAGCGGCGCGTACCGGGTGATGCACACGCACGTCGCCCTGCTCATCGGACAGCTCAGGCCGGGGTCGGACGGCGCGCTCCTCGCGCACCTGCTGCTCGCGCCCTTCTCCCCCGACGTCATGCACCACCTGACCGTCGAGCAGGAGCTCTCGGGCGAGCGCCTCAAGGCGGGCGTACGGGAACTCCTCACGCTGCGCGAGAACCCCTGAGGGCCCTAGGGCCTGTCCGGCGGATCAGGGTCGGGTAGGCCGCGGCGTCTGGTGCATGGGGTCTCCCCAGGCCCTCAAGGGCCTAGGGGAAGCATCGCAAGGCGCCGGAGCGGCTCGATAGCGGAGCTATCGGGACGTTTCGGCAACGCGGCGAGGTACCGTGCCAGGCGTCGCGGCCCCGGCCATGATCCGCCGGACAGGCCCTAGGGGGCGTCAGAGCGGTCGCGACGGGGTCGAGACCGGTACGTACGCCAGACCGTCGTACTCCTCCCCCGGCACCACCGGCGTCACGTTCCGGTGGTGGACGAACCGGGCCACGTACGCCCCGTGCGTGCGCGTCGGGTACGTCCGCCGCGTCCACTCCTCGTGCGCGCGGGACCGCAGGTCCAGCAGACGCGCGTCCGCGGACTTCGGAGAGGCCGCCGCGAGCAGCGCCTCCAGGGTGTCCGGGCCCGCCGGGCCGGTCCGGTTCACCGCCACCCGCGACGGCCGTTTCAGGCGGGGTCCCCAGGGACCCGGCCACATCCGCCGGGCCCGGAAGGCGCCCTCGCCGAAGAAGAGGCCGAGCGCGTAGTACGCGGGCCCGTACCGCTCCCGCAGCCGGGCGCCGAGCGCCGCGCCCCGGACGCCCACGTGCCCGTTGTGCGCCCACACGGCGACCCCGGCGCCGCCCGCCGCGGCCACCGTCTCGTCGACCGCGTCCGCCATGTGCCCGTCCCTGACCCGCCACAGCCGCTCGCCGGGCTCGGCCGTGGCCACGTCCGCCGCCCGCGCCAGGACACGGGCGTGCCACCGGTCCGCGTCGCCTAAGGCACCCGAAGCACCCGAAGCACCCGTCTCCAGCGCCTCCGCCGCCGCGAGGAGTTCCGCCCTGCGCTCCGGGAGCCGGCCCGGCTGTGCGTCCGCCAGTACGGAGAGGACCCCCGCGCGCTCCGGACCGAAGTGCGCCACCGACGCCCCGCTCCGCTGCGGGTCGATCCCCGCGAAGCCGATCCGGTCCGCGCGGGGCCGCCCCCGGTTGTAGGAGCGCATCCACTCCAGGAGGTCCAGGACCTCCCGCGTCCGCCAGGTCCAGAACCCGAGGCCGGTCAGGGCGGTCGCCGCGTCGCCCGTGCCGTCCCTGACGTACGCGTCGACCGCGGGCCCCGCCGAGGCGCTCGCCTCCATCGCGAGCGTACGGAAGCCGTGCTCGGTCACCAGGTGCTCGAACAGGCGGTGCTTGAGGCGGAAGAACTCCGCCGTCCCGTGCGTGGACTCGCCCAGACCGACGACCCGCACCCCGTCCAGCGCCGCCCCGAACTCCTCCAGACCGTCCACACCCCGGAACCTATCTGGACCTCCGGGCGCCCCGGAACGCACGATCACGCCATGACGACCGAGAACGACACCGCCGCCAAGACCTTCCTGATCCTGCACGGCTTCCAGAACCACCGTCCGCCCGGCCACTGGCAGCACTGGCTCGCCGAGCGGCTGCGGGAGCGCGGGCACGAGGTCCGCTACCCGCAGCTGCCCTCGCCGGACGCGCCCGTGCTCGCGGAGTGGCTCGACGCCCTGGAGGAGCACGGGAAGCGGCCCGCCCGGGGCGAGTTCGTGGTCCTCGCGCACAGCCTGTCCGTGCTGCTGTGGCTGCGTGCCGGCGCACGCAGGCCGGACGCCGACCGGGTGCTGCTCGTCGCCCCGCCCTCGCCGTCGGTGACCTCCTCGATCCCCGAGATCGCCGCCTTCGCCGACGGGCTCGACCTCACGGAGACCGGCCTCGGGGCGCGCCTCGTGCACGGGGGCGGCGACCCGTACTGCCCCGAGGGCGCCGACCTGCACTACGGCCGCCCGCTCGGCCTCGACCTCGACCTCGTACCGGACGGCGGACACCTCAGCCCCGCCCACGGGTACGGGGACTGGCCCTCGGTCCTGGAGTGGTGCGAGGACCCGTCGGTGCGGGTGAAGGGCCGGTAGACCTCCCTCAGGGCCCGTCGGAACTCTGACAGGGTCCGTCGAAAACCCTGACAGGGCCCGTCGGAACCCCGACAGGGCCCGTGGGAAACCCGACAGGGCCCGTCGGAAACCCCCGGCAGGCCCCGCCGACGCCCCGATAGGGTCGGCCGGATGCACCCGGAGACCGCACCGTACGACCAGGGCCTGCTCGACGTGGGCGACGGCAACCTCGTCCACTGGGAGGCCTCCGGCAACCCGGAGGGCAAGCCCGCGCTCGTCGTCCACGGCGGGCCGGGCTCCGGCTCCTCCCCGCGCTCCCGGCGCTTCTTCGACCCGGAGGCGTACCGGGTCGTCCTCTTCGACCAGCGCGGCTGCGGCCGCTCCGTCCCGCACGCGAGCGACCCGGCCGCCGACCTGTCCGTCAACACCACCGCCCATCTGGTCGCGGACATGGAGCGGCTGCGCGAGCACCTCGGGATCGAGAAGTGGCTGCTCCACGGAGGCTCCTGGGGCTCCACGCTGATCCTGGCGTACGCGGAGGCCCACCCCGAGCGCGTCACGGAGATCGTGATCGCCGCCGTCACCACCACCCGCCGCTCCGAGATCGCCTGGCTCTACGAGGGCGTCGGCCGCTTCTTCCCCGAGGCCCACGAGCGCTTCCGGGCGGGGGCCGGGACCGCCGACGGGGCCGGGGCGGAAGAGCTCGTCGGGGCGTACGCCGCCCTCATGGGCCACCCCGACCGGGCCGTACGGGAGAAGGCCGCGGCCGACTGGTGCGCCTGGGAGGACGCCGTCCTGTCGACGGAGGGCACGGGCACCCCGTACACCGACCGCGTCGACGACACCCGGCTCGGCTTCGTGCGGATCTGCTCGCACTACTTCGCGCACGGCGCCTGGCTGGAGGAGGGCGCCCTGATCCGCGACGCGCACCGGCTCGCCGGCGTCCCCGGCGTCCTGGTCCACGGCCGGCTCGACATGGGCGGACCGCTCACCACCGCCCGGGAGCTGGCCCGCGCCTGGCCGGACGCCGAGCTGCACGTGGTCGAGCGGGCCGGGCACCTGGGCGGCGAGGAGACCGGTCACCTGGTCCTCGCGGCCCTCGACCGCTTCGCGAGGACCTGAACCCGACATAGGAGACGAAAGCTGCCCCGCCGTAAGGGAATTGAGAATTCCAGATTTCAATCCTGTTCGACCCGGCAGGAATTGTGGCGAATCTGTTCACAGAACACCCCCGAGATCGCTAACTTCCCCTCAACCTCGTCCGTACCGGGAAGGACTTCTGTGAACGCATCCCAGCGCAGAGCCGCGGCCGTCCTCGCCGCCGCCGCCCTCGCCGCCCCGCTGGTCCTCGCCTCCCCCGCCACCGCGGGACAGGACCCCACGGCCGCACCCGCCCGCGATGCCGCCAAGCTGGCGAAGAAGCTGGTCCGCGACACCACCGCCAAGGACGCCTACAAGCACCTGCAGAAGTTCCAGGCGATAGCCGACTCGGCCGGCGGCCACCGCGCGGCCGGTTCGCTCGGGCACGACGCCTCGGCCGCGTACGTGTACACGCAGCTCAAGAAGGCCGGCTACGACGTCCGGTACCAGAAGTTCGACTTCGCGTACACGGAGACGCTCGCCGAGAAGGCCTCGGTCGTCGCCCCCGCGCCCCGCGCGTTCGACATCAAGGCCATGACGTACACCAAGTCCACCCCGGTCGGCGGCATCCGGGCCGAACTGGTGGCCGCGCCCGTCGACGCCGACGCCACCAGCGGCTGCGAGCCGGGCGACTTCGCCGCCGGCGCCTTCACCGGCAGGATCGCGCTCATCCAGCGCGGCGGCTGCGCCTTCGCGGTGAAGCAGCAGAACGCCGCCGCGGCCGGTGCCGTCGCCGCCGTCATCTACAACAACGCCGACGGCGTCCTCTCCGGCACCCTCGGGGACGCCGCCTCCGGGAAGATCCCCACGGGCGGCATCACCCTGGCCGAGGGCAGGGCGCTCGCCGCCGACCTCGCCAAGGGCCCGGTCACCCTCTCCCTGGAGATCCGCCAGCTCCAGCAGACGCGTTCCACCAACAACGTCATCGCGGAGACCAAGGCCGGCAACGCCGCCAACACCGTGGTGCTCGGCTCGCACCTCGACTCCGTCACCGCGGGCCCCGGCATCAACGACAACGGCTCGGGCTCCGCCGGTCTCCTCCAGACCGCCCTGAAGCTGGCCGAGTCGAAGGACAAGGTCCGCAACAAGGTCCGCTTCGCCTGGTGGTCGGCGGAGGAGAACGGCCTCCTCGGCTCCGAGCACTACGTGCAGAACCTCACGGAGCTCGACAAGAAGGAGATCAAGCTCTACCTCAACTTCGACATGATCGCCTCGCCGAACTACGGCCTGTTCGTGTACGACGGCGACGACTCGGACGGCGTCGGCGCCGGCGCGGGCCCCGCGGGCTCGGCCCAGCTGGAGCGCGACATCAACGAGTTCCTCGACGAGAACGGGCACCCGCACGAGGGCACCGACTTCACCGGCCGCTCCGACTACGGCCCGTTCATCGAGGTCGGCATCCCCTCCGGCGGCACCTTCACCGGCGCCGAGGGCATCAAGACCGCCGCCCAGGCGGCCAGGTTCGGCGGCCAGGCGGGCGTCGCCTACGACGTGAACTACCACGCCAAGGGCGACGACCTCAGCAACATCAACCTGAAGGCCTTCGACGTCAACATCGACGTCATCGCCAACGCCGTGGGCACCTACGCCCACGACATCTCCTCGCTCCGCAAGCCGGTCGTCTCCGTCCCGACCACCGGCGACGCGGGCAGCGGCGGCGGCCTGCACGACGACCACCACGAGGTCACCGGGTAACGGTCGTCGGGCGGCCGGCGCGGTCGGGGGCCCCGGCGCCCGCGAGCAGACCGCGTCGTGCCGTGCCGTGCCGGTCGAGGACGGACAGCGGGACGCGGATCCGCACGTCCGGGTGACGGGTGCCGTCCCGGAGCAGGACCCCCGGATCGAGTGCGGGTCCGTCGAAGGCGTAGGGCCTGTCCGGCGGATCAGGGTCGGGTAGGCCGCGGCGTCTGGTGCATGGGGTCTCCCCAGGCCCTCAAGGGCCTAGGGGAAGCATCGCAAGGCGCCGGAGCGGCTCGATAGCGGAGCTGTCGGGACGTTTCGGCAACGCGGCGAGGTACCGTGCCAGGCGCCGCGGCCCCGGCCATGATCCGCCGGACAGGCCCTAACCCGCGGGCATCGCGGAAACCGGGCCGGGGCGGGCCCGAGGCAGGGGGCGGCGGGCCCCGTGTCTCCGGGCGGCGGCGGCCCGCTCGCGCCTTTGACGGCACTTCGATTCCGGTTCGTCACGGTTCGCACCGGCATCCCACCGGGTGCGTGGCTGCGCCGGGAGCCGCTCGCCCGGTAGGCTTTCCGTGTGATCTTCAAGCGCATCGGAAACGGAAAGCCGTATCCCGACCACGGCCGGGAAAGCACCCGGCAGTGGGCGGACGTCGCCCCGCGCCCGGTCCGCCTCGACCAGCTGGTCACCACCAAGGGCCAGCTGGACCTGGAGACCCTGCTCGCGGAGGACTCCACCTTCTACGGCGACCTCTTCGCGCACGTCGTGAAGTGGCAGGGCGACCTCTACCTCGAGGACGGACTGCACCGCGCCGTCCGCGCGGCGCTCCAGCAGCGCCAGGTGCTGCACGCCCGCGTCCTCGAACTGGACTGAGGACCGTCCGGAAGGCAGAGGTCACTGACCCTTTCGGGGGCAGTTCCTCCCCATCCGGACGCGATCACATGATCATCAAGTAGGCATCGCCGACGGGCGGCATTACGCTGCGCTCATGAGCATGCTCACTCCCCCCGGCATGGGCGGAAAGTACCGCATCACGGGGGATGTCTACCCGCGCATGCGCCGCCCCCACCGTCGGCGCAGGATCGTCCTCGCGGCCACCGCCGCCGCGGTCGTGCTGGGCGCGGCCGGCTGGGGGACGCTCCAGCTCGTCGACGTGTTCTCCGGCGACGCGGGAACGAAGGCGGCGGCCGGGAAGCGGGCCGACTGCAAACCCGCCCCCACCCCGACCGCGCAGGCCGCCGCGGCCCTGCCCAAGCCCGCGCAGATCACGGTCAACGTCTACAACGCGACCCCGCGCAGCGGACTCGCCAAGACGACGGCCGACGAGCTCAAGAAGCGCGGCTTCAAGGTCGGCAAGGTCGGGAACGCGCCCGCCGCCTACGACAAGAAGGTCCCGGGCGCCGGGCTGCTCCTCGGCGCGCCCGCCGCCACCAAGGGCGCCTTCCCGGTCCTCGGCACCCAGCTCGCGGGCGCCACGACCAGGACGGACGCCCGGACCACGGCGGACGTGGACCTGATCATCGGGACCGCCTTCAAGAACCTGTCCCCGAAAACGACGGCGGACGCGGCCCTGGTCGCCCTGACCAAGCCCGCGCCCGCTCCGACCGGGAAGTGCTGAGGACCTACTCGGCCGAGCCGTACATGCGGTCGCCCGCGTCGCCCAGGCCCGGGACGATGTAGCCGTTCTCGTTGAGACGCTCGTCGACCGAGGCCGTCACGACGGTGACGGGGGTGCCCGCGAGCTCGCGCTCCATGACCTCGACGCCCTCCGGGGCGGCGAGGAGCACGACCGCGGTCACGTCGTCCGCGCCGCGCTTGATCAGCTCCTGGATCGCCGCGACCAGCGTGCCGCCGGTCGCCAGCATCGGGTCCAGGACGTACACCTGGCGGCCCGAGAGGTCCTCCGGCATCCGCGTGGCGTAGGTCGACGCCTCCAGCGTCTCCTCGTTGCGGATCATGCCCAGGAAGCCGACCTCGGCGGTCGGGAGCAGCCGGACCATGCCGTCGAGCATGCCGAGGCCCGCGCGCAGGATCGGGACCACCAGCGGACGCGGGTGCGACAGCTTCACACCGGTCGTCGTCGTGACCGGGGTCTCGATGTCGACCTGCTCGGTCCGCACGTCCCGGGTGGCCTCGTAGGCGAGCAGGGTGACCAGCTCGTCGGCGAGACGGCGGAAGGTCGCGGAGTCCGTGCGCTTGTCGCGCAGGGTGGTGAGCTTGTGGGCGACCAGGGGGTGGTCGACGACGTGGAGACGCATGACTCAACAGTAGCCCGCCCCGCACTGGCGTCGATCCGCGCCACTGGGGGAAGGTGGGGGCACACGGACCCGGTGATGGGGTGGTGTGGCAGATGTCCGACCTGGAAGGACCGGTCGAGCGGGCCGCCGAGAGGGTGGCCCGGGGGCCGGCGGCGGAGACCGACACGGAGCGTCGCAGGCGCCGCGCGCAGTTCCTGCGCGAGCTGCACGAGGCGAAGGCGCTGCGCGAGCGCGTGCAGCCCCGGCGCGCCCGGGCGGCCCGGATGCGGCAGGCGATGCGGATGCGGACCTTCCGCTGGTGAGGCGCCGACCGGTGGGGCGGTGGGCTTCCCGCCGGCGAGGCGGTGCGCTTTCCGCCGGTGAGGCGGTGCGCTTTCCGCCGGTGGGGCGGTGCGCGGCGCGGTCGGCCGTCGGGGCGTGGTGGATTCCGTACGCCGCGCCGGACGTGGTGTGACCGGCGGAAACCGGCTCCGACCAGCGGTGACCGTCCGGGTCCGGCCGTGCGCCCCCCGAGTGCGCCGGGGTCGCGCGCCCGCCCGATAGCGGGGACGTTCAGACTGATGCACGACGCAAGAGCCGAAGACCTCTCCTGTGGGCGCCGTTTCTGTCACGATGCCGAGGGGGCGGGGCTCAGGACCGCGCCGCCGGAACGTCACACCTCTGATCAGTGGGAGAGAGTCAGGTGTACTTCGCCGCACTGCTCGCGCGCACCGAAGACGGGTGGGAAGCGAGCGACACGGAGCTCGACGACGTGGAGACCCTGTCGGATCTGGTCGAGCTGGCCCGCGACGCCTCGGACGACGACACGGTGATCGTCTTCATCGAGCAGGAGGACGCGTGGTTCGGGATCGTACGGATCGAGGGGGAGGAGGATCCCCGCATCTACGTCTCGGACGGCGCGGCCGCGTCCCGTTCCTCGTACGGGGAGATGCTCACCCGGGAGATCCTCGGTGACGACCTGGACGACCTGGCCGACGAGCTGGAGTCGCTGGACCTGGACGGCACGGAGGACGGGGAGCCGCTCGGCGCCGACGGGGACGGGGACGACGAGGCGGGCTCCGTGGCCGCCGAGGCCGTCCCGGCCGCCCCGGTGGGCGACCGGCTGATCCTGGCGGACCTCGGTCTGCCGCCGGCCGAGCTGCTCGCCCTGGAGACCGACGCGCTCGCGGAGATCGCGGACGCGCTGGGCGCGGCCGAGGTCCTGGAGGCCGTCCGCTAGTGGTTCCCGCGGTACCCGTTCCCGATCCCGTACGAGGTCCTCTGCCCGATCCCGTACGGAGCCCCTCGCCCGGCCCCGTACGGGAACCCGTGCCGGATCCCCTGCGGGATCCCTGGCGGGACGCCATGCTGCTCGCCCTCGACGAGGCGGAGGCGGCCGGGCCGGCCGGCGACGTGCCGGTCGGCGCGGTCGTGCTCGGTCCGGACGGGACGGTGCTCGCGCGGGCGCACAACGAGCGGGAGGCGACCGGCGATCCCACCGCGCACGCCGAGGTGCTCGCCCTGCGCCGGGCGGCCGCGGCGACCGGGGAGTGGCGCCTGACGGGGTGCACGCTGGTCGTGACCCTGGAGCCGTGCGTGATGTGCGCGGGCGCCCTGGTCCAGTCCCGGGTGGAGCGGGTGGTGTTCGGGGCCCTGGACGAGAAGGCGGGCGCGGCGGGTTCGCTCTGGGACCTCGTGCGCGACCGGCGGCTCAACCACCGGCCCGAGGTGGTCCACGGCGTGCTCGGCGAGGAGTGCGCCCGGCGGCTCACGGCCTTCTTCCGCGCCCGCTGAAGCGCCCGCCTCCCCCACGCACACCCCGCTCCGACCTGCGGCGGGATACGGATTTCATCGCAGCGGCAGTTTCGGCTAAGCTCTCTCTCGGTAGCGTGTCCGAGCGGCCGAAGGAGCTCGCCTCGAAAGCGAGTGTGGGGAAACTCACCGAGGGTTCAAATCCCTCCGCTACCGCTTCGATCGAAGGGCCCGGTTCATCAGAACCGGGCCCTTCGGCGTGTGCGGAGCACGTACGGGGCGCGTGAGGGGTGCGTACGGGAAAGGCCCCGGTCGCGCGTTGGGGCGCGGTCCGGGGCCTTCCGGCAGGCGGCGTCGGTCGGGGGGAGCGGCATCGGGGGGACAAGCCGCTCCCCCCGGTGAGAACCGGTCCTCCAGGTCCGCGTCGCCGTCGGGGGAAGCCTCGCGGCGCGGACCCCGCAGTGCGGGCCGGTTCCGGAGCCCCTCGGATTCCTGCCAGATCCTCCGGTGCTCGACATCCATACTGCGCGCCCCGCCCCCTTACGGGGGACGGCAAAAGTCCTC
The DNA here is from genome assembly GCF_044749825.1 of Streptomyces sp. NPDC088915. Lineage (NCBI taxonomy): Bacteria > Bacillati > Actinomycetota > Actinomycetes > Kitasatosporales > Streptomycetaceae > Streptomyces > Streptomyces sp. NPDC088915. Next base: position 135,610 of record NZ_JBIVIR010000001.1, read on the forward strand.
CTTCTCCGGGCCCTTGGTCCGTAAAGGCTCGGTTAGAGTGGCGCGGTCGTACGGCGGGGGAACAGGGGAGGGCTGGAAATGGCGCAGGCGAAGAAGGTCGCGCTGTACGCGGTCGTGGTCTTTGTGCTGTACACGATCGTCACGTCCCCGGCGAGGGCGGCGGATCTGGTCCAGGTAGGGTTCGAGGGCATTTCCAGCGCCGCCCAGGGTGTCGGCGAGTTCATGACCGAACTCATCAATTAGGAGCCCTCCGTGATCCGCCATCTGGTCCTCTTCAAGCTCGACGACGGCGTCGCCCGTGACGAGCCGCGCGTCGTCGCGGGCGTCGAGGCGTTCCGGGCGCTCGGCGGGCAGATTCCGGAGCTCCGGTTCTGGGAGTGCGACTGGAACATCACGGACCGGCCGATCGCGTACGACTTCGCCATCAATTCGGCCGTCGAGGACACCGACGCCCTCCAGCGCTATCTGGAGCACCCCGCCCACCAGGCGGGTGTCGCCCAGTGGCGGGAGTTCGCCACCTGGGTGATCGCCGACTACGCCTTCTGACCCCCGGTCACGACCGAGGCCCCCGCCCCCGTGGCGGGGGCCTCGCCGTTTTCCGGCCTCCCGCACGCCTGCCGCACGCCTCCCCCACGCCTCCCGTACGCCCCCGTTCGGCCCTCTCTTCCCTCCCCCCATGTCCTCAACACGTGGTTATGGGGTGCTTGCACACAGTGGACATGTCTTGTGATGCTATGACCGCTTTTGATGGATGAGTTGACCGTAGTTGACACCAGTCGACCAGCAGGACCAGCCAAAAAGGGGTGGCGTGAACGTGCCGGCCAGTACAGCACCTCAAGTCCCGCCCCAGCACGAGGCAGGCGGCCCGGAGTCACCGCGCCCGCGCACCCAGAGCACCCGCGGCGCCGACACCCGCGCCCTCACCCAGGTCCTCTTCGGGCAGCTCAAGAACCTGGAGCCGGGCACCCCCGAGCACGACCGGGTGCGCGGGGCCCTCATCGAGGCCAACCTGCCGCTGGTCCGGTACGCGGCCGCCCGCTTCCGCTCCCGCAACGAGCCCATGGAGGACGTCGTCCAGGTCGGCACCATCGGCCTGATCAACGCCATCGACCGCTTCGACCCGGACCGGGGCGTGCAGTTCCCGACGTTCGCGATGCCGACGGTCGTCGGCGAGATCAAACGCTACTTCCGGGACAACGTGCGGACCGTGCACGTGCCCCGCCGGCTGCACGAGCTGTGGGTCCAGGTCAACGGCGCCACCGAGGACCTGACGACCGCTCACGGGCGCTCCCCCACCACCGCCGAGATCGCCGAGCGGCTGCGGATCGGGGAGGACGAGGTGCTCGCCTGCATCGAGGCCGGACGCTCGTACCACGCCACCTCGCTGGAGGCGGCGCAGGAGGGCGACGGGCTGCCGGGGCTGCTCGACCGGCTCGGTTACGAGGACCCCGCGCTCGCCGGGGTCGAGCACCGGGATCTGGTCCGGCACCTTCTCGTACAACTGCCCGAAAGGGAGCAGCGGATCCTGATGCTGCGCTACTACAGCAACTTGACCCAGTCTCAGATCAGCCAGGAACTCGGCGTCTCCCAGATGCACGTGTCAAGGCTCCTCGCGCGGAGCTTCGCACGATTGAGATCCGCAAACAGGATCGAAGCGTAACCGGAACGGGTAGACCGGTTCGGAGCAGTTCCGCACCGCATCTCCTGCCGAACACCCCTTGTTTCCTGCGGATATGCGCGGGCATTGTGTCGACAAGTCACTACAGCGTGTTGCCGACATGTGACATTCTGCTGGAACCGCGTTTGCCGCAGCCCTCCCGCCGGTATTCAGGTGGTGGCTGCGTTCCTCAGACGGTCGCGGCACCGCGACCGTCCGCGACCTCAAGGGGGTGGCATGTCCACAGAACTGGACAGCTCCAAGGTGCTCACGCTCACGCCCGTTCCCGTCGTTCCCGTGCCCACGCAGACGACGGCGCCGACGGCGCCCGAGAGCGCGGAGCCCACCCCGCCGCCGATGCCCGTCACGACCGGCGCCCTCGACACCCGCACCCTCTCCCGCTCCCTCTTCCTGCGGCTGCGCGCCCTGGACGCGGAGGGCGCCACCGCCGAGAGCCCGGAGCGGACCTACGTCCGCGACACCCTCATCGAGCTCAACCTCCCCCTCGTCCGGTACGCGGCCGCCCGCTTCCGCTCCCGCAACGAGCCCATGGAGGACATCGTCCAGGTCGGCACCATCGGCCTGATCAAGGCGATCGACCGCTTCGACTGCGAACGGGGCGTGGAGTTCCCGACGTTCGCGATGCCGACGGTGGTCGGCGAGATCAAGCGCTTCTTCCGCGACACCTCGTGGTCGGTGCGGGTCCCGCGCCGGCTCCAGGAGCTGCGCCTCGCCCTCACCAAGGCCGGCGACGAGCTCGCCCAGAAGCTCGACCGCTCCCCCACCGTCCCCGAACTCGCCGCCGTGCTCGGGGTGTCGGAGGAGGACGTGGTCGACGGCCTCGCCGTCGGGAACGCGTACACCGCCTCCTCGCTCGACTCCCCCTCGCCCGAGGACGACGGCGGCGAGGGCTCCCTCGCGGACCGGCTCGGCTACGAGGACAGCGCCCTCGAAGGCGTCGAGTACCGCGAGTCGCTCAAGCCGCTGCTCGCCAAGCTGCCGCCCCGCGAGCGGCAGATCATCATGCTGCGCTTCTTCGCCAACATGACCCAGTCGCAGATCGGCGAGGAGGTCGGCATCTCCCAGATGCACGTCTCGCGGCTGCTGACCCGCACCCTGGCGCAGCTCCGGGACGGGCTCATCTCCGACTGACCTCCGAGGTCTGACCTCTGAGGGCCGACCGCTTCGGACGGACCTCGATCGGCCCTCACGATCAGCCCCCTCGAACGGCGGCACGCCGGCGAGGGGGCCGGTCGCCACCCGGCGGCGACCGGGAGCCGCACCCCGGTCAGGCGCTCCGAGAGCTCCCACAGCCGGCGGCCCGTCCCCGGGTCGGCCGCCGCCCCGGAGATCCGTACGCGGGTGGAGGCGCCGCGCAGTCCGGCCGGGCCGCCGGTCCCTTCACCCTCGCCCAGCGCAAGCGTCGGCTCGTCGCGACCGAGCTCACCGAGGCGTCCCTCCAGTCGTTCGCCCTCAAGGGCTTCGACGCGGTCACGGTGGACGAGATCGCGTCCGCCTCCGGCGTCTCCAAGCGGACCTTCTTCCGGTACTTCGCGTCCGAGGAGGACGTGGTCGTCCAGTTCCTGGCGGGCATGGGCACCGACATCCGCGCGGCGCTCGCCGCCCGGCCCGCGGCCGAGCGCCCTTCCGAGGCGCTGCTGCGGGCCGTCTCCGTACCCCTGGCCACCTGCGGGGACCACGCCGAACGGCGCGCTGCCGGTGGTCCGGCTGATCCTGCGGACGCCCGCGCCGCCCGCCCGCTTCCTGGAGCACCAGGCGCGGTGGCGCGAAGAACTGACCGAGGAGCTGGCCGTACGCCTGGGGCGCGATCCCGGGACCGACCTCTACCCCCGGCTCGCCGCGGGCATGGCGCTGGCCGCCTTCGACGCCGTACTGCACCGGTGGAGCGAGGGCGGGGGCGCCGAGGACCCGGGCGCGCTGATCGAGCGGGCCTTCGCGGTGCTCGCCCCGTCACTGGACTCCGCGACCGCGTGAGCCCGCGGGGCCGCGGGGCTGTGAGGCTGTGACTCCCGGAAAAGAGAAGTGGGCCGGTCCTCCGCGTGGTGCGGAGGACCGGCCCACCCCGGGCGTACGGAACGGTCAGCCGAGCGCCAGCCAGGCGACGGCCGCCAGGACGACGACGGCCGCGACCACGCCCACGATCAGGCCGACCCGGGGGCCCGACGAGGAGGAGGCGGCGACGGTCTGCGGCTGCTGCTGCGGGGCGCCCTCGTCGACGAAGGCGCGGAACATCTGGGTGCTGCCGGCGGGGTCGTAGGAGCCCTCGGGGCCCTGGCCCTGGCCGTACGGTGCTTGGGGGTTGTGTGCCATGGGCCAGGACCCTAGCGAAGTCGGCCGGGGCGCCCAAGCCCGGCACCCCCGGCCCGGCGCACGGGGCCGCGTCCGGTCTCCCCGTCCCCCTCCCTTTGCCGATTCTTTAGCGCCGTTTGACCGATTTAGTTTGCCTGAAGCAACCATCCATCTCTATGGTTGCCCTAAGCAACAAGATATGTGGAGCACGCGGTGGAGTACGCGATGGACAGAGGCAATCGGTACGAGAACCTCGCCCGCCAGGTGAGCGCCATCGGAGCGGTGAAGCGCGGACTCGCGCGGACCCTGCCCGCCGAGTGCCCCGGCGGATCCGCGCTCGTCCTCGCACTGCTGAACCACCACGGGGACATGCGGATGGGCCGCGTGTCCGAGCTGATGGCCGTCGACATGTCGGTCAGCAGCCGTCACGTGGCCCACACGGTGGACCGCGGATGGGTCGAGCGCCTGCCCGACCCCGCCGACCGGCGCTCCCGCATCCTCCACCTGACCCCGGCGGGCGAGTCCATGCTCGCCGTCCTCGACCAGCGGCTGACCGACATGCTCGCCCGCACCCTCGCGGAGTGGTCCGACGACGACGTCGAACTGCTCACCACCCTGCTCGCCCGCCTCCGCGATTCCTTCGGGGACTGCCGGGCCCACCACGCTTGAGAACGAAGGAAGTCCATGGCTAGCACCACACCAGAGACCGGTGTGCGCGGCGGGAGCGCAAAGGAGGGGGACCTCGCCTCCGGCGGCGCCCCGATGACGCACAAGCAGATCATGGAGGCGCTCTCCGGGCTGCTGCTCGGCATGTTCGTCGCCATCCTGTCCTCGACGATCGTCTCCAACGCCCTGCCGCAGATCATCACCGACCTGGGCGGCGGCCAGTCCGCCTACACCTGGGTCGTGACCGCGGCCCTCCTGGCGATGACCGCGACCACCCCGCTCTGGGGCAAGCTCGCGGACCTCTTCTCCAAGAAGTTCCTCGTCCAGATAGCCCTGATCATCTACGTCGCCGGCTCGGTCGTCGCCGGCCTCTCGCAGAGCACCGGCATGCTCATCGCCTGCCGCGTCGTCCAGGGCGTCGGCGTCGGCGGTCTGACCGCCCTCTCCCAGATCATCCTGGCCGCCATGATCGCCCCGCGCGAGCGCGGCCGGTACAGCGGCTACCTGGGCGCCACCTTCGCCGTCGCCACCGTCGGCGGCCCGCTGCTCGGCGGCGTCATCACCGACACCGACTGGCTCGGCTGGCGCTGGTGCTTCTACGTCGGCGTGCCCTTCGCGATCATCGCCCTGCTCGTCCTCCAGAAGACCCTGAAGCTCCCCGTCGTGAAGCGCGAGGTCAAGGTCGACTGGGCCGGCGCCTTCTTCATCAGCGCCGCCGTCTCCCTGCTCCTCGTCTGGGTCACCTTCGCGGGCGACAAGTACGACTGGATGTCCTGGCAGACGGCCGTCATGGTCCTCGGCGCCGTCGCCCTGGGTGCGATCTTCATCCTGGTCGAGTCGAAGGCGAGCGAGCCGATCATCCCGCTCCGCCTCTTCCGCAACCGCACGATCACCCTCGCCTCGCTCGCCTCGCTCTTCGTGGGCGTCGCGATGTTCGCCGGCACGGTCTTCTTCAGCCAGTACTTCCAGCTGGCGCGCAACGAGTCGCCGACGATGTCCGGCGTCCTCACCATCCCGATGATCACGGGTCTGTTCATCTCCTCCACCGTCTCCGGTCTGATCATCACCAAGACCGGCCGCTGGAAGGCGTGGCTGGTCAGCGGCGGCGCCCTGGCCGCCGGCGGCCTCGGCCTGCTCGGCACGATCCGTTACGACACGGAGTACTGGCACATCGCGCTCTTCATGGCGGTCCTCGGCCTCGGCCTCGGCATGATGATGCAGAACCTGGTGCTCTGCACCCAGAACCAGGTGGCACCCGCCGACCTCGGCGCCGCCTCCTCCGTCGTCACCTTCTTCCGCTCCCTGGGCGGTGCGATCGGTGTCTCGGCGCTCGGCGCGGTCATGGCCCACCGGGTCACGGACTACGTCAAGGAGGGCCTGGCCGAGCTCGGCCCGAAGGCCGCGGCCGCGATGGGCAAGGGCGGCTCGGGCGGCGGCATCCCCGACATGGACAAGCTGCCGGCCCCGATCCGCACGGTCATGGAGGACGCGTACGGCCACGGCGTCGCGGACGTCTTCCTCTACTCGGCACCGTTCGCGCTGCTCGCCTTCGTGGTGACGATCTTCATCAAGGAGGTCGCCCTCAAGAGCGGCGCGGTGAAGGCGGACGAGAAGGCGCCCGCGAGCGAGAAGGTCGCCGCGGACGCCCCGTAGGAAGGCGTCGAAAGGAAAAGCTCCCGGCCGCGCTTCGAGCGGAGGCGCGGCCGGGTCGAGTACGGAGCGGTGGGCAGGGGACGGCCCGCCGCTCCGTCGTTTCCGTTTCCGGCCCCGTTTCCGGCCCCGCTCCCGCCGCCGTCATTCCTGTTCGCGGGCCACCATCACCTCGATGCCGGCGACCAGGACGTCGAGGGCGTACGCGAAGTCCCGGTCCCAGATGTCGCTGACGCTGCCGTGCGAGGCCCGCTCGTCGAGGAGCTCCGTCATCGATCCGAGCGTCTCCTTGAACCGCGTGTCGTCGTGGAAGGCCCGGATCGACTCCCCGTAGAAGACGTCCTGCGACATGCCGGCCTCCGCCGCCCGCCGCTGGAACTGCGACTCGATCGTCCCGTAGCCGTACACGAACTGGAAGACCGCCGACATCGCGCTCGGGTGGCGGTGCACCGGCAGTCCGGTGTCCCGGATCGCCTCGTGGATCCGGGCGCCGACGGCGACCGAGTTCGGCCCGATGTTCAGGTACGTGCCGGCGCACGGCGACATCCACGGGTGGCGGACCAGCATCCCCCGGTACTCCAGGGCCAGCGTCCGGAGCCGGTCGCGCCAGTCGCCGGTGGTGCCGACCGCGACGAGGTCGATCTCCGCGTAGACGGAGTCGACGGCGTACTCGATGATGTCGTCCTTGGTGTCCACGTACCAGTAGAGCGACATGGCCGTGACGCCCAGCTCGGTCGCGAGCTTGCGCATCGAGAGGCCGTTCAGGCCCTCCTCGTCGAGCATCCGGATCGCGGCGGCGACGATCCGGTCCCGGTCGAGACCGGCCGGGCCGCTCCCGCGGCGGGGGGCCCGGTTCTCCAGCCAGACGCTGGAACGCGCCGGGTCCTTGGCCCGGTCGGCTGCCTTGACCATCGCGTTCCTCCGTCTGTCAGCGGTCCGTGACCATGCTAGGCAGCCGCCGCCGGATGCGGAGCCGCGGTCTTCTCCGCGCCCGCTCCCGCGGCCTTCTCCGCCCGCTCGGCCCGTGCGAGCAGGACCGCGGCGAGCAGACCGCCCGCGAAGAGGGCGACCGCGCCGACCAGTTGGCTGGTCTGGAGGCCGGAGGCGAAGGCGTCGGAGACCCGCGCCCGTTCGGCGTCGCTCCCGGCCGCCGCGAGGGCCGCGGGCAGCGAGGTCGCGGTGACGGCGACGAGGGCGGCGAAGCGCGCGTTCAGTACGGCTCCGAGGACGGCGACGCCCAGGCCGTTGCCGAACTCGGCGAGGGTGCCGTTGACGCCCGCGCCCACGCCGGCCTTCTCCGGCGGGATCGCGCTCATGATGGCGTTGGCCATGGCCGGGTTGGCGACCGCGAGGCCGACGCCCATCAGGACCAAGCCCAGGAGCATCCCCCAGTAGCTGCTGTTCGTGCCGCCGCCGATCAGGGCGATCGAGGCGAGACCGGCCGCGCCGAGGGTCATGCCGACGGCCACGGTGGGCGCGGTGCCGAGCTTCACCACGATCCGCGGGCCGACGCCGCTGAGGTTGAGCACGACCACGGCCAGGGCGAGCGGCGCCATCCGCAGACCGGCCTCCAGCGGCTCGTAGCCGAGGACGAACTGCAGGTGCTGGGTGAGCAGGAAGAGCGAGCCGCCCAGGCCGAACATGACCAGGATCGCGCCCGCGACCGCGCCGACGAACTTCTGGTTGCGGAAGAAGTGCATGTCGAGCATCGGGTACGGGACGCGCAGCTCCCACCGGGCGAAGGCGGCGAGGACGGCGACGCCGACGGCCGCCGGGACCAGCACCTCGGCCGAGGCCCAGCCGTGCTCGGGGCCGGTGATGATGGCGTACACGGCGGCGGTCATGCCGACGGTGGAGAGCAGCGCGCCGACCAGGTCGGGCCGCTCGCCCTGGGGGTTCTTGGACTCGGGGACCAGCTTGACCACGGCGACCAGGCCGACGAGCGCGACCGGGATGTTGATCAGGAAGATCATCCCCCACCAGAAGTGATCGAGGATCGCGCCGCCGATCAGCGGTCCGGCGGCGAAGCCGAGCGAACTGACGGTGGCCCACAGCGCGATGGCCTTGACCCGCTCGGAGTCGTCGAAGATCTGCATGACGACGGCGAGGGTGGTGGTCATGAGCAGCGCGCCGCCGATGCCCATGCCCGCGCGGGCGGCGATGAGCTGCGCGGTGGATCCGGCGAGCCCGGCGGCGAGCGAGCCGAGGCCGAAGAGCGCGAGTCCGGCGGCGAGGAGCTTCTTGCAGCCGTAGCGGTCGGCGGCGTTGCCGGCGGTCAGGAGCAGGCCGGACTGGACGAGCGAGTACGCGTTGATCATCCACTGGATGTCGGCGGTGGAGGCGTGGAGTTCCGAGGTCAGCGAGGGGATGGCGACGCCGAGCACGGTGTTGTCGAGCAGCACGGTGAGCTGGGCCAGGCAGATGACGCCGAGGATCAGCCAGCGCTGCGGGTGGCCGCCGGTGGCGGCGGACGGTTCGTTCGCGGCGGTCGTCGCCGTCATGGCAGGACTCCTTGTACGGTGTACGGGACCAGGTCTCGTACACCGTACAAGGGTTTCTCTTACACCGTATAGGGATTATTTCCAGCCGCTTGTTTTCGATTGTTTTCGGTCAGACCTTCAGGCCTTCTTGGTGAGGTCGTAGAAGGTGGCGCCGCCGATCGTGACCTTCTCGAAGGTCTTCGCGACCCAGGAGGAGATCGCGGAGTTGCCTCCCATGCCGCCCCCCGTGCCGCCTTCCCTGCCGCCGGTGCGCCCGTCGCTCTCGCCCGTGTCCTCACCGCCGCTTCCGATGAAGTAGTGGATCCTCCCCTCGGCGACGTACTGCTTGAACTGCGCGAGGGTCGGGGACGGGTCGCTGCCGTTGAAGCCGCCGATCGCCATGACCGGCTTCTCCGTGGCGAGCTGGTAGCTGGCCGCGTTCTGGGCGCCGACCGTGGCCGCGACCCAGGTGTAGGAGCCGGCGTCCTTCAGGAGCGCCGCCTCGGCCTCCGCGCCGACGTTCGCGCCGTTGAGGAGACCGCCCATGCCGCCGCCACCGCCACCGCCGAAGCCGGGGCGCTCGCCGCGCGAGCCCCAGGGGTTTCCCTGGGCGTTGCCCTGGGGCAGTCCCTGGGGCGGGGTGCCGCCGGGCATCTGGCCCTGATTCTGGCCCTGGTTCTGGCCTTGGTTCTGGCCTTGGTTCTGGCCTTGGTTCTGGCCTTGTCCTTGGCCGCCGGGCATCTGGCCGCCCTGACCGCCGCCACCGAAGCCTCCCGGCATCTGGCCCGGCCCCTGGCCGTTCTGGCCTCCACCGTTCTGGGATCCCTGGCCGTTCTGGCCGTTCTGGCCTCCCTGGCCCCCCGGGAACGCCATTCCGCCCTCGGGCATCCCGCCGCCGAAGCCGCCCGGCATGCGACCGCCGAAGCCGCCCGGGCCCCGGCCGCCCGCCGGACCCGCCGTCACGATGGAGCCCTGGTGGCCGGTGCCCACCGTCGCCAGGGTGTACGCGAAGGGGCCCGCGAGGCCCGCCGCCAGGCCGAGGCCCGCCGCCGCGAGCCCGAGGCGCCGGTCGACCCGGCCCGCGACGAGGAGCCCGACGGTCGCGGCGGCGCCCGCCACCAGGACCGTCCAGCGCAGCCACGGCAGCCAGTCCGGCGTACGGCCGAGCAGCGTCCAGGCCCACCAGGCCGACACCGCCACCGTCACCGCGAGCGCCGCCGAGGCGGCGAACCGGGTGCGCTCCTCCCACAGCACGGACGCGCCCGTGCCGACGAGCGCCGCGACGTACGGGGCCAGGGCGATCGTGTAGTACTCGTGGAAGATGCCGGCCATGAAGCTGAAGACCGCGAGGGTCATGAGCAGCGAGCCGCCCCACACCAGGAACGCCGAGCGCGCGGTGTCCGTCCGGGGCGCCCGCCGGGTGACGACGAGCCCCGCGACGAGCAGGATCAGCGCGGCCGGGAGCAGCCAGGAGATCTGCCCGCCGACCGAGTCGTTGAACATCCGGCCGATCCCGGTTTCTCCCCACCGGCCACCGCCGCCGCCCATGCCCCCGCCGGGACCTCCGCCGCCGCCCACGCTGCCGGTCTCGTCGCCGTTGATCCGGCCGAGGCCGTTGTAGCCGAAGGTCAGCTCCAGGAAGCTGTTGTTCTGCGAGCCTCCGACGTACGGGCGGGAGGACGCCGGCCACAGTTCGACCAGGGCCACCCACCAGCCCGCCGAGACCAGCATCGCAAGTCCGGCGAGGCCGAGGCGGCCGATCCGGCGCCCGATCCCGCCCGGCGCGCACACCGCGTACACGAGGGCGAGCGGTGGCAGGATCAGGAAGGCCTGGAGGGTCTTCGCGAGGAACGCGAACCCGAAGGCCACTCCCGCCCCCACCAGCCACTTCGCCGCGCCCGGCCGGTCCTCCAGGGCGCGCAGCACCCCGTACACGGCGACCGTCATGAGCAGCGCGAGCAGCGCGTCCGGGTTGTTGAAGCGGAACATCAGGGCGGCGACCGGCGTCAGCGCCAGGACCGTGCCCGCGATCAGGCCCGCGCCCGCGCCGAACCGGCGCCGGACGGCCGCGTACAGGACGCCGACCGTGGCCACGCCCATGAGCACCTCGGGCACGAGGATCTGCCAGGAGCCGAGGCCGAAGAGGCGGACGGAGAGCGCCATCGGCCAGAGCGCGGCCGGCGGCTTGTCGACGGTGATGGCGTTGGCCGCGTCGAGGGAGCCGAAGAAGAAGGCCTTCCAGCTCTCCCCGCCGGCCTGGACGGCCGCCGAGTAGAAGGAGTTGGCGTAGCCGGAGGCGCTCAGGTTCCACAGGTAGAGCACGCCGGTCACGACGAGCAGGCCGAGGAAGGCGGGGCGGACCCAGGGGGCGTCCTCGGCGCGTCCGCGCCAGAGGCGGGCGAGCAGGGCTGTACCGGCGTTCCGGGCGTTCCCGGGCGGGGCGGCGGGGGCCGCGGGGTTCAGGGTGGTCATCGTTCGTTCCTCGCGGTGGGTGCGTTCCTCGCGGCGGCCCGCTCGGGGAAGACCCAGAGCCGGAAGAGGAGGAAGCGCAGGACGGTCGCGGCGAGGTTGGCCACGATCAGGACGGCCAGCTCGGTGGAGTGCGACGGGTCTCCGGTCGCCGCGCCGAGGGCGGCGAGCGAACCGCTGGTCAGGGCCAGGCCGATGGCGAAGACCACGAGCCCCTGCGCCTGGTGGCGGACGGCCCGGTCCCGGCCCCGCACCCCGAAGGTGAGGCGCCGGTTGGCCGCCGTGTTGGCGACGGCCGAGACGAGGAGGGCCCCGGCGTTGGCGAGCTGTGGCCCGAGGCCGAGCCGGAAGGCCGAGTACAGCGCCAGGTAGAAGAGCGTGGACAGGACCCCGACCACGCAGAAGCCGACCAGCTGGCGGGCGAGACCGCCGGGCACGCCGCTGAGCTCGCGGTCCCGGGGGTCGTCCCCGAACGGCCGGACGAGCCGGTCGAGCGGCAGCGAACCGGTCGCGAGGGCCCGCCCCACCCGCCAGACGCCCTTGAGGTCGTCGGTCGCCGTCTTCACGATGTGCACGGTCGAGTCGGGGTCGTCGACCCAGTCGACCGGCACCTCGTGGATGCGCAGGCCGGCCCGCTCGGCGAGGACCAGCATCTCGGTGTCGAAGAACCAGCCGGTGTCCTCGACCATCGGGAGCAGCCGCTCGGCGACCTCGCGCCGTATGGCCTTGAACCCGCACTGCGCGTCCGAGAACCGGGCCGCGAGCGAGGAGCGCAGGATCAGGTTGTACGCGCGGGAGACGAACTCCCGCTTCGGGCCGCGCACCACTCGCGAGGAGCGGGCGAGCCGGGAGCCGATCGCCAGGTCCGAGTGGCCGGAGATGAGCGGCGCGACCAGCGGGAGCAGCGCGTTCAGGTCGGTGGACAGGTCGACGTCCATGTAGGCCAGGACGGGCGCGTCCGACGCCGACCACACCGTGCGCAGGGCCCGCCCGCGCCCCTTCTGTTCGAGGCGTACGGAGCGCACGCCGGGCATCTCGTCGGCGAGGGCCGCGGCGACGGCGGGCGTCGTGTCGGTGGAGGCGTTGTCGGCGACGGTGATGCGGAAGCCGTACGGGAAGGTCCGGGAGAGGTGCTCGTGGAGCCGGCGGACGCACGGCTCCAGGTCCTTCTCCTCGTTGTAGACGGGGATCACCACGTCCAGGACGGGCCCTCCGGCGACGTCCACGGGCAGGTGTTCCCGGGCGGGCAGGGCGCCGGGCACGGGCCGCGCGATCGTTGGGGTTCGCATGCCACAGACCCTCGCCGGGGCGGCTGTCACGCCTGTGTGCTGAGCCTGTGCCCCGCCTGTGAGTCTTCGCGCGGACCGTCGTCCGGGGCCTGTCCGACCCCGATCCGCCGGCCGGGTCCCAGGGGCAGCCGGACGGTGAAGACGGTCCGGCCGGGGGCGCTCGCCACCGTCACCTCGCCGCCGTGGGCGAGGACGACCGCGCGGACGATCGCGAGGCCGAGGCCGGTGGAGCCGGCGTTCCGGGAGCGGGAGGCGTCGCCGCGCGCGAACCGTTCGAAGACGGAGGGCAGGAGCGCCTCCGGGACGCCGGGCCCGTCGTCCTCGACCTCCACGAGCGCGCCCGTCCCCTCCGCGCGGACGCGGGCGGTGACCTTCGTGCCGGGCGGGGTGTGGGTACGGGCGTTGGCGAGGAGGTTGACGAGCACCTGCTGGATCCGGGCGCCGTCCCCCCGCACCCGCACCTCCGCCCCGTCCTCGGGGAGTTCCAGGCCCCAGTGGTGACCGGGCCCGGCGGCGCGGGCGTCGCTCACGGAGTCCAGGACGAGGGCGACGAGGTCGACGGGCTCGTAGGAGAGGGGGCGTCCGGCGTCGAGCCGGGCGAGCAGCAGCAGGTCCTCCACCAGGCCCGTCATCCGGGTCGCCTCCGACTCGATCCGGCCGAGCGCGTGCCGGGTGTCGGGCCCGCACTCCTCGCGGCCGCGCCGGGTCAGCTCCGCGTACCCCCGGATCGAGGCGAGCGGGGTGCGCAGCTCATGGCTGGCGTCCGCGACGAACTGCCGGACCCGGGTCTCGCTCTGCTGGCGCGCGTCGAGGGCCGAGTGGACGTGGTCGAGCATCCGGTTGAGGGCCGCGCCGACCTGGCCGACCTCCGTGCGCGGGTCGGCCTCCGTCTCCGGGACCCGCTGGTGGAGCGCCACCTCGCCGCTGTGCAGCGGGAGCCGGGCGACCTGGCGGGCGGTGGCGGCGACCCGCCGCAGCGGGCGCAGGGCCACCCCGACGAGCACGGTCCCGGCGAGGGAGGCCGCGACGAGCCCGGCGCCGGTGACGCTCAGCTCGACCAGGACGAGGGTGGAGAGGGCGTCGTCGACCTCGGTGAGCGGGATGCCGGTGAGGAAGGTGCCGCGGCTGCCCTCCGCGTACGCGACCCGGTAGGAGCCGAGGCCGCCGGGCAGTTCCACGGTGTGCGGCTCGCCGTCGCGCGGGACGGCGGCGAGGGCCGCCCGCTGCTCCGCGTCCAGCTCCTCGACGGGGAACCTCGGCCCGTCCGTACCGTTGCTGCCGGGCACCTCCGTCGAGTACCCGGCGGAGGTGACCTCGCCGCCGGTGAGGACCGCGCCGAGGGTTCCTATCGGGGCGCCCGGACCGCCGAGGAAGGCGAACGGCTCCCGCCCCCGGCCGGGATCGGGCACGGACATGACGACCGGCGGCCCGGCCGCCCGCTGGGACAGCCCCCGGACCTGCTCGTCGGCCTGGTCGTACAGGTACGAGCGGAAGGCGATCGTCGTGACCGTGCCGATGACGGCCGCGACGACCGCGATCAGCGCGACCGCCGACACGACGAGCCGGGTGCGCAGCGACCACGGCCGCCGCGCACCCCGGAACAGCCGTGCGCCCCGGCCCGGTGGCATGCCTTGCGTCACCGGCCGCTACTCCCCCGGCTTGATGAGGTAGCCGGCCCCGCGCCGGGTGTGGATCATCGGGGAGCGTCCGGCGTCGATCTTCCGGCGCAGGTAGGAGATGTAGAGCTCGACCACGTTGGCCTGGCCGCCGAAGTCGTACGACCAGACCCGGTCGAGGATCTGCGCCTTGCTGAGCACCCGGCGCGGATTGCGCATGAGGTAGCGCAGCAGCTCGAACTCGGTCGCCGTGAGGTGGATCGAGTCACCGCCCCGGGTGACCTCGTGGCTGTCCTCGTCGAGGGTCAGGTCCCCGACGGTCAGCAGGGATTCGCTGCGCGCCTGCGCGGCCCCGGACCGGCGGATGAGGCCGCGCAGCCGGGCCACCACCTCCTCCAGGCTGAAGGGCTTGGTCACGTAGTCGTCGCCGCCCGCCGTGAGCCCGGCGATCCGGTCCTCCACGGCGTCCTTCGCCGTCAGGAAGAGCACCGGGACGTCGGGCATCTCGCGCCGGATCGAGCCGAGCAGGCTCAGGCCGTCGGCGTCGGGCAGCATCATGTCGAGGATCACGGCGTCGGGCCGGAACTCGCGCACGGAACGCAGGGCGGTGGCCCCGTCCCCGGCACTCATGACCTGCCAGCCCTCGTAGCGCAGGGCCATGGAGAGCAGCTCGGTGAGCGAGGCCTCGTCGTCGACGACGAGGACCCGGACGGCGGTCCCGTCGGCGCGGAGCATGTCGGCGCGGATGTCGGTGCGAGCACCGGTACGGGCGCCGGCGCGGTTGCTCGTGCGGTGTGAGGTGACGGTCATGGAGCCCAGGCTGGCCGCCGCCACTGAAAGGCCTCTTTCGCTTTCCTGTGAATTCCCTGAGAAACGGCCGTCACCGACGGGCACCCGCCAGGGCCGGTTTCACGTGAAACAGCACGCTCTGGGGATCATCGGGCCGGTTTCACGTGAAACATCGCGGCACCGTTCTCGTACAGCACCTTCCGGAGCCAGTCGTCCCCGAGCCCGAGCCGTTCGAGGGCGTGGAGCTGATGGGCGTACGGATACGGGATGTTGGGGAAGTCCGAGCCGAGGAGGATCCGGTCGCCGAGGTCGAGCAGCCGCTTGTGCTCCTCCTCGGGGAAGGGCGCGAGCCGCTCGCTGAAGTCGGTGAACGCCATGGTGGTGTCGAGGTGGACGCCCTCGTACCGCTCGGCGAGCGAGAGGAAGTCCCCGTACTCGGGCATCCCCATGTGCGCGACGATCACCCGCAGCCGGGGGTGGCGGGCGAGCAGCCGCTCCATGGGGCCGGGGCCGGTGAAGTTCCCCGGGGTGGGCCCGGAGCCGCAGTGGACGACGACGGGGGTGCCGCTGTCCGCGAGGCTCCCCCACACCCCGTCGATCCGTTCGTCGTTCGGGTCGAACCCTCCGACCTGGAGGTGCACCTTGAAGACGCGGGCCCCCGCGTCGAGCGCCTCCCGGACGTAGGCGTCGGCGCCCGGCTCGGGGAAGAAGGTCGCGGTGTGCAGACAGTCGGGGGTACGGGCGGCGAAGTCGGCGGCCCAGGAGTTCAGCCAGGCGCCCATCCCGGGCTTGTGCGGATAGAGCATCGCGGTGAAGGCGACCGCCCCGAACCCGCGCAGGAGGGCGAGTCTGCGGTCCTCCTCCTCGCGGTAGGTGATGGGCCACTCCAGACCGGTCAGCGGGCCGACGGCGTCGAAGTAGGCCCACACCTTGTCGAGGACGTTCTTCGGCATGAAGTGCGTGTGCACGTCGACGAGTCCGGGGATCCCGAGCCGCGCGAGGAGCGCGGGTATGTCGACGAGCCCGACCTCTCCACCCGTATCGTCATGCGCCTTCGCACCGTCATGCGCGTTCATAGCCGTAACTCCGCTCGACCTTGCCGATGTGGACGCTGTAACTGTCGTACCAGTGCTCCCGCCCGTGCGTCTTGGCTTCCTGGTGCTCGGTGTGGAGGCGCCAGGCGTCGAGGGACTTCAGGTCGCGGAAGTAGGCGACGGTGATGCCGATGCCGCCGGGGGTGCGGGCGAACTCGTATCCGAGGTAGCCGGGGATCTCCTCGACGATCGCCTGCATCCGGTCGGCGGTCTCGGCGTATCCCTCGGGCGCGTCGGGCCGGACCGAGGTGAAGACAGCGGTGTAGTAGGGCGGTTCGATGCCCGCCACCAGTTTCGGGGTCATGCGATCACCCTCGCGGGGGCCGGGCGGGGATGTCCACGGCACCCGGCCAAAGGGATCCAAGACTTTACGCGGCGCGGTGGGCGGCGGTGTGAGGCCCTTCGAGGAATTGCTCCGAGGAGCCGTCTCAGAAGAGCTCCCCCTGCTCGTTCGGATCGTCCGCAGGAGCCGCCGCCGTCACCGGGACGGAGAAGCCGTCCCCTCCGTCGGCCTTCTGGAGGACCCAGCCGCCCATGAGCCGGGTGTCGAGGGCGAGGCAGCGCCCGTCGGGGGCGAGGAGGTGCAGGTCGGGCCCGGCGGCGGCGAGCAGCCGCCCGGCGACGGTGCCGCCGTCGGTCAGCTCGGTGACCGTGCCGGCGAGCGGCGGCAGTCCGTCGAGGTGGAAGGCCCCGGCGTGGTCGCGCGGGGCGAACTCCAGCGGCTCCAGGGTCTCGGTCCAGCCGCCCACCTCCCGGGCCCGCCGGTACAGCTCCTCGACCTCCCCGGCCCGTTCGGCGACGGGCGGCAGGGCGTGCCGGGCGGCTCGCTTGCGCTCGTACGCCACCCGGTCGGGCACGCCGAGCGCCTGCCGCAGGACCTCCTCGGTGCGCCGGGCGGCCATCAGCGGCCCCCGGCCGAGCCAGCTGAACGCGACGGCCCCCTGCTCCAGGAGCCGGGCCTCGTCCCGGGCCTCGGCGGTGATCCCCACCTTGGTCATGCCGGGCCCGAACCAGGCCAGGTAGACGC
Organism: Streptomyces sp. NPDC088915; assembly: GCF_044749825.1. Taxonomy (NCBI): domain Bacteria; kingdom Bacillati; phylum Actinomycetota; class Actinomycetes; order Kitasatosporales; family Streptomycetaceae; genus Streptomyces; species Streptomyces sp. NPDC088915. Next base: position 152,657 of record NZ_JBIVIR010000001.1, read on the forward strand.
GGTACGGCTGGGGGTCGTCCGCGACGGTGTCGGCCGCGACCGAGTGGGCCCGGTCGAGCCGTGCGCACTCCGCGCACCGCCCGCCGGTGGCCCGGCCGGGGACGGCGGCCTCCAGGGGGCAGGGGTTGCCCCGGGCCCCCGGGCAGCGCCGCACCCCGACGGCACGGAAGGCGAGCGGCTGCCCGTACGCGAGGGCGCTGACCTTCCCGCCCCGCCACCGCAGCCCCGGCACTCCGCCGCTCCAGGTGATCCCCCGGCACCGCCACTCCGCACCCATGCCCATGCCCATGCCCACGCCTCCCCGATCACGTCCCGTACGCCCCAGGCGTCCAGTCTCCGCCACGCCACCGCCCGGCACGCCCGGACCGGAGCGCGGCTCAGGGCAGGACGTAGATCCGCGTCCCGTCCGGGTCGGGCTCCCCGACCTGCCGCATGCAGCCGCGTTCGAGGAGGAGCCGTACGCAGTCGCGGACGCGCTCGCCGGAGAGGCCGGTGCGGCGGGTGACGTCCTGGGGCCGGTAGCGCACCCCGCCCCGGACGAGCCCGGGGGCGAGGTAGCTGGCGACCGTCCGCACGTCTCCGGTGATGGCCCAGGACTCGACGAGTTCCTGCGGGCTGAGCGCGACGGCGGAGCCGGTGCGCTGGCGGGGCACGGCGAGCCGTTCGAGGGATTCGGCGACCCTTGAGAGGCTCTGCCGGGTCTCGCGGAGCAGCTCCGCGTACTCGACCTGCTCGGCGTGCGCGAGGGCTCCCTCGTCGAACCGCCCCTCCAGGCGCACGAGGACGTCGACGAGCTCCGGCGGGAGCAGGAAACCGGCGTGCACCGGGGAGGGTTCGAGCCCGTACCCGCCGTAGCGCTGGACCGACGCCACGACCTCGGCCACCCACGCCCGGAACGGCCCGGCCTCCGGTCGCCGACAGGCCCCGACGAGCTGGACGAGCCCCTGGAGGCTCACCATCCGCGTCGACGCGCGGATCCCGCACCGGCGGAGGTACGCGTCGTCGCCGGCGACCTCCCGCGCGGACGCCAGGCACTCCTCGGGCAGCGCCACCGTCCGCAGGGCCTCCCTCGTCCCCGCGTACCCCAGCCGTTTCGCCACGTCCACCACCGGGAACCAGTGGCCCCCGTCCGACGCGGTCAGCCTCCGCAGGCGCTCCCCGGTGGCGGCGTACACCACGTCATCGATGTCGATCGCGTCCATCGATCATCACCTCCGTCTCGCAAGCTAGTCCGAAGGCATATTCAACTGACATGCAAATAAGACAGGTTCACCCAAAAGGGGAAGGGCCCGGGGATTCCCCCGGGCCCTTCCCTCCGCTCCGTACCGCCTACTTGGCGACGAACTGCGTGAGGATCGCCTGCACCTCGTAGATGTCGACCCCCTTGGTGAAGGTCTTCTGCACGGGCAGCTGGCTGCCCGAGATCCAGATCTTCAGCTCGGCGTCGAGATCGAAGGTGCCGGCGGTCTCGACGGCGAAGTGGGTGATGCTCCGGTACGGGATCGAGTGGTACTCGACCTTCTTGCCGGTGATCCCCTGCTTGTCGACCAGCACGAGCCGCCGGTCGGTGAAGAAGATCGTGTCCCGGATCAGCAGGTACGCGGCGTGCACCTGCTCCCCCTGCCCGAGCAGCCGCGCGAAGTCCTGCTGCGCCTGCGCCGGATCGATCGCGTGCGCGTTCCCGAAAAGCGCCATGTCCCAACCCCCTGTACGACGAAAGAACGAACGAAAGATCGACCCTAACCGCCCCACCACCGGGCAGCACGGCGACCCCGTCCACGCCGCCCTCCCCCTGAAGGGCAGCGTCTTGTCGACGGGACGCGCGGATCAGGCCGTCATCCGCGCGTGGCGACGACGAGGCCGACGAGCGCGAGCACGGGCGAGAAGAGGAAGACGACGCCGCCCGTGAGCCGGAAGAACCAGGCACCCAATCGCGACGGCTCCGTCAGCCCCATGTCCAGCGTCCGCGCCGCGGTCACAGCCCTGACGGCGTTGCGCCGCGCGACCGCCTTGTCCGCCGCGCCCCGCACGTTGAAGAGGAACATCGCCCCCCACACCACACCCGCCAGTCCCAGCACGAACAGCGCGATACCCACGACCACAGCCGATCCCCTCCCCCTGAAAACCGCCATGACCAGCGGTCGTCCGAGGATGATGCCAGGCCGACTCGCAGGCGAGCACGGGCAGTCCCTCCTCGCCGCGGCCGATGGCACTGCCGCCTCCGCCACGCACCGCACAACGCGAGAGGCCCGGACTCTCGTCCGGGCCTCTCGTTCCTGTGCACTCGGCAGGATTCGAACCTGCAACCTTCTGATCCGTAGTCAGATGCTCTATCCGTTAAGCTACGAGTGCTTGTTTTTAGTTTTCGTCTTCGCTCCCCGGTCTTTCGACCCGCTCGCGGCGACAGGAAGAACATTACATGACTGCCGCCGTCCTGTGAAATCCGATTGCCCCACCCCTTGTGACCTGCGAAAACGCCACAGCAGGGGAGTGTGGGGGCGGGGTCCGGGAACGGCCGAAGCCCCGGCCGTGGGGCCGGGGCTTCGGTGTGGGGCGGAGGCGGAGGGATTTGAACCCTCGATGGGCTTTAAGACCCAAACCGCATTAGCAGTGCGGCGCCATAGACCGGACTAGGCGACGCCTCCATGCACCTCACGCATGCGCGGGTGGTGCGTGCAGATGATGACACAGGCGAACCGGCTGTCACCAATCGATTCTCACCGTACTAGCCCTCCGGGGTCCAGGGCAAAGCCCACCGGCGCGCGTACGGGCCCGCGCGCCCGCCCGGCGCGCTCCCCCTCCGCGCCCTCCGCACGCACCTCCCGCACTCCCCTCCGCGCAACGCCGCCGCGTCCGGAGCGTTAGACGGGGTGGGCGCGCCGTGCGCCCGTGCCGCCGTGTCCGCCGTGCACCCGTGCTCCTGGAGATCCGCATGCTGCGCCGTCTCGTCCTCGCGACCCTCGCCACCACCGCCGCCGGGTCCGCCGGTCTCGGTCCCCTGCCGCCGCTGCCGCTGTTCCCGGCGCCGGCGCCCGACGCCCTGACCGTGGCGATCTCCGGAAGCGGCCACCCCGAGGCCGACGGCACCTTCGAGCTGAGGTGCGGCGAGCGGCCCGGGGGCGACCACCCGGCCGCCGAGCGCGCCTGCGAGCGCCTGGACCGGCTCGCGGCGGCGGACGAGGACCCGTTCCGGCCGGTCCCCGAGGACCGGGTGTGCGCGCAGGTGTACGGCGGGCCCGTCCTCGCACGGGTGACCGGCACCTGGCGGGGCCATGAGGTCGACGCCCGCTTCTCCCGCGCGAACGGGTGCGAGATCGACCGCTGGGAGAATCTGGAGCCCGTCCTTCCCCTCGTCCGGGGATGACGCCCGGGGACGACGCCCGGGGACGACGCCCGGGGATGACATCCAAGGACGACGTCCGGGTACGACGTGCGGGGATGACGTGCGGAGATGCCGTGTGGGGACGGCGGTCGGGGGCGACGCCCGGGAGCGTCGGCCGGAGGCTCCCTTAGACTCCCTTCAGTGACAGGCCACGACCCGAGGGGCAAGATGGGGCCGGCCGGTCGACAGGCCAAGCGCGTGCAGTGCGTCAGGGAGGAAGCGTCGTCGTGAGCAGCAGGCCATCCCGAGGCGCTGCTCGCCTCGCAGCCATACTCGACGCCCTCCCCGACGGCCTCGTGCTCGTCAACTGCAACGGCACGGTCGTCAACGCCAACACCATCGCCCTCGGCATGTTCGAGACGCCCGGCACCGCCCTCGTCGGGCGCGGCCTCCTCGACCTCCTGCCCGACTTCGACTCGCGCCTCATCCCCGGCTCCATGCGCCGCCCGGACAACACCGACGAGCAGGGCCGCACCAAGCCGGCCCGGATGGTCGCCCGCCGCACCGACGGCGGCGAGTTCCCCGTCGAGGTGACCAGCGCCAGCCTGGAGGACGGCCGCGAGGCCTACGACTCGTACGGCGGCTACACCGGCGACGAGCTGCTCATGCTGGTCGTGCGCGACCTCACCGGCACCCTCGACACCGAGGCCGAACTCGCCCGCTCGCAGCGGCAGACCGAGATGATCCTGCGCGCCGCCTCCGAGGGCGTCGTCGGCACGGACACCGACGGCCGGGTCGTCCTCGTCAACCCCGCCGCCGCGCAGATCCTCGGCCACCGCGCCGGCGAGCTCGGCGGCCGGGAGCTGCACCCGCTGATCCTCGCCAAGCGCGCCGACGGCGAGCCCTTCCCGTACGAGGAGTCGCCGCTCGCGGACACCCTCAAGTCCGGGCGGAAGCACCGCGTGCGCGGGCAGGTCCTGTGGACGAAGAAGGGCGAGCGGGTCCCGGTCGACCTGACGACCGCTCCAGTGCGGGACGGGGACCAGCTCGTCGGCGCGGTGATGACCTTCACCGACCGCAGGCCGTACGAGCAGCTCGCCGAGCAGCACGCCGCCGAGCTCGCCGACCGCGCCGAGCGGGCGGCGGCGGAACGGGAGGCGCAGCAGGAGCGGTACGCCTCGCTCGCCGCCCGCCACGAGCAGCTGACCGCCGTCCTCGCCGAGTCGCTGCGCGGCCCCCTGGAGGAGCTGCGCACCCAGCTCGGCGCCCTCGCCGCCGACGACGCGGGACAGCTGTGGCCCGAGGCCAACCAGGTGCTCCACCACCTCGCCGCCGGGTACGCCCGGATGACGGCGCTCGTGGACAACGTCCTGGGCTACCAGCGCCTCGACGCGGGCGCGGAGGAGCTCGACAAGCGCGTCACGCTCCTCGACGGGGTCGTGTCCGCCGGCATCGACGGGGCCGTCGAGCTGATCGGGCCCGGCCGCGCGCAGTTCGCCGTGCACACCCCGCCCATCGAGGCCGAGGTGGACCCGGCCCGGCTCGCGACCGCCCTCGCGCACCTCGTCGCGGACGTCGCGGGCGTCGACGCGACCGGCAGGAACCGGGCCGCCGTCCCGGGCGCCGGGCCCGCCGACTCCACGATCGTCGTGGCGGCCGCACGGCGCGGCGACGTCGTACGGATCGAGGTCCGCGGCCCGTACGCGGGCGGCGACCCGGTCCACGGGCCCGTCGTGCGCGGGATCGTGGCGGCGCACGGCGGCGTCGTGCAGACCCACGAGGTGCCGGGCACGAGCGGCGGCGCGTACGTCCTCGAAGTGCCGATCGGCGCGGGCCGGGGCACGGTCCCGGCGCCCGCCCCCCGGAACGACGCGCAGGCGGGCGGCCGGGAGGCCCTCGCGCTGCCCGCGCAGGCCTCGGCGCCGGTCGCCGAGCCCCCCGCCGCCGTTCCCGCCCCGGGTGCGGGGCCGGACACGGAGGCCGGCGGAGGCCGTCGACGGGCCCGGCGCGGCTCGACGGACGCCTTCCTGGAGAGCGCGGTCGCGGCCGGGGGCGACGCCCCGTCCGGCGCCGAGCCCAGCGGGCGCCGCCGTGCCCGTACGGGAGGAACCGCCGCGGCCGATCTGATCCCGGCCCAGCAGAACGCGATCCCCGCCCCCGGGGGCCCGGCCGCGCAGGCCGCACCGGCCGCCCAGGTCGCTCCGGTCACCTCTGCCGCTGCGCCCGTCGAGCCCACCGGGCGCCGTCGGGGACGGCCCGCCGAGGGTTCCGTCGTGACCGCCGCCGAGGGGGCGCAGGGGCGTGCCGCGCTCGGCGCGGCCGTGCCGCCGCAGGGCGTCGCCGTCGACCCCGCGGGCGTCCCCGGACCCGTGCCCCCGCCCGCCCTGGCCCTGCCGGCCGTCGCCTCCGAGGAGGCTCCGGCGCAGCCGAGCGGACGCCGTCGGCGCGCGCTGGCCGCCGCGCAGGAGCGGGCGGCCGCGGCCGAGGCCGGCCCCCGGACCCCGTTCGCGCTGCCGCCCGCCGACGCCGACCGCGAAGTGCCCCTGCCCGCCGCGCCGGTGACCGGTCCGCCGGCCGGTGCGCCGATCACCCCGTCTGCCCGTCCGCTGCCGGTCTTCGACGAGGGGCAGCACGAGGCCGTACGGGGCGTCCCGGGCGCCGACCACACGCCGCCGCAGCCCCATCCGCACGTCCACGCCCCGGTGCCGGGCGCCTCCGTTCCCCTGCCCGCGAGCGACCCCGCGCCCGTCGAGCCGACCGGGCGGCGCCGGGCCGTCGCGCCGCCGGCTCCGGAGGCGCAGCAGCCGCAGCCCGGTAGCGGGACCGGTACCGGCTCCGTACCGCTGCCTCCCGAGCTGCCCATGTCGCGGGAGTCGACCCAGGGGCGGGCGTTCAGCGTCCGGACCCTCGGGCAGGGCGTCCCCTTCGTGCCCCCGGCGCCCGCCTCCCCGGCCCACCCGGCTCCGGTACCGGCGACCTCTCCGGCTCCGGCCGCGCCCGGTGCGGCCGTCGCGCCCGCCGCGCCCGTCACGTCCGGCGTACCCGCCGCGCCCTCCAACGGCTCCGGGCGGCGGCGCAAGCTCGCCACCCCGCCCGAGGTCGACCCGCCGGCCCCGACGGCGCTCCCCGCGCCGGCCGGAACCGAGGCCGAGCCGCACCCGCAGACCCCCTCCCAGCCGCAGACACCGGCGCAGACGGCGGCTCCGGCAGCGGCCCGGGACCGGACGACGGCCCCGGCGCATCCGGAGGCGCAGTCCCGGGCGGAGGCCGCCTCCGAGGGCCGGGCGTACGCCATAGGAGCGCCCGCCGAGGGCTCCGCGGAGGGCCCCGAGCCGCTCGACGGTCCCGGTGGCGCGGTCGAGGTCGCCAACCGGCCCGCCCCGCGCCCCGTCGACGACGAGCTGCCCCCGGAGCCCCTCGACAACCCGCGCCGACTGCTGGTCTGGCCCGCGCCCGACGTCTCCACGCAGCAGGCGCTGAGCGACCGCGGCTACCGGCCGGTGATCGTGCACTCCCGCGAGGAGGTCGACGCGCAGATCGCCGCCTTCCCGGCCGCACTCTTCGTCGACCCGCTGACCGGCCCCATCACCCGCACCGCCCTCCAGTCCCTGCGCCAAGCGGCCGTCGCCGCCGAGGTGCCGGTGCTGCTCGCGGCCGGGCTCGGGCAAGCGACCCGCGAGGCGGCGTACGGCGCCGATCCGGCCGTGCTCCTCAAGGCGCTCGCGCCGCGCGACAGCGAGCAGCACCCGTCCCGGGTCCTGCTGATCGAGGAGAACGAGGACATCGCGGAGGCGCTCGCGGCCACCCTGGAGCGGCGCGGGATGCAGGTGGCGCGGGCGGCCACGGACTCCGAGGCGGTCACGCTCGCCACGCAGACGCAGCCGAACCTGGTGGTGATGGACCTGATGCAGGTGCGCCGCCGCCGGGCCGGGATCATCGACTGGCTGCGGGCGAACGGGCAGCTCAACCGCACTCCGCTCGTCGTCTACACCTCGGCCGACCTCGTCGAGGAGGAGCTGCCGAAGCTGTCCTCCGGCGAGACCGTCCTCTTCCTCGCCGAGCGGTCGAACAGCGCCGAGGTCCAGGCCCGGATCGTCGATCTGCTCGCGAAGATCGGCACCAACTAGTACGAACCGGCACGAAGGAGGGGGAGGGCGCCGGGCGCCCTCCCCCTCCCTCACGTCCCGGCCCCTACAGCTGCGTCACGTCCAGCCCGCCCTCCGCGTACTGCTTGCGGATGACCTTCTTGTCGAACTTGCCGACGCTCGTCTTCGGCACGGCGGGGACGATCGCCCAGCGCTCCGGCAGCTGCCACTTGGCGATGCCGCCCTCCGTGGCGAGGAAGGCCTTCAGCGTCTCGTAGTCCGCCGTCGAGCCCTCCTTGAGGACGACGGTCGCGAGCGGGCGCTCGCCCCACTTCTCGTCCGGCACGGCGACCACGGCGGCCTCGGCGACCTCCGGGTGCGCCATCAGCGCGTTCTCCAGCTCGACGCTGGAGATCCACTCGCCGCCGGACTTGATGACGTCCTTGGCGCGGTCGGTGAGGGTGAGGTAGCCGTCGGTGCTGATCACGCCGACGTCACCGGTCTTGAGCCAGCCGTCCTCGCTGAACTTGTCCTCGGGCCGGAGCGGTTCGCCGTCGACGCCGCTGTAGTACGCGCCCGCGATCCAGGTGCCGCGCACCTCCAGTTCGCCGGCCGACTCGCCGTCCCAGGGCAGGTGCTCGCCGCCGGGGCCGACGAGCCGCGCCTCGACACCGGTGGGGAAGCGCCCCTGCGTGACGCGGTAGGGCCACTCCTCGTCGGTGGTGAGACCGGCCGGCGGGTGGGCCATCGTGCCCAGCGGGGAGGTCTCGGTCATGCCCCAGGCGTGGCAGAGGCGGACGCCGAGCTTGTCGTACGCCTCCATGAGGGAGGGCGGACAGGCCGCGCCGCCGATGGTGACCTGGGCCATGGAGGAGAGGTCGCGCGGGTGGGCGGTGACCTCGGCGAGCAGGCCCTGCCAGATGGTGGGGACGGCGGCGGCGTGGGTCGGCCGCTCGCGCTCGATCATGTCGGCGAGCGGGGCCGGCTGGAGGAAGCGGTCCGGCATGAGCATGTTGATGCCGGTCATGAAGGTGGCGTGCGGGAGCCCCCACGCGTTCACGTGGAACTGCGGCACCACGATCAGGGTCGTGTCCTTGGCGGTGAGGCCCATCGACTCGGCCATGTTCACCTGCATCGAGTGCAGGTAGATGGACCGGTGGGAGTAGACGACGCCCTTGGGGTCACCGGTGGTGCCGGAGGTGTAGCACATGGCCGCGGCCGTGCGCTCGTCCAGCTCGGGCCAGTCGTACGTGGTGGGGCGGCCGGCGATCAGCTCCTCGTAGTCGTGCACGCGCGGGGCCGCGCCGGCCAGGACCGAGCGGTCGCCGGGGCCCGTGACGACGACGTGCTCGACCGTCGGCAGGTGCGGGAGCAGCGGGGCGAGGAGGGGGAGCAGCGAGCCGTTGACGATCACGACCCGGTCGGCGGCGTGGTTGACGATCCACACCAGCTGCTCGGGGGGAAGGCGGAGGTTGAGGGTGTGGAGGACGGCGCCCATGGAGGGGATCGCGAAGTACGCCTCGACGTGCTCGGCGTTGTTCCACATGAGGGTGGCGACCCGCTGGTCGCCGGTGACGCCGAGTTCGTCGCGCAGGGCGTGGGCCAGCTGGTGTGCGCGGGCTCCGGCCTCGGCGAACGTGCGGCGCTGCGGCTCGGGCTCGCCCGTCCAGGTGGTGATGGTGGACTTCCCGTGGATCCTCATCCCGTGTTCGAGGATGCGGCTCACGGTCAGCTGTACGTCCTGCATGGTGCTGTACACGGGGCGTCCTCCCGGTGGGCGCTACGTGGCAGTAGGGGTGTGGAGATTCTGCGCACGTACCGAGCGGTATGTCACTACCCGGGAGTATGGAAATTGCCAGTGATTACTGGCGCCGGGGGAGAACCGGGAGGTTAGGAGGGTGCTCCGGGGAGGCGCCGAGGGTGATCCGGGGGTGATCCGGGGGTGATCCGGGGGTGATCCGGGGGTGATCCGGGAGAGTACGAGGAACTCCTGAACTCCTCGTCTCACCTCACCTCACCTCAGCTCACTTCGTCCCGTCCCGTCTCGCCTCACCTCACCTCACCTCACCGGAGTCAGCTCCGGGTCCTCGCGGAGCTTGCCGAGCGCCCTGGACACCGCGCTCTTGACCGTGCCGACCGACACCCCGAGCACCTCGGCGGTCTGCGCCTCGCTGAGGTCCTCGTAGTACCGCAGGACCACCATCTGACGCTGCCGCTCCGGCAGCTTGAGCACCGCGCGCCACATGGCGTCGTGCAGCGCCTGCCGCTCGGCCGGGTCGGGCGACGGGAGGCCGACCGGCTCGGGCAGCTCCTCGCACACGAACTCGTCGACCTTGCGCTTGCGCCACTGGGACGTACGGGTGTTCAGCAGCGCCCGGCGGACGTAGCCGTCCAGGGCGCGGTGGTCCTCGATGCGTTCCCAGGCCACGAAGGTCTTGGCGAGCGCGGTCTGGAGGAGGTCCTCCGCGTCCGAGGGGTTGGCGGTCAGGGAGCGGGCGGTGCGCAGGAGTACGGGCCCACGCGCCCGTACGTACGAGGAGAAGGTCGTGTACGACGCGTACTGCGAGGCACCGGCGCAGACGGGGCCAGAGGGTGGCGGAGTCATGACTCCACGCTAGGAGGGGAGGGGTACCCGACGGATCGGCCCCAGGTCCCGAACCGCCGTCCGCCTCAGGTTGTAGGGGTGAGGACGCCCCCACCTCCTCTGGGTGGAGGCCCCCGAGGTCCGGCTCAGGGTCGGGCCGTGGTCCGTGTCACGGCGGGGGAAGAGGTGGAGAACGCCGGAGAGGAACCCGCGCGCGCCGTGGTGAGGCGGGCGACCGGGGCGTCCACGGCGTTGCGGTCGATCACGAGACGGTGGCCGCCGTACGTCTCGGCGACGTTGCCCGCGTACTGGTGGATCCGGGCGTGCGGCGTCCAGGCCGCCGGGGCGAGCGTGGCCTCGGTGTCCAGCGCGGGCTTCCCCAGCCAGCGCGCGAACCACATCACGGCCGGCAGGTCCGCCGTGCCCGCCTTCCGCTGCGCCTCGATGTCCCGCACGCCCGTGTCCGCGCTGCTGTAGAAGCCGGGCAGGTACCCGAGGCGGCGCACCTCGCGGTTCCAGCCGCGGACGAAGGAGAGGGTGGTCGCGGCACACTGCGCGTCACCGCGCCGGTAGGCCTCGATGTCGAGGTAGAGCGGACTGCTCGTGCCCAGACCCAGGGCCTGCGCGGCCCGCACCGCGTCACCCGCCTCCCGGGTGCCCTGGCCCCAGGGGTCGGAGCCGATGGCGAAGGGCTTCTTGGCGGGGGCCTCGACGCACGGCGCCTGGGAGCCGACGAAGACGGGCAGCAGCCGCCAGCCCATGGCCTGCACCGAGGCGACCCAGCCGGGACCGAGCTCCCGCTGGCCGGGGCAGCCCCGGCCCCGCCCGGCGAAGTAGATCCCGACGGCCCCGTACGGCGAACCCCGCCAGGCCCGCATCGTCTCGACGGAGGGCGCCTCACAGGTGTCGAAGGCCTTGCCGGTGAAGGTGACGGGGACGGAATCGGCGGAGACGAGCTTTTCGGGGGTCGCGGGGGCGCCGGGGGCCGTGGAGACGCTGGGGGCTGTGGAGGCGCCGGGGGCCGTGGGGGTGCCGGAGGCCGCCGAGACCCCGGGGGCCGTGGAGACGTCGATCCCTGCGGAGGCACGGGCAACCGCGGAGGCACCAGACGCTGCGGGGGCGCCGGGCGCGGCGGGGGTGCCAGACGCTGCGGGTGCGCCGGGAGCGGGGGCCCCGGCGGTGCTCACGGCCGCTGCCGCCACCGTGGCGGTGGCCGGGGGTGGGGGCTGGGGCGGGGCGGCGGTCGGCGCCGGGGCATCGAGGAGCGCCGTTCCGGCCACCGCCGCCATCAGGGCGAAGGCCACGGCCCGCACCCCGGCGAGGGGGAGCGCGGACCGCGAACGTGCCGGTGCGGGAGTCGTGGTGGGCCGGGGCCGGGGCGGCGTGCTTGTGCTCATGACGCGAGTGAAGGGCCGCCCGCCGTGCCCGGCCACCGCTGGGGCCGTCGCCTCGGCCGTACGCGCCGGGTAACGACCCTTACGTGGGAACCCCGGTCCCGCGTCCACCACCCCCGCGCCCCGGCCCCCACGTCCGCCGGCACGGCGACCCGCACGCCGACCCGTGTCCCGGCTCACCCACCGGTACCGAAGTGCCGCCTCACGAGCCGCCGTTCACCCCCGCCATTCGCGCTGCCGTGTCGCCTCCCCCCGAATCGCCCCCGTCGGGCCGGTCTCCGCCACCCCCGTCCCTCACCACGGAGGAAAGCCGAGCACCGGGAGGGACTGGGCGATGTGGGTGAAGTCGGTGCGGGTGGTGCGGATGCGTGCCATGACTGTTCCTCCGTGTGTTGAGAACCGAGAACCGAGAACCGAGAACCGAGAACCGAGAACTGAGAACCGAGAACTGAGAACTGAGGACCGTGAGCTCCTGGGAGCTCCGCCGAATACCCGAAGCGTGGAGCGTGACTGAAATACCTGTGTTTCCGGGACAGTTGGCCCTCCGTCCCGGCCGTTGTGCTCGACGTCGCGAATGCAGAATTGCCCACGGAATCCCCGGCGAACCGTCCCGGAGCGGACGTTCCCTCGCAAGCGTGAGGAGAGCCGGATAAACCCGGCCAAGGCAAGATCGGGGCGGCATCAGGGTGGGAGGGCGGGCAAGAAAAGAAGCGGCTCGCGGGGAGGGCGGAATTCCCGTTTCGACCCGGGTTCGGTTCCGTCCCCTCCCCCGGAACCTAGGGGACGTCCCCCACGGCTCCCTCGAAGGCCTGGTACGCCGTCTCGTCGAAGAGCACGAACCGCACCTCCTCGACCTCGGTGCGGGTCGCCCGTACCGTCTCGACGGCGATCCGGGCCCCGTCCGCCATCGGCCAGCCGTAGATCCCGGTGGAGACGGCCGGGAACGCGACCGTGCGGGCCCCCAACTCGTCGGCCACCCGCAGGGATTCCCGGTAGCAGGAGGCCAGCAGCTCCGAGCGGTCCTCGTCCCGCGACCAGACCGGCCCCACCGTGTGGATCACGTGCCGGGCGGGCAGACGCCCCGCCGTGGTGGCCACGGCCCGCCCGGTCGGCAGCCCCTTGCCGTAGTGCGAGGCGCGCAGCTTCCGGCAGGCGGCGAGGATCTCCGGGCCGCCCTTCCGGTGAACGGCCCCGTCGACTCCGCCGCCCCCGAGCAGCGAGGAGTTCGCGGCGTTGACCACCGCGTCCACCGCCTCGGCGGTGATGTCCCCGTGGACGAGCACGATCCGCATCCCATACTCCTGTCTCCCGAAGGGATTTCGAAGGAATCCGGACCCTACGCGGCTCCTCGCGGAACCGCGCCGCCAATACCACCTCCCCGCCCCCGGGCCGTCTCCGGGGAACGCCGAGCGGCCCGATATGCGGCCCGCTATGCGGCGCGATGCATACGTACGGGATGACACGGGCCGAAGTGACGTCACACGTACGGGTGAGCATCAGGAGCCCCCGGAGCGGGTACGGGCCCGCCGTGACGACCAGGACGGCGAATCCGGGCGGGGTCGGTCACGGCGGGTGAAATAGCCGGTGGGAAAGGCGTTTCCGGCCCTCACGGATCTGCGACGTGCGCGTGTCTAACCCCAAGCCGACGCCTAAATTGTTCAGAATGTCACTTACTGCCCCAGTTGAAACTACGAAGTTTCGTTGCCGAGGAGCGTGTCATGCAGGTTCGCAGGTGGCTCCCTGACCAGCCCACCAGCATCGGCCGCCATGACTGGCCGGACGAGGGCGGCGAGGGAACTCATCTGCGACTGCGGGCCGGCTCCATCGTCGTACTCGACCGGCAGGCCTGGCGCGTCCTGGAGATCACCGGGTACCCGGGCGACCACTGGCCGGAGGCGTACGAGAAGGCCTGGCGCGACCACGTGGAGCTGTGGTGGCACGCCAACGAGCTGCGGCGGGCCAACAACCAGGCGGTCAAACCCGCCCCGGAACGCGCCGAGTTCTACAAGCGCCCGGTGGTCCTCGTCCTGCGCAACGACAACCTGCCCCGGTCCGCGCCGAAGCACTGGTGCGCCCCCGCCAGCCAGGACTGGCAGGTGCTCCCCGAGCACTACGCGGTCTGCCGCGCCTGCGGCGAACTGCCGCCCTGCCACCACGGGGAGTACCCGCGCGAGGAGGGTCCGCGCAGGCCGGAGCAGAGCGGCGGCATCCCGTTCCTGGTGCCGAAGGGCTGCTGCATGGGGTGCGCCGAGCAGATCAAACCCCGTATGCGGACGGTCCGTTTCCCCGGACCCAACCTCTGGTACCCGGACCTGGGCGAGGACACGGCGGTCTTCCACGCGCGCTCCTCCTGCGAGGACCAGGTGGAGTGCTACCGCGCGCAGTGGCAGCAGGAGTACGAGCCGCCGGCCGCGCGCCCCGGCACGTCGGCGTTCCCGGGCTTCGACCACTTCGTGCTCCCCCGGGCCCGCCAGTCCCCGCCCCAGCCCCCACAGGGCCCCCAGTCACAGGCTCCTCAGACCACTCAGCTCTCCCAGGCGACCCAGTCCCAGGTGGCACAGCTCCAAGCCGCGCAGGCCCAGACCGCCCAGTCCCAGGGTCAGATCCCGCAGGCCCTGCACTCCCCGCAGTCCCCACAGTCCCTGCACTCACCGCACTCCGCACAGCCCCTTCAGTCCTCTCAGCCCCAAGCCCCGTACGTACAGGCTCCGCAGTCCCAGGCCGCTTCCCAAGCCCCCCAGGCCCCGCTGCCGGCCTCGCACGCCCTCCTGCTGGCCACGGCTCCCCGTCCCGGGGAGGAGGCGCACGCCGCCCTCACCGTGGGGACGACGGGCTCCGGCACCTTCTCGCCCTCCTTCGAGGGCTACCGGGCGGACCCGGACCCCTATCCGACACCGGACCCTTACTCGGCCCCGGACCCTTACTCGGCCCCCGAGCCGTACCTGACGTCCGACCCCTACCCGGCCCCCGAGTCCTACCCGGCGTCCGCCGCGGACCAGGGCCCCGCGAGCCACGCCGTCCGGGCCGCGGAGGAGCTGAGCCGCACCCTGACCGACCGCCCGGCCTTCCACAACGCGGAGCAGGCGGCCCGCGTGATCGAGGAACTCACGGCGGCCGTGCGCAACATCGCGCTCTGCCTCAACAACCCCCCGGCCCGCAACCACTCCTGATCCCGCCCCCGGCCGAGGGGGCGGCACGCGAAGGCCCCCGACCGGTTCCTCCCGGTCGGGGGCCTTCGCCATCGGCGGTGGGTGTGGGATTTGAACCCACGGTGACATCGCTGCCACGACGGTTTTCAAGACCGTTCCCTTAGGCCGCTCGGGCAACCCACCTCCGCTCCGGACCGCTTGGCCGGAGCGGCTACAGCGTACCGGCTGGAGAGGCCGGACGGCGGCGGGCGGTGGGTCGGCCCCGGCGGGGCCGGGCGCACGGGTGGGTCAGCTGTCGCCGGTGCGTTCGCCCAGGACGACGGTGGTCGTGGCGGACTTGCCGTCGCGCTCGTAGGTGATCTCCACCGAGTCGCCCGGCTTGTGGGTCCAGATCTCGCTGATGAGGGTGGGGCCGCTGTCGATCTGGTGGCCGCCGAAGCCGGTGATCACGTCGCCCGGCTTCAGGCCCGCCTTGGCCGCGGGGCCGTCCGGGGTGACCGAGGAGGTGCCGCCGGTGCCCTTGGCGGCGATCTCGGCGCCCTCGCCCTCGTCGTTCATGTTCACGGTCGCGCCGATCACCGGGTAGACCGGCTTGCCCGTCTTGATCAGCTGCTGGGCGACGTTCTTCGCCTGGTTGACCGGGATCGCGAAGCCGAGGCCGATCGAACCCGCCTGGGTCTGCCCGAAGCCGCCGCTGGTGGACTGGATGGCCGAGTTGATGCCGATCACCGCGCCGCTCGCGTCGAGCAGCGGACCGCCGGAGTTGCCCGGGTTGATCGAGGCGTCCGTCTGCAGGGCGCTCATGTACGAGTTGCTGCCGCCGGAGCCGTCGCCCGAGGCGACCGGGCGGTTCTTGGCGCTGATGATGCCCGTCGTCACCGTGTTGGACAGGCCGAACGGGGCTCCGATCGCGATCGTCGAGTCCCCGACCGCCACCTTGTCGGAGTCGCCCAGCGGGAGCGGCTGGAGGTTCTTCGGGGCGTTCTTGAGCTTCAGCACCGCCACGTCGTAGCCCTCGGCCCGGCCGACGACCTCCGCGTCGTACGACTTGCCGTCGGAGAAGGTCACGGAGAGCGTGCCGCCGTCCGCCGCCGACGCCACCACGTGGTTGTTGGTGACGATGTGGCCCTCCTGGTCGTACACGAAGCCCGTGCCCGTGCCGCCCTCGCCCTGGGAGCCGCCCGACTTCGCCTGGATGGTGACCACGCTCGGCAGCGCCTTCGCCGCGACCGCCGCGACCGTCCCCGGATCGCGCTTGAAGGAGGCCGGCGCCTCGCCCGAGGAGACGGTCGTCGAGCCCGTGCCGCCGTCTTCGTGCTGGGCCGCCCAGTAGCCGATGCCGCCGCCGACGCCGCCCGCGACGAGCGCCGCCGCCAGGACGGCCGCCACGAGACCGCCGGTCCGCTTGCGCGGCGCGGCGGGAGCCGGGGGTACGGGCGCGTGCTGGGCTCCCCAGGAGGGAACGGCCGGCGGGGGCGGCGGCCAGCCGCCCGCCGGGGCCGCGTGCTGGGCCTCGGGGGCCGCGTGGACCGCCTGGACCGTCGGGGCTCCCTGGATCGTCGGGGCCCCCTGGGCGCTCGTGTCCGCCGGGTGGGCGGGGTGCGCCGCGGTCGGCTCGGAGGCCGGAGCCGAGGACGGCGCTGGAGACGGGGCCGGAGCCGGAGGGGCCGACGGGGGTACGGGAGGCGTGGGAGGGGCGGACGGAGCAGCCGGCTCCCCCGGAACCGCCTGGCCCTCGTTCTCGGTGCTCACAGCTCGCTCTCCTCGTTGACTGCGTTGATCTGGTGTTGACTACTCGGACTACTCGGACTACATGGGCTGCTCGGACTACATGGACTGCTCGGCCTGCCGGACTCGTTCGGTCCGCCCGGACCGCCCGGACCGCCCGATCCGCCCGGACCGTCGGACCCGCTCGGACCGTCGGATCCGCTCGGGCCGCTCCGGCCGGCCGCCCGCCTTCGAGCGCCTGCCCGCGCCGGCCGTGGATACCCGCAGGTGTCCGCCGTACGGATCAAGCATGCCTGCGTGTGACTCTTCTCGACCGCGTGAGGTTGTGGTCGCTCCGGCTCCAGGGTGCTGCGACCAGCTTTTCCCACCGGACGTCAGGCCGCTGTAAGACGGAGCTGTGCATTCGCACTGCTTCCTTTATAAAGGACAGAACGGACAGTCCCGGTGTGCCCGCCACGCCCCGCCAATGGCACCATGACGCGGTGACTCACGCACGGCAGCAACCGAACCGCGCCCCCGTCCAGGTCGTCGCCCACCGCGGAGCGTCCGAGGACGTACCGGAACACACCCTGGCCGCCTATGTGAAGGCCATCGAGGACGGTGCCGACGCTCTGGAGTGCGACGTCCGGCTCACCGCCGACGGGCACCTGGTCTGCGTGCACGACCGACGCGTCGACCGCACCTCCAACGGCCGCGGGGCCGTCTCCACCCTCGAACTGGCCGCCCTCGCCGAGCTCGACTTCGGCACCTGGAAGGGCCGGGGCGAGTCGGCGGAGAGTCCCGACCGGCGGGCCCCCGGGTCCACCTCCGTCCTCACCCTGGAACGCCTCCTGGAGCTGGTCGCCGACACCGGCCGCCGGATCGAGCTGGCGATCGAGACCAAGCACCCCACGCGCTGGGCGGGTCAGGTCGAGGAGCGGCTGCTCCAGCTCCTGAAGCGGTTCGACCTCCACGCGCCCGCGTCCCCCGAGGACTCCGCCGTACGGATCATGAGCTTCTCGGCCCGCTCCCTGCACCGGATCGCCGCCGCCGCGCCGACGCTGCCCACCGTCTCCCTCGCCCAGTTCGTCTCGCCCCGGCTGCGCGACGGGCGGCTCCCCGCGGGCGCGCGCATCGCGGGTCCCTCCATCCGGATCGTGCGGCACCAGCCGGCGGTGATCCTGCGGCTCCAGAAGGCCGGGCACCAGGTGCACGTCTGGACGGTGGACGAGCCGGAGGACGTCGAGCTCTGCGAGCGTCTTGGCGTGGACGCGATCATCACCAACCGCCCGAAGCAGGTGCTGGCCCAGCTGGGCCGCGGCTGATCCCCTCCTTTTCGTCACTTCCGCCCCATCCGCCCCAGGGGACAAAGGGTGCATCAGGGGTTACAGGGAGTGCACCGGCGCGTTCCGTCCGTACGCGATCGTCACGAGTGCCTCATCCCACGCCGATTGGCCGGTTTCCGGCCCAGGTCATCGGGGCATTCACACCGTGGCGTGGGGCAAAGGAGGTCTCGGGGGTGGCGTTGGTGGTGGCACAGGAGGTGCCCACGTCGTCGAGCATGGCCGTACCCCATGGCCCTGCGGGCGTGGGTGAGGCGCGGCACCGGATGCGGGACGAGCTGTACCGCAGCGGGGTCGCGGAATCGGTCGTCGACGACGCGGTGCTGATCCTTTCCGAACTGCTCAGCAACGCCTGCCGGTACGCCAGGCCGCTGGGGCGGGCGGATCGCGGTGAAGGGGACGTACGGGCGGCCTGGCGGGTCGACCCGGCGGGCGGCCTGCGGGTCGAGGTCACCGACGGCGGCGGTCCGACGCGACCCGTCCCGTCGACGCCCTCGGTCACGGCGCGGGGCGGACGCGGGCTGAACATCATCGGCGCGCTGGCCCAGGACTGGGGCGTACGCGACAGCGCGACCGGCGAGGTCACCGTCTGGGTGGTCGTCACCGAGGGACACCGCCGCGAGGACTTCGCGACGCACGTCGGCGGCGGTTCGAGCTTCGACTTCCTGGACGCGTACGACGACCTGGACTGATCCCGGGTCCGGGACCGGCCCCGTGCTCCGGGTCGGTTCCCCGGCGCGGCCCGCCTGAGGGGCGGTGGCGGTCGGGGCGGCTAGGCTCGCGCCCGACACAGCACCGCACACCAGCACCGCCGCGATCGGGAGAAAGCCACACCATGGCCAAGAAGCGCCCCCAGACGAAGGCCGGCAAGACCGGCCAGGCACAGGTCACGAGCGGGGAGATCCCTGTCGTCGGCGCGCGCGAGCCGTGCCCGTGCGGTTCGGGCCGCCGCTACAAGGCGTGTCACGGCCGGGCCGCCGCGCACGCCGTCACCGAGCTCGTCCAGCGTCCCTTCGAGGGTCTGCCCGGCGAGTGCGACTGGGTCGCGCTGCGCGAACTGGTGCCCGCCGCGACCGTGCCGCTCACCCTGAAGGGCGGGCTGCCCGAGGGCGTGCCGTCCGTGACCCTCGCGACCGTGCTGCCGATGGCCTGGCCGGCGCTCCGCCGGGACGACGGCTCCGTCCTGCTCGCCCTGCAGAACGACTCCACCTCCGGCGACCTGGCCCGCGACCTCGCCGACACCCTCCAGCGCGCCCTGGAGGCCGAGCCGGGCACGCCGGTGCCCGCGCGCCGCGTGCCGGCCGAGGGCCCGCGCCTCCAGGACCTGCTGGACGCCGACGCCGCGTTCGTCCCCGAGGTCCACACGGGCTTCGAGTTCTGGATCCCGCAGTCGGCGGACGGCGCCGACCCGGAGGTCGCCGCCTCCCTGGAGCGGGCCAACGCGGCCGCGATCCCGACCGTCCGCCTCGCGGGCGTCGACTCCGCGTACTGGTGCGAGACCCCCGACAAGAACCACCTGCGCTGGGTCATGCCGTACCCGGAGGAGAAGCTGCTCGACGCGCTCGCCCGGCTCCAGGCCGCCGGCGGCACCTCCCTCGGTTCCGACACCCGGCTCGTCGGCTCCTTCCGCGCCCACGGCCTCGTGGTGCCGGTGTGGGACCTGCCGACCTCCATGACCGCCGAGGAGTGCGAGAAGCCGGCCGCCGAGTTCTTCGAGCGGCTGACCGAGGCGCTCGCCTCGGACGCTCCGCTCACCGCGGAGGAGCGACGGGCGCGCGGCGGCCTCACGAACCGTCAGGTCACTCTCAGCTGATACCCCAGGTGGTATCGGTGACTGACAGACCGACCAGTCGGTGACTTCCACCACAACCCGGTCTTCGGACAGGTAAATCCCTGTCCGAATAACCGAGATCGAATTTGCGAACCGCAGATCTCTTGTTACGGTTCTGGAAGCCCGGTCGCTGGTGCATCCCCCGTCGCCAGCGACCGGGCCTTTCCATGTCCGCCTCCGGCCCTGCCGGGGCGTCCGACGTTCAACTTCCCTCGCGGTCCACCGTGTTGCTGCCTGCCCGCAACAGCAGCGGAGTGCTGCCGCCCTCGCCCGCGCCGGCGAATTCCGCCACCGCCGCATACGCCGTGACCGCGCCCGCGCCGCGCTCCCGGGGCACCTCGCAGGTACCCGGTTCGTCCTGCGCCGGAACCGCGCAGCGCACGTGCACGGTCCGTCCGCCGGGGGCCATGAGGGTCAGAAACGCGTCGAGTTCCTGGCCCGTGGTGTTGCGGTAGTAGGTACGCGCCCAGACATCGGACCCCTCGTTCAGGACACACGTCTGCGCCTCGACCCCGCCGGGAGAGGCGAGTTCCGGCCCACAGCGCGTGATCCGCTCGGACGCCACCGGTGCGTCGGGGGCCGGAGGAACGGAAGGGGCGGAACGAGCGGAAGGGCCGTCGGGCGTCTCGGGAACGGTCGACTCCGCCGTACGGGATCCGCCGCCGAGGCCCTTCCACGGCTCCCGGGCCTCTCCGTCGTTCCCCGACTTCCCGTTCCGCCCGGTCTCCCCGTCGTTCCCCGGCTTCTCGTCGCCCTCGTTCCGTGCATCGGCCGGCCGCACGGCCTCCCCCACCGCTCTCGCCGATCCCTGCGGACCCGCCGGGCCCAACGGCCCCACCGGTCCCGCCGTCGCGACGAGCGGCAGCAGGACGGCGACCGTGACGGCGGCCCCGAGTGCGACCACGCGGAGGTTCACCGGAGTCATCGGGCCCACCTGCTCCTGCTCGGCTGGAGATCCTGAACGGTGGGGCGAACATAGCGGCGGACGACGGGTGCCCGGACGGCCGCGCACCCGTTTCCCGTACGAGTCGGTCCGGGACGCACCCGTTCGGGTGAACGCCCGCCGTCGTGGGCGACGGGCAACGAGGAGGCGGCGGCCCGGTCTCAGTACGCCAGCCGGCTCCCGCCGCCCGGTGTGCTCGTGCTCGCCTCCACCAGGGCGTCGACCACCGCCTCGACGTCCGGCAGCCACGGGCGGGCCGAGCCCGCGAGGGGCGCCCGCTCCCAGCGGACCTGTCCGGAGCCCGCGACCGAGGGCGGGAGCAGGAGATAGCCGCCCTCACCGTGGAACCTCAGCGAACTGGGCACGCTGTCCTTCGCGTACAGCAGCTCGCCCAACCGTTCCAGGTCGTACGGGGCGACGAGGATCGACCACCGGGTGGGGGTGGCGATCACCGGCCCGAGGCGCATGCCGGTGGCGTCGAGCGCGGCGAGGGCCCGGGCGCCCGCCGGTGCGGGGAGACTGACCGCGCAGGGCGCGCCGCCGCCCGTGGCGAGGACCACCGGGGCGTCCGGGCGCACGGTCCACCACCAGCGGACCATGCGCTCGTCCGTGGTGGCCGCGAGCAGCCCGGGGTCGTAGGGGTGCGCGCCGGGCACCACGCAGTCGGGGTCGGGACAGGAACAGACGGGCTCCGCGTCCGTACGGGCCAGGGCCTTCAGGCCCGCGGCCGTACGGGACAGCACCTTGAGGCCCGCGGCCGTACGGGGTGTCGTTCGCAGGCCCGCGCCCGGCAGGACGGGCCAGTTCCATTCGACGGCGAAGGTGACCGCCGCGTCGAGCCGTGCGGTCCTCGCCCCGCGCCGGAACCAGAGCTTGCGTCGCCTTCCGAGGATCTCGCGCATGAGCGCTCGTTCCTTTCCGTTGAACGCCGAATTCCCATCACACCACGTGCAGATTCATTCACCGTGCGTATCGGCGCGTACCGGGTCGGCGGAGTGCCGGACCGCGTGGGGGCGGGGCCGGCCGGGCCGGAAAAACCGTGTACATCCCGGTGGAGCCAGGTGGAGCCCGATGGAGCCAGGTCGGATCCGGAGCGGTTCGGAACACGTTCCCCGCCGGCCGGTGGCGGGCCGCGGCCTGCGGCGTGGAAGACGCCGGGGTCCCGCATCACGTTCCGGGGCGATCGCAACTGCCCCTGCCTGTCACCGTTTACGTACCCCGCACGCTCGGAATGACGCGCTTTCAAACGACGCCAGTCGACCGCAAAAGGTGCACACCGTGGGTAATTTTCGGCCAACTTCCCACTTACTTCAACCCTCTCGCACGACCTCACGGACACCACTTTTCCCGTGGGGACAATGCTGGACATCGCTCCTCTTGTACGTGTACATGTGGGTACATCGAGCGGCGCAGGATGACATGGGGGTTTGCGATGCTATGGCGTCAAACGCACCGGTCGGAAAGCCGACTGACATGAGTGCCCCACGTCTGCCGAAAGTGGCTGGAATCGATTCAACGGTTCCTGCGCCACCGCACACTACGGCGCCCCTCCCCGGGGTCCCACCGGCCGCCTCCCCCTCCGACGCGGCCCTCCCTCCCGGAGTCCTGATCCAGGACCGGCTGGCCTCCTGGGTCTCCGGCCTCACCACCCTGCACGAACTCACCGAGCGTCTGATCAAGACCTCCTCCCTCGACGAGGCCCTCCGCGAGGTGCTCGGCGCCGGAGCCGCCCTCGTCGGCGCCCGCCGCGGCATGGCCGTCCTCGAACCCGCCGACGGCCTCGGCCCCACCAGCACCATCGGCCTCGGCCTCGCCCACGCCGACCTCGGCACCATCGAGACCGTCCCGCGCGGCTCGGGGAGTTACGGCCGCCTCCTCGACGGCCTGCCCGACGCCGGCCCCACGGCTCCCGGTCCCTCCTCCACCCGCCCCGCGCGCGTGCCCGAGCCGATCGCCATCCGCGACGTGCGCACCGAGGAGGGCCTCGACCCGCGCCACCGCGAGGTCGCCGCCCGTCTCGGCTACGCCGCCAGCTACGCCCTGCCCCTCGCCACCGAGGAGGCCGGCGGGCTCGGCGCGGTCGTCTGGCTCTACGACGAGCCCGCCGAACCCGACGAACGCCGGCGCCACCTCATCGGGCTCTACGGCCGCTTCGCCACCGAGCACCTCGCCCGGCTCCTCCAGGTCGAGCGCGCCCGCGTGCGGGTCGCCACCGTCACCGAGGAGCTGCTCCCGAGCCGGCTCCCCCGCGTGCCCGGCGTCCGGCTCGCCGTCCGCCACCTCACCGGCCCGCAGGGCGGCGGCGACTGGTACGACGCGCTGCCGCTGCCCGAGGGCGCCCTCGGACTCGCCGTCGGCTCCGTCTCCGGGACCGGCCCCAGCGCGCTCGCCGCCATGGGCCGGCTGCGCGCCTCCCTCCGGGCGTACGCGGTGATGGAGGGCGAGGACCCGGTCGCCGTCCTCTCCGACCTCGAACTCCTGCTGCGGCTCACCGAACCGGCCCGCTCCGCGACCGCGCTCTTCGCGTACGCCGAACCCGCGCAGCGCCGGATCGTGCTCGCCGGGGCCGGGCACGCGCCGCCGCTGGTCGTCGGCGACCACCGCACCGCGTTCGTCGAGACCTCGCTGTCGGCCCCGCTCGGGATGCTGACGTGCTGGGAGGCGCCGAGCGTGGAGCTGTCCCCCGCGCCGGGAGAAACGGTGCTCCTCTACACGGACGGGTTGCTGCGCCGTACCGGCGACGCCACGGACCGGGCCTTCGCCCGGCTCCACGCGGCGGCCGCGAGCGTGCCGGGGACGGACCGCTCCGACCCGGGCGCGGTCGCCGACCACGTCCTGCGGACCCTGCTGCCCGGGGGCCTCGACCCGGCCGTGGAGGGGGAGGACGTGGTCCTGCTCGCGGCCCGTTTCGAGTGAGGATCCAAGTGCGGATCCGAGTGCGGATCCGAATGGGATCCGAGTGGGATTCGAGTAGGGACGCGCACGCGTGCCGGGTCCGTCCGAGTAAGCGGACCGTGACGTTCCGGTAATGGGTCTTCCGGCCCTGGGCCCCCTTCCGTACGACCGTACGATGGTGGGGGTTCAGTGTCGTACCAGAGGAGGCAGACCCGTGGCCGAGGAGCTCACCCCGGAGACCCCGGAAGAGACCGAAGACCAGCCGATCAAGCAGCGCAAGAACGGCCTTTACCCGGGCGTGTCCGACGAGCTGGCCGAGAACATGAAGTCCGGCTGGGCCGACACCGAGCTGCACGGCCTGGAGCCGATCGCCCAGGCCGACCGGACCGCCGAGCGCCGCGCCGCGCTCTCCGCCCGCTTCCCGGGCGAGCGCCTGGTGATCCCGGCCGGCAAGCTGAAGACCCGGTCGAACGACACCGAGTACGCCTTCCGCGCCTCCACCGAGTACGCGTACCTCACCGGCGACCAGACCCAGGACGGCGTCCTCGTCCTGGAGCCGACCGGGGACGGCCACGAGGCCACGATCTACCTGCTGCCGCGCTCCGACCGCGAGAACGGCGAGTTCTGGCTCGACGGCCAGGGCGAGCTGTGGGTCGGCCGCCGCCACTCCCTCGCCGAGGCCGAGCAGCTCCTCGGCATCCCGGCGAAGGACGTGCGCGAGCTCGCCGGCGCGCTCGCGGAGGCCACCGGCCCGGTCCGTGCCGTCCGCGGCCACGACGCCGGCATCGAGGCCGCGCTGACCGACAAGGTCACCGCCGAGCGCGACGAAGAGCTGCGCGTCTACCTCTCCGAGGCCCGCCTCGTGAAGGACTCCTTCGAGGTCTCCGAGCTGGAGAAGGCCTGCGCCGCCACCGCCCGCGGCTTCGAGGACGTCGTCAAGGTCCTCGACAAGGCCGAGGCCACCAGCGAGCGCTACATCGAGGGCACGTTCTTCCTGCGCGCCCGCGTCGAGGGCAACGACATCGGCTACGGCTCCATCTGCGCCGCGGGACCGCACGCCACCACCCTGCACTGGGTGCGCAACGACGGCGACGTGCGCTCCGGCGACCTGCTGCTGCTCGACGCCGGCGTGGAGACCAACGAGCTCTACACCGCCGACATCACCCGCACCCTGCCGATCAACGGCCGGTACACCGACCTCCAGCGCAAGATCTACGACGCCGTGTACGAGGCGCAGGAGGCCGGCATCGCCGCGGTGAAGCCGGGCGCCGCCTACCGCGACTTCCACGACGCCGCCCAGCGCGTCCTCGCCGAGAAGCTCGTCGAGTGGGGTCTGGTCGAGGGACCGGTCGAGCGCGTCCTGGAGCTCGGCCTCCAGCGCCGCTGGACCCTGCACGGCACCGGCCACATGCTCGGCATGGACGTCCACGACTGCGCCGCCGCGCGCACCGAGGCCTACGTCGACACGACGCTCGAGCCGGGCATGTGCCTGACCGTCGAGCCGGGTCTGTACTTCCAGGCCGACGACCTGACCGTGCCGGAGGAGTACCGGGGCATCGGCGTCCGGATCGAGGACGACATCCTCGTCACCGAGGACGGCAACCGGAACCTCTCGGACGCGCTGCCGCGCCGCTCCGACGAGGTCGAGGCGTGGATGGCCTCGCTGAAGGGCTGACCTCCGCGTACGTTGGAACACGAAGGGCCTCCGCCGACCGACCGGCGGGGGTCCTTCTCCGTACCCGTGCGCCTCCCGCGTCCCGGCGGCTCACGCCATGAGGAGGGACGGGGCGTCCTTCCACTTCAGGATCTTGTCGAAGCTGACCACCGCACCGCCCCGGCCCGAGCGGTTGCCGAACCGCACGTGGTCGGAGAGCTCCTCGATCAGCCGCATCCCGCGTCCGTGCTCGGCGTCCGCCGGGGTCGCGGGGAGCTCCGCGTACGGGAAGCCGGGCCCCGAGTCGGCCACCTCGATGCGACAGGTCTCGCCGTCCAGGTACGCCGTCACCCGGTACGCCCCCGAGAGCGCCCCGCCCGGGCCGTCGGGGCCGTCCGGCCCCGTGTCGGGGGCGGCACCCGCGCCGCCGTGCTCGACCGCGTTCGCACACGCCTCGGTCAGCGCCACCGACAGCTCGTACGACACGTCGGGATCGACCCCCGCCGTCTCCATCGTGCCCAGCAGCAGCCGGCGCGCGAGCGGCACGCTCGCGGCTTCGCGCCGCAGATGGAGTGACCACCAGATGCTCATGCTCCAGCCTCCCGGCATCGGCTCGGCGGACCAGTGGTCCTGCGGCACGACGTACCGGTACCTATTGCCGTGCGGGCGGCTCCGTAAGCGCCCGGAGGCGTCAAGAGCGCTCGTTCGGCGGATGCCCGGGACAGGCAGGCCGGTGTATGTCGGTCCGAAGGGCCCCAAGGACGACCTTCCGGACCTGCCGTACGGGGGTGGGAGGCGTGGTGCGATGATGGGCCCGCCATGTCTGCCCCCGCGCTCGGCCCACGACTGCTGAGGGCCGCGGTGTTCACCGCGGTCTGTGTCGTGCTGTCCGCGCTGGGACACGCCCTCGCGGCGTGCGCGGGCGTCGCCCCGTGGTCCCTGGCCGCCGGTTTCCTCGGCGTGTTCGGGATCGCCGTCCTCTTCGGCGGACGCGAACGCTCCCTCGGCTCCGTCGTCGGCGCCCTCGCGGCCGGACAGCTCGGCCTGCACGTCCTCTTCGGCCTCGGGCAGCACCGACTCACCCTGGGCGCCCAGGCCGACGACGCCCTCGTCCGGATGGCGGCGCGCCTGGTCTGCGGGGCCGGGGCCGCGTCCCTCAGCCCCACCGACGCCACCAGGATCCTCACCGACGCCGGGCTCGACCCGGCCGCCGCCCACGCCCACGCGGGACACGGCGCGGCCGCCGCGGCGGCCGTCCCCGCCGACGGCCTGCTGCCCGGCCTGCCCATGCTCCTGGGGCACCTGCTCGCCGCCCTGGCCACGGGCTGGCTGCTGCGGCGCGGCGACCGCGCCCTCGGCCGGCTCGTCGACCTCTCCGAGCAGGGCGTGACGGAGCTCGCGGAGCACGCCCGGGTCCGCTCGCTGCGGGCCGCGCTCCGCCTCGTACGGGTCCTGCTCGCCGGGCTGCCGTCGGCGGCGCGCACCGGGCACCGGCGGACCCTCCGCACGGCCTTCGACTCCTCGCCGCCGCCGGTGGCCGAGGCGCTCAGGGACACGGTGATCAGGCGCGGCCCGCCGGCCGCCGACTGCGTCCTCGCAGCCTGACGCGGTCCGCTCGACAAGAGGAGCGGGGCCGCGTTCGTCCGCACGCCCGCCCGGATTTCCGTCCCGGATTCCTGTTCCGGGTTTCCGTCTGGGTTCCTGTTCCGGGTTCCCGTCCTGGGTTCCCGTCCCGGATTCCCGTCCCGGCGTGGCGGACCTTCCCGTCCTTCTCCGTTTCCTCTCCGAGCTGGAGTGTCCCGTCATGAGCGTTTCCCGCATCTCCACCCGCGCCGCCCTCGCCGGGGGCATCGCCCTCTCCTCCGTCGTGCTGCTCTCCGGCACCGCCTTCGCGCACGTCAGCGTGCAGCCGCAGGGCGAAGCCGCCAAGGGCGGCTACGCGACCGTCAACATCAAGGTGCCGAACGAGCGCGACAACGCCTCCACCGTGAAGCTGGAGGTCAACTTCCCGCTCGACCACCCGCTCGCCTCCGTCATGCCGCAGCCCGTCCCCGGCTGGAAGGCCGAGGTGACGAAGAGCAAGCTCGACAAGCCGCTGGAGCTGCACGGCAAGAAGATCAACGAGGCCGTCTCCAAGGTCACCTGGACCGCCGACGGCTCGGGGATCGGCCCCGGTGAGTTCCAGCAGTTCCCGCTCTCCCTCGGACAGCTGCCCGAGGACGCCGACCAGCTGGTCCTCAAGTCGGTCCAGACGTACTCCAACAAGGAGGTCGTCCGCTGGATCGAGGAGCAGAAGGAGGGCGCCGAGGAGCCGCAGAACCCGGCCCCCGTCCTGAAGCTCTCCGCCGCGTCCGACGACCACCACGGCGGCGGCGCCGCGCCGTCCGCCTCCGCCTCCGCCGGGGAGAAGGACGGTCACGACGACAAGGCGGGCGACCACGAGAAGGAGACCGTGGCTTCCCCCTCTTCCTCTTCCTCCTCCGACACCACCGCCCGGATCCTCGGCGTCGTCGGCATCCTGGTCGGCGTGGCCGGTGTGGCCTTCGGCGTCCTCGCCGGCCGCCGCCGCTCGGCCTGACGGCCGTACTTCCTCCCGAAGGACACGGAAAGAAACAGCATGTCCGCACAGAAGACGAACACCCCCGAGTCCGAGGGCGGTCCGGCGCGTCCGGGCCGCCCGGGCCGGCGCACCCCCCTGGTCATCGCCGCGGCCGCGATCGCCGCGGCGATCGGGATCACCCTGGCCGTCGGCCTCGGTGACGACGGCAAGACCTCCGGCGCGGGCAAGGGTTCCGTCGCCGAGGTCTCCGGCGGCACCGACTCCACCAGGGCCGCGACCGTCCTGGACCGGCCGTACCCTAAGCCCGCGCTCGTCCTCACCGACACCAAGGGCCAGAAGTACGACCTGCGCGAGCGCACCAAGGGCAAGCCGACCCTGATCTACTTCGGCTACACGCACTGCCCCGACGTCTGCCCCATGACGATGAGCAACATCGCCATCGCCAAGAAGCAGCTCCCCAAGGCCGACCAGGACAAGCTCCAGGTCGTCTTCGTCACCACCGACCCCGAGCGGGACACCTCCGCCGAGCTCGCCCAGTGGCTGCCCGCCGCCGGCGACCCCTCCTTCACCGGTCTCACCGGCGACTTCTCCGCCATCCAGGCGGGCGCCCGGCAGATCGGCATCGGCATCGACCCGCCGAAGAAGGAGAAGGACGGCAAGGTCGTCTCCATGCACGGGGCCCAGGTGATCGCCTTCTCGCCCACCACCGACCAGGGCTACGTCCTGTACGGCGAGGACACGACCGTCGAGGACTACGCCAAGGACCTGCCGAAGCTCATCAAGGGGGAGAACCCGTGAACCGCCGCACCACCACCCTGTCCGCCGCCGTGGCCCTCGCCGCCTCGCTCGCGCTGACCGGGTGCTCGTCCTCGTCCGACGGCCCGGCCGGGAACGGCAAGCCGGAGCTGAAGGTCAGCGGCGCGTTCATGCCCCAGCCGGTGATGGACATGGCCGGCGGCTTCCTCACCATCACCAACGACGGCGACACGGCCGACCGGCTGACCTCCGTCACCAGCCCGATCTCGGACGACGTCACGATCCACGAGACGAAGAACCAGAAGATGCAGGAGGTGAAGTTCTTCGACATCCCCGCGAACGGAAAGCTCTCCCTGGCACGCGGGGGCAACCACATCATGTTCATGTCGCTGAAGGAGAAGCCCGAGCAGGGCGACAAGGTCAGCGTCGAGCTCCACTTCGAGAAGTCCGACCCGATCAAGGTCGACCTTCCCGTCGAGGCCGCCAACCACAACCCGCAGCAGCACTGAACGCGTTGACGGAGTGACCCAGAGATGACGACCACCGCCCCGCGCCTCGGCACCGCCCTGGCACGGCTGCTGATCCTCGCGGCCGCGCTCCTCGGCACGCTGCTCGCCGGCGCCGCGCCCGCCTCCGCGCACGCGGCGCTCACCGGCAGCGACCCGAAGGACGGGGCGGTGGTCGTCACCGCGCCCAAGGAGGTCAACCTCACCTTCTCCGAACAGGTCGCCATGAGCGCCGACTCCATCCGGGTCCTCGACCCGGCGGGACGGCGGGCCGACACCGGCGAGATACGCGACCTCTGCAGCGGCTCCGTCGTGCGGTACGGGGTAGGGCTCCGCGCCGGGCTGCCCGACGGCACGTACACCGTGGCCTGGCAGGCCGTCTCCGCCGACAGCCACCCCGTCGCCGGCGCCTTCACCTTCTCCATCGGGGCCCCCTCCCAGACCTCCGTCGCCCTGCCCGACCAGAAGCCCGGCGGCGGACTCGTCGGGGCCCTCTACGGCATCGCGCGCTACCTCTCGTACGCCGGTTTCGCCGTCCTCGTCGGCGGCGGCACCTTCGTCCTGGTCTGCTGGCCGCGCGGCGCGAGCGTCCGCCCGGTGCAGCGGACGGTGGTGCGGGCCTGGCTGACCCTCACCGGCGCCACCCTGGTGATGCTGCTCCTGCGCAACCCGTACACCGGCTCCGGCGAGCTCTCCGACGCCTTCGACCTCGCGGGCCTGAAGAGCGTCCTGGAGACGAAGACCGGGGCCGCGCTCACCTCCCGGCTGCTGCTGCTCGGCGCGGCCGCCCTCTTCGTGGCCGTCCTCTTCGGCTCCTACACCCGGCGCACCGACCCGAAGGAGAAGAGGGACCTCGTCTTCGGCCTCGGCATGGGCGGCACCGTGGTGGCCACCGGGATCGCCGGCACCTGGGCCCTGGCCGAGCACGCCTCGACCGGGATCCAGCCGGGCATCGCCATGCCCGTGGACATCCTGCACCTCCTCGCCGTGGCCGCCTGGCTCGGCGGCCTCACCGTCCTGCTGGTCGCCCTCCACCGGGCGCCCTCCGTCGAACGCAGCGCCGTCGAACGCTTCTCCAAGGTCGCCTTCGCCTCCGTGGCCGTCCTCGCGGCCACCGGGCTCTACCAGTCCTGGCGCCAGGTCGGCTCCTGGTCCGCCCTGACCGGCACCCGCTACGGTCAGCTCCTCCTCGTCAAGATCGGACTGATGGGCGTCCTCGTCGGGATCGCCTGGATCTCCCGCCGGTGGACACAGAGGCTCGCGGACCTGCCTTCGCCGGAGGGCCTGCCTTCGGCGGAGAAGGAGACGGGGGAGGGAGAGGAAGCGGAGGACACCGCGGAGCCCGAGGAAGCGGAGGAGACCGAGGAAGCGGAGGAGACCCAGGAAGCGGAGGAGACCGAGGGCGGCGAGGCTTCTGCGGCCGCCTCCGGCGTCGATCCCGAGCGGGCCGCCCAACTCGCCCGCCAGCGGGCCGCCGTGGCCACCGCCCGGCGCAAGCGGGAGCGGGACGCCGACCCCGAGCGGTCCGGGCTGCGCCGCTCGGTGCTGACCGAGGCCGCCGTCGCCGTCGTCCTCCTCGCCGTGACCACCGTCCTCACCGCGACCGAACCCGGCCGCACCGAGGAGGAGGCCGGACGGTCCAACGCCGCCTCCGGCCCGGTCGCCGTGCCCGACCGGCCCGTCGACCTCCGGCTGCCCTTCGACACCGGCGGCGTCGACGGCAAGGGCGTCGTGCGGCTCAGCCTCGACCCCGGTCGCACCGGCGCCAACGGGCTGCACCTCTATGTCGAGCGTCCCGATGGCAAGCCGCTGGACGTCCCCGAGATCAAGGTCGCCCTCACCCTGGAGGCGAAGAACGTGGGCCCGCTGCCCGTCGCCCCCGACCGCATCCAGGCCGGACACTGGAGCGCGAGCGGCGTCCAGATCCCGATGCCCGGCGAGTGGCGGATCCAGGTGACCGTCCGTACCTCCGACATCGACCAGACCACCATCGACAAGAACGTGAAGATCGGCTGACCCCCCGTGAGCGAGAGCGACAACAGCGAGCGCGACAAGAGCGAGACCGGCGTCCTGGAGGTCTCCCGGCGACGGCTGCTCGGCACCGTCGGCGCGGCGGGCGCGGCCGGCCTGATCGCCGGCGCGGCCGGCGGCGCCGGGATCTCGGCGGCCGTGTCCGGCGAGGGCACCGCCTCGGCGAACGGCGCCGGCGGCCCGGCGGCCCTGACCACCGTCGGCTCGACCGAGGTGACGTTTCACGGGAAACATCAGGCGGGCATCACCACCCCGCTCCAGGCCCGTGGCCATCTGGTCGCCTTCGACCTCGCCCCCGGAGCCGGGCGCAAGGAGGCCACCGCCCTGATGCGCCGCTGGTCGGCCACGGCGCGGGTGCTGATGGCGGGCAAGGCGACGACCCAGGACACCGGGGTCGCGCTCGACGCGGGCCCCTCCTCCCTCACGGTCACCTTCGGCTTCGGCCGCACCTTCTTCGACCGCACCGGCCTCACCGCCCGGCGCCCCGCCGAGCTGGACCCGCTGCCGGCCTTCTCCTCGGACGCCCTGGACCCCCGGCGCTCGGAGGGCGATCTGTGGGTGCAGATCGGTGCCGACGACGCCCTCGTCGCCTTCCACGCGCTGCGGGCCGTGCAGAAGGACGCGGGGGACGCGGCCCGGGTGCGCTGGCAGATGAACGGCTTCAACCGCTCGGCCGGTGCCACCGCACGGCCGATGACCTCCCGCAACCTCATGGGCCAGGTCGACGGCACCCGCAACCCGAAGCCCGCCGACCCCGACTTCGACCGGCGGATCTTCGTCCCGGCCGGGGCCACCGGCGCCGAGGAGTGGATGGCCGGCGGTTCGTACGCGGTGGTGCGCCGGATCCGGATGCTCCTGGACGACTGGGAGAAGCTGCCGCTGGGCGAGCAGGAGAAGGTGATCGGGCGCCGGAAGTCCGACGGGGCCCCGCTCACCGGCGGCACCGAGACCACCGAGCTCGACCTGAACAAGCGCGGCCCCGACGGCGGAACGGTGATCCCCGACAACGCCCACGCCCGGATCTCCGCCCCCGAACAGAACGGCGGGGCGGCGATGCTGCGCAGGCCGTTCTCCTTCCACGACGGCATCGGTCCGGACGGGACGCCGGATGCCGGTCTCCTCTTCGTCTGCTGGCAGGCGGACCCGCTCCGGGGCTTCGTCCCGGTGCAGCGCAAGCTCGACCGGGGCGACGCGCTGTCCCCGTTCATCCGCCACGAGTCGAGCGGCCTCTTCGCGGTGCCGGGCGGCCCCGCCGAGGGCGAGTACGTGGGTCAGCGCCTCCTGGAGGCGTGAGACCGCCCGGACGACGACCGCCGCGAGGCGTCCGGCCGGTGGAGGGGCCGGGCGCCGGGGCCCGGCCGGCGTCGGAGCAGGGCGCGGTCGCCCGACGGGTGACGGAGCACGGCGCCGACGCCCGGCCGGTGGTGGGCAGCGGTGTCCGGCGGACGGCCGTCGGCGGCCTCCGGGGACCATTAGGGTGACGGTATGTCCGCCACCCGGTACACCTATCTCGGCCCCGAAGGCACCTTCACCGAAGCGGCGCTCCGCACGCTGCCCGAGGCCGCGACGCGGGAGCTCGTCCCCATGGTCTCGGTCCCGGCCGCCCTCGACGCCGTCCGGAACGGGGAGGCCGCCGCCGCGCTCGTCCCGATCGAGAACTCGGTCGAGGGCGGGGTGACCGCGACCCTGGACGAACTGGCCTCCGGCGAGCCGCTGATGATCTACCGCGAGGTGCTCCTGCCGATCGCCTTCGCGCTCCTCGTCCGGCCCGGGACCGAACTCTCGGAGATCAAGACGGTCACGGGCCACCCGGTGGCCCAGCCACAGGTCCGGAACTGGCTGCGGAAGCACCTGCCCGACGCCGTGTGGGAGTCGGCCGCGTCCAACGCGGACGGGGCCCGGCTGGTGCGGGAGGGCCGCTTCGACGCCGCCTTCGCGGGGGAGTTCGCGGCGGCGACGTACGGCTTGGAGGCGCTGGTCACCGAGATCCACGACGCGGAGAACGCCGAGACCCGCTTCGTGCTCGTGGGCCGGCCGGCCCGGCCCGCGGCCCCGACGGGCGCGGACAAGACCTCGGTGGTGCTGTGGCTGGGTGACGATCATCCGGGTGCCCTCCTCGAACTGCTCCAGGAATTCGCGGTGCGCGGGGTGAACCTGATGCTGATTCAGTCCCGTCCCACGGGAGCGGGGATCGGGAACTACTGCTTCGCCGTGGACGCCGAGGGCCATATCGCGGACCGGCGGGTGGGGGAGGCGCTGATGGGGCTCAAGCGGATCTGCCCCAAGGTGCGCTTCCTCGGCTCGTACCCGCGGGCGGGCGTCGCGGTCGAGGACGTGCGGGTGCTGCGGCGCGGCACCTCGGACGGGGAGTTCATGGCGGCCTCCGACTGGTTGGCGAGGGCCCAGGACGGTCGGGCCTGATCCGAGAATGACGGATCGCCCTCCGGAGCGTGCGCGGTCGTCCACAGGTACGAACCACTAGTCCTACCTGCATACTTTTCAGTTACCCACAGAGGTTATCCACAGGTATTCCGTGCGACCTGGGGACAAGTCGACACCGCAGTCCGGCAAGGTCGACAAATCGCCCTGGTCAATCCCCTCCACCGAGGGCACCATCCACAGCGCTCCACCCGTGCCCCCGTCAGCATCCCCCATAGGACCCACTCTTCGGAGTGAGCGATTCCCACCCGAATGAGCGTCTCGATGCGGTTTGATCACGGATTTCCCAGGCGTGGGGCGAGAAAAGCCTGGGACTCTTTCGGTAGTCCACAGAACTTCCGCACAGCCTGTGGATAACTAAATGCACGCGTCCCGCGCCCGGCATTTCCGGAAGTGGCAATTCGGGTGAAATGACACACGCCCCCTTATCCGGTGGGGTCGTGCCGACACGCACCGGTAGCCTGGTGGGGTGATTGACCTTCGCCTGCTCCGTGAGGACCCCGACCGTGTTCGCGCCTCCCAGCGTGCCCGTGGAGAGGACGTCTCCCTCGTCGACGCCCTGCTCTCCGCCGACGAGCGGCGCAGGTCGTCCGGCGTCCGCTTCGACGAGCTCCGATCCGAGCAGAAGGCGCTCGGCAAGCTGATCCCCAGGGCCACCCCGGAGGAGCGCGCCGAGCTCCTGCAGAAGGCCGAGCAGCTCAAGACCGACGTCAAGGCCGCCGAGGCCGAGCAGAACGAGGCCGACGAGACGGCCAAGCGTCTGCTGCTCCAGCTCGGGAACATCGTCCACACGGACGTCCCGGTCGGCGGCGAGGAGGACTTCGTCGTCCTGGAGACGCACGGCACCGTCCGCGACTTCGCGGCCGAGGGCTTCGAGCCCAAGGACCACCTGGAGCTGGGCGAGGCGCTCGGCGCCATCGACGTGGAGCGGGGCGCCAAGGTCTCCGGCTCGCGCTTCTACTACCTGACCGGCGTCGGCGCCCTCCTGGAACTGGCCCTGGTCAACGCGGCGATCGCCCAGGCCACCGAGGCCGGCTTCATCCCCATGCTGACCCCCGCGCTCGTCCGCCCGCGCGCCATGGAGGGCACCGGCTTCCTCGGCCAGGCCGCGGAGAACGTGTACCACCTGGAGAAGGACGACTACTACCTCGTCGGCACCTCCGAGGTCCCCCTCGCCGCGTACCACATGGACGAGATCATCGACGCCGACAAGCTGCCGCTGCGGTACGCGGGCTTCTCGCCCTGCTTCCGCCGCGAGGCCGGCACGTACGGCAAGGACACCCGCGGCATCTTCCGCGTCCACCAGTTCGACAAGGTCGAGATGTTCTCGTACGTCGCGCCCGAGGAGGCGGAGAACGAGCACAAGCGCCTCCTGGAGTGGGAGAAGCAGTGGCTGACCGGTCTGGAACTGCCGTTCCAGGTCATCGACGTCGCCACCGGTGACCTCGGCGCCTCCGCCTCCCGCAAGTTCGACTGCGAGGCGTGGATCCCGACCCAGGGCAAGTACCGCGAGCTGACCTCGGCGTCGAACTGCGACAGCTTCCAGGCCCGCCGCCTCTCCGTCCGCATGCGCGACGAGCAGGGCGGCAAGAAGACGGTGCAGCCGCTGGCCACCCTGAACGGCACGCTGTGCGCCGTACCGCGCACGATCGTGGCGATCCTGGAGAACCACCAGCTGGCCGACGGTTCGGTGCGGGTGCCCGAGGTGCTCCGGCCGTACCTCGGCGGCCGTGAGGTCCTGGAGCCGATCGCCAAGTGAGCCCCTTCCCCTACCGCCTGGTCGCGACGGACCTCGACGGGACGCTGCTGCGGTCCGACGAGTCCGTCTCGGACCGTACGCGGAACGCGCTCGCCGCCGCGACGGCGGCGGGCGCCGCCCACATCGTGGTCACCGGCCGGGCGGTGCCCTGGACCCGGCACATCCTCGACGACCTCGGCTACGAGGGGATCGCGGTGTGCGGGCAGGGCGCGCAGGTCTACCACGCCGGTGAGCACCGGCTGCTGACCTCGCTGACCCTGGACCGGCAGCTCGCCGGTCTCGCCCTGTCCAAGATCGAGGCCGAGGTGGGCCCGCTGGCCCTCGCCGCGAGCCGCGACGGCCTGGAGGGCGAGGTCCTGATGGGCCCCGGCTACCGGGTCCACGAGGGACCGCTGCCGTACGTGCCGTACGAGGACCCGGCGGAGCTGTGGTCGGCGCCGCTGACCAAGCTCTACATCCAGCACCCGACGCTGACCGACGACGAGCTGACCCGGGCCGCCCGCGCCACGGTCGGCGGGCTCGTGGACATCGTCATGGCGGGCCCCGGCATCGTGGAGATCCTCCCGCTCGGCCTCAGCAAGGCGACGGGGCTCTCGCTCGCCGCGCGCCGGCTGGGCGTGAAGGCGGCGGAGACGATCGCCTTCGGCGACATGCCCAACGACATCCCGATGTTCGGCTGGGCGGCCCACGGCGTGGCCATGGGCAACGCGCACACGGAGCTGCGGGCGGTGGCCGACGAGGTGACCACCTCGAACGAGGAGGACGGCATCGCGGTCGTCCTGGAGCGCCTGCTGGCCGGCTGAACCGGCCCGAGGCCTTCGGAGAAAGAGCCCGGGGCTCTCGGAACGAGGTTCTCGAAACAAGGCTCTCGGAACGAAGCTCTCGGAACGAGGTTCTCGGAAAAGGAGGGGCGGCCCGCGCGGACCGTGGTCCGCGCGCTCGAAGCGGCCGCCCCTCCCCCTCGGGAGATCCCCCGTGTCCCCCGTACGCCTAGTGTGCGCCGGGTCGCCCTTCGTGTGCGACCGGTTTTTCGCGCGTCAGCGGGTAGCAGGCGAGGCCGACGGCCAGGGCGATCGTGTGCCCGAGATCGGTGTACGTGCGGTCGGTGACGAGCGGGACGACGAAGAACGCGAGCACGCCCGCCAGGTAGAGCCGGCGCCAGGGGCGGGGAAGCCGGTGGGTGAGGATGCCCGCCGAGGCGGCGAGCCCGTAGCTGACCCCGATGTCGACGACGTGCGCCATGCTGCGCGGCACGTCGTGGAGGCGGATGGCCGCCAGGACCACCTGCTGGCTGACGAGCGTCGCCGTGACGTGCGCGGCGGCGACGGTGAAGAGCCACTTCGCGGTGCCGAGCCAGCGCTCCACGGGCGCGTGCAGGAGCTCGAAGAGCACCGCGTACAGCACGATGCCGGCCGGGTCCTCGATCCAGAACGCGCTGCCGAGCAGGGCCCGGACCGGATGGTGCGCGAGCTGGTGCAGGTTGCTGCTGTTGCGGTGGAGGAAGTAGTCCTGCACGCCGGTGGGCGCGAGCGCGAGGACGAGGCTGGTGAGCGCGATGACCGCCAGCCACACGTGCGTACCGGGTGACGAACGCACCCACGACCTGATCGGCCGGGACGGTTCGCCACCCGGAGAGGTTCTGCTCGGCACCTTTCAGTGCCTATCACCCGGACCTGTCAGGTCGCGGGAGGAACCTCAGAAATTGATCATGTGTCCGGCGATCCCGTGGATCGCCTCCTTCACGGCCTCGCCCAGGGTCGGGTGCGCGTGGACGTTCCGGGCGACCTCGTGGACCGTGAGGTCCCACTGCTGGGCCAGGGTCAGCTCGGGCAGCAGCTCGGTGACGTCGGGACCGATCAGGTGGGCGCCGATGATCTCGCCGTACTTGGCGTCCGCGACGATCTTGACGAAGCCGGTGGCGTCACCGAGGCCGTGCGCCTTGCCGTTCGCGGTGAAGGGGAACTTCGCGACCTTGACGTCGAAGCCCTTCTCGCGCGCCTGCTTCTCGGTCCAGCCGAAGCTGGCGATCTGCGGCTGGCAGTAGGTGGCGCGCGGGATCATCGGGTAGTCGAGCTCCATCGTCTCGGCGTCCGCGATGGTCTCGGAGGCGATGACGCCCATGGCCTCGGCGGTGTGCGCGAGCATCAGCTTCGCGGTGACGTCGCCGATGGCGTAGATGTGCGGCACGGAGGTGCGGCAGCGGCCGTCGACGTCGATCGCGCCGCGCTCGGTCAGGGCGACGCCGGTGTTCTCCAGGCCGTAGCCGGTGACGTTCGGGGCGAAGCCGATCGCCTGGAGGACCTTGTCGGCCTCCAGGACCTTCTGGGCGCCGTCCTTGCCGGTGACGGTGACGCGGACCTGCGGGCCGGACTCGTCGATGGTCTCGACGCGGGTCGAGGTCAGGACGTCGATGCCGAGCTTGCGGTACTGCTTCGCCAGCTCCTTGGAGACGTCCTCGTCCTCCAGCGGGGCGATGCGGTCGAGGAACTCGACGATCGTGACCTTGGTGCCGTAGTTGTTCAGGACGTACGCGAACTCGATGCCGATCGCGCCGGCGCCGGCGATGACGATCGACTGCGGGGCGTCCTCGGCGAGGATCTGCTCCTCGTACGTCACCACGCGGTCGGTGCGGGACGTGCCCGGCAGCAGGCGCGGGGTGGCGCCGGTGGCGATGATGCAGTTGTCGAAGGCGATCGTCTGCGTGCTGCCGTCGGACGTGGCCACCTGGAGGGTGTTCGCGTCGAGGAAGGTGCCCCGGCCGTCGAACTCGGTGATCCCGTTCTTCTTCATCAGGTAGTGGACGCCCTTGACGCGGCCGTCCGCGACCGTACGGCTGCGGCGGAACGCCTCCGTGTAGTCGAAGGAGACGGTGCCGTCGACCTTGATGCCGAAGGTCTTGGCCTCGTGGTGGAAGATGTGGGCGAGTTCGGCGTTGCGCAGCAGCGCCTTGGTGGGGATGCAGCCGACGTTCAGACAGACGCCGCCCCAGTACTTCTCCTCGACGACCGCGACCCGCTTGCCGAGCTGGGCGGCGCGGATGGCGGCGACGTAACCGCCGGGGCCGGCTCCGAGCACGACGACGTCGAAGCGGTCTGACATGACTGACTCCCGAGGGTGATGAGGGTGTGCGGTCCGCGTACGGCCCCACAGTAGTCCGGCGCCTTCGGGGTGGTGAGTTGTAGGATGACTGGGCAACCGGGCAAATGGAGAGGTCGGGACGGCATGGCACTCAGGGCGGCGGGACGGACCTCGCTGGTGGACTCCGCGGTGGAACAGCTCCGCGGTCAGCTCGCGGGCGGGGAGTGGTCGGTCGGCGACCGCATCCCCACCGAGCACGAGCTCGCGCAGCAGCTCGGAGTGGGCCGCAACACCGTCCGCGAGGCCGTCCGGGTCCTCGTCCACGCCGGGCTCCTGGAGTCCCGCCAGGGCAACGGCACCTTCGTCCGGTCCACGGCGGATCCGGCGGCCGTCCTGCACGGGGTACGGCACGCGGGCGCGGCCGACGTGCTCGAACTCCGGGTCGCCCTGGAGGCCGAGGCGGCCCGGCTCGCCGCCGCCCGGCGCGACACCCACGACCTGCTGCGGCTGCGGGCCGCCCTGACCACCCTGCGGGAGGAGGGCGACCGGGACGCCGACGCGGACCTCGCCTTCCACCTGGCGGTCGTCGGCGCGACCCACAACGCGGCCTTCGTGGAGGTCTACCGCTTCTTCTCCACCCAGGTCCACGAGGTCCTGGTGGAGGCCCTCGGCGACCGGGAGATGCCGCCGGTCGACATCGACGCCCACGAGGCCCTGGTGGCCGCCGTCGAGGCGGGCGATCCGGAGGCGGCGGAACGCCAGGCCCGCGAGCTGCTGCGGGTGCCGATGGAGACGGTGACGGCGCTGACGGAGCGGACCCGATGAGCGCCGGAGCACGTACGTCCGGTACGGAGGCACGTATGTCCGGTACGGAGGCGGGCGCACCGGCGCCCGTGACCGCACCCGACACCACGCACACCCCCGACTCCGCGCCCGAGCCCGGCTCCACGTCCGAGCCCGGCTCCACGTCCGAGCCCGCCTCCACGCCCGTGTCCGGCTCCACGCCGGGCCCCGCGTCCGTGCTCGTCGACGCCGAGGTCGGGGTCCGGTCCTCGGCGGCCGGGGCGGCGGCCCGGCGTGCCCTGCTCGCGCACCCGGCGCTGCTCCTCGTGGGGATCGTGCTGGCCTCGCTCAACATGCGCGCGGCCCTGGCGAGCGTGGCTCCCCTGGTCGGCGAGATATCCGCCGCCTTCGGGCTCTCCGCGACGGCGAGTTCGCTCGTCACCTCGGTGCCGGTGCTCTTCCTCGGCGTGGGCGCGGCGGTGGCGCCGTGGCTGGGGCGCCGGTTCGGTGCCGAGCACGTGCTGTTCGCGGCGCTCCTCCTGCTCGGGGTCGGCGTCCTCGCGCGCGTCCTGCCGTCCGTGTACGCGCTGTACGGCGGCGGGATCCTCGTCGGGACGGCGATCGCCCTGCTCAACGTGCTCATGCCGGGCCTGATCAAGCGTGACTTCCCGGACCGGGCCGCGGCGATGACCTCGGTCTACACGGGGGCGATGATCGCGGGCGCCACGGTGGCCGCGGCGGCGGCCGTCCCCCTGGAGAAGGCCCTGGGCGGCGGCTGGGAGGCCTCCCTCGGATTCTGGTCGCTGCTCGCCGCGGTGGCGGCGCTCGCCTGGCTGCCCCAGGTGCTGATCGCCCGCGGCCGTACGGGGCATGCCGTACGGGCCGTCCCGGCCGGTGGCGCCCGCCCGGTGAACGTCTGGCGCTCGGCGCTCGCCTGGCAGGTCACCCTCTTCATGGGCCTGCAGTCGCTCTGGACGTACGTGCTGATCGCCTGGATGCCGACGATCTTCGTCGACCACGGGATGGACCGCTCCACCGCCGGTGTGGTCTTCGCCTTCAACAACCTGGTGCAGGTGGCGGGCGCCTTCGTGGTGCCGCTCCTCGCCGGCCGGATGCGGAGCCAGCGCCCGCTGATCGTGCTCGTCACCACGCTGGTCGCGGCCGGTTACGCCGGGCTGATGGTGGCGCCGGTGGAGGGCGCCTGGCTCTGGTCGGCGCTCCTCGGTGTCGGTCAGGGCGGTGCGGTCGGGCTCGCCCTGACCCTGATCGTGCTGCGCTCCGGGGACGCGGTGACCGCGGCCGGGCTCTCGGGGATGGCCCAGACGGTCGGCTATCTGCTCGCCGCCGCGGGCCCGCTGGCGGCCGGCGCCCTCCACGAGGCCACCGGCTCCTGGACCGCGCCGATCTGCGTCGTCCTCGGCGTCTGCGCGACGGCCCTGACCGTGGGGCTCCTCGCGGCCCGGAACCGCACGGTCTGAAGACCCCGGCCGGCGTGGCGGGGGCTGAGAAACGGCTCGGCCGGCGTGGCGGGGGCTGAGAAACGGCCCGGCCGGCGGGGAGCCGAGGAACCGACCGGCGTGGCGGGGCGGCTCCGGGAGGGCCTCCCGGCTCCGGGGGCGACGACCCTCGGAGCCGTACCGCTTCCGTGTCCCTCTCCGGGCCTACTCCTCGCCGGCCAGGGTCAGGCGGCGGAGCTTCTGGCCGGCGAACCAGGTCGCCGCGACCGTGACCGCCACCAGGAGGACCACCGCCGTGGGAAGTCCGACCTCGGAGGTGACCAGGCCGTCGCCGGTGACCTTCTCCGCGAGGGCGAGCGCCCACTGCTGGACGCTCAGGGTGCGGGCGCCCGAGATCAGGGAGCCGAAGAGGGTCTCCCACACCAGGGCGTAGACGAGTCCGATCACCACGGCGTGCCGGCTGACCGTGCCGAGCAGCAGGAACAGGGCGCTGTAGGCGATGGAGGCCACGAGCGCCGCCACCGTGTAGGCCACGGCCACCTGCTGGCCGTTGCCGTTGAGGATGAACCCGGCGATCAGCGTCGGCACGGCCGAGAAGACCATCGTCACCGCGATCGCCACGATCAGCTTCGTGAAGATGATCGCGGGCCGCTTCACCGGCTTGGACAGCAGGTAGACGATCGAGCCGTCGTCGATCTCGGGGCCGATCGCGCCCGTGCCGGCGATCACGCCGATCAGCGGCACCATCGTGGCCAGGGCGAAGCCGCCGAGGACGTCGGCGGCGACCTGGTCGTCCGCGCCGTTGAACATGCGGACCGCCGCCGCGATGACCAGCAGCAGGGCGGGCAGCAGGAAGAGGATCATGGCCCTGCGGCGGCCGAGGAGGGCCCGGTAGGTGAGCCGGGCGACTGTGGGGTTGTACATCGGTCGGGCTCCTTTCAGGCCGCTACGAGGTACGAGAAGACCGATTCGAGGGACTCGTCCGAGGGCGAGACCGTCAGCAGACGGATCCCCCGCTCGCGCGCGACCCTGGGCAGCAGTTCCGTGAACCGCCCGAAGTCGACCGCCTGGATGCGCAGTCCGCCGTCCGCGTGGTCGACCTCGATGCCGGCCGTGGACGGGTCGGCGATCAACGCGGCCGCGAGGGCCCGGTCGTCGCTGGAACGGACGAGGTAGCGGTGCGGCCGGTCCGTCATCAGGCGGCGGATCTTGCGGAAGTCGCCGGAGGCGGCGTGCCGTCCGGCCACGATCACCTCGATGTGGGAGGCGAGCTGCTCGACCTCCTCCAGGATGTGCGAGGAGAACAGGACCGTGCGGCCGGCCGCGCCCATCCGCCGCAGCAGGTCCATCAGCTGCATGCGCTGGCGCGGGTCCATGCCGTTGAACGGCTCGTCGAGCAGGAGGACGGACGGGTCGTGGACGAGGGCCGAGGCCATCTTCACGCGCTGCCGCATGCCCTTGCTGTACGTGGAGACCTTGCGGTCCTGCGCGTACTCCATCTCGACCGTGGCGAGGGCGCGCTGGGCCTCCTCGGCGCCGAGACCCTGGAGTTCGGCGTTGGCCAGGACGAACTCGCGGCCGGTGAGGAAGTCGTACATCGCCTCCCGCTCGGGCACGACGCCGATGTCGCGGTAGACCGACTCGTTCCCCCAGATCGTCCGCCCGTCGAGGGTGACGGTGCCGGTGGAGGGGTCGAGGAAGCCGCCCATCATGTTGATCAGGGTGGACTTCCCGGCGCCGTTGGGGCCGAGGAGGCCCGTGACGCCGGGGCCCACCGCCATCGTGACGTCGTTGACGGCCACGACGTTTCCGAACCAGCGGGAGACGTGGTCGATGTGGAGCGTGGTCACAGCCCGACCTTTCGGTAGCGGCGCATCAGGATGCCGTACGAACCGGCGATCAGCGCGAGGACGACCAGGAGGTAGACCACGCCGACCCCGGCGCCCGGGCCTCCGAGCTCGGGGAACATGGGCGGTGCGCCCAGGAAGGCGGTCTGCACGCCGTCGATGAGGGTGATGGGCGAGAACAGGCCGAGCCACTCGATGGCGCCCTGGTTCTCCGTGGCGTAGGCGATGCCCATGAGCGTCGAGACCGCGCCGTACGAGATGGTCAGGACGGCGATGACGGCGGCGACGCCGAAGCCGCGGCGCGGGGTGAGGGCCGCCATGACGAGGCCGATCCCGCCGAAGAGCAGCGAAAGCAGCGCCACGGAGACGAGCCCCTGGCCGAACATCTTGGTCTGCTCGGCGAAGTCCATCTTGGCGAGCATCGAGCCGATCCACATGATCAGCAGCGGGACGGCCGTGAGGATGAAGAGGGCCGACGCCATCGCGCCGTACTTGGCGAGGACGTAGTCCGCGCGCTCGATCGGGCGGGAGAAGTACAGCGGCACGGTCCTGAACCGCAGGTCGCGGGAGACGGACTGGGGCGCCTGGGAGGCCAGGTAGATGCCGATGACGACCTGGAGGAAGATCGCGTACTGCGTGTACTCGATCGAGAGCCTGGTCTGCTTGGTGGCGACCGCGACGGCGACGATGATCAGCGCCGGGACGCACATCACGCCGGCGAGCAGCATCGGCAGCACCTTGGACTTGGCGCTGCGGCCCAGTCCGTACGCGCCGCGCAGGGACTGCGAGAAGAGCGACCGGCGCGCGTACGCCCGGCCGAGGCGCGGGCCGTCGTAGGACCGGTAGCCGATGTTGTGGATCCGGGTCGTGTCGGGAGCGGCCTGGGAGGGCTGGGGGATCTGGGTGCTCATCGGGCCGGCACCTCCTCGTGCGGCGTGGACGCCTCGGCGGCCTCCGGGCGGAAGACCTCGGCGATGTGGTGGCGGCGCTGCTCCATGCGGACCAGGCCGAGGCCGAGGCCGGCGACGGTGTCGCGCACGAGGTCGTACGTCTCCTCCCCGGCGGCCTCCAGGAGCAGGATGTGGCCGGCGCCGGGCAGCCCCTCCTCCACGCCCGGGTGGAGGGTGACGCCGGCGGCGGTGAGGGCCGTGCGGAGGGCCGCCGTGCCGTCGGGGTGCTCGTCGGAGTCGGTGACCTCGACCGCGAGGGTCGTGGTGGTCCGGGTGAAGTCGCTGGTGGAGCTGGAGCGCAGGAGGCGTCCGCCGTCGATGACGACGACGTGGTCGCAGGTGCGCTCCAGCTCGCCGAGGAGGTGGGAGGTGACGAGGACGGAGATGCCGAAGTCGGTCCAGACCCGGCGGATCAGTCCGAGCATCTCGTCCCGGCCGACCGGGTCGAGGCCGTTGGTCGGCTCGTCGAGGAGGACCAGCTTCGGGTCGTGGACCAGCGCCTGGGCGAGCTTCACCCGCTGCTTCATGCCGGTCGAGTACCCGCCGATGGGGCGGTAGCGCTCCTCGTACAGGCCGACGTGGCGCAGGGTGTCGGCCGTCCGCTCGCGGGCGGCGGTCGGGGGCAGCCCGGACATGCGCGCCATGTGGACGACGAACTCGGTGGCCGAGACGTCCGGGGGGAGGCAGTCGTGCTCGGGCATGTATCCGACGCGCTCGCGGATCTGGGCGCCGGAGGTGCGGACGTCGAGGCCCAGGACCTCCGCGCGGCCCTCCGTGGCGGGGGAGA
The DNA here is from genome assembly GCF_044749825.1 of Streptomyces sp. NPDC088915. Lineage (NCBI taxonomy): Bacteria > Bacillati > Actinomycetota > Actinomycetes > Kitasatosporales > Streptomycetaceae > Streptomyces > Streptomyces sp. NPDC088915. The sequence continues at coordinate 196,517 of NZ_JBIVIR010000001.1, forward strand.
GTCCGAGCAGGATCTTGATCATCGTGGACTTGCCGGCTCCGTTGGCACCCACCAGTCCGGTCACACCGGGCCCGATGTCCAGGGAGAGCCGGTCGAGAGCGGTCACCCGGGGGAACCGCTTGCTGAGGCTTTCGGTCGCGATCACAGTCACGCTTCGAAGGTAGTGGTGTGCGCCACACGCGTCGTCAGACCAACGGCTCGATCTCTGTCCGACTACAGGAGTACAAGCCCCTGGGGACGGAACGACGAAAGTCGTCACCTTCCGGCCGTCCGACGCACCTCCGGGTGGCCATCGGCGGACGTGCGGTCGAGTTTTCCACAGGCCGCCGCCCGACCCCTTGACTCAGCCGCCGAGCATTGTCACATTCATCGATGTCACATTACGAACGCGTAGCGCAGTCGGGCGCTCACAGGGGACGGCGGGTGGCATGGCAACGGCAGTGGCAGGTGAGCTCTCTGCGGAGCTGCGGGGATTCAGGGAAGTGCAGCGGCTCTCCTACGCGTGCGCGGAAGCCGTCGCGGCGCAGCTCAAGCCGGGCGTGACCGAGCGCGAGGCCGCCCGGATGCAGCGGGAGTGGCTGTACGAGCGGGGCGTCCGCGACTGGTTCCACCGGCCGTTCGCCTGGTTCGGGGACCGCACGGCCTTCGTGGACTTCAAGGTCCCGCTCCAGTTCTTCCCCACCGACCGGCGCCTGGAGGCGGGGATGCCGTTCATCCTCGACATGGCCCCGGTGTACAAGGGGCACACGGCCGACATCGGCTACAGCGGCTGCCTGGGCCTCAACCCCCTGCACGACAGACTGCTCGCCGACCTCGCGGACCACCGCGAGCTGATCCTGCGCGAGGTGCGCGAGCGCCGTACGCTGCGCGAGGTATACGAGGACGTGGACCGGCTCATGGTCCGCCAGGGGTACGCGAACCGGCACCGGGCCTACCCCTTCGGCGTCATCGCCCACAAGATCGACCGGGTGCGGGAGCGCCGCTGGTCGCCGACGCTCTTCGGCTTCGGCACCCGGGCGCTCAAGGGCCTGGCGAGCGACGCCCTGCACGGGCACCGGGACGGCTGGTCGCCGCTCTGGTCGCCGTACAAGTTCTCCGACCACCCGCCCACACCCGGGCTGTGGGCGGTCGAGCCGCACCTCGGATTCCGGGGTACGGGCGCGAAGTTCGAGGAGATCCTGGTCGTCACCGACTCCCGGGACCCCGAGCAGAGCGCGTTCTGGCTGGACGACGATCTGCCGCACGTGCGGCGCTGGAACGAGGGAGCGGTCTGATGACGGAGCTCAAGGGGGCCCGGGAGCGCCGGGTCCGTACGGGCGGGATCGAGCTGTGCGTCGCCGAACTCGGCGAGACGGGCCGGCCGACCGTCCTGCTCGTGCACGGCTACCCGGACTCCAAGGAGGTGTGGTCGGAGGTCGCGGTCCGGCTGGCCGAGGAGTTCCACGTGGTGCTGTACGACGTCCGGGGCCACGGCCGGTCGACGGCGCCGGTCCCGCTGCGCGGCGGCTTCACCCTGGAGAAGCTGACGGACGACTTCCTCGCGGTCGCCGACGCCGTCAGCCCGGACCGGCCGGTCCACCTCGTCGGCCACGACTGGGGCTCGGTGCAGGGGTGGGAGTTCGCCACCGTGCCGCGCACCGAGGGCCGGATCGCCTCCTTCACCTCGATGTCGGGGCCCTCCCTCGACCACTTCGGGCACTGGATCAAGCGGCGGATGTCCCGCCCCACCCCGCGCCGGATCGGCCAGCTCCTCGGCCAGGGCGCCAAGTCCTGGTACGTGTACATGCTGCACACCCCCGTACTGCCGGAGCTGGCCTGGCGCGGGCCGCTCGGCAAGCGCTGGCCGGGGATCCTGGAGCGGGTGGAGAAGGTCCCGGCCGGCGACTACCCGACGTCCTCGCTGCCGGACGACGCGGCGCACGGCGCCTGGCTCTACCGGGACAACGTCCGGGCCCGGCTCTCCCGGCCGCGCCCCGACGCGTACGCGCACGTGCCCGTGCAGCTGATCGTGCCGACCGGTGACGCCTTCCTCTCCGACCGGCTCTACGACGACCTGGGCACCTGGGTGCCGGAGCTGACCCGGCGCACCCTGCCCGCCAAGCACTGGGTGCCGCGCACCCGGCCGGACCAGCTGTCCTCCTGGATCGCCGAGTTCGTCAGGACCCACGAGGAGCCGTCGGCCGGAGTGACGGGGCCGGTCGCGGCGACGGCCGCGAAGAACGGGGTGCGGCCGGAGTACGCGGAGCGGTTCGGCGGCCGGCTCGTCCTGGTGACCGGGGCGGCCAGCGGCATCGGACGGGCCACCGCCTTCGCGTTCGCGGAGGCCGGCGCACGGGTCGTGGCCGTGGACCGGGACGCCGACGGGGCGGCCCGCACGGCGGAGATGGCGCGGCTGATCGGCGCCCCGGAGGCCTGGGGCGAGGCCGTCGACGTCTCCGACGAGCAGGCGATGGAGAAGCTGGCCGCCAAGGTGGAGGACGAGTACGGGGTCGTCGACGTCCTGGTCAACAACGCGGGCATCGGGCTCGCCGGCTCCTTCTTCGAGACGTCGAGCGAGGAGTGGGGGCGGGTCCTGGACGTCAACCTGTGGGGCGTGATCCACGGGTGCCGGCACTTCGGGGCGCGGATGGTCGCGCGGGGCCAGGGCGGCCACATCGTGAACACCGCGTCGGCCGCGGCCTTCCAGCCCTCCCGGGCCCTGCCCGCGTACAGCACGTCGAAGGCGGCGGTGCTGATGCTCAGCGAGTGCCTGCGCGCCGAGCTGGCCGGGCAGGGCATCGGGGTGTCCGCGATATGCCCCGGCATCGTCAACACCAACATCACCGCGACCACGCGGTTCGCGGGGGTGTCGGACGCGGCGGAGGAGAAGCGGCGGCAGAAGAAGGCGTCCCGGCTGTACGGGCTGCGGAACTATCCGCCGGAGAAGGTCGCGGACGCGATCCTGGGGGCCGTCCTGCACGACCGGGCCGTCGTGCCGGTGACCCCCGAGGCCCGGGGCGCCCGCTTCCTGTCCCGGCTGAGCCCGGGCACGCTGCGGGCCCTCGCGCGGTGGCAGCCGCCGGCGTAGGGAGCCGGTGCCGGGGCCGGTCGGCTTGAACGGCCTGCCCCGGCGGGGGCGCGGCGGAGGGCGGGCGCGACGGGGGATGGGCGCGGCGGGGGATGGGCGCGGCGGTCGTACGATCCCTCGCAGGACGGGCCCCGCGGCGGCGGGGTGGTGGAAGCGGTCGGTGGGAGCGGGTTTGTCCGAGCAGTCAGCACAGCCGGAGTACCGGATCGAGGACCTCGCCCATCTCAGTGGGGCCACGGTCCGGACGATCCGCGCCTACCAGGACCGCGGCCTGCTGCCCCGTCCCGAGCGGCGGGGCAGGGCGAACGTCTACGGGGACGCGCACCTCGCGCGGCTCCGGCGGATCGCCGACCTCCTCGACCGGGGCTACACCCTGGCCTCGATCAAGGAGCTCCTGGAGGCGTGGGACACCGGCCGGGGGCTCGGCGGGGTGCTCGGTCTGGTCGCGGAGGTCCACGGGCCGTGGACGGACGAGGAGGCGGCCCGGATATCGCGCGCCGAGCTGGACGCCCGCTTCGGCGGCACACCGGACGAGGAGGCCGTCCGGGAGGCCGTGGAGCTGGGTGTGCTGGAGCGGATCCCGGACCGGGAGACGGAGGAGTACCTCGTGCCGAGCCCCCAGGAGCTGGCGGTGGCGGTCGAGCTGTACGCGGCCGGGGTGCCGCTGACGGCGATCACCGGGCACCTGAAGGAGCTGCGGGGGCAGGTCGAGCACATCGCCTCGCGTTTCCTGGAGTTCACGACCGAGTACGTCTTCGCCCGGTATCTGGAGCACCGGCCGCCGACGGACGCGGACGCGGCCGAGGCGGCGGAGCTGGTGCGGCGGCTCAGGCCGCTCGCCCAGCAGACGGTGGACGCCGAACTGGCGCGTGCCATGCGCCTTTTCGCCACCCGGCACCTCCAGAGCCATCTGTCGCCGGACACGCCGGCCGCGCAGGACGACGAGCCGCGCCCGGTGGCGCTGCCCGCCGGGACGGTCCGGGCCGTGCAGGGCCTGGTCGGGGCGGAGGGGGTCGCGGCCTTCGTCACGGCGGCCGCGGAACGGGAGGTCCACAAGCGGACGTTGGACGCTCTCTTGACCGATCACCACAGAGAGACATAGGGGCTAAAATAGACCAATTGCCCCTCGCCGAGAGTCCTGTTGTCCACAGAAAGGCCAACTTCCCTGTGGATAAGTCGGCTTGGCTGTGGATCAAACCTGTCCGGCGAAGAACCCCGGAAATCATTGGTCGGAGCGCTTCCAGCTCCGGCATTCTGGCGCGATGACCCCACGACCGCCCATGGACGAACGCCGCACGGTGAAGGTCTCCAAGTACCTCTCCAAGCACCTGCGGCACCAGCCCGAGCGCATCGGGCTCGTCCTCGACACACAGGGCTGGGCCGAGATCGACGCCCTGCTCCGGGCCACCGCCGAGCACGGCTTCCCGATCACCCGCGAGGAGCTGGACCACGTCGTTGCGACCAACGACAAGAAGCGCTTCGCGATCGAGGGGACCCGCATCCGCGCCAGCCAGGGCCACACCGTCCGGGTGGACCTGGACCTGCCGGATGCGGAACCGCCCGCGTACCTCTACCACGGCACGGTCGCGGACCGGCTCTCCGCGATCCGGGCGGAGGGGCTGCGGCCCATGGCCCGCCACCACGTGCACCTCTCCCCCGACCGGGAGACCGCGACCCGGGTCGGCGCCCGCCGGGGTCGGCCGGTCGTCCTGAGCGTCGACGCCGGCGCCATGCACCGGGCCGGGCACGTCTTCCACGTCAGCGCCAACGGGGTCTGGCTGGCCGACGCCGTCCCGCCCCGGTTCCTCCGCTTCCCGTCCTGACCCCGCGGGCGGGCGGGGGCACCGATGCCGCCGGGCGCCGACGAAACCCCCGCGTGCCGGGCGAATCCGTCGGCGGACCCGGGGAACACTGGCCGGATGGGAGAGATCCGGGTCGGAACCTGCTCGTGGACGGACAAGGCGCTGGTGTCCAGCGGCTGGTACCCGAAGGGGCAGCGTGACGCGGAGGGCAGACTGCGGTACTACGCCACGCGGTTCCCAGTGGTGGAGGTGGACTCCACGTACTACGGGCTGCCCAGCACCCGCAACAGCCTGCTGTGGGCCGAGCGCACCCCCGAGGGGTTCCGCTTCGACGTGAAGGCGTTCTCGCTGCTCACCGGCCACCCGACCCGCCCGGAAGCCCTGCCCGCCGACCTCCGTCCGGCCTTCGCGCGGCAGCGGGGGCGGGACGGCGTCGACCCCGGGCTGCTCGACGAGGTGTGGAACCGGTACAGCGCGGCCCTCGAACCGCTGCGGGAGACCGGCCGCCTGGGGACGCTCCTGTTCCAGTTCCCGCACCGGCTCGTACCGGGAGGGCCGGCGGTGGAGTTCCTGCGCCGGTGCCGCGAGCGCGCCGCGGGATGGCCGGTGGCCGTGGAGTTCCGCAATCCCGGCTGGTGGCACGAGGAGTACGCCGACGCGACGGCCGCCCTGCTGACGGAGCTGGACGCGGCCGCCGTGGCCGTGGACATGACGCAGACCCTGACCACGTCCGTGCCGCCGGTCGCCCGGGTCACCTTCCCGGACCTCGCCCTGGTGCGCTTCCACGGCCGCAACACCGCTTGGGGCACCGGGACCAAGGAGGAGAGGTTCCGCCACGATTACACCCCCGAGGAGCTCTCGGAGTGGACACCGCGCATCCGCGCGATGGCCGAGCGGGCACGGGAGGTGCACGTCCTGTTCAACAACTGCTGCGGCGACGCCGCCGTACGCGCCGCGGAGTCGATGCGACAGTTGCTCGGCCTCTCGTAGGACCGGCCTCTCGTAGGACCGGCCTCTCGCAGGCCCGGTCTCTCGCAGGTCCGGCCTCTCGCAGGGTCGGCACCGCGCAGGTCCGGCCTCTCGTAGGGTCGTCCCCATGCGACTGAGCACTGTGATCCTGCCGATCGACCGCTGGCACGAGGAGGGCCGCCGGAAGTGGCGGCACGCCGAGGAGCTGGGCTTCCACGCCGCGTACACCTACGACCACCTGTCCTGGCGCGCCTTCCGCGACGGCCCCTGGTTCGGCGCGGTGCCCACGCTCACCGCCGCCGCGGCGGTCACCGAGCGGCTCCGCCTCGGCACCCTCGTCACCTCGCCGAACTTCCGGCACCCGGTGACGCTCGCCAAGGACCTGATCACGCTGGACGACGTCTCCGGCGGGCGGGTCACCCTCGGCATCGGCGCGGGCGGCAACGGCTTCGACGCCACCGCGCTCGGCCAGGAGGCGTGGACGCCGAAGGAGCGGGCGGACCGGTTCGGGGAGTTCGTGGCGCTGCTCGACCGGCTGCTCACCGAGGACGCGGTGACGGAGCGGGGCACGTTCTACGCGGCGGACGAGGCGCGGAACATCCCCGGCTGCGTCCAGCGCCCCCGGCTGCCGTTCGGGGTGGCGGCGACCGGCCCGCGCGGGATGCGGCTGGCCGCGCGGTACGGGCAGGCGTGGGTGACGACCGGCGACCCGAAGCTGTACGAGGCGGGGACCCCGGAGCAGTCGGTGGCGGCGCTGCGCGGCCAGATCGAGCGGCTCGGCGAGGCGTGCGCCGAGGCCGGCCGGGAGGTGGCCGACCTGGACAAGATCCTGCTCACCGGCTTCACCCCGGACCGGACGCGTCCGCTGGAGTCCGTGGACGCCTTCGTCGACTTCGCCGGGCGCCACCGCGACCTCGGCTTCACCGAGATCGTGATCCACTGGCCGGTTCCGGACTCCGACTTCGCGGCCGACCAGGCCGTCTTCGAGGCCGTCGCCACGGAGGCGCTCGCCCGGCTCGGCTGACGCGCGACCGTCCCACGTACGGTGCTACGCGCCCGACGCACAGTGCCACGCGCCCGGCGGCCGCCCGGTCAGGAACCCCGTCGGACGTGGCTCCGCTCCCGGGCGGGCGGGACCGGGGCGTCGGCCGGAGCCAGCGCGTCGGCCGGGGTCGAAGCGGGCGCCAGGATCGCAGCGTCGGCCGGGACCAGTGCCCCGGCCAGGCCCGCCAGGACGTCGCCCACCAGGACCGGCTCGCGCGCGGGCCGGTCCGTCCCGGTCCGCTCGCACTCGGGGCAGAGGACCATCCCCAGGCTCGCGACCCACGTCCCGTAACGAGCGCAGCAGAAATCGCACTCCGCGCTCCGTCGGCCCGCGACCATGCCCCGCCCCCTCCGAGACGCCGTCAGCTCCCCGGGAAGTCTTCCCCGCCATCGGGAAAACGAACGGATGTTTACAGCCATGTCCGAACGTGCCGGACACGGCACGGCGACCCGCCTCCGGCCAGAAGCGGGGCGGGTGCGTCGGCTTTCGCGATCGGCGCGAATCAGCCCCTCCCTCCCCTTTTGCTCCACTCATATGTGCGGCTCCCCGCACGCCCGTGCGCGAGGTGCGGAAGAATGGGGCGGTGACCTCTCCCCGTTCTCCGCGACCCCCGCGGTCCCCGCGTCCTTCCGCCCCGGTGCCCCGGCTGATCGCCACCGATCTCGACGGCACGCTGCTCCGCGACGACAAGACCGTCTCCGAGCGCACGGTCGCCGCTCTCGCCGCGGCCGAGCGGGCCGGGATCGAGGTCTTCTTCGTCACCGGCCGGCCCGCCCGCTGGATGGACGTCGTCAGCGCGCACGTCCACGGACACGGCATGGCGATCTGCGCCAACGGCGCCGCCGTCGTCGACCTGCACGCCGGGGGCGCCTTCCTGGAGGTCCGCCCGCTGGAGCGGCCGGTCGCCCTGGACGTCGTCGAGGCCCTGCGCGCCGCCGCCCCCGGGACCTCCTTCGCGGTCGAGCTCACCACCGGCATCCACTACGAGCCGCACTACCCGCCCTTCTTCCTCGACCCCGGCGCCACCGTCGCCACCGCCGAGAAGCTCCTCTTCGAGGAGGCGGCCGGTGCGGCGGCCCCCGTGCTCAAGCTGCTCGCCCAGCACCCGGAGCTCGATCCCGACGTGTTCCTCGCGGTGGCCAGGGAGACCGCGGGCGACCGGGCCGCCTTCACCCGGTCCAGCCCCACCGCCCTCATCGAGATCAGCGGGCTCGGCGTCTCCAAGGCCTCCACGCTCGCCCTGTGCTGCGCCGAACGCGGCATCACGGCCGAGGAGGTCGTCGCCTTCGGCGACATGCCGAACGACATCGAGATGCTCACCTGGGCGGGCCGCTCGTACGCGATGGGCAACGCGCACCCGGACGTGATCACCGCCGCCTCGGGCCGTACGACCGGTAACAATGAGGACGGCGTGGCCGTCGTCATCGAGCGGCTCGTCGCCGAGGCCCTCGCCGGAACCACGGGCCCGCGCTAGCCGCGACGGGGCAGGTGCTGGTCACCACGGGCCCGCACCAGCTGCGACGGGCCCGCGTGAGGCACAACGGGCAGACGCAGGACACGACGGGCAGGCCCTAAAGCGGCGCCTCCCACACCACCGTCGTCCCCCCGCCGTCCTCCCCGATGCCCGGCCCGCACCAGCTCGCGCCGCCCAGGGACTCCGCCCGGCGCGCCAGGTTGCGCAGGCCGCTGCGCCGCCCACCCGCCGGGATGCCGACCCCGTCGTCGGCGACCGACAGGCGTACCCCGGCGGAGCCGTCGGGCAGGGTGGCACCGGCGTCGACGACCACCTCGATCCGGCTCGCGTCGGCGTGCCGGAACGCGTTGGAGAGCGCCTCGCGCAGGGCGGCGACGAGGTTCTTGCCGGTGAGCTCGCCGACCGTCGAGTCGATCGCGCCGAGGAAGCGGTGCGCGGGCTTGAAGCCGAGCGGCACCGCCGCCATGTTGATCTCCCGCAGGACGCGGGTGCGCAGCCCCGACGGGGCCTCGGCGGGCCCCTGCTGGAGCGCGAAGATCGCCGTACGGATCTCCTGGATGGTCACGTCCAGCTCGTCCACGGCCTTGCCGACGCCCTCGCGCACGGCCGGCACGATCGACCTGCGCTGGGCGCTCTCCAGCATCATGCCGGTGGCGAAGAGCCGCTGGATGACGAGATCGTGCAGGTCGCGGGCGATCCGGTCGCGGTCCTCGTACACGGCGAGGCGCTCCCGGTCCCGCTGCGCCTCGGCCATCATCAGGGCGAGCGCCGCCTGCGAGGCGAACTGGGTGGCGAGCGTCCGCTCCGTCTCCGTGAACGGGCGGCCGTCCCGTACGCGCGGCATGGCGAGCGCCCCGAGCACCCGCCCGCCGCTCTGCAGCGGCAGGATCATGCTCGGCCCGTACACCGAGGTCATCGGACTGGTCATGCGCGGGTCCGAGGAGGCGTCCGCGACGAAGACCGCCTCGCCCTCGAAGAGCCGCTCCACCACGTCGCTCTCGGGCGGGATCACCACGCCCAGCCATTTCGTGGACCGGGGCGAGGAGACGGCGACGACCTCCAGGCCGCCCTCCTCGGCGGGGAGCAGCACGATGCCGGCGTCCGCGTCGGCGAGCCGGCGGGCCTGTTCGGCGACGACCGTGAGGGCGTCGTCGGCGTCGCCGCCGGAGAGCAGGGCGGTGGTGACGGCGACCGAGCCGTCGATCCACCGTTCACGCTGGCGGGCGGCCTCGTACAGGCGGGCGTTGCCGATGGCGATGCCCGCCTCGGTGGCGAGCACCCGGACCATGTGCACGTCGTAGTCGTTGAACTCGTCCCCGCCGCGCTTCTCCGCGAGGTACAGGTTGCCGAAGATCTCGCCCTGGACCCGGATGGGGACGCCGAGGAAGGACCGCATCGGCGGGTGCCCGGCCGGGAAGCCCGTCGCGCGCGGGTCCTTCGAGAGGTCGGCGAGGCGGATGGTCTGCGGGTCGCGGATGAGCGCGCCGAGCAGTCCCGCGTGGCCGTCGGGGCGGCGTCCGATCCGGCGGACCGTGGCCTCGTCGACGCCGAAGGTGACGAAGTCGGAGAGGCCGTCGCCGTCGTCGTCGACGACGCCGATCGCCGCGTACCGGGCGTCAGCGAGTTCGGCGGCGGTCTCGCAGATGCGGTCGAGGGTGGAGTGGAGTTCGAGCCCGGTGCCGACCGAGCGCATGGCCTCCAGGAGCTGCGGCACGCGGGCGGTGAGCTCCGTGGACAGCCCCTGGAGGCTGCGGGTGGCCCGGGTGGCGGCTTCCAGGGGGTCCGGGGCGTCGGACTCGGTGGCGGTCATGACCTGAGCCTAGTAAGTCCTATTTAGCGAGAAAAGTCGGCCGTCTCCCTCGCGGCGGTGCTGCTCAGGGTGGCGGTACCGCCCGCAGTGGCGGTGGCGAGCAGATCGGTCGCCCTCTCCTGCTCCAGCATCCGGCGCAGCGGCCCGTCCTCCGCCGCGAGTTCGGCGTACGGGCCGCGCTGCACGGTCCGGCCCCCGTCCAGGACGAGCACCTCGTCGACGGCGTCCAGGCCGTGCAACCGGTGGGTGATGAGGACGGTGGTGCGGCCCTCGGTGGCCCGGAGCAGGTCGTCGGTGAGCGCGTCGGCGGTGGCGAGGTCCAGGTGCTCGGCCGGCTCGTCGAGGACCAGGACCGGGAAGTCGGCCAGGAGGGCCCGTGCGAGCGCGAGCCGCTGGCGCTGGCCGCCGGAGAGCCGCGCGCCGTGCTCGCCCACCAGGGTGTCGAGCCCCTCGGGCAGTCCGTCCACCCAGTCGAGCAGCCGGGCCCGGCGCAGCGCCTCGCACAGCTCCGCGTCGTCCGCGCCGACCTTGGCGAGCCGCAGGTTCTCGCGCACGGAGCTGTCGAAGAGGTGCGCGTCCTGGGCGCACAGGCCGACCAGGCGCCGGACCGCGTCCCCGTCCAGCTCCCGGGCGGGCACGCCGCCGAGCCGGTACATGCCGTACTCCACGTCCAGGAACCGCAGCAGCACCTGGGCGAGCGTGGTCTTGCCGGAGCCGGAGGCGCCGACGACGGCGACCCGCCGCCCGGCCTCCAGGGTGAGCCCGAAGCCGGTGAGCGCCGGACGCTCCTGCCCGGCGTACCGGGCGGAGAGCCCGGACAGTTCGAGGGGGAACGGACCCGCCGGGGGAGCGGCGGGCGTCCGCGGCTCCTGTACGGGGACGGGGGCGTCGAGCACCTCGAAGACCCGCTCGGCACTGTGCTTGACGCGCTGCCGGTACTGGACGGCGAGCGGAAGGCCGGTCACGGCCTCGAAGGCGGCGAGCGGGGTCAGGACGACCACGGCGAGGGACACCCCGTCGAGCCGCCCGTCCCGTACGGCCTGGACGCCGACGAGGGCGGCGGCCACGACCGTCAGGCCGCAGACCAGGGCGGAGAGCCCGGCCCCGAGGGCGGTGGCGGCGGCCTGCCGGGAGGCGATGCCGGTGAGGTCGCGATCGGCCTCCCGGGTCCTCTCGACACGGCTCCGCAGGGCGCCGGCCACCGTCAGCTCGGCGCAGCCGCGCAGCAGGTCGGCCACGGCGGTCGCCAGGGCACCGCGCGCGGGGGCGAGCCGCCGTTCGGCCCGGCGGGCGAGGGCCCCGGCGGCCGCCGGTACGGCGATCCCCGCGATCAGCAGGCCCACGGCGAGGACGGCGCCGGCCTCGGGCAGCAGCCAGGCGGTGAACCCTGCGGCCCCGACGCCCACGACGAGTGCGGCACCCGCCGGGAGCAGCCAGCGCAGCCAGTAGTCCTGGAGCGCGTCGACGTCCTGGACGAGCCGGGCGAGCAGGTCGCCGCGCCGGGTGCGCCCGAGACCGGCCGGGGCGATCCGCTCCAGGCGCCGGTATACGGAGACCCGCAGGTCGGCGAGCATCCGCAGGACGGCGTCGTGCGAGACGAGCCGCTCGGCGTACCGGAAGACGGCCCGGCCGATGCCGAAGGCGCGCGTGGCGGTGACCGCCATCATCAGGTAGAGGACGGGGGGCTGTTCGGAGGCCCGGGAGATGAGCCAGCCGGACACGGCCATGAGCCCGACGGCGGACCCGAGGGCGAGGCTCCCGAGCAGCAGCGCGAGCGCCATGCGTCCCTTGAGCTCCCCGGCCATGTCCCGGACCCGCCGCAGCAGGCCGTGCGGGGCCGTGGTGTCCGAGGTGCTTCCGCCCGCGGCGGCAACCGTCTCGGCCGTTTCGATCACACCGCCCGTGACCGCCGTCCCGGACCAGACCACCGCTTCGGCCGTGCCGGGCGCCCCGGCTCCGGCCGCGCCGGTTCCCACCGCTCCGCCGGCCGACGGTGTCGCCACCGGTGTCCCGGGGTTCGTGCCCAGGCGCACCACCCGGTCCGCCACCGCGAGCAGGGCCGGGCGGTGGACCACGAGCAGGACCGTCCGGCCGGCCGCGAGGCGCCGGACCGCGTCGACCACGCCCGCCTCCGTCTCGCCGTCGAGCGCGGCCGTGGGCTCGTCGAGCAGCAGCAGGGGCCGGTCGGCCAGGAACGCGCGGGCGAGGGAGAGCCGCTGCCGCTGCCCCGCCGAGAGTCCGGCGCCGTCCTCGCCGAGCGGGGAGTCGAGCCCGGCCGGCAGCTCCGCGACGAAGCCGTCGGCACCCGCGTCCCGCAGGGCCTCCCGTACCGCCTCGTCAGAGGCGTCCGGGCGGGCGAGCCGTACGTTCTCGGCGATCGTCCCCGCGAAGAGGTACGGGCGCTGCGGCACCCAGGCGATCCGCGACCGCCACGCCTCCGGGTCGAGCCCCGCGAGGTCCTCGCCGCCGACCCGGACGGTGCCGCCCGGCTCCGGGTCCGTGAACCCGAGGACCACGTCCAGCAGCGTCGACTTGCCCGAGCCGCTCGGTCCGACCAGGGCCACCGTCTCGCCCGGCTCGACCGTCAGCGTCGCCGCGTCGAGCGACGGTTCGGCGCGCCCCGCGTGCCGTACCGTCACGGCGTCCAGTTCGAGGCGGACGGAGTCCGGAACCGCGCCCGTTCCCCCGCTGCGTACCGGCTGCTCCAGGACGTCGAAGATCTCCTCCGCCGCCGCGAGCCCCTCCGCCGCCGCGTGGTACTGCGCCCCCACCTGCCGCAGCGGCAGGTACGCCTCGGGCGCCAGGATCAGGATGACGAGCCCGGTGGAGAGGTCGAGGTCGCCGTGGACGAGGCGCATGCCGATGGTCACGGCGACGAGGGCGACCGAGAGGGTGGCGAGGAGTTCGAGGGCGAAGGAGGAGAGGAAGGCGATCCGCAGCGTGCGCATGGTCGCCTGCCGGTACGCGGAGGTGATCGTGCGGATCGACTCGGCCTGGGCCTTCGCCCGGCCGAAGATCTTGAGGGTGGGAAGGCCGGCCACCACGTCCAGGAAGTGGCCGGAGAGCCGCGAGAGCAGCTTCCACTGCCGGTCCATCCGGGCCTGGGTGTACCAGCCGATGAGGATCATGAAGAGCGGGATGAGCGGCAGCGTGACGACGATGATGGCCGCCGAGACCCAGTCCTCGGTGACGATCCGGGCCAGGACCGCCACCGGCACGACCACCGCGAGGCCCAACTGGGGCAGGTAGCGGGCGAAGTAGTCGTCGAGCGCGTCCACGCCCCGCGTCGCGAGGGCGATCAGCGAACCGGTCCGCTGCCCGCCGAGCCACCCCGGTCCGAGCGCGGCGGCCCGGCCGAGGAGCCGCCCGCGGAGTTCGGACTTGACCGCCGCGCTCGCCCGGTGGGCGGCGAGCTCGGTCAGCCAGGAGACCAGCCCCCGTGCCACCGCCACTCCGGCGAGCAGCAGCAGGGGCGTGGCCAGGGCGGAAACCGACTGGTCCTTCTGGAAGGACCCCACCACGATCTCGGCGACGAGCATCGCCTGGGCGACGACCAGCGCCGCACCGACGAGGCCGAGGACGACCACCGCGGCCAGGAAGAGGCGGGTGGCCCGGGCGTACCGGAGCAGACGCGGGTCGATCGGTTTCACGTGAAACATGCCCCTCTCTGAGCGCCGACCGGCCCTAGTGGGCGTCGGCGGTGTGGTGCTGCGCGTCGGCGATGTGCTGCGTACCGATCCGCTTGCGGAACACCCAGTAGGTCCAGCTCTGGTAGAGCAGCACCAGCGGGGTCGCGATCGCGGCGCACCACGTCATGATCGTGAGCGTGTACGGGCTCGACGAGGCGTTCGTCACGGTGAGGCTCCACTCGGGGCGGAGCGAAGACGGCATGACGTCCGGGAAGAGCGCCAGGAAGAGCATCGCCACCGAGGCGGCGATCGTGACGCCCGAGAGCGCGAACGACCAGCCTTCGCGTCCCGCTCCGACGGCGACGATCGCGCCGACGAGCGCCACCGCCGCGACCACCGTCGCCGCGAGGCTCCAGCTGTCGCCCGTGTGGACCTGGGTCCAGATCAGGAAGGCGAGCGCGAGCACCGCCGTGACCGGGCCCAGCTTGAGCGCGAGCCCCCGGGCCCGCACCCGGATGTCCCCGACCGTCTTCAGTGCGGCGAAGACCGCCCCGTGGAAGGTGAAGAGGGTGAGCGTGACCAGTCCGCCGAGGAGCGCGTACGGGTTGAGCAGGTCGAAGAAGGTGCCCACGTACTCCATGTCGGCGTCGATCTTCACGCCCCGGACGATGTTGCCGAAGGCCACGCCCCAGAGGATCGCGGGGAGCAGCGAGGTCCAGAAGATGGCCTGCTCCCAGTTCCGCTGCCAGTTCTCCTCGGGCCGCTTCGCCCGGTACTCGAAGGCCACGCCCCGGATGATCAGGCAGACCAGGATGAGCAGCAGCGGCAGGTAGAAGCCGGAGAAGAGCGTCGCGTACCACTCGGGGAACGCGGCGAAGGTGGCGCCGCCGGCGGTGAGCAGCCACACCTCGTTGCCGTCCCAGACGGGTCCGATGGTGTTGATGAGGACCCGCTTCTCGGCCCGGTCGCGGGCGAGCAGCTTGGTCAGGATGCCTATCCCGAAGTCGAAGCCCTCCAGGAAGAAGTAGCCGGTCCAGAGGACGGCGATGAGTACGAACCAGACGTCGTGAAGTTCCATGCCTCGGTCTCCTGAGCCTCAGTACGAGAAGGCCATGGGCCGGTCGGGGTCACGGGTGTCCCCGCCGATCTTGGTGGGCGGGTTGAGGTCGTCGTCGGTCAGCTCGGGCGGTCCCGCCTTGACGTACTTGACGAGGAGCTTGACCTCGATGACCGCGAGGACGGCGTAGAGCAGGGTGAAGCCGATCATCGAGATGAGGACCTCGGCCTGGGAGACACCGGGGGAGACCGCGTCCCGGGTGCGCAGCACGCCGTAGACGACCCACGGCTGACGGCCCATCTCGGTGAAGATCCAGCCCCAGGAGTTGGCGATCAGCGGGAAGAGCATCGTCCAGAGCGCGACGAGCCAGTACCACTCGCCGATCCGGGGGCTGAGGGCCTGGTTCTTGAAGAGGACCAGATTCGGCACCTCGTCCTCCCCCGTCCGCAGCCCCGGTGCCAGCATGAACTTCTTCCGGGTCAGCCAGAGGCCGATGATCCCCAGGGTCAGGGAGGCCATGCCGAAGCCGATCATCCAGCGGAAGCCCCAGTAGGCCACGGGGATGTTGGGCCGGTAGTCACCGGGTCCGTACTTCTCCTGCTCGGCCTTGTTGACGTCGTTGATGCCGGGGACGTACGAGCTGAAGTCGTCGTTGGCGAGGAAGGACAGCAGGCCGGGGATCTCGACGGCGACCTTGTTGTGGCCCTTGTCGACGTCGCCGTAGGCGAAGATCGAGAAGGGGGCGGGCGCCTCGCCGTCCCAGAGCGCCTCGGCGGCGGCCATCTTCATCGGCTGCTGCTTGAACATGACCTTGCCGAGCAGGTCACCGCTGATGGCGGTGCCGAGGCCGGCGATGATCAGGGTGACCAGGCCGAGCCGCAGCGAGGTCCGCATCACGGGGATGTGCTTCTTGCGGGCCAGGTGGAAGGCGGAGATGCCGACCATGAACGCGCCGCCGACCAGGAAGGCCGCCGTGATGGTGTGGAAGAACTGGGTGAGGGCCGTGTTCTGGGTGAGCACGAGCCAGAAGTCGGTGAGCTCCGCCCGGCCGCGCTCCTCGTTGATGCGGTAGCCCACCGGGTGCTGCATCCAGGAGTTGGCCGCCAGGATGAAGTACGCGGAGAGGACGGTGCCGATCGACACCATCCACATGCAGGCGAGGTGGATCTTCTTCGGCAGCTTGTCCCAGCCGAAGATCCACAGGCCGATGAAGGTCGACTCGAAGAAGAAGGCGATGAGCGCCTCGAACGCGAGCGGGGCGCCGAAGATGTCCCCGACGAAGCGCGAGTAGTCGGACCAGTTCATGCCGAACTGGAACTCCTGCACGATGCCGGTGACGACGCCCATGGCGATGTTGATCAGGAAGAGCTTGCCCCAGAACTTCGTCGCCCTGAGGTACTTCTCGTTCTCCGTCCGCACCCAGGCGGTCTGGAGGCCGGCGGTGAGCGCCGCGAGGGAGATCGTCAGCGGGACGAAGAGGAAGTGGTAGACGGTGGTGATACCGAACTGCCAGCGCGCCAGCGTCTCTGGCGCAAGAGCGAGGTCCACGTCGCTTTCTCCTTACATCGCCGTGGTCACATCGGCGGTCCGCCCTGACCATTCCACCGATAGTGGGACGAACCGGGGCACGCTTGTGAACGCGTTCACATTCACAAGCATTATGGCTCATACGAAATCCGTACTTGTCTCCGGGGCCCCTTTACAGGACGTCTCTTTCCTCACACGCTCCCCGACCGCGAAACGTGCTCCCCGCACGCGAACGGCCCCCGCGAGCGGCTGCTTGCGGGGGCCGTCGAAACGCCTTCCGGCGTTCCTCGGTCGGTGTCAGAGCTCCTTGCGGAAGCCCTCCGCCGCCTGGAGGAACAGGTCGTTCGCCTCGCCCTCGCCGATCGTGACGCGCACGCCCTCGCCGGCGAACGGGCGCACCACGACGCCGTGCCGCTCGCAGGCCGCCGCGAAGTCGGTCGTCCGCTCGCCGAGCCGCAGCCAGACGAAGTTCGCCTGGGTGTCCGGCACGGTCCAGCCCTGGCCCACCAGGGCCGCGCGGACCCGCTCGCGCTCGGCCACCAGCGAGCCGACCCGGCCGAGCAGCTCGTCCTCGGCCCGCAGCGAGGCCACCGCCGCGTCCTGCGCCAGCTGGCTCACGCCGAACGGCACCGCCGTCTTGCGCAGCGCCGCCGCCACCGGCTCGTGGGCGACCGCGAAGCCGACCCGCAGCCCGGCCAGGCCGTATGCCTTGGAGAAGGTGCGCAGCACGGCGACGTTGGGCCGGTCACGGTACAGCTCGATGCCGTCCGGAATCTCGGGGTCGCGCACGAACTCCTTGTACGCCTCGTCGAGCACGACCAGGACGTCGGAGGGCACCCGGTCGAGGAAGCGCTCCAGCTCGGCCCGGCGCACCGCGGTGCCCGTGGGGTTGTTGGGGTTGCAGACGAAGATCAGCCGGGTCCGGTCGGTGATCGCCTCCGCCATCGCGTCGAGGTCGTGCACCTCGCCGTCGGTCAGCGGCACCTGCACCGAGGTGGCCCCGCTGATCTGCGTGATGATCGGGTACGCCTCGAAGGAGCGCCAGGCGTAGATCACCTCGTCGCCCGGGCCCGAGGTCGCCTGGAGCAGCGACTGCGCGACCCCGACCGAACCGGTGCCCGTGGCCAGGTGCGAGACGGGCACGCCGAAGCGCTCGGCCAGCTCCTCCATCAGACCGGTGCAGGCCATGTCCGGGTACCGGTTGAAGGTGTCGGCCCCGGCCACCACGCTCTCCAGGACCCCCGGCAGCGGCGGGTAGGGGTTCTCGTTGGAGGACAGCTTGAAGGCCACGGGCCCGCCCGCGGCGGCCGGCTTGCCCGGCTTGTAGGTGGGGACGCCGTCCAGCTCGGCGCGCAGCCTGGGGCTGCCGGTGCTCGTCCCGCTGGTCTCGCTCACAGTGTGGCCTCCTCGATCGTCCGTACCGCCAATACTGCTCACCTTAAGAGGATTCGGCCCCGCTGCGAATGGGCTGTGGACAACAGGAGGGACACGGCTCCCCGGCCGCTTCCGGGCCGCCCCGGCGAGTGGGGGGCGCGCGCACGGGTGGCGCGCGCCGGTGGCGAGCGCCGTGGCGCGCATCCCCCGTAGAGGTGAGTTGAGACCTCTTGGAGACTTCGGCCCCTCGCCAGGCCCACGCCACCCGCCACCCCCAAGACGCAGATTGATCTCAGTAACTACCTTTAATTGGAAGGCATTTACTAGAGTTCGATCATGCAGAAACGTGCCTGTCAACGTCTGCATATGCGACCGTCCCGACCGTCCCTCATCCCCCTACTATCGGCTCGCCATGACAGCAGCAGGGAAGCACCAGGTGAGCCGGGCACAGACCCGGGGGAGCCGGCAGGGCAGGGCGGGCATCCGGGACGTCGCCGCCGCCGCCGGGGTCTCCATCACGACTGTCTCCGACGCGCTCAACGGGAAGGGCCGGCTCCCCGACGCCACCCGCCGCCACGTCCGCGAGGTCGCCGACCGGCTGGGCTACCGCCCGTCCGCGGCGGCCCGCACGCTCCGTACCGGCAAGTCGGGACTCATCGGCCTGACCGTGACCACGTACGGGGATGAACCTTTCACCTTCACCGAATTCGCGTACTTCGCGGAGATGGCCAGGGCGGCCACGTCGGCCGCGCTCGCCCGGGGCTATGCCCTGGTCATCCTCCCCGCCACCTCCCGCCATGACGTCTGGTCGAACGTCGCCCTCGACGGCACCGTCGTCATCGACCCCTCCGACCACGACCCCGTCGTCACCGAACTGGTCCGCCAGGGCCTGCCCGTCGTCTCCGACGGACGCCCCGCCGGCACCCTTCCGGTCACCGCCTGGGTCGACAACGACCACGAAGCCGCCGTCCTCGACCTGCTCGACCACCTCGCCGCCGCCGGCGCCCGCCGCATCGGCCTCCTCACCGGCACCAGCACGGACACGTACACCCGCCTGTCCACCACCGCCTACCTCGACTGGTGCGCGCGAGTGGGCCAGGACCCCGTCTACGAGGCCTATCCGGCGCACGACCCGTGCGCGGGCGCCGTCGCGGCCGACCGGCTGCTCGCCCGCCCGGACCGGCCCGACGCCGTGTACGGCCTCTTCGACCCCAACGGGACCGACCTCCTCGCGGCCGCGCGCCGCTACGGGCTCCGCGTCCCGGACGACCTCCTGCTGGTCTGCTGCAGCGAGTCGGCCGGCTACGCCACCACCGAACCGGCCATCACGACGCTCTCGCTCAAACCGCGCCGGATCGGCACGGCCGTCGTCCAGCTCCTCATCGACGCCATCGAGGGGGTCGAGAACGACGGACCGGTCGAGCAGGTGATACCGACCGAACTCATCGTCCGCACCTCCTCGCAGCGCCGCCCGCCCCGCACGACGGTCAGCCCGCCGCGCTCGCCCGCGAAGGACTGAACCGGAGGACCGACCCGAGGGCCCCGTGCGAAAAGCGCACGCGGAGGGTCGGCTCCCCGAAGAGGAACGCCTTCGCACACGCCGTTCCCGTCCCTGCCCGTGGACGGGAACGGTCAAACCGATCACCGCACCGGTTCCCACCCTGGACTGGACCTTCCCAATTCGGGCGAAACGACTGGTGAACCCGGAGTGGACCCGGATTCACCACCCCTGGTGCGTCACACAGGAGGACGCTCATTCCTATGATGGGCGGACGACACCGCGGACCACCCCGACCAGGCCGGTCCGCGATGTGCAGGGCATCGCGACGGTGGTGGAGGGGTCGATGACTCAGGGGGCCGGTCAGGAGCCCGTGGTACGCACGGCGACATTGCGTGACTTCCGCGTACCGCCGTACGCACGCGTGCCCGTGCAGAGCCATGCCGCCGAGCCGTCGGGCCCGGAGCCGTACTCCGCGCCGGACGAGCGCCGTGCCGAGCGCCGTGCCGAGCGTCATGACGAGCGTCATGACGAGCACCCGACCGCGTACTCCGCCGCGCCCCCGGCCCCGGCCGTCCGGCCGGCCGCCGCCGAGCCGCTGCCCCCCGCGGAGCCGCTGCCCGCCGCCGAGCCGCTCCCCCCCGTCGCGCCCTCCCCGGTCGAGGCCGTGCCGGTGCCGACCCCGGTGCCGGTGCACCCTCGGGCAGCCGAGGCCGTACCGCAGGCGTCCGTACCGCAGACGCCCCCGCCCCCGCCGCAGGCACCCGCGCCCATGCCCGCCGACCCGACCCTCCACCTCGGCCACCGCACCGCCGCGCCCCCGTACCCCGCCTCCCCGGCGGCGCCCGCGGCCCCCGTCGCCTCCGGCCACCCCGGGAACGCGTTCCCCGAGGACGAGATGCCCGAGGGGTACACGCCGACCGAGCGCGACCTGCCCGTCATCAACCGCGGCGACACCGTCCAGGTGAAGGTCTCCCCCGTGCCCGGCCCCGCCGGCGAGGCCCCGGCCGGCGACGGACCCGGGCCCCTCTACGTCGTCGGCGACGTCCACGGCTACCTCGACGAACTCGTCGCGGCCCTCCGCGCCCAGGGTCTCGTCGACGAGAACGGCGGCTGGGCCGCGGGCAACGCCCGGCTCTGGTTCCTCGGCGACTTCACCGACCGCGGCCCCGACGGCATCGGCGTCATCGACCTGGTCATGCGGCTCTCCGCCGAGGCCGCCGCCGCCGGCGGCTACTGCAAGGCCCTCATGGGCAACCACGAACTGCTGCTCATCGGCGCCAAACGCTTCGGCGACACCCCGGTCAACTCCGGCGCGGGCACCGCCACCTTCCAGGCCGCCTGGCTGCTCAACGGCGGCCAGAAGCAGGACATGGACCGTCTCCAGGACGTCCACCTCCAGTGGATGTCCCGGCTCGACGCCGTGGTGCGGGAGGACGACCACCTCCTCGTGCACTCGGACACCACCGCGTACCTCGAATACGGCGAGACCATCGAGGACGTCAACGACACGGTCCACGACATCCTCAACCGGAACGACGCGGACGAGGTCTGGGACGTCTTCCGGAAGTTCACCAAGCGCTTCGCGTTCCGCGACGACGGGGGGCCGCAGGCCGTCCAGGAGCTGCTCTCCACCTACGGCGGCAGCCGGATCGTGCACGGCCACAGCCCGATCCCGTACCTCCTCGGCCAGGTCGGCACGGAGGACGGCGAGGACGGCGGAGGCCCGGTCGTCGACGGACCGCACGTGTACGCCGACGGGCTCGCGATCGCCATGGACGGCGGGGTGACCATGGCCGGAAAGCTCCTGGTCGTCCAACTCCCCCTGAACGGCTGACCGAACGGCTGACCGAGCGACCGGCTGAACGACCGGCTGAACGACCGGCTGAACGGCTGACCGGACACCCGGCTATCACCCTGCGCATCCGGGAAGGACGATTTCGGGAAACTCCCTGTCAGCCCGCCGCGTCGCCGCAATACCATCGGGTGCATCCGTAGCAGGCTCTCCTCCGTTTCCGCCCGCCCGGCCGCCCTCCCGCGTCCGACACGGGCCTACGGAGCATCGGGGGATGCACATGAACGTGGCTCCGCACCTGCTGACCGAGGACCGTGCCGAGTACGAGCGGGTCCTCGACGACGCACTGAGCACCGCCCACGCACGTCCGGAACTCGCCGGGGTCGGCATCCGGCTCACGGCCGCGCAGTTGCGCGCGATGACGCTGAACGCGACGGCGCTCGTCACCTCCGCCGCCGCGAGCGAGTACGACCACTTCGTGAAGGTCCGCGAGCAGAACCGCGCGTCCGTCGGGGCCCGCACCCCGGCCCCGTACGACCTTCCCGGCCCCGGTGCGGGCGTCGTCGCGATCGTCACCGTCATGGTGCCCGTCCTCGCGGGCGCCGCCTCCGTCATCTTCCTGCTGGTCGGCGCGGTGCTGCACGCCCTCGCCCCCACCGTGGCGTTCGGCGCGACCCTGCTCACCGCCGGGCTCGTGTTCGGCTCGCTCGCCGCCGCCGGACTGCTCTGCGCGGCCGCCGGACTCCTCGTGACGGCCCTGCGCAACAGCCCGGTCGAGGTGGACGCGGGCGGTCCGCCCGGCGCTCCGGACGACGAGCTCTCCCGCGCCCGCGAGGCCTGGCGCCTCGCCCTCCTCGAACGCGGCATCCTCCCCTTCCTCCGCGACGCCCTCGCCGCCACCCCGCCGGATCCGGCCGGCCCCTGACGCGCCGGACCGGCCCGCGACTCCCCCGGGGGTCGCGGGCCGGTCCGTGAGCGGACGGATCCCTACTCCGCCAGCGGCAGGTAGACGCGGTTGCCGCTCGCCGCGAACTCCTTCGACTTCTCCGCCATGCCGGCCTCGATCTCCTCCTCCGTACCGCCGTGTTCACGACGGATGTCCTGGGAGATCTTCATCGAGCAGAACTTCGGACCGCACATCGAGCAGAAGTGCGCGGTCTTCGCGGGCTCCGCCGGCAGCGTCTCGTCGTGGAACTCGCGGGCGGTGTCCGGGTCGAGCGCCAGGTTGAACTGGTCCTCCCAGCGGAACTCGAAGCGCGCGTCCGAGAGCGCGTCGTCCCACTCCTGCGCGCCCGGGTGCCCCTTGGCGAGGTCCGCCGCGTGGGCCGCGATCTTGTACGTGATGACGCCGGTCTTCACGTCGTCGCGGTTGGGCAGGCCCAAGTGCTCCTTGGGCGTCACGTAGCAGAGCATCGCCGTGCCCCACCAGGCGATCATCGCCGCGCCGATGCCGGAGGTGATGTGGTCGTAGGCGGGCGCCACGTCCGTGGTCAGCGGGCCGAGCGTGTAGAACGGCGCCTCCTCGCAGATCTCCTGCTGGAGGTCGATGTTCTCCTTGATCTTGTGCATCGGGACGTGCCCGGGACCCTCGATCATCGTCTGGACGTGGTGGCGCTTGGCGATCGTGTTCAGCTCGCCGAGCGTCTTCAACTCCGCGAACTGGGCGGCGTCGTTGGCGTCGGCGATCGAGCCGGGACGCAGGCCGTCGCCGAGCGAGTACGTGACGTCGTACGCCGCCAGGATCTCGCAGAGCTCCTCGAAGTGCGTGTAGAGGAAGTTCTCCTTGTGGTGCGCGAGGCACCAGGCGGCCATGATCGAGCCGCCGCGCGAGACGATGCCGGTCTTGCGGCGCGCGGTGAGCGGCACGTACGGCAGGAGGACGCCGGCGTGCACGGTCATGTAGTCGACGCCCTGCTCGGCCTGCTCGATCACCGTGTCCTTGTAGATCTCCCAGCTCAGCTCCTCGGCCCTGCCGTCGACCTTCTCCAGGGCCTGGTAGAGCGGCACGGTGCCGATCGGCACGGGGGAGTTGCGCAGCACCCACTCGCGGGTGGTGTGGATGTTGCGGCCGGTGGACAGGTCCATGACCGTGTCGGCGCCCCACTTGGTCGCCCAGGTCATCTTCTCCACCTCCTCCTCGATGGAGGAGGTGACGGCGGAGTTGCCGATGTTGGCGTTGACCTTCACCAGGAACCGCTTGCCGATGATCATCGGCTCGATCTCCGGGTGGTTGACGTTCGCCGGGAGCACGGCCCGGCCCGCCGCGATCTCCTCCCGCACGACCTCGGGGGAGACGTTCTCGCGGATCGCGACGTACTCCATCTCCGGCGTGATCTCGCCACGGCGGGCGTACGCGAGCTGCGTCACCGCCTGGCCGGAGCGGCCCCGGCGCGGCAGGCGGGGGCGGCCGGGGAAGACCGCGTCGAGGTTCTTGAGCCCGCCGCCGCGCGGCGAGGTGTGCTTGATGCCGTCGTCCTCGGGGCGGACCGGGCGGCCCGCGTACTCCTCGGTGTCACCGCGCGCGATGATCCAGTTCTCGCGCAGCGGCGGCAGGCCCCGCCGCACGTCGGTGTCGACGGTGGGGTCGGTGTACGGACCGGACGTGTCGTACAGCGTGACGTCCCTGCCGTTGGTGAGGTGCACCTGACGGACCGGCACCCGCAGGTCGGGGCGCGAGCCCTGGACGTATCCCTTGTGCCAGCCCGGCGTGCGCCCGTCGGACTGGTCGTTCTGGTCGGAGGCAGGCGTGCGTGCGTCCTGAATGGTCATGAGACCGATCTCCCTACGCCGGCATTACCCGGTAACAGGTTCGGCGGTCGGCGCAGCCTCCTCCCGTACGTACATCGGTACGCGCGTACGGTGATCAGCGCCCTCTCAGCCCGGTGCTCCGAGCTCCCGCGTGTGCAAAGGTGTCACCACGCTAGCGTCATCCCGGGCGTGCTGAACAGTGGGCCCCCCGCCGTTCTTGCGATGATCGGTCGGTGACTTCCCCCCAGCAGACCCCCGAGCCGCACGACCACTCCCACGGCACGGGCCCGTCGTCCCACGGCCGCGGACCCGATTCCGGGCACGGTCATGGATCAGGGCACGGCCACGGGCACAGCCACAGTCACGGGCCCGCCGCGCCCGTGTCCCGGCATCTGCGCAAGGTCATCGCCGCCGTCCTGGTCCCCTTCGCCGCCGCCGTCCTGGTCGGGCTCGTGGCCCTGTGGCCCGGCGGCGCCCCGCCGCACGAGCGCACCGGCGTCGGTTTCGACCGGCAGACCGAGCAGGGCAAGGTCGTCTCCGTCGAGTACGTCGACTGCAAGGTCGTGAACGCCGGTCAGGTCCCGCCGACCGGGGACACCTCCACCCCGGAGGGGCGCGAGGCGGTCGAGGCCCAGCAGGGGGAGTGCAAGAAGGCGAAGGTCCAGGTCACCACCGGTCCGAACAAGGGGCGCGAGTTCACCGAGATCGTGCAGCCGGGGGCGCCGCGCCAACTGGAGGAGGGGCAGGGCGTGGTGGTGGCGTACGCCCCCGACGCCCCGTACGACCTCCAGTACTCGGTGACGGACGTGAACCGCAAGGTGCCGATGGCGGTGCTCGCCGGCATCTTCGCCCTCGCGGTCGTGGTGGTCGGGCGGATGCGGGGGCTCATGGCCCTGATCGCGCTCGCCGTGAGCTTCCTGGTGCTGACCTTCTTCATCCTGCCCGCGATCCTGCAGGGGTCGAACCCGCTGGTCGTGGCGGTGGTCGGGTCGAGCGCGATCATGCTGATCGCGCTCTACATGTGCCACGGCCTCTCGGCCCGCACCTCGGTCGCGGTGCTCGGCACGCTGATCTCACTGCTGCTCATCGGGCTGCTCGGCTCGCTGTTCATCGGCTGGGCCTCGCTCAGCGGCAACACGGACGACAACACCGGTCTGATCCACGGGCTCTATCCGGACATCGACATGTCCGGTCTGCTCCTGGCCGGTGTGATCATCGGCTCGCTCGGTGTGCTCGACGACGTGACGGTCACCCAGACCTCGGCCGTCTGGGAGCTGCACCAGGCCGATCCGGGCATGGGGCCGCGCGGCCTGTACCGGGCGGGGATCCGGATCGGCCGCGACCACATCGCCTCGGTCGTGAACACGCTGGTGCTCGCCTACGCGGGCGCCGCCCTGCCGCTGCTGCTGCTCTTCTCCATCGCGCAGAGCAGCATGGGGACGGTGGCCAACAGCGAGCTGGTGGCCGAGGAGATCGTCCGGACGCTGGTCGGGTCGATCGGTCTGGTGGCGTCCGTCCCGGTGACCACGGCGCTCGCGGCGCTCGTGGTCTCGGCCGACCGCGCCGGGGCCACCGGCCGCCCGGGAACCGGCGGCCGGAAGACCTCGTCGGGGCGGGGCGGACGGCGCCGCCGCGCCAAGTGACGCAAGGACGAGGAGTGGTACGTCCGGTCCGTCGGCGTGCCGGCTCGGGGGGTCGGCTACGCAGAAGGGTCCGGATCGGGACGACTCGACGTCGGTGCGGCGATTTCAGGCCGGGCCGGCGTTCTCCTCGGCCAGGATCCGGCCCAGCGCCGCCTCCAGGTTGTCCTCGAAGTCGCCGAGCGCCCGTTCCTGACCGAGCGGAACCAGCTTGTCCGTGCGGTCGAGGAAGGCGACGAGCGGTGGCGCGCTGGCCCGGAACAGGGCGCGGTCGCCGCCGACCTGGAGGCGGATGGAGACGTCCGAGAGCCGCTCGGGCTCGGTCGGGGCGATGTGCACATCGCCGTCCCCGCTCGGCCGGTTGATCCCGTCGAGCAGCAGTTCACGGCCGAAGGCCCAGGTGACGGGTGCGTCCCCGGGGAGGTGGAACGTCATCCGCACCGCGTAGGGATCCCGGGCCTCGTACCGCAGTTCGACCGGGATCTTGAAGGAGAGCTCCTCGGAGACGAGGAAGCTCATCAGGACCTCGGCCTGAACCGACTCTCGCATCATGTACCCCGCAGTAGATGAAGCAGTTGTGTAAACACAGCTGCTGAAAGCTGTGACCGAAACGGCCAGGAATGATCCCCCGTGGCCCTCTTGACGCAATCGTGCTGTAAGCACTAGCAGATCACAAGGAGTGATTTTTCAGATACTGATAGAGAACGCGAGCGACCCGAAGAGCTTCCCGATCTCGCTGCGTAGTCGCTCGATTGCCGGGAGCAACCGTTCTTGCTGGTGAAGGGGGAGGGAAATGGCCATCGCGGCCGCCGTGGAGCCTGCGGTGAGGGGGATTGCGGCGCAGACCGTGCCGAGCGCATATTCCTGACGCTCCACCAGGGGCTCCATTCTCCCCAAACCGCCCAAACGATCCAAAAGCGCACTCCGGTTACTCACCGTGTACGGAGTGATGGATTCCACCGGGTGGCGGTCAAGGTGGTCTTGACGAGTTCCCGGATCAAGTTGGCTCAAGATGCACTGCCCGATCGCGTGAGCGTGCGCCGTCTCGCGGAAATCGGCCCATTCCTCCACGGCGGGGGCGGAGGGGGTGTCGGCGACGGCGACGAGTTCGACCTCTCCCTCCCGGTAGACGGCGAAGTAGACCGGGACGCCGAGCTCGTCCCGCCAGCGGGCGAGAGAGTTCTCGATCTTGATGCGACGATTCTGCACAGCTCCGCCGGCGGCGAGCCTGACGGCGGCGTCCCCCAGGACGAACACGCCCTTCTCGCGGAGCAGATAGCCCTCGTGCGTCAGGGTACGGAGCAGGTGGTACGTGGTGGGCAGCGGAAGGCCCGTCTCGCGGGCAAGCTGTTTCGCCGGGGCGCCGTCCGGGTGGGAGGCCACGGCCTCCAGGAGTCTCAGCGCGCGCTGCACCGAGCCGATCAGGGTTGGAGCGGTCGTCCGCGTAGCCATGGCCAAAGGTCACCCCCAGGCGTGACGACGGATGCGTCGCACCCGCCCGCGGGGGCCGCCCCCGCGCCCGCCGGGCCTGGGAAACCGCTGGTCAGTAAGGAGGTCTACGCCTGTAGTCCCCATCGCGGCGGAGAGATTCCACTGTAGTGGCAGCCTTCGGGCCCCCACCCCGTCCAGCCCGGCCCGTTCCCCCGCCCGGGCTAACACTCTCCGCTGCCGCCATACCGATGAGTGGCTTGTGCTACCGGTACTGACGCTCGGCCACCGGCCCTGCTGGACCGGGCTGCTGTGGCCGGGCCGCTGGACCGGGCTGCTGTGGCCGGGCCGCCGGACCGGACCGCTGTGGCCGGGCCGCCGTGGCCGGTGCTCGCACGAGCGGCCGGCGGGCCTCTGCGGCCGGGCCTCCTCGGAGGCCCTTCGCTACCAGTCCTCGCGCGAGCGGCCGGAGGAGCTGAACTTGCGTACGACGTAGATCAGTCCGGCGACGAGGGCCACGAAGAGCAGCACCTTGAAGAGCAGTCCGATCACGAAGGTCAGGACGCTGGTGATCAGCCCGCCGAAGACGAGCAGGGCGAGGGCGGGTATGGCGACCCACTTCACCCACCAGGGCGTTCCCGCGAGCATCTCCCGTACGGCCATCGTCCTACCCCGCTTCCCGAAGGTCCGTCCCGCGCACTCCGCGCCGAACACCCTCAAGGCTAGGCGTCCGAAGGGGCCGTCGGTGGGCGTGGGGCCCCCGCTCTCCCCTGATCCGTCCCCTAGGGGGATCGGGCCCGTCTCCCGGATCCGACCCCCGGGTCCCTCAGCCCTCCGGGGGCGAGAAGACCACCATGACCCGCAGGTCCTCGCTGATGTGGTGGAACTTGTGCTCCACCCCGGCCGGCACGTAGACCACGCTGCCGCGCGCCACCTGGGTCGTCTCCGCCCCGACCGTGATCGCCGCCCGGCCGCTCACCACGAAGTACACCTCGTCCTGGCGGTGCGGCTGCTGCGGGTCGAGCTCCCCGGCGTCGAGCGCGTACAGGCCGACCGACATGTTCCGCTCCCGCAGGAACTGGAGGTACGCGCCCTTGTTCGCGGCACGCTCCGCCTCCAGTTCGTCCAGCCGGAATGCCTTCATCGCCCGTCCGCCCCTGCCCTCGGTCCGATCACGTCTGCCACGATCAGACACATGATGAATTTCCTAGTCAAGACGCTCGCGAACGCGGGCGCCCTGGGAGTCGCCATCTGGCTGCTCCAGGACATCACCCTGACCGGTGAGAGCACCGGAAAGAAGGTCCTGGCCCTCATTCTCGTCGCACTGGTCTTCGGCCTGGTGAACGCCGTGGTGAAGCCCGTCGTCCAGCTCTTCACGTTTCCCCTCTTCGTCCTGACGCTCGGCCTGTTCACCCTCGTGGTGAACGCCCTGATGCTGCTCCTCACCTCCTGGCTGGCCGACAAGCTCGACCTCAGCTTCCACGTGGAGGGCTTCTGGACCGCGGTCCTGGGCGCCCTGATCATCTCCGTCGTCTCCTGGGCACTGAACGTCGTGCTCCCCGACCGGGACTGAGGGGGCACCGTGACGCACGAGGAAAACGCCTCCGGCCCCGACCGGACGGCCGCCGCGCTCGGCGACGGGACCCGCGCGGTGCGGGCCGGGCTCCCCGAGCCGGTGAAGTACGAACCGACCCTTCCGGGACCGGTGTTCGCCGCCCACTTCCACCTGCCGGGCGAACCGACCGGTCCGTACACCTACGGCCGCGACGAGAACCCCACCTGGACCCGCCTGGAACAGGCGATCGGCGAGTTGGAGGCACCGGGGGAAGAGGGCGTCGAGACGCTGGTCTTCGCCTCCGGCATGGCCGCGATCTCCGCCGTCCTCCTCTCCCAGCTGACGTCCGGCGACGCCGTGGTGCTCCCGACCGACGGCTACCAGGCGCTGCCCCTGCTCCACGAGCAGCTGCGGGCGTACGGGATCGAGGTCCGCACCGCCCCGACCGGGGGCGACGGGCAGCTCGCCGTCCTCGAAGGGGCCCGGCTGCTGTGGATCGAGACCCCGTCCAACCCCGGGCTCGACGTCTGCGACATCCGCCGCCTGGTGCGCGAGGCGCACGCCGCGGGCGCGCTCGTCGCCGTGGACAACACCCTGGCCACTCCGCTCGGCCAGCGGCCCCTGGAGCTGGGCGCGGACTTCTCCGTCGCCAGCGACACCAAGGGCATGACCGGACACGGCGACATTCTGCTGGGCCACGTGAGCTGCCGCGATCCCGAGCGGGCGGCGGAGGTGCGGCGCTGGCGCAAGATCGTCGGTGCCATCCCCGGCCCCATGGAGGCCTGGCTCGCCCACCGCTCGCTCGCCACGCTCCACCTGCGGATCGACCGCCAGTGCTCGACCGCCCTGGAGCTGGCGCGGACGCTCGCCGGGCGGGCGGACGTCACCGGGCTGCGCTACCCGGGGCTGCCCGGCGACCCCTCGCACGCCGTGGCCTCCGGGCAGATGCGGCGCTTCGGGCCGGTGGTCTCCTTCGAGCTGGCGGACCGGAAGCGGGCCGAGCGGTTCCTGGAGGAGCTGCGGCTCGTGGACGACGCCACCAGCTTCGGCGGGGTGCGCTCCACGGCGGAGCGGCGCGGGCGCTGGGGCGGGGACGCGGTCGCGGAGGGCTTCATCCGCTTCTCCGTCGGCGCCGAGGACCCCGAGGACCTGATCGCCGACGTGCTGCGCGCCCTCGACGAGGCCGGTTCCGTCGGCTGAGCAGCGGGTACGGGCCTCCCCGCGTGGAACGGGGCGCTCCGAGCCTCCCCCTCGTGGCTCGGAACGCCCTCGGTTCCACGCGCGGAAACCCGCCTGCACAAGGCTAGTTGACCGTGCGTCGGTGTCCAATCACGGTAACGACAGAGGCCTATCGACTTATTTATAGTTGGACGGTCCTGAGGCGCCGTCAGCCGACCGCCTGAGTCGAACGGCCCCACGGCCGGGAGGGGGCGGACATGGATCTTGCCCTACTACGGACGTTCGTCACGGTGCACCGGGCCGGCTCCTTCACCCGGGCCGCGGCCCTCCTGGGCCTCTCGCAGCCCGCGGTCACCAGCCAGATCCGGACGCTCGAACGCCAGTTGGGGCGGCCCCTCTTCCTCAGGCGGGCGCGCGGCGTCACGCCGACCAGCATCGGCGACGAGCTGGCGCACCGCGCCGCCCCGCACCTGGACGCCCTCGTCGAGATCACCGAGACCGGACTCGACGAGGAGAGCGGCATCCGGACCCTCCACGTCGCCGGCCCCCCGGAGTTCACCGCGCTCCGCGTGCTGCCCGCCCTCACCCCGCTGGTCGGCCAGGGCCTCGCCGTGCGGACCTCCTTCCCCGTCACCACGGAGGAGATCCTCGACGGGCTCGCCGCCGGCCACCACGACCTCGCCGTCACCACCGCCCGCCCGCGCGGCGGCCTGCTCGTCTCCACCCCGCTCTGCGACGAGGAGCACGTCCTGGTCGCGGCCCCCCGCTGGGCGGCCCAGCTCTCCCCCGAGGTGCTCCTGAGCAAGGGCGCCGTGGTCCTGGAGCGGCTTCCGGTGGTCGAGGTGCACGAGTCGCTGCCGTTCGTCTCCCGCTACTGGGCGAGCGTCTTCGACACCGGGCCGGCCGCCGCCGCCACCGTGATCGCCCCCGACCTTCGGGCCGTGCGGGACTCCGCCGCCTCCGGGGCGGGGCTCGCCGTCCTGCCGCGCTACCTGTGCGAGGAGGCCCTGGAGCAGGGGCGGCTCGTCGCGCTCCTCGATCCCCCGGTGCCCCCGCTGCGGACCTACTTCCTGGTCGTACGGACGGGGACGCTCGCGCTCGCGCACCTCACCCGGGCGCACGAGGCGCTGCTGAGCGCCGCCGCGGACTGGTGACTCCCTCCACGGGGACCGCCTGATCTCCCCGTCCTCCCGTCGGACCGTCGCGTTTCAGCCCCGCCCGGACGGGCCATTTTCTTCACATGACCGAACGGCCCGTGATCAAGCGCACCGCACGCGCCATCCTGCTCGACGGGAACGACCTCATCCTCATCAAGCGGACCAAGCCGGGGATGGATCCCTACTGGGTCACGCCCGGCGGCGGCGTGGAGCCCACCGACTCCACCGTCGTCGAGGCCCTGCACCGCGAAGTGCTCGAAGAACTCGGCGCCAAGATCACCGACGTGGTGCCCTGCTTCGTCGACACCGTCGAGCACATCGTCGACGGCGGGCTCTCCGGGGTGAAGGTCCAGCACTTCTTCGTGTGCCGGCTCGGCTCCATGGACACCTCCCTGCGGCACGGACCCGAGATGGAGGAGCCCGTCGGCGAGTACGAGATCGTCCGGGTGCCCTTCACCCGGGTCGGCATCGCGGCCGTGCACCTCGTCCCGCTCTCCCTGCGCCACTACCTCGACGGCAACATCGAGGGAGTCCGCGCGATGCACGCCCCGGACCTGGGCTGACCGGAGGCGGGGCGGCCTGCTCCGGCCCGGCCCGGCCCGGACGCTCCGACCCGGGTCAACCGGAAGCCGTGGGGGCCAGCTCGGCCAGGAAGTCGTGGCGGATGCGTTCCGAGGGGACGCCCGCTCCCCGCAGCGCGTCCACCCCGCGCCGGACCATGCCCAGCGGACCCGAGAGGTAGGCGTCGCGTTCTCCCCAGGGGCCGTAGCGGCAGACGGCGTCGGGGAGGTGCCCCTGCG
Source organism: Streptomyces sp. NPDC088915 (assembly GCF_044749825.1). Taxonomy (NCBI): domain Bacteria; kingdom Bacillati; phylum Actinomycetota; class Actinomycetes; order Kitasatosporales; family Streptomycetaceae; genus Streptomyces; species Streptomyces sp. NPDC088915. Next base: position 228,071 of record NZ_JBIVIR010000001.1, read on the forward strand.
CTCCGGTGACCGGGTGGACGGAGAGCCACGGGAAGGTCTTCTGGAGCCGCAGCATCGTGTCGATGTCGTAGAGGTCGTGACCGCTGCGCGCCCCGTAGAAGACGTCGACCGGCCGTCGGTCCCCGTGCTCGGCGACGTCCTCGACCAGGGCCTTGATCGGTGCTATCCCCGTGCCGCCGCCGAGACAGAGCAGCCCGGTGTCCGTGGAGTGGTCGACCGTCATGGAGCCGCCCGGCGGCCCGAGCCGCAGCACGTCCCCGGGGCGTGCCCGGTGGACCAGCGCGTTGGACACCCAGCCGGCCGGGACGGCCTTGACGTGGAGGGAGAGCAGCCCGTCCGGCCGCGGCGCCGAGGCGAAGGAGTAGTGGCGCCAGATCCGCGGCCACCACGGGGTCTCCAGCGTCGTGTACTGCCCGGCGAGAAAGGGGTAGGGCTGGTCGGGCCGGAGCGTGACGACGGCGACGTCCGGGGTGCGCAGGTCGTGGGAGACCACTTCGGCGTGCCACCAGGCGGGGGCGGACCGCTCGTCCTCCGCCGCCGCGTCGATCATGATCTGGGAGATCGTCGTGTACGTGCGCACCCATGCCGCCTGGGTCGCGTCGTCCCAGGTCCTCGTCGCGTACCGGGTGAGGGCTCCGATGAGGGCCTCGCCGACGGCCGGGTAGTGGGCGGGGTGGGTGCCGTACTTCCGGTGCCCCCGGCCGAGGTTCTCCAGGTACGCGGTGAGGACCGGGGCGTTGTCCAGGTGCTCGGCCGCCGTCAGGAGGGCCTTGAGCAGCCGGTCACGCTGGGCGTCCATGGCCACGGGGAACATGTCGCGCAGTCCGGGGTTCTGCACGAAGAGAAGGGCGTAGAAGTACGAGGTCACCCGGTCGGCGACCGGGGCGATCTCCTCCAGGGTGCGGCGGACGAGGACCGCGTCGGCGGAGGGTCCTCGGGCTATCGGCGGTTCCTTCCCGTCCACCGCCGGGGGTTCGTGCTCGTCCGCGTCCTTCGCGTCCGTCGTGGTGGTCGGAGCATCCATCATGTGCCTCGCCTCGTGCTGGCCGGGCTTCCGTGAACGCAGCATGAGGGGTCCGACCGCCTTCGGGGACAGAAAGGGGCGTTCTCGGTCCATAGGGCCGGGTTTCTGGCTAAGCTGCGTTGTTTTGGACCAGGGTTTTTCTGGTGGATCGGGTTCCTCCCGGCGGATTCGGGCCGTTTCACGTGAAACATCGTCCGTATGCCACGCGATGGGACGATCAACCCTCCCGAGGCTGATCAGATCCGGTAAAGCGGTGGACGAAGATCACTGCGTCGGACAGCCTGAAAGACATGCCGATTTCTTCCGCCGCCCTGGCGCAGCTCCCCGTCCGGCGCCTCACCCCCGGCGACCTCCTCGCCTGCGCCGACCTCTCCGAGAACCGGGGATGGCCCCGCGAGGAGCACAAGTGGGGCTTCCTGCTCACCGCCGGCACCGGCTACGGCATCGACGACCCCGCGGGCGAAGGACTGCTCACCGGGTGCGTGGTCACCTCGTACGGTCCGGAGCTCGCCGCGATCGGCATGGTGCTCGTCGCCGAGCGCTACGCACGCCAAGGGGTGGGACGCCGACTCATGCGGCACGTTCTGGAGGAGGCCGGGGACACCCCGCTCACCCTGTACGCCACGGCGAACGGACAGCCCCTCTACGAACAGCTGGGCTTCACGCAGACGTCCCGTTCGGAGATGGTGCGCGGGCGCTTCGGCTTCACCGCGCCCGCTCCGGCCGTCCCGGTCCGTCCGGCGACGGCGGAGGACCTCCAGGCGATCCTCCGCCTGGACCTGGAGATCTTCGGTCTGGACCGCACCCATGTGATCACCCGGCTTCCCGCCTTCGCGGACCACCTCCGGGTCGCGGAGGAGGACGGCGAGATCACGGGCTTCGCGGCGGCCTGGCCCAATATGGACACCCATGTCATCGGACCGCTGATCGCCCGGGACCCGGCCACGGCCAAGGCCCTGATCGCCTCCCTGGCCGCCGCCACCGACCGGCCCCTGCGCACGGACATCGACGTGCGCCACACGTCCCTGCTGAGCTGGTTGAAGGAGAACGGCATCGAGTCGATCACCACGAACGCAATGATGGTCCGTTCCGTGCCGGATCTCCCGGGCGACTGGCGCCGCCGCTTCGCTCCCCTCACGGTCGCGGCCGGGTAGCCCCGGTCGTCCGAGAACGGATTTACTTGCAGACGCCCATTATTGCGTTTCATCCCTTACGCTGGATCCGAGCCGCCCCGGCGCCGAGGAGAGACCGAGGAGAGACATGACCGCGACGGATCCCGCACTCACCGCGCTCTCCCAGCGCTGGTGTGCCCTCTCCCTGCTGCACGGCAGGATCGAGTCCCACATCGAGCGCGCCCTGGAGTCCCGCCACGGTCTGAGCGTGCGGGAGTACTCGCTGCTCGACGTCCTCAGCCGCCAGCACAACGGCCCCGGTGGTCACCTCCAGATGAAGCAGGTCGCCGACGCGGTCGTACTCAGCCAGAGCGCCACCACCCGGCTCGTCACCCGCCTGGAGGACCGCGGCCTGCTCACCCGGTACCTCTGCGCCACCGATCGGCGCGGCATCTACACCGATGTGACCGAGGAGGGCCTGAAGCTCCTCGAAGAGGCCCGCCCCACCAATGACAGCGCCCTGCGCGAGGCCCTCGACGAAGCGGCCAAGAACCCCGAGCTGGCCCCGCTGGTCCGGGTCGTGGAAGGCGTGGGCGTCCCCGTCTGAATCCGGCGCGGAGACGGCCGGGCGTACGCTGCGACCCATGAGCGATCTTGAAATACGTCCGACCACCGTGGAAGACCTCCCGGCCGTCGTCGCGATGCTCGCCGACGACCCCCTGGGCGCGCAGCGGGAATCCCCCGACGACCTCGCCCCGTACCTCGCCGCCTTCGAGCGTCTGGCGAACGACCCCCACCAGCTTCTCGTCGTGGCCGTCCGCGAGGGCAGGGTCGTCGGCACCCTTCAGCTGACGATCATTCCGGGTCTCTCCCGTCGGGGAGCCATCCGCTCGATCATCGAAGCCGTCCGCATCCACGCGGACGAGCGCGGCAGCGGCCTCGGGACGCAGCTCATCGAATGGGCCGTCGAGGAGTCCCGTCGGCAGGGCTGCAGCCTCGTCCAGCTGACCTCCGACGCCACCCGCACCGATGCCCACCGCTTCTACGAGCGGCTCGGCTTCGAGGCCTCCCACGTGGGCTTCAAGAAGTCCCTCTGACTCTCCCGCCCCCTTCCGGGTCGGCACGCTGTTTCACGTGAAACGCCCGGTTTCACGTGAAACAGCCGACCGGGGTCTCAGAGGCCGCGCCACCCCTTCTCGTCCACGCCTCCCGGTACCGCGTCTCCCGGCTCGTACGGTTCGCGCGTGAAGACGAAGGAGCCGAGGTCGAGGTGGCTCACGCTCCCGTCGGGACGCCGCACGACCCGGAGCGTCTCTCCCTCGTAGTAACCGTTCAGCCCGATCCAACCGCCGTTGGGCAGTGCCCGGAACCGGGCCCGCCGTCCGGGACCCCGCAGGGGTTCGAGCACCACACCGCGCTCGGGGCCGAGCCGCAGCCCGTAGGCGTACGTGCCCCAGTACCAGGGACCGGTCAGGGAGAGCAGTTCCTCGTCGACCTCCGCCTCGGGGAGGGGGCGCCACGGCTCCGGGAACCTCGGCTCCGCCTCCGCCACGATCCGTACGAGATCGGCGGCCACGGCCCCCACCGGCGGTCCCGAGGTGGCGTTGGAGAGGACGATCCCCGCGAGGCCGTCCTCCACGCTCACCCACAGGCAGGCGACGAAGCCCGGCAGGGAACCGGTGTGGCCGACCAGGGTCCGGCCGTCCCGGCGGAGAAGCTGGAGCCCGAGCCCGTAGCTCCCCTCCCATTCGCCCTCACCGGGCGCGGAGGCCGGGGTCCGCATCTCCGCCACGGAGGCCGCGCCGAGCACCCGCTCGTCGCCTTCCGCGAGGAACGCGGCGAACCGGGCGAGGTCGGCCGCCGTCGACCAGAGCTGCCCGGCCGGCGCCATCAGACCGAGGTCCTCGGACGGTTCGGGCAGCATGACATCGGCCCAGGGGTGCACCGCCCAGCCTCCGGCGTGCGGCGCCACCGGATCGACCGTCGTACGGCCCATCCCCAGCGGCTCCAGGACCTCGCGCCGCAGCGACTCCTCCCAGGGCCGACCGCGCAGCTCCTCGACCAGTGAACCGAGCAGGGTGTAACCGGGGTTGGAGTAATGGTGGCGGCGGCCCGGCGCCTGGAGGAAGGGCCGCTCCCCCAGGACGTCGGAGAGTTCCGGCCGCAGTGCGGCGGACGAACGTTCCCACCACGCACCGGGCGTCTCGGCCGCGAGTCCGCCGCTGTGTCCGAGGAGTTGGGCGACCGTCACCTCGCCGACGCCCGTCCCCTTGAGGTGCAGCTCCAGCGGATCGTCCAGCCGGAGGGCCCCTTCGTCCCGCAGCCGCATCACCAGGACGGCGGTGAACACCTTGGTGATCGAGCCGATCCTGAACTGCGTGTCGGCGTCCGGCGCGTGACCGTCCACGCAGCTGCGCGAACCGCTCCACACCAGCGCCCCGTCACGGACCACCACCCCCACGAGGGAGGGCGTCCGCCCCTCGGTCTGGGCCACCGCGACCCGGTGCAGCAGGGCCCGCTCGGTTCCGGGCAGCAGAGCTTCGAAAGATGTCGTCATGGGCCCATCCAACGCGATCCGCGCCCTGACAGTCCCGTTCCGGTCGTCGGCTCCCGTTCCGGGCCGCCCCTGGAGTCAGCTCGGGTCGGCCAAGGTCTTCCGCAGGAGTGCGCCGAATTCCTCGGGGTGCGTGGTCAGACCGGTGTGTCCGCCGGGGAAGAGCCGGAGCGGTGTGTGCAGACGCTCGGCCAGGAACGCGGCCGCGTGGTAGGGGAGTTCGCCGTACGAGTCCCGGCCGCCGACGAGGAGGAGCCGGTCCGTCAGCGCCTCCAGCCGGTCGGCGTCGGGGACGTACGCCATGAAGCGGGGCACGATGCTCCCGACGAAGTACGGCAGGTTCGCCATCGTCCGTTCCCTGCGCGCCGCCGCCTGCGGCGGAAGGGCGGTGCCGGCCCCGGGTCCGGACACGGCCGGCTCGCCCGCCTTCCTCAGGCCCGCCGCGAAGACGCCCATCGCCGGCATGAGCCCCCGGGTGCGCAGGGTCTCGGCCACCCGCGCGACGAGGGCGCGGTGCTCGGCCGCGTCCGGCAGGACCTCCACCACGGGCGGCTCGTGCGCCACGACGCGGACGAAGCGCTCGGGGTGTGCGGTGAGGAGGTGCAGGGCGGTGATCGCACCCGAGCTGGCGCCGAACACCCGGGCCGGCTCGTCCGGTGACAGCAGCTCGACGAGCCGGAACGCGTCCTCGGCGTGCTCGGCGACGCTCTGCTCGGCGCCCGGGTCGTCCAGCACGCTGCGGGACATGCCGCGCGGATCGTAGGTCGCGACCGTGTACGAGGCCGCCAGCTCGTCGGCGACGCCGTCGAAGGAGGCCGTGTCGCCTCCTCCTCCGGGTATCAGCAGCAGGAGGGGGCCCCGGCCGCGCACCTCGTAGTACAGGGTCGCGCCGTTCACGCGCAGGCTTCCGGTGGTCGGACCGGTCATGAGGGATCTCCTTCTCGGGAGGCGGGCCAGTGCTCCAGGAGGGTGTGCAGGGCGTCGAGGGCCCGGACCCACGACTGCTGCGGCGACCGCTCGTGCGCGAAGCCGCCCGCCGCCTCCAGGGCGACGAACCCGTGGAAGGTGCTGCGCAGCAGCCGGACCGCGTCGGTCAGATCGGGCTCGGCCAGGCCGTAGCCGCGCAGCATTCCGTAGGTCAGCTCGACCGCCCGCCGCGGCCCGGGCGCGCCCGCGGCCAGCTCGGGGTCGATCCGTACCGTGCTCTGGGTCGCGGCGTAGCGGCCCGGGTGCCGGTGGGCGTACTCCCGCCAGGCGTCGGCGAAGGCGACCAGCGCGTCCTTGCCCGCCCGTCCGGCGGTCGCCCCGGCGATGCGGAGGGTCTTCTCGTCCGCCGCGAGGAGCGCGATCCGTCCGCGCAGGTCCTCGAGGCCGCGCACGTGCGTGTAGAGGCTCGCGTCCTTCACGCCCAGCCGCCGTGCCACCTGCGCCATGGTCACCCGCTCGAACCCGACCTCGTCCGCCAACTCGGCGCCCACGGCCGTCACTCGCTCCGCCGACAGTCCCGCCCGCGCCACACGTCCTCCTGATTTTCCTAGGAGCCCTAGTTATAACCTAGGGGCCCTAGGATCGCGAGCAAGAAAATCGCCCCTCGCGTGAGGCGAGGGGCAGGTCGTACGGGCGCGGTGCCGACGTCCGTTTCACACGGCTCCCGCCCGAGGGCCCGGGTGGCGGCGATGAGCCCGGCCAGGGACGTGCGGGTCTCCGACAGCGCGGAGATCCGGCCGTCCAGGTCCCGGAGGTGCTCCTGAGGGGTCTCCACCTTGCACTCGGCGACCGTGCCGTCCCGCCGCACGCACGGCAACAGGCCCCGGATGACCCGGGTCGGCAGACCGGCGTCCAGGAGCGAGCGGATGCGACGGACCACGTCGGCCGCGTCGGCGCCGTAGCGGCGGTGGCCGCTGTCGAGGCGGTGGGACTCCAGAAGGCCCTGCTCCTCGTAGTAGCGCAACAGCCGGACGGACGCCCCCGCTGCGCGCCTTCCTGGAGAACCTGTCGACCTACCTGGAGGAGGACCCGGAGGGCTGCTTCGACACCGTGCTCAGCCCTTACGCCGAGGCCGGACCGACCACCGGGCAGGAGCGGTCCACGGCCGCGTCGGGCGGCGGACCGGAGGGCCCGTCAGGTCTGGGCCATGTCCACGAAGCGGGAGTAGTGGCCCTGGAAGGCGACGGTGATCGTGGCCGTCGGGCCGTTTCGGTGCTTGCCGACGATGATGTCCGCCTCGCCCGCGCGCGGGGACTCCTTCTCGTAGGCGTCCTCGCGGTGCAGCAGGATCACCATGTCGGCGTCCTGCTCGATCGAGCCGGACTCACGCAGGTCGGAGACCATCGGCTTCTTGTCGGTGCGCTGCTCGGGGCCACGGTTGAGCTGCGAGAGCGCGATCACCGGCAGTTCCAGCTCCTTGGCGAGGAGCTTGAGGTTTCGCGACATGTCCGAGACCTCCTGTTGACGGCTCTCCTGGCGCTTCGAACCGCCCGACTGCATCAGCTGGAGGTAGTCGATGATGACGAGCTTGAGGCCGTTGCGCTGCTTGAGGCGCCGGCACTTCGCCCGGATCTCCATCATCGACAGGTTCGGCGAGTCGTCGATGTAGAGGGGTGCCTGGGAGACGTCCGGCATCCGGCGGGCCAGGCGCGTCCAGTCCTCGTCGGTCATCGTGCCGGAGCGCATGTGGTGGAGCGCGACCCGGGCCTCGGCCGAGAGCAGGCGCATCGCGATCTCGTTGCGGCCCATTTCGAGGGAGAAGATGACGCTGGGCAGGTTGTGCTTGATGGAGGCTGCGCGGGCGAAGTCCAGGGCGAGCGTCGACTTACCCATGGCGGGACGGGCCGCGATGATGATCATCTGACCGGGGTGCAGGCCGTTGGTCAGCGAGTCGAGGTCGGTGAAGCCGGTCGGCACACCGGTCATCTCGCCGCTGCGGGAGCCGATCGCCTCGATCTCGTCGAGCGCCCCCTCCATGATGTCGCCGAGCGGCAGGTAGTCCTCGGTGGTGCGCTGCTCGGTGACCGCGTAGATCTCGGCCTGGGCCGAGTTCACGATCTCGTCGACGTCCCCGTCCGCCGCGTACCCCATCTGCGTGATCTTGGTGCCCGCCTCGACGAGGCGGCGCAGGACGGCGCGCTCGTGGACGATCTCGGCGTAGTACGAGGCGTTGGCCGCGGTCGGCACCGACTGGACCAGGGTGTGGAGGTAGGAGGCCCCGCCGACCCGGGTGATCTCGCCGCGCTTGGTGAGCTCGGCGCCGACCGTGATCGGGTCGGCCGGCTCGCCCTTGGCGTAGAGGTCGAGGATCGCCGCGTACACGGTCTCGTGCGCGGGCTTGTAGAAGTCGTTGCCCTTGATGATCTCCACGACGTCCGCGATGGCGTCCTTGGAGAGCAGCATGCCGCCGAGGACGGACTGCTCGGCGTCGAGGTCCTGCGGGGGGACGCGCTCGAATCCGGAGAGTCCGCCGTCCCAGGGGCCTTCGCCGCCCCGCTCGTGCTGGTCGTCGCGCCCCCGGCCGCGACCGCGTTCACCCCGGGTACGGGTGGGCAGCCGGTCGCTCGGTCCGCTGTCGGCCCAGGGGTCGTCCAGGGCCTCGGGAACGCTCACCAAGCCACCTCCTCCGTCCGCTCCGCGGACCTAGCCGTGCCACTCTTTCACGCCACGGACCTGATCAGAGAGTGGCTTCGCTACCGCTTCCGGGACGTCGGGCGACGGACCAGGGTAGGCCTGTGGAGGGCTCCAGCCAATCCAGTTATCCACAGGCCCTGTGGGCGAACGCCCAGATGCTGTGGAGAACTCGCCGGATCCTGTGCACAGAGCGGGGGACAGCCTTGTGGACAAACTCATAGCGCTCTCCACACCGCCCACGTGACCTGCGGTTTTACCATCCACCGGCTGTGGGGGAGAAAAAGTTTTCCTCCCGGGCCAAGATCAGAACAAACGGCCCACATCCGGAGTCCCGCTTCCTCCACAAGTAAGGGTTGCCAATGCCTTGTATCTCTTACCTGTGGAAGATTAGATTGCTCCCATGAGTCAGGCTCCTCCGACCCCCAAGGCCGTCCGTCGTCAGCACGACCGCGAGATCGTCTCCCTCGCCCTGCCGGCCTTCGGCGCCCTCGTCGCCGAGCCGCTCTTCCTCATGGTCGACAGCGCCATCGTCGGCCACCTCGGCACCCCTCAGCTCGCGGGCCTCGCGATCGCCGCGGCCCTGCTCTCCACCGCCGTCAGCGTCTTCGTCTTCCTCGCCTACGCCACCACGGCGGCCGTCGCCCGGCGCGTGGGCGCGGGCGACCTCCCGGCCGCCATCCGGCAGGGCATGGACGGCATCTGGCTCGCGCTCCTCCTCGGTGCCGCCGTCGTCGCCCTGACCCTGCCCACCGCGCCCTGGCTCGTCGACGTCTTCGGAGCCTCCGACACCGCCGCTCCCCACGCCGTCACCTATCTCCGGATCTCCAGCCTCGGCATCCCCGCCATGCTGGTGGTCCTGGCCGCCACCGGCGTCCTGCGCGGCCTCCAGGACACCCGTACGCCGCTCTACGTGGCGATCGGCGGCTTCGCGGCCAACGGCGCGCTCAACCTCGGTCTGGTCTACGGGGCCGGGCTCGGCGTCGCGGGTTCCGCCTGGGGCACGGTCATCGCCCAGTGCGGCATGGCCGCCGCGTACCTCACCGTGGTCGTACGGGGCGCCCGCCGCCACGGTGCCTCCCTGCGCCCCGACGCGTCCGGCATCCGGGCCTCCGCCCGGGCCGGCGTCCCGCTCCTCGTCCGTACGCTCTCGCTGCGGGCGGTCCTGATGATCGCCACGGCCGTCGCGGCCCGGCTGGGGGACGCGGAGGTCGCCGCCCACCAGATCATCCTGTCCCTGTGGAGCCTGATGGCCTTCGCCCTCGACGCGATCGCCATCGCGGGCCAGGCCATCATCGGCCGCTACCTCGGCGCGGACGACCCCGGGGGCGCCCGGCAGGTCTGCCGCCGCATGGTCCAGTGGGGCGTGGTCTCCGGAGTGGCGCTCGGCGTGCTCCTGGTCGTCGCCCGCCCGCTGTTCGTCCCGCTCTTCACCGGCGACACCGTGGTCCGGGACACCCTGTTCCCGGCCCTGCTCGTGGTCGCGGTCTCCCAGCCGATCGCCGGGGTGGTCTTCGTCCTCGACGGCGTCCTCATGGGCGCGGGGGACGGCTCCTATCTGGCCCGGGCCATGCTGCTGACCCTCGCCGTCTTCGCCCCGGTCGCCCTGCTGGTCCCGGTCCTCGGCGGCGGGCTCACGGCCGTGTGGTGGGCGATGACGCTGATGATGACGGTCCGCATGCTGACGCTCTGGTTCCGCGCCCGCTCGGGCCGCTGGATCGTCACGGGCGCCACCCGCTGACCCTCCGCGCTTCCCGTTTCATGTTTCACGTGAAACGGCACAAGCCGACGTATACGGCGGAAGGGCCGCACCCCGAGGGGTGCGGCCCTTCCTCACTGCTGAGCGCAGACTGCCGAAGGCAGCGTTACGCGGCGACGACCTCGACGCCGAGCTTCGCGGCAACCTCGGGGTGCAGACGCACAGACACCTGGTGCGAGCCCAGGGTCTTGATCGGCGAACCGAGCTCGACGCGACGCTTGTCGACGTCCGGGCCACCCGCGGTCTTAATCGCCGAGGCGATGTCGGCCGGGGTCACGGAGCCGAAGAGACGGCCGGCGTCGCCGGAGCGGACGGCCAGGCGCACCTTCGTGCCCTCGAGCTGGGCCTTGATCTCGTTGGCCTGCTCGATGGTCGCGATCTCGTGGATCTTGCGGGCGCGGCGGATCTGCGCCACGTCCTTCTCGCCACCCTTGGTCCAGCGGATCGCGAAACCGCGCGGGACCAGGTAGTTGCGAGCGTAGCCGTCCTTGACGTCGACGACGTCGCCAGCGGCACCGAGGCCGGAAACCTCGTGGGTCAGGATGATCTTCATTAGTCGGTCACCCTTTCCTTATCGCGCGGTGGACGTGTAGGGCAGCAGCGCCATCTCACGGCTGTTCTTGACGGCCGTGGCGACGTCACGCTGGTGCTGCGTGCAGTTGCCGGTGACGCGGCGGGCACGGATCTTGCCGCGGTCGGAAATGAACTTCCGCAGCATGTTCGTGTCCTTGTAGTCCACGTACGCGGTCTTGTCCTTGCAGAACGCGCAGACCTTCTTCTTAGGCTTGCGCACAGGCGGCTTCGCCATGGTGTTTCTCCTGTGTGATCAAGAAGTGTGGGGTACGAGCCGCTTCGAGGGCGTGCCCCCGAAGGGATCCCTAGAAGGGGGGCTCGTCCGAGTAGCCGCCGCCGGAGTTCCCACCCCAGCCGCCACCGCCGCCACCGGCCTGCTGGCCGCCGCCGGAGGGAGCGCCGGTCGCCCACGGGTCGTCGGCGGGAGCACCGCCGCCACCCTGCTGGGCACCGCCGGAGTTTCCACCCCAGCTGCCACCGCCGCCGCCCTGCTGGCCGCCGCCACCGCCGCCGTATCCGCCCTGGCCGCCGCGACCGGTGGTCTTGGTGACCTTGGCCGTGGCGTTCTTGAGGCTGGGGCCGACTTCCTCGACGTCCAGCTCGTAGACCGTGCGCTTGACGCCCTCACGGTCCTCGTAGGACCGCTGCTTCAGCCGGCCCTGCACGACGACGCGCATGCCTCGCTGGAGCGACTCGGCGACGTTCTCCGCCGCCTGACGCCAGACCGAGCAGGTGAGGAAGAGGCTCTCGCCGTCCTTCCACTCGTTGGTCTGACGGTCGAAGGTGCGGGGGGTGGACGCGATACGGAACTTCGCGACCGCCGCACCGGACGGGGTGAAGCGCAGCTCGGGGTCGTCGACAAGATTGCCGACGACCGTGATGACGGTCTCGCCTGCCATGGGGGAACCTCTCGGCGGGATTGCTTCTGGCTGCTGTGTTGCTACTCGAACCCGATGACTTCTGAGCTAGACGCTCAGTGGGTCTCGGGACGGAGGACCTTGGTCCGGAGGACCGACTCGTTCAGGTTGAGCTGGCGGTCGAGCTCCTTGACGACCGCAGGCTCGGCCTGCAGGTCGATGACCGAGTAGATGCCCTCGGGCTTCTTCTTGATCTCGTAGGCGAGACGACGACGGCCCCAGGTGTCGACCTTCTCGACCTTTCCGTTGCCCTCACGGACGACGGAGAGGAAGTTCTCGATCAGCGGGGAGACAGCGCGCTCCTCGAGATCGGGGTCGAGGATGACCATCACCTCGTAGTGACGCATGTGGAACCCACCTCCTTTGGACTCAGCGGCCACGGTCGTTCCGTGGCAGGAGGGTCGTGATGCGTGAACAACGGTATCCGCCACCACTGACAGTCCCCCTCGCCGAACGCGTCGGGTGAGGGGCACCGCCGGGATCCCGGGAGGGACCTGGGCAGACACCGGTGCAGACCGTACAGCGTACCTGCACATGCCCTTCCGGTTGAAATTCCCTGGTGAAGGGACGCAATCTGTACACAACGGATGTGGGCGGCGCTACGATGCGCCGCCTTCCGGCAAGCACGCCAGGAGGTGCCCCATGGCACAGGCAATGCGACGCGACCCCGGCCATTCCCTCTTCGCCACCGACGGCAAGCCGCACCCGCTCCAGGACGCCCTGGTCGGTGTGACGCTGGTGCTCGGCGCCATCGCCTTCGTCACCGCGCAGTTCCACAACCTCCACCTGCTCAGCTCCTGGGCGGGTCTGATCGGCATCCTGACCGGCGGATACGGCCAGTTCATCTCCGCGACGACCCGCGAGCGCTTCCTCATGATCGTCGGTCTCGGCGCGTCGGCGGTCGGGTTCTACCTCGGCATGGCCCACGGCGGCCTCTTCGGCTGACCCGGGCTCCGCGCCCCCGATCGGTCCCGCATCCCCCGATCGGTCCCGCACCCCTTGATCGGTCTCGCACCCCTGATCGGTCCCGCACCCCCCGATCGGCCCTGGGGCCGCCGTCCGTCCTCGGGGCCGGTCGGGCGGGGTGCGCGGCACGTCAGGGCCCGTACAGACATACGGGGCGCTCCCCGGTCACAGTAGGCTTCGGCGCGAGAGCCGGAGCCCCTGACCGATGGGGACACACCTGCCGAGGAGCGCCCCGCATGAGCCTGACCCTGAGGACCATCAGCCGTGAGCAGCATCTGGGTTTCATCCAGAGCCAGCCCTCGGCGAGCCACTGCCAGGTCCCGGCGTGGGCCGATGTGAAGACCGAGTGGCGCTCGGAGAACCTCGGCTGGTTCGACAAGAGCGGCGAGCTCGTCGGCGCCGGCCTGGTCCTCTACCGCCAGCTCCCGAAGATCAAGCGCTACCTGGCCTACCTGCCCGAGGGCCCGGTCATCAACTGGTACGCGCCCAACCTCGACGACTGGCTGCAGCCGATGCTGGCGCACCTCAAGCAGCAGGGCGCCTTCTCGGTGAAGATGGGTCCGCCGGTCGTCATCCGCCGCTGGGACTCGGCCGCCATCAAGTCCGGCATCCAGAACCCGGACGTCAAGCGCCTCAAGGACGTCGAGGCCAGCCACATCGAGCCGCGCGCCTTCGAGGTCGCGGACCGGCTGCGGAAGATGGGCTGGCAGCAGGGCGAGGACGGCGGCGCCGGCTTCGGCGACGTGCAGCCCCGCTACGTCTTCCAGGTCCCGCTCGCGAACCGCTCGCTCGACGACGTCCTCAAGGGCTTCAACCAGCTGTGGCGCCGCAACATCAAGAAGGCCGAGAAGGCCGGCGTCGAGGTCGTCCAGGGCGGCTACGAGGACCTGGCCGAGTGGCAGCGGCTGTACGAGATCACGGCCGTCCGCGACCACTTCCGGCCGCGTCCGCTCTCGTACTTCCAGCGCATGTGGACCGTCCTCAACAGCGAGGACCCCAACCGCATGCGGCTGTACTTCGCCCGCCACAACGGGGTGAACCTCTCCGCCGCGACCATGCTCGTCGTCGGCGGGCACGTCTGGTACTCCTACGGCGCCTCCGACAACATCGGGCGCGAGGTCCGGCCCTCGAACGCGATGCAGTGGCGGATGCTGCGCGACGCCTACGCGATGGGCGCGACCGTCTACGACCTGCGGGGCATCTCGGACTCCCTCGACGAGACCGACCACCTCTTCGGCCTCATCCAGTTCAAGGTCGGCACCGGCGGCGAGGCCGTCGAGTACGTCGGCGAGTGGGACTTCCCGCTCAACAAGCTGCTGCACAAGGCGCTCGACATGTACATGTCGCGTCGCTGACCGGGTTCGCGCGGCACGGCCCCAGGACGTGCCGCGCACGGTTCCGTACCCTCGTAGACACCTGTCACCCGTAGACAGCTGTCCCCGTAGACACCTGTCATCCCTGACACACCGCAGCCATCAGAAAGGTTCCGGGCCGGCCATGGCGCTCTCCCTGTACGTCGACACCGCTCGCTGGCGGGCGCACCAGAAGACGGTCATCGACCAGTTCCCCGGTCTCATCCCCGTCTGCAAGGGCAACGGCTACGGCTTCGGCCACGAGCGGCTCGCGGACGAGGCGGCCCGGTTCGGCGCCGACATGCTCGCCGTGGGCACCACGTACGAGGCCGCGAGGATCAAGGACTGGTTCAGCGGCGACCTGCTGGTCCTCACCCCCTTCCGCCGGGGCGAGGAGCCGGTGCCGCTGCCCGACCGGGTGGTGCGCTCCGTCTCCTCCGTGGACGGCGTCCACGCCCTGGTGGGCGCCCGCGTCGTGATCGAGTGCATGAGCTCGATGAAGCGGCACGGCGTGCGCGAGGAGGAGCTCCACCAGCTCCACGCCGCCATCGAGGACGTGCGCCTGGAGGGCTTCGCCCTCCACCTCCCGCTGGACCGCCCGGACGGCACCGACGCCGTCGAGGAGGTCATCTCCTGGATGGACCGGCTGCGCAACGCCCGGCTGCCGCTGCACACCATGTTCGTGAGCCACCTGCGGGCCGAGGAGCAGGCCCGGCTCCAGCAGCAGTTCCCGCAGACACGTTTCCGCGCCCGCATCGGCACCCGGCTCTGGCTGGGCGACCACGAGGCCACGGAGTACCGGGGCGCGGTCCTCGACGTGACCCGGGTCGCCAAGGGCGACCGGTTCGGCTACCGCCAGCAGAAGGCCGCGTCGGACGGCTGGCTGGTCGTCGTCGCCGGCGGCACCTCGCACGGCGTGGGCCTGGAGGCCCCCAAGGCGATGCACGGGGTCATGCCGCGCGCCAAGGGCGTGGCGCGGGCCGGCCTCGCCACCGTCAACCGCAACCTGTCGCCGTTCGTGTGGGCGGGGAAGCAGCGCTGGTTCGCCGAGCCGCCGCACATGCAGGTGTCGATCCTGTTCGTGCCCGCCGACGCCCAGGAACCCCGGGTCGGCGACGAGCTCGTGGCGCACCTGCGCCACACCACGACGCAGTTCGACCGGATCGTCGAGCGCTGAGCGTCCGGTCCGGGGGCCGGGGCTCCAGGCCCCGGTCCCCTGACCGGCCGTGACCGTTCAGCCCCGGAGTTCCCGCTCCCCGGAAGCGGCGTGCCGGGCCGGACGCGCCGCGCCGCCCGCCACGAAGACGTCCTCCGCGCCGTCCAGGACGCCCCCCGAGGGGTCGTCCGAGCCGTCCTGCCGTACCGGATCCTTTCCGGGCGCCAGGACGTCGCGCACGACCATCGCGCACAGGTACAGGGTGCCGAGCAGGTGCAGCACGATCGCGAACTGGTAGCCCTCCACCGGCAGGCCCTGCTTGTCGTTGCCGCTGGTCGTGAACGCCAGGTACATCCAGACGCCCAGGAAGTACATGACCTCGCACGCCTGCCAGATCAGGAAGTCGCGCCAGCGCGGCCGGGCGAGGACCGCCAGCGGGACCAGCCACAGCACGTACTGCGGCGAGTAGACCTTGTTGACGAGGACGAACGCGGCGACGACCAGGAAGGCCAGCTGGACGAAGCGGGGCCTGCGGGGGGTCGTGAACGCCAGGTACGCGAGGCCGATCACGGCCATGCCCATCAGCAGCAGCGCGTACAGGTTGGCCCGGTCCGGCGGGATCGAGGTGTCCGTGCGCTGGCCGACGAGCAGCCAGACCGAGCCGAAGTCGACGTTCCGCTGCCTGCTGAAGAGGTAGAACTGCTTCCATCCCTCCGGCGCGAGCAGCATCACCGGCAGGTTCACGACCAGCCAGGACCCCGCGAAGCCGAGCACCGCGGCCCCGTACTCCCGCCACTTCCCGGCACGGCAGCAGAGCAGCAGCAGCGGGAGGAGGAGCAGGACCGGGTAGAGCTTGGCGGCCGTGGCCAGACCCAGCAGGATCCCGAAGGCCACCGGGCGGCTCCGCGCCCACATCAGGACGGCGGCGGCGGTCAGCGCGACGGCCAGCAGGTCCCAGTTGATCGTGGCCGTGAGCGCCACCGAGGGCGCCAGGGCGACCAGGAGGCCGTCCCAGGGGCGCCGGCGGTGCGTCCTGGCCACGCAGACCGCCAGGACGGCCGCGCAGACCATCAGCAGGCCGGCGTTGGCCAGCCAGTACGCCTGCTCGCGCTCCGCCAGGTCGCCGCCGCCCGGCGTCAGCCAGGAGGCGACCTCCATGAAGAGCCCGGTCAGGACGGGGTACTCCAGGAACGGTATGTCGCCGGTCAGCCGGTCGAAGTAGGGGACCAGGCCGTCCGCGAAGCCCCGCCCGGAGAACAGGTGCGGGATGTCCGAATAGCAGGCGTGCGTGTACTGGGAGGTCGTCCCCCGGAACCAGGCCCAGTTGTAGCAGGGCAGCTTCTGCACCATGCCCAGGGCGAACATGCCGACGGCCACGAGGGCGACCACCCGTACCGGGGACAGCTTCCCGGTGCCGGGCAGCGCCCGGCGGCCGTAGGGGCCGCCGATCAGCTCGCTGCCCGCGGCGGCCACCTCGTCCCGGTGGGTGGGGATGACCGTCTGCGAGCGCTCCCGGGGCGCGCTCGGCTTCTGGAGGCTCGGCATGGGGGACATCCTGCCGTACGCCCCCGGGAAAACGGCGGGGGCCGCCGCGGCCGGCTCCGTACGGGAGGTACGGAACGGCCGCGACGGCCCCGAAGGAGTGACCTCGGCGGGGGCTAGGGGACCCAGGACCCGTCGCCGGGCCTGTTCCCGCCCGGCCTGCCGCCTCCGTCGTCCGTCGGCGTGTCGGTCGGATCCGGCTCGTCGGTGTTCGTCGGCGTGCCCGTGGGCTCCCCGGTGTTGCCGCCCGGGTCGCCCGGGTTGTAGCAGTCCGGATCCCAGATGCTGCACGTCGTCTTGGTCGGCTTCGGCGTCTTGGACGGCGTCGGGGGAGTCGTCGACGGGGTGGTCGGAGGAGTCGTCGACGGGGTGACGGACTCGGTCGGCGTCGGCGAGGCCGTCTTCGACTCGGTCACCGTCGGCGTCGGCGTCGGGCTCGAAGCGCCGCCGCCGAAGACCCCCTTGGCGTCTTCCAGTTCGCCCGGCTTGGGGAACTTCACCTTCGGATCGTCCTTGACGGCCTCGGACATGTAGTCCTGCCAGATCTCCGAGGGGAACGACGAACCGTGGATCGTGTCACGGCCACCGGTGCCGTACATCTTCTCGAACTTGCGGTTCTTCTTGGTGTCGTCGTCGTCGTAGCGGTACATATCGATCGCCGTCGCCAGCTGCGCGGTGTAGCCCACGAACCAGGCGGACCGGTTCTCGTCGGTCGTACCGGTCTTGCCGGCCACGGCGCGCCCGGGGAGGCGGGCCTTCCTGCCGGTGCCCTCGGGGTCGTCCACAACGTCCCGGAGGACGTCGGTGACGTTGCTGGCGATGGCCGCGCTGAAGGCCTGAGCGGTCTCCGCCTTGTGCTCGTGGACGGTCTTGCCGTCCTTGACCACCTTCTGCACGGAGTAGGGGTCGTTCTGCTCGCCCTGGTTGGCGAAGGTCGAGTAGGCGCCGGC
Organism: Streptomyces sp. NPDC088915; assembly: GCF_044749825.1. Classification (NCBI taxonomy): domain Bacteria; kingdom Bacillati; phylum Actinomycetota; class Actinomycetes; order Kitasatosporales; family Streptomycetaceae; genus Streptomyces; species Streptomyces sp. NPDC088915. The sequence goes on from NZ_JBIVIR010000001.1 coordinate 245,594, forward strand.
CATGCGGATGGCGCTCGGGCTGGAGATGCCGAGGGAGAACGAGGGAACCTCGCCCTTGACGAGCGAACTCTCCAGCAGACCGGCCTTCACGGCGGCGTCGCGGACCTTGTCGATGCCGACGTCCATGCCGAGCTGCACGTAGGGCGAGTTGGCGGACTTGATCATGGCCCGGCGCAGCGAGATGCTGCCGTAGTCCTCCTGGCCGTCATTGGTCTGGCGCCACTCCTCGCCCTTCTCGTTGTGCCAGATCTCGCCGTTGTACCTCCGGACCACCAGCCCGTTCTTGCCGGAGTAACGGCTCTTGTCCGGGTCCACGATCGTGCGGGTGGAGGCGTCCTGGTCCTCGCCCAGTTCCCTGTCCCGCACGCCGTCCTTCATCGCGGCGGCGAGCACGAAGGGCTTGAACGTCGATCCGACCATGGCGCCGGTGGCGTCGGCATTGTTGGTGAAGTGCTTGGTGGAGTCGACGCCTCCGTAGAGGGCGACGATCGCTCCCGTGTCCGTGTCGACGGAGGCGCCACCGAACTGGACGTTCGTGTCCGTCTTGGGGCGCTTCTTGGGATCGATGTTCTCCTTGATGACCTTCTGGACCGACTTCTCGAGCGCGGTCACCTTCTTCTTGTCGAAGGTCGTGTAGATCTGGTAGCCGCCGCGCTCCAGCTCCGCCTCGCTGAGGTCGAACTGGGTCCTGATGTTCGCCTTGGCGGTCCTGACGAGGTAGCCGATCTGACCGGTCAGGTTGGCACTCTGACCGGGCTTCTGGATCTTGGGGAAGGTCGTGTACTTGGCCCGCTCCTCGGCCGTGATCTTCCTGTCCTTCTGCATCTCGTCGAGGATCCAGCCCCACCGCTTGGTGGCCCGCTCGGTGTTCTTCTCGGCGGTGGCGTTGGGGTCGATCTCGGGGTAGCCGGCCGGGTCGTAGTACGTCGCACCCTTCAGCACCGAGGCGAGCAGCGCCGCCTGGCTGGGGTTGAGCTTGTCGGCGTCCGTGTTGAAGTAGGCCCGGGAAGCCGCCTGGATGCCGTAGGCACCGCGCCCGTAGTACGCGGTGTTCAGGTAGCCGGCCATGACCTTCCTCTTGTCGACCTCGTTGCCGACCTTCATGGCGATGAAGAATTCCTTCAACTTCCGGGTGAGGGTCTGCGACTGGTCGTCGAGGAGGTTGTTCTTCACGTACTGCTGGGTGATCGTCGAACCGCCCTGGGTCTGGCCGCCCTTGGCCATGTTCCACACGGCGCGCCCGATGCCCATCGGGTCGATGCCGGAGTCGTCCCAGAAGGTCTTGTTCTCCGCCGAGACCACCGCGTCCTGCATGTGCTTCGAGATCTGCGGGAGCTGGACGATCTGGCGGTTGGCGCCGTCGCCCGTCGCGACCATGCGGGTGCCGTCGGCCCAGTAGTAGATGTTGTTCTGCGACCTCGCGGTGTCGGCTTCCCTGGGGATCTCCACCTGCGAGTAGGCGTAGGCCGACACGCCCATCAGGGTCGCCGCGAAGAACAGGAACGTGCCCGTCACGAGCCGCCACGAGGGGACCCAGCGGCGCCAGCCGTACTTGTTGTGGCGCGGGTAGTCGATGATCCGCTTCTTGCCGGGTCCGCGCCCTTCGGGGCCGCCCCCGGGGCCGCGCCCCCCGCCGCCGCCACCGCGCCGGCCGCCACCGGATCCGCCGGGACCGCCGGGGCCGCCGGGACCGCCGGGACCGGAGCCGGCTCCCTTGCGGCGGCTGCCGCGCTGGGCGGCACGGCGGGCCTCCGCGCGTCCTCCGTAGGGACGCTCCTCCCCGCCGTAAGAGGAAGGAGGCCCGTAGGAGGCCGAAGGGGCCCCCGTACCGACGTCCTGGGCCGGGGCCGACCTGCGGCCCGCCGGCTGCTGGGCAGCGCGCCGTGCCGCCGCGCGTCCACCCGTCGGTGGCTGCTGCTGCGGCGCTTTGCGACGATGCTCGCTCATCGAACGACTACTCCTCGGGCAGGCGAGTACGCCTGGAAGCGGCAGTTGAGTTCCGGTCCCCCCGAAATGCGCACGGCCGGGACCCATCGGAGGCCCCCCCGTACCGCAGCCGGTCACCCGCAGCACTGACGCCCCACGGCATCGCTCGGTTCCCGGTGGTCTGCATCCGCACAGACTACGCACGGCCAAAAACCACCTGGAGCCGGACTTCACCCCAAATCAGGCAAGTCGACTGCTGTGAATCGAGGATGTGACGCCGGTCACGACGGGTCCACTTGTCGCAGCAGAGCGGCCGTTCTATCGTGCTGATGTATCGAGCCGATACATCAGCACGGCATAAGGGCACCGGAAGCGGAGGAGGCGACGGATGAGCAGACGCTCCGGCATCCTCGAATTCGCCGTCCTCGGTCTGCTGCGCGAGGCGCCGATGCACGGATACGAGCTGCGGAAGCGGCTCAACACCTCGCTGGGCGTCTTCCGCGCCTTCAGCTACGGAACGCTCTACCCCTGCCTCAAGACGCTGGTCGCAAACGGCTGGTTGATCGAGGAACCGGGCAGCGCTCCCGAGGACACCCTCGCCGCGTCACTCGCGGGGCGCCGGACCAAGATCGTCTACCGGCTGACCCCGGAAGGTAAGGAGCACTTCGAGGAGCTCCTCTCCCACACGGGGCCGGACTCCTGGGAGGACGAGCACTTCGCCGCCCGCTTCGCCTTCTTCGGGCAGACCGAGCGCGAGGTGCGGATGCGCGTCCTCGAAGGCCGCCGCAGCCGGCTGGAGGAGCGCCTGGAGAAGATGCGCGCCTCCCTGACACGGACGCGCGAGCGCCTCGACGACTACACGCTTGAGCTGCAGCGCCACGGCATGGAGTCCGTGGAGCGCGAAGTGCGCTGGCTGAACGAGCTCATCGAGAGCGAGCGGGCGGGGCGGGATCGACGATCCGGCCCCGGAACCGCCGCTCTGCACGACAACGATTCTGGAGAAACGGGCGGCCTGCCCCGGCACGGGGGCAGTACCCGGCCGGATCCGTCCGACGACACCACCACGTGAAACCCCGCGCACAGCAGGGCTTCACACGATCACACAGGGAGCAACCGGAATGGGTTCGGTTCGCGTAGCCATCGTCGGCGTGGGCAACTGCGCCGCCTCGCTGGTCCAGGGCGTCGAGTACTACAAGGACGCCGACCCGGCGGCCAAGGTGCCCGGCCTGATGCACGTCCAGTTCGGCGACTACCACGTCGGTGACGTCGAGTTCGTCGCCGCCTTCGACGTCGACGCGAAGAAGGTCGGCCTCGACCTCTCCGACGCCATCGGCGCCAGCGAGAACAACACCATCAAGATCTGCGACGTCCCGAACAAGGGCGTCACGGTCCAGCGCGGCCACACCCTCGACGGTCTCGGCAAGTACTACCGCCAGACCATCGAGGAGTCCGCCGAGGAGCCGGTCGACGTCGTCCAGATCCTCAAGGACCGCCAGGTCGACGTCCTCGTCTGCTACCTGCCGGTGGGCTCCGAGCAGGCCGCGAAGTTCTACGCGCAGGCCGCCATCGACGCCAAGGTCGCCTTCGTCAACGCCCTCCCGGTCTTCATCGCCGGCACCAAGGAGTGGGCGGACAAGTTCACCGAGGCGGGCGTCCCGATCGTCGGCGACGACATCAAGTCGCAGGTCGGCGCGACCATCACGCACCGCGTGATGGCGAAGCTGTTCGAGGACCGCGGTGTCCGTCTCGAGCGCACCATGCAGCTCAACGTCGGCGGCAACATGGACTTCAAGAACATGCTGGAGCGCGAGCGCCTGGAGTCCAAGAAGATCTCCAAGACGCAGGCCGTCACCTCGCAGATCCCCGACCGCGAGCTGGGCGAGAAGAACGTCCACATCGGCCCGTCGGACTACGTGGCCTGGCTGGACGACCGCAAGTGGGCGTACGTGCGCCTCGAGGGCCGCGCCTTCGGTGACGTTCCGCTGAACCTGGAGTACAAGCTCGAGGTGTGGGACTCCCCGAACTCGGCCGGTGTCATCATCGACGCCCTGCGCGCCGCGAAGATCGCCAAGGACCGGGGCATCGGTGGCCCCATCCTCTCCGCGTCCTCGTACTTCATGAAGTCCCCGCCGGTGCAGTACTTCGACGACGAGGCCTTCGCCAACGTCGAGAAGTTCATCAAGGGCGAGGTCGAGCGCTGATCACGCCGCACGCCTGACGGCTGATCACGCCGCACGGCTGACGAGGAGGGCCCCGGGCACTGCCCGGGGCCCTCCTCGTATGTGAGTCTTGCTGCCATGTCCGTCGTACGTGATCTGCGCGTACTCCTGCGCCTGACGAACTTCCGCCGCCTGCTCGCCGTCCGGCTGCTCTCCCAGTGCGCCGACGGCGTCTACCAGGTGGCCCTGGCCACGTACGTCGTCTTCTCCCCCGAGAAACAGACCTCCCCCACCGCGATCGCCTCCGCCATGGCGGTGCTCCTGCTCCCGTACTCGCTCGTGGGACCCTTCGCCGGCGTGCTCCTCGACCGCTGGCGGCGCCGCCAGGTCTTCCTGTACGGGAACCTCCTGCGCGCCCTGCTCGCGTGCGGGACCGCGGTGCTCGTCCTCGCCTCCGTGCCCGACTGGCTCTTCTACGCCTCCGCGCTCTCCGTCACGGCCGTCAACCGCTTCGTCCTCGCGGGGCTCTCGGCCTCGCTCCCGCGCGTCGTCGACGACGAACGGCTGGTCGTGGCGAACTCGCTCTCCCCCACCGCCGGCACGCTCGCCGCGACCGTCGGCGGCGGTCTCGCCTTCGGCGTCCGCCTGCTCGCCGACGGCTCCGACGCCGCCGTGGTGGCCTTCGGCGCCGTCCTCTACCTCTGCGCCGCCCTCGCCTCCCTGCGGATGTCCCGGGAGCTCCTCGGTCCCGATCCGGACCTCGTGCCCCAGCGCCTCGCCACGGCCCTGCGTTCGACGGCGCGGGGCCTTGCCGAGGGGCTGCGCCACCTCACCGAGCGGCGGCCCGCCCTCCGGGCGCTCACGGCGGTGGGCCTCATACGGTTCTGCTACGGCGCCCTGCTCGTCACCGTGCTCATGCTCTGCCGCTACACCTGGAGCTCCACCGAGTCCGAGGGGCTCGCCCTCCTCGGACTCGCCGTCGCCCTGTCGGGGGCGGGCTTCTTCGCCGCCGCGGTCCTCTCCCCGTGGGCGGTCCACCGGTTCGGCCCCTTGGGCTGGATGACCGTGTGCACGGCGTCGGCCGCCGTGCTCGAACCGGCACTCGGCCTGACCTTCGCCCCCGTGCCCTTCCTCGTCGCCGCCTTCCTCCTCGGGCTCATCACCCAGGGAGCCAAGATCGCGACGGACACGGTGGTGCAGACGTCCGTGGACGACGCCTACCGGGGCCGGATCTTCTCGCTCTACGACGTGCTGTTCAACGTCGCCTTCGTCGGCGCGGCCGGAGTCGCGGCCCTCATGCTGCCGCCCGGCGGACGCTCGGCTCCGCTGATCGTCCTGGTGGCCATGATCTACGGATCGACCGCCGTGGCTCTGCGCGGGGAACGTGCGAAGGGGTGATGTTTCACGTGAAACACCACCCCTCGTCGAGCATCCGTCGGGCGGGCCGGTGTTTCACGTGAAACAGGGGCCCGCCCGTCGGGAACGGCTCAGCCCTGCGCTTCCCACCACTCCTTGAGCGCGGTGACGGCCTGGTCGTGCTCCATCGGTCCGTTCTCCAGCCGGAGTTCAAGGAGGAACTTGTACGCCTGGCCGATGGCAGGGCCGGGACCGATGCCCAGGATCTCCTGGATCTGGTTGCCGTCGAGGTCGGGACGGATCGCGTCCAGCTCCTCCTGATCCTGGAGCTGGGCGATGCGCTCCTCCAGGCCGTCGTAGGCGCGGGAGAGGGCGGCCGCCTTGCGCTTGTTGCGGGTGGTGCAGTCCGAGCGGGTCAGCTTGTGCAGACGCGAGAGCAGGGGGCCGGCGTCCCGCACGTAGCGACGCACGGCCGAGTCGGTCCACTCGCCGGTCCCGTACCCATGGAAGCGGAGGTGCAGCTCCACGAGACGGGAGACGTCCTTGATCATCTCGTTGGAGTACTTGAGCGCGGTCATGCGCTTCTTGGTCATCTTCGCGCCCACGACTTCGTGGTGGTGGAAGGAGACCCGCCCGTCCTTCTCGAAGCGACGGGTCCGCGGCTTGCCGATGTCGTGCAGCAGGGCCGCGATGCGCAGCACCAGGTCGGGGCCGTCCTCCTCCAGGTCGATCGCCTGATCGAGCACGGTCAGCGAGTGCTCGTAGACGTCCTTGTGCCGGTGGTGCTCGTCGCTCTCCAGTCGCAGCGACGGCAGCTCGGGCAGCACGTGGTCGGCGAGGCCGGTGTCCACGAGGAGACCGAGGCCCTTCCGCGGGTGTGCCGAGAGGAGGAGCTTGTTGAGCTCCTCACGGATGCGCTCGGCGGAGACGATCTCGATCCGGCCGGACATCTCCTTCATGGCCGTGACGACCTCGGGGGCGACCTCGAAGTCCAACTGGGCGGCGAACCGCGCGGCCCGCATCATGCGCAGCGGGTCGTCGGAGAAGGACTCCTCCGGCGTGCCCGGCGTGCGCAGCACCCGGGCGGCCAGGTCCTCCAGGCCGCCGTACGGGTCGACGAACTCCTTCTCGGGAAGGGCCACGGCCATGGCGTTGACGGTGAAGTCACGCCGGACGAGGTCCTCCTCGATCGAGTCGCCGTAGGAGACCTCGGGCTTGCGCGAGGTCCGGTCGTACGCCTCCGAGCGGTACGTGGTGACCTCGATCTGGAAGCGCTGGACGGTGTCCCCGACGCGGGCGTCCTTCTGGCAGCCGACCGTCCCGAAGGCGATCCCGACCTCCCACACGGCGTCGGCCCACGGGCGGACGATCTTCAGCACGTCCTCGGGGCGGGCGTCGGTGGTGAAGTCCAGGTCGTTGCCGAGCCGGCCGAGCAGGGCGTCCCGCACCGAGCCACCGACCAGCGCGAGGCTGAACCCGGCTTCCTGGAAGCGGCGGGCGAGGTCGTCGGCAGCGGGGGACACGCGCAGCAGTTCGCTGACCGCGCGGCGTTGCACCTGACTCAGTGCAGTGGGGGTGTCTTCGTTGGCGTTCGGCACAACAGAAAAGGGTACGTGCCCCGGCTCACCGCGACGTCCCCGTTTTCCCGGGGCGCAGCCGCCCGTTCCCGGGGCGCGGGGCCGCCCGGCCGCGTGCCCCGGGGGCCGGGCGAAGATCACCCGGAGCACTCCCCGGCACTTGCTCCCAGCGTGCCTCGTTACCATGCCTGGACACAGCAACCGGGAACCACCGATACCACTGGCACCACAGACAACGACGAGGACGGGCGAAGGCGTGGCCGAGGCGGCAGACATCAAGGGGACCGGTCCCTCACCTGCCCGCCGGTGGCTGCGGCGCACACTCACCGTCGCCGTCGGGGCGCCGCTCCTCACCGGGCTGCTCCAGGCCCCGGTGGTCACCTCCTCAGCGGTCGCCGCTCCCTCGGCGACCACCGCAGAGGACGCCACCGGCTCGAAGACCGTCGACGTGTCGCTCGACACGCTGACCCCGAACACGCCGGTCGAGGGCGACACCGTCACCCTCACCGGCACGGTGACCAACCGGGGCAAGAGGACCATCACCGACGCGTCCGTCGAACTGCGCGTCGGCCCCCGGATGACCAGCCGCAGCGAGATCGAGCAGGTGACGGGGCGCACGGGCTACCGGAGCGACAGCGATCCCGCTCCCGCGCAGGACGCCCCCACCGCCAAGATCCCCAAGCTGGGTGCCGGTCTCAGTGCGGAGTTCTCCCTCTCCGTCCCGGTCTCCGACCTCGGGCTCGACGAGGCGGGCGTCTACCAGCTCGGCGTCTCCCTCAGCGGACAGACCTCGGACCGCCCCTACCCCCGGGTGCTCGGCATCGAGCGGACCTTCCTGCCGTACCAGCCCGAGGCCACCGAGAAGAAGACCCGGATCAGCTACCTCTGGCCGCTGATCGCCTCGTCCCACGTCTCGGCGGAGACGGCCACGGACGACCAGCAGACCCCGGTCTTCGAGGACGACGCCCTGGCGGCCGAGCTGCGTCCGGGCGGACGCCTCGACCAGATGGTCACGCTGGGCAAGGACCTGCCGGTCACCTGGGTGATCGACCCGGACCTCCTCGCCACCGTCGACGCCATGGCGAACGGCTACCGCGTCAAGGAAGGCTCCCTGCACGTCCCCGGCACGAACAAGGAGCTCGCCGAGCGGTGGCTGGGCGCGCTGGAGAAGGCGGTGCAGGGCCACAAGGTCGTCGCCCTCCCCTTCGCCGACCCCGACCTCGCCTCCCTGGCCCACCACGGCAAGGACGTCCCCGGCTCCCTGGGGCACCTCCAGTCGGCGACCGCCCTCGCCGGAGTGACGGTCGAGACCGTCCTCCACGTGCAGCCCTCCACCGACTTCGCTTGGCCCGTCAACGGGGCCGTCGACCCCGCCATCGTGTCGGTCGCGACCTCGGCCGGCGCCGACAAGGTGATCGCCCGCAGCGACAGCGTCCGCGACGACCTCTCCTACACGCCGTCGGCGGCCCGCCCCCTGGGCAACGGCAGCACCACGGCCGTGGTGAGCGACGCGCTCCTGTCCACCGCCTTCGAAGGGGACATGGTCCGCGCGGAGGGGTCCACGCTCGCCGTGCAGGAGTTCCTCTCCCAGACGCTCGCGATCACCCTGGAGCAGCCGGAGAAGCAGCGGAGCGTCGTGGTCGCCCCCCAGCGGGTGCCGACCGTCGCCCAGGCCCAGACCATGGCGACCGCCCTGCGCGGCCTCTCCGGCCGGCGCTGGAGCCAGCCGAGCGACCTCGTCGCGGCGGCCGCGGCCAAGCCGGATCCGAACGCCTCCACCTCGGTGCCCGGCAGCTCGCGGTACCCGAAGAAGCTGCGCGACCAGGAGCTGCCGGTCCAGGCCTTCCGCGACATGAAGACCACCCGGGACGAACTGAACGACTTCAAGGTCGTCCTGACGCTCCCGGAACGCGTCGTGACCCCGTTCGGCACCGCGATCAACCGCGAGATGTCGACCTCCTGGCGCGACCGGACCAGAGCGGCCGCGATCTACCGGGACAACGTCCTGGACTACCTGCAGGAGCTCACCAAGAGCATCCAGCTGGTCGACAAGTCAGACCTCACGCTCTCCGGCCGCAGCGCGACGATCCCCGTGACCGTCCAGAACAAGCTGGTCCAGGGCGTGGACCACTTGGTGCTGCGCCTCACCTCCAACAACAAGAACCGACTGAAGATCAACGGCGACAGGGTCGCCGAGCTGCCCGTGAAGGTCGGCGCCGGGCACAACCAGTCGGTGAAGTTCGACGCCGCGGCAGCCGTCAACGGCCAGGTCCCGGTGACGGCCCAGCTCTACACCGAGGACGGCACTCCCTACGGGAAGCCGATGTCGTTCATCGTGAAGGTCTCCGAGATCACTCCCACGGTGATGCTGGTGATCGCCGGTGGTGTCCTCCTCCTCGCCCTCGCCGGTGTGCGGATGTACACCCAGCGCAAGCGACTGGCCGCCCAGGCCACCGAAGCAGAAGAGGCCGAGGCGGAGGCTGAGGCGCCCGAAGAGGCGGAGAAGGCCGGGAAGCTGGAAGGGACCGGAGCGGACGGGCCGGGCGCGGAGCCGGGGGAGGGCGGCGCGGGCGGACCCGAGCAGCCGAGTGACCCGACACCGGACACCGGGTCCGAAAGCGGCGACCCGTCGGCCACGGGTGAGAAAGTGGACCGTTGAGCGATGTCGTGGCCGGTCGGCCGGGGACGATGAGGTGGGGTAACCATGAACGCGCCGTACGACGGTGACCGCGGCCAGGGCGCGGGCGGCACCGCGCCGTCCGGTGGGACGCCCGCGGCACCCTCAGGCCCCGGCCACCCGCCGGCGCAGGACCCGCGGCAGGGCGACCCCGCACAGCACCCGCACGGGCAGGGCCCCTACGCGCAGGACCCGTACCAGCAGGGCGACCCCTACGCGCAGAACCCGTACGCCCAGGACCCCTACGTCCAGGACGCCTTCGCCCACGACCCGTACCGGGCGCAGGACCTCTCCGCGCAGGACCCGGTGACCGAGGCGCTCTACGACCGCGCCGCGCACCCGCCACCGCCCCCCGGCACCTATCAGGACCCCCAGGCGCTCTACCAGCAGCCGGCCGCGTCCCCGCACGCCCCCGATCCCCGGGTGTGGGCGCAGACCCCGGCGCCGGAGCCCGACGGCCCCTCGCGCCACCTGCCGTACGGCGACGACGCGCGGACGGTCCAGTTCACCGGCGTCGACGACCTGGTGACCCGGGCGAGCGAGGAGGCGCCCGAGCCGGACGCCTTCGCGCACCTCTACCGGGACCAGCAGGCGTCCGGCCAGGTGCCCCCGCCCACCCCGGAGCCGGACCCGCTGCCCGCGCCCGCGCCCAAGAAGGGCGGCCGTGCCTCCGGGCTGCTCAAGTCGAGCGCGGTGATGGCGGCCGGCACCCTGGTCTCCCGGCTGACCGGCTTCGTCCGCAGCCTGGTGATCACCGGTGCGCTCGGCGCGGCCCTGCTCGGCGACACCTTCACCATCGCCTACACCCTGCCGACGATGATCTACATCCTCACCGTCGGCGGCGGTCTCAACTCGGTCTTCGTCCCCCAGCTCGTCCGCGCGATGAAGAACGACGAGGACGGCGGCGAGGCCTTCGCCAACCGTTTGCTCACCCTGGTCATGGTGGCGCTCGGCGCGATCGTCGCCCTGGCCGTCTTCGCCGCGCCGCTGCTGATCCGGCTGATGTCGAACACCATCGCCGACGACGCGGCGGCCAACAGCGTGGCCGTGACCTTCGCCCGCTACTGCCTGCCCACGATCTTCTTCATGGGCGTGCACGTGGTGATGGGGCAGATCCTCAACGCCCGCGGCAAGTTCGGCGCGATGATGTGGACCCCGGTCCTCAACAACATCGTCATGATCGTCACCTTCGGCCTGTTCATCTGGGTCTACGGCACCTCCGCCGAGTCCGAGATGGGCGTGCAGACCATTCCGGACGAGGGCATCCGGCTGCTCGGCATCGGCACCCTGCTCGGCCTCGTCGTCCAGGCCCTGGCGATGATCCCGTACCTGCGCGAGACGGGCTTCCGCTTCCGGCCCCGCTTCGACTGGAAGGGCCACGGACTCGGCAAGACGGTCAAGCTCGCCAAGTGGACCGTGCTCTTCGTCCTCGCCAACCAGGCGGGCGTCCTGGTCGTCACCCAGCTCGCCACCGCCGCCGGCGAGGAGTCCGGGAAGAACGGCGCGGGCTTCCTCGCCTACTCCAACGCCCAGCTGATCTGGGGCATGCCGCAGGCCATCATCACCGTCTCGGTCATGGCCGCGCTGCTGCCGCGGATCTCCCGCGCCGCCCACGACGACGACCCGGGCGCCGTCCGCGACGACATCTCGCAGGGCCTGCGGAACTCGGCCGTCGCGATCGTCCCGGTCTCCTTCGCCTTCCTGGCGCTCGGCGTCCCGATGTGCACCCTGCTCTACGCCTCCAGCGGCATCGAGGCCGCCCAGGGCATGGGCTTCATCCTGATGGCCTTCGGCCTCGGTCTGATCCCCTACTCCGTCCAGTACGTCGTGCTCCGCGGCTTCTACGCCTACGAGGACACCCGGACGCCCTTCTACAACACGGTCATCGTCGCCGCCGTCAACGCGGCCGCCTCGGCGGCCTGCTACGTCGTCCTGCCCGCCCAGTGGGCCGTCGTCGGCATGGCCGCCTCCTACGGCCTCGCCTACGCGGTCGGTGTCGGGGTCGCCTGGCGCCGGCTCCGCAACCGGCTGGGCGGCGACCTGGACGGCACCCACGTGCTGCGGACCTACGCCCGGCTCTGCATGGCCTCCGTACCCGCCGCGATCGTCGCGGGCGCCGTCGGCTTCGGCCTCCTGAAGCTCCTGGGCGAGGGCGCGCTCGGCTCGCTCGTCGCCCTGGCCGTCGGCGGGGCCGTGCTCCTCGGGGTCTTCTTCGTCGCGGCCAAGCGCATGCGGATCGCGGAACTGAACACCCTGGTCGGCATGGTCCGCGGCCGTCTGGGACGCTGAACCGGAGACTCCGCACAACCATCGGTGGGGGCCGCGTGTCGTGCATAGCGTCCGACTGTGGGCACAATTGGCTTGGTTGTTGGATGTGGCGCAACGGATGGGGAGGCAGGAACGACGGTGGCGGAACGTAGCACGGCTGCCGTCGACGTGGCCGACAACAGCGGTGACGACCCGCTGACCGCCAAGGCGGGCACGGCCGCGACCGACGGGGTGGCGGAAGAACAGAAGACGGCGGAGAAGACCGCCGAGGCCACGGAGAGCAAGGCGGTCGAACGACGGAGCGGTGAACAGCCTTCCCTCACGGCTCCGGAACTGCACAGCGGCCACAAGCTGGCCAGGCGCCACCGGCTGGAGGAGTGCGTCACTCGTCTGGACGGCTTCAGCAGCTGGCGGGCCGTCGACGAGAAGCTCCGGCGCGCCGTCGGGGTCCATCTGCTGCCCGCCGACCACCCCCGGGCGCGTTCGGTCCTGGCCGCGGCCCGCTCCGCCGCCCTCCTCGGCGACCCCCGGTTCGTCCAGGTCCTCGACGCCGTCGAGGAGAACGACCTCGTGTACGTCGTGCACGAGTGGCTGCCCGACTCCGTCGAGCTGACCGCGCTGCTCGCGGCCGGCCCGCTGGAGGCCCACGACGCCTACCAGCTCGTCAGCCAGGTCTCCCAGGCCATGGCCGCCGCCCACCGCGAGGGCCTCGCCCACCTCCGCCTCACCCCGAGCGCGGTCCTGCGCAGCTCCACCGGCCAGTACCGGATCCGCGGCCTCGCCGTGAACGCCGCCCTGCGCGGCATCACGGCCGAGCGTCCGCAGCGCACCGACACCGAGGCCATCGGCGCCCTGCTGTACGCGTCGCTCACCCAGCGGTGGCCGTACGAGAACGACGCCCACGGCCTCTCCGGGCTCCCCAAGGGGGTCGGGCTGCTTCCTCCCGACCAGGTCCGTGCCGGCGTCCACCGGGGACTCTCCGAGATCGCCATGCGCGCCCTCGTCAACGACGGGGCCACCGCCTCGCGCCAGGAGCCGCCCTGCACCACCCCGGACGAGCTGGCCAGGGCCGTGTCCTCGATGCCCCGCGTGAAGCCGCCGGAGCCCGAGTTCACCGCCCCGCCCGAGTACCAGCGCACGACGTACCAGCAGGGCACGTACGGGCGTCCGCAGCCGCACCCGGCGCCCACCCAGCCGGTCGTCGTCCCACCGCCCCCGCTCCAGAGCCGCACCGGCCGCGCGCTGAAGTGGACCGTCTCGGCCCTGCTGATCGCCGCCCTGGGCCTGGGCAGCTGGCAGATCGCCGACCGCCTCATCGGCCCGAAGGACACCTCCAAGACCCCGGAAGCGCCCCCGACGATCGTGACCGACCAGAAGCCGGTGGCGCCCAGGCCGCTCGCGATCCAGTCGGCACAGGAGTTCGCCCCCGACGGGCTGCCGCAGAACTCCGACGGGGTGGGCAACACCTACGACGGCGACAGCTCTTCGTACTGGCGCACCAAGACCTTCCTCGACGGCCCCGTCCTGGCGCCGTACAAGCAGGGTGTCGGCATCGTCTACGACCTCGGGAGCGAGCAGAACGTCTCCTCGGCGTCCATAGCGTTCCGCTACGGCGGCCCACAGACCGAGATCACTCTGTACGCGGCGGACTCCCTGTCCCCCGCGGGCTCCCCCGAGTCCATGAAGAAGATCGCCACGACCGAGAGCTCGGACCTGACGGCCAAGCCGACGACGAAGAAGCCGGTCAAGACGCGCTACGTCCTCCTCTGGATGACCTCCGTGCCGTACTCCGACGGCGACCAGTTCTCCGGCTCCGGCTACAAGCAGGGCATCACGAACGTGTCCTTCCAGGGATCCGCCCCCTGACACCGGTCGATCTCCACCGATGAGCGCCGAGCCCAGCTCGGCGCTCATTTACTTCCGGGCACGGACCGGATTGAATGCCAGCACGGCTGCCGAGCGAGGAGGGGAACCGTGGCACCTGCGGCTGATGCCTCCCGGGAGGCGGCGGACGAGGAGCTCCTGGCCCGTCACGTCGCCGGGGACCCCGATGCCTTCGGTGAACTGGTGCGGCGGCATCGGGACCGGTTGTGGGCGGTGGCCCTGCGGACCCTGGGGGACCGCGAGGAGGCCGCCGACGCCGTCCAGGACGCCCTGCTCTCGGCCTTCCGGGCCGCCCACACCTTCCGTGGCCAGTCGGCCGTCACGACCTGGCTCCATCGGATCACGGTGAACGCCTGCCTCGACCGGGCCCGCAAGACCGCCTCCCGCAGGACCTCGCCCGTCGACGACGACCGCTTCGAGCAGCTCCTCGGCCCCCACGAGTCCGCCGAGGCGCCCGTGGAGCGCCGGGACCTCCACCGCGAGGTCCTGGCCGCGCTCGCCTCGATCCCCGCCGACCAGCGGGCCGCCCTCGTCCTCGTCGACATGCAGGGTTATCCGGTCGCGGAAGCGGCCCGTATCCTCGGCGTTCCCGCCGGAACCGTGAAGAGCCGCTGTGCCCGGGGCCGGGCGCGCCTCCTTCCGATGGTCACTCATCTGCGTGCCGACACCGTGGGTAACGAGGCTGCCGAAGGGGGAAGGAACCGGACGCCGGGGACATCCGTCCCACCGGTGCCGGGGCCGACGGACACCGGACCGACTGATTCAGCTGCTGTGAAGGGCGGAGGTGGGCGCACGTGACTTCCACGGCCGACAGGGCTGACACCACACAGCACCCGGACGTCTCGGAGATCTCCGACCTGGCCGAGGGGCTGCTCTCGCCGTCCCGTTCCGCGGCCGTACGCCGACACGTGGACGGCTGTCCCCTCTGCGCGGATGTGCGGTCCTCCCTGGAGGAGATCCGGAGCCTGCTCGGCACCCTGCCGGGCCCGCCCCGGATGCCCGTCGAGATCGCGGGCCGGATCGACGCCGCCCTCGCCGCCGAAGCACTCCTCGACGCCACCGCCCCGGACGGCGACACACACAACGACAGCAACAGCGACAGCCGTGTTTCACGTGAAACATCGCGTCCCTCCGTGGGAGCTTCCCCTTCTTCCCCTCCGGCATCGGGCCGCCCCTCCGGGCGCCCCCGCGCGGCCACCGGCCCGGGGCGCACCAAGCGCCCCCGCCGCCGGATCGCCCTCTTCTCCACGATCGGCGCCGCCTTCGGTGCCGCGATCCTCGGGACGAGCCTGTACCTCAGCCAGGCGGGCGACATGGCCGGCGACGGTGTGGCGAACGGCGTGAGGAGGGCCGACGCCTCCACCAAGGTCGCCGCCGCCCCCTTCTCCGGGTCACCGGTCGAAGAGCGGGTCCAGGACCTCCTGTCCCAGGACAGAACGCTGAGGACTCCCCAGGGCATCGGCCCCGAATCGATGTCCTCCGACACCGGAAGCACGTCCCCCCGGCGGAGCGGCGACGATGCCGTACCCGCCTGCGTCCTCGCCGGCACCGGCCGCACCGACCCGGTGCTGGCCCACGAGCGGGGCGAGTACCAGGGGAAGTCCGCCTATCTGCTCGTCCTCACGGACCCCGCCGACACCACGCACGTCCAGGCCTATGTGCTCGACGCCTCCTGTGCCGGCCGGGCGGAGAGCGGAGAGGCCGCCGAGGTGCTCCTCAGCAAGGCCTACCCCCGCTCCTGACCCCCTCTTCCCGCCCTGGTCACGTGCCGCGCGGCGGTCTCGGGAATGCACGCCCCTTAGGATCCGTTGGGTGGGGTGAGCGACCGAGACAACCGCCCCGTAGGCAGTGGCAGTCTGCAGAGACGAGGAAGAAACCCGTGAGCGACGTCCGTAACGTGATCATCATCGGCTCGGGGCCCGCGGGATACACCGCTGCGCTCTACACCGCCCGAGCGTCGCTGAAGCCTCTGGTCTTCGAGGGCGCGGTCACCGCCGGTGGCGCCCTGATGAACACGACCGAGGTCGAGAACTTCCCCGGCTTCCGTGACGGCATCATGGGCCCGGACCTCATGGACAACATGCGGGCCCAGGCCGAGCGCTTCGGCGCCGAGCTCGTCCCCGACGACGTCGTCGCCGTGGACCTGACCGGTGAGATCAAGACCGTCACCGACACCGCCGGCACCGTGCACCGCGCCAAGGCCGTCATCGTCACCACGGGCTCCCAGCACCGCAAGCTCGGCCTTCCCAACGAGGACACCCTCTCCGGCCGTGGCGTCTCCTGGTGCGCCACCTGCGACGGGTTCTTCTTCAAGGACCAGGACATCGCCGTCGTCGGCGGCGGCGACACCGCGATCGAGGAGGCCACCTTCCTCTCGCGCTTCGCCAAGTCCGTCACGATCGTCCACCGCCGCGACACCCTGCGCGCCTCGAAGGCCATGCAGGACCGTGCCTTCGCCGACCCGAAGATCTCCTTCGCCTGGGACAGCGAGGTCACCACGATCCACGGCGACCAGAAGCTCAGCGGTGTGACCCTGCGCGACACGAAGACCGGAGTGACCCGAGAGCTGCCGGTCACCGGCCTCTTCATCGCCGTGGGCCACGACCCGCGGACCGAGCTCTTCAAGGGCCAGCTGGACCTGGACGACGAGGGCTACCTCAAGGTCGCCGCCCCGTCGACGCGCACGAACCTCCCGGGCGTCTTCGGTGCCGGTGACGTCGTCGACCACACCTACCGTCAGGCCATCACGGCCGCCGGCACCGGCTGCTCCGCCGCGCTCGACGCCGAGCGCTTCCTGGCCGCCCTCGCCGACACCGAGAAGGTGGCCGAGCCCGAGAAGCTGGCCGAGACCCCCGTGGTCTGACCCCTGCCTACTCCCCACCCACACCCCGCGAGTTCAAGGAGGCCGCTGTGGCCCTGAAGTCTGTGACCGACGCCACCTTCGAAGAGGAAGTCCTCAAGAGCGACAAGCCCGTTCTGGTGGACTTCTGGGCCGAGTGGTGCGGCCCGTGCCGCCAGATCGCCCCGTCGCTCGAGGCGATCGCCGCCGAGCACGGCGAGATCGAGATCGTGAAGCTCAACATCGACCAGAACCCCGGCACGGCCGCCAAGTACGGCGTCATGTCCATCCCGACGCTGAACGTCTACCAGGGTGGCGAGGTCGTGAAGACCATCGTCGGCGCCAAGCCGAAGGCCGCCATCCTGCGCGACCTGGAGGGCTTCGTCGAGCCGACCAAGGCCTGATGCTCCTTCGCTGTTTCACGTGAAACATGCACGCGGAACAGCAGCGGCCCGCTCCCTCACCGGGGCGGGCCGTTCTCGTGTCCGGAAACTAGAGGGGCCGTAGGGCGGGCTCCTTCTGAACGACTCCGAGCAGGCGGTCCAAAGCCATCTCGACGTCCTCCTTCCAGGAGAGCGTCGTCCTGAGATCCAGTCGCATCCGGGGAAAGGCGGGGTGCGGCCGGACGGTCTTGAAGCCCACCGCGAGCAGGTGGTCGGCCGGCAGCACACAGGCCGGTTCCTTCCAGCGGGCGTCCCCGAACGCCTCGATCGCCTTGAAGCCCCGCCTCAGCACGTCCTTGGCCACGGTCTGCACCATCATGCGGCCCAACCCCTGCCCCTGGTAGTCCGGCATGATCCATGCCGTTATCAACTGGACGGCGTCCGCCGCCACGGGGCTCGTCGGGAAGGCCGTCGACCGCGGCACATAGGCCGGGGGAGCGTAGAGAACGTAGCCGACGGGTACCTCGTCGACGTAGACCACCCGCCCGCAGGAGCCCCACTCCAGGAGGACGGCCGAGATCCAGGACTCCTTCTCCAGCTCCGAACGCCCCGCCTTCACGGCGGCCTCACCGCTGACCGGGTCGAGCTCCCAGAACACACAGGAGCGACACCGCTTGGGGAGATCCGGAAGGTTGTCCAGCGTGAGCGGTACGAGCCGACGCCCCACGGCTGTTCCTCGCTTCCCTCGCCTTCGCGTACGGATGTGCCTCTCGAAATCGTATCGATCAGGCGATCAGGAGGACACCGTCCACAGGCAAAGGGCGGGCCGCGCTCCGGTGGAACCGGAGCGCGGCCCGCCCTTCGGGGCTTCGTCGGAGCGAGGAGAGTGCGGCGGTCAGCCCTGGGCGGCCTCTTCGACGTTCTTCTGGTCCAGGACCCGGCCCTCGCCGGGGGCCAGGGTCGAGAGGATCCGCTCCAGGTCGTCCATGGAGGCAAACTCGACGACGATCTTGCCCTTCTTCTGCCCCAGGTCGACCTTCACCCGGGTCTCGAAGCGGTCCGAGAGACGGGTGGCCAGGTCCGTGAGTGCGGGCGAGACACGAGCGCCGGCGCGCGGCTTGTTCGGCTTGACCGCGTCGGCCGGCTCCTCGGAGCCCATGAGGCTCACGATCTCCTCGACGGAACGCACCGAGAGGCCCTCGGAGACGATCCGGGCCGCCAGCTTGTCCTGGGCCTCCACGTCCTCCACGCCGAGCAGAGCCCGCGCGTGGCCGGCGGAGAGCACCCCGGCGGCGACCCGGCGCTGCACCGGAGGGGAGAGCCGCAGCAGACGCAGCGTGTTGGAGATCTGCGGGCGGGAACGTCCGATCCGGTCCGCGAGCTGGTCATGGGTGCAGCCGAAGTCCTTGAGCAGCTGCTCGTAGGCGTGCGCCTCTTCGATCGCGTTCAGCTGCGCCCGGTGGAGGTTCTCCAGGAGGGCGTCCAGGAGCATCTTCTCGTCATCGGTCTCCCGGACGATCGCCGGGATCCGCTCGAGCCCCGCCGTCGTGGAGGCCCGCAGACGCCGCTCGCCCATGACGAGCTCATAGCGGTCGCCGTCGACCTTGCGCACGACCACGGGCTGGAGCAGACCGACCTCCTTGATGGAGGTGACCAGCTCCGCGAGGGCGTCCTCGTCGAAGATCTGTCGCGGCTGGTGCCGGTTGGGCACGATGGCGCCGATCGGGATCTCGGTGAAGTACGCCCCGGCGGGGGCCTTCGGCTCGGCCGTCTTCACGGCCTCGACCCATGCCACCGCCGACTCGGGAGACGGAGCGCTCTGCGGGATCAGCGAACCGAGCCCGCGTGGCCCCAATCCCCTACGTCGCTCACTCACTGAATTCCCTCCGACATGCTGCGCTGATGGTTCTGGTGCCCCACACGTGCGTGCTGGGCGTCATAGTTCACGGTGACGCCCCGAAGGGCGATCTCACGAGCCGCTTCGATGTACGACAGGGCACCACTGGAGCCCGGATCGTACGTGATCACCGTCTGGCCGTAGCTCGGTGCCTCCGAGATGCGGACGGACCGGGGGATGCTGGTGCGCAGCACCTCCTCGCCGAAGTGGGTGCGCACCTCCTCGGCGACCTGGGAGGCGAGTCTCGTCCGGCCGTCGTACATGGTGAGCAGGATCGTCGAGACGTGGAGCTTGGGATTGAGGTGCCCACGGACCAGATCGACGTTCTTGAGGAGCTGACCGAGGCCTTCGAGGGCGTAGTACTCGCACTGGATCGGGATCAGCACCTCGGCCCCCGCCACCAGGGCGTTGACCGAGAGGAGGCCGAGCGAGGGCGGGCAGTCGATCAGGATGTAGTCCAGCGGCTGCTCATAGGCCTGGATCGCCCGCTGGAGGCGGCTCTCACGCGCCACCAGCGACACCAGCTCGATCTCCGCACCGGCGAGATCGATGGTGGCGGGGGCGCAGAAGAGGCCTTCCACGTCCATGACGGGCTGCACCACTTCGGAGAGCGGGCGGCTGTCCACCAGGACGTCGTAGATCGAGGGCACGCTGGCGTGGTGGTCGATGCCGAGCGCCGTGGAGGCGTTGCCCTGCGGGTCCAGGTCGATGACCAGGACGCGGGCGCCGTGCAGGGCCAGGGACGCGGCAAGGTTGACCGTCGTGGTCGTCTTGCCCACGCCGCCCTTCTGGTTGGCGACGACCATGACGCGAGTCCGGGCCGGGCGGGGAAGCCCCTCACCGGCACGTCCCAGGGCCTCTACTGCCAGCTGGGCAGCACGGCCGATGGGGGTGTCGTCCATGGGGGGCGGCGTTTCCATGGAGGGCGATGTTTCACGTGAAACATCGTCTCCCACCGATTCGGTTCGGGGACCGGGGACCGGATCGGTCATCGGTCCCGCGATGTTGGCGTCGGACCGCAAGGATTCACTCTCCTCGGCTTCGGGCTCGCGATGAGGAGAGCCTGCCATGCTTTCGGGGTCGCGAACCAGCGAGGTCGGTGGTTCTGTGGATGAATCCACCTCTGTGGACATCTCCATAACCCTCGCGGGTGGATTCACGCGGGGCCTACGGTCCCGGGGCGTGGCGGCCGCGCGTCCGCGACTGATGATCCCCTGCAGCAGCGAGCGATGTTTCACGTGAAACACCATGCCCGCGCCACCCCGCCGGAGCCGGTCGACACTCCGAAATCGGACGTATGCGACGCCCGACGGCGTCAGCGGCGTCGACGGGTCTTGCTCGTCCGGGCGGCCTTGGCACGCTTGGCCGCGAACCGCACGCCACCGGGGCTCTCGCCGACCTCCACCCGGACAACCGTGGACAGGGGATCGACGATGCCCTCACCCACGTGCAGCACCGAGGTCTCCACCACACCGAGCCGGGAGAGCGCGGCGCGGGAGCCGTCGATCTCCTCCTGGGCGGTGTCGCCCTTGAGCGCCAGCATCTCCCCGTACGGGCGCAGCAGGGGAACGCCCCAGCCGGCCAGCCGGTCCAGCGGGGCCACCGCGCGGGCGGTCACCACGTGCACGGGCGTGATCTTGCCGAGCATCTCCTCCGCGCGTCCCCGGACCACGGTGACGTGGTCGAGGCCGAGCAGCTCGACGACCTCCTGGAGGAAGTTCGTCCGGCGCAGCAGCGGTTCGAGGAGCGTGATCTTCAGGTCCGGCCGGACCAGGGCCAGGGGGATGCCGGGCAGACCGGCGCCCGAGCCGACGTCGCAGACGGTGACGCCCTCGGGAACGACCTCCGAGAGGACGGCGCAGTTCAGCAGGTGGCGTTCCCAGAGCCTCGGGACCTCGCGGGGGCCGATCAGACCGCGCTTCACTCCCGCGTCCGCGAGGAGCTCGGCATAGCGCACGGCCTCCGGGAAGTACTCACCGAAGACTGTCCGTGCCTGCTCCGGCGCCTCGGCGAGCTCCGCTGCCTCCGTCACGGGAACCGTCCTTCCGTACCGCACGCATGCCGTGCGAGCGCACTGTGGTGGTGGCTGAACTATCAGGCTGACAAAGATCGGCCCCGCCTGCGAACAGACGGGGCCGAGACTACGTGAGGGGTCAGGCCGGGAGCACGACGACGAAGCGCTGCGGCTCCTCGCCCTCGGACTCGCTGCGCAGACCGGCGGCGGCGATCGCGTCGTGCACGACCTTGCGCTCGAAGGGCGTCATCGGGTCCAGCTTGACCGGCTGGCCGCCGGCCTTCACCTCGGCCGCGGCCTTGGCGCCCAGCTCGGCGAGCTCGGAGCGCTTCTTGGCCCGGAAGCCGGCGATGTCGAGCATCAGACGGCTGCGGTCCCCGGTCTCCCGGTGCACGGCGAGGCGGGTCAGCTCCTGGAGCGCCTCCAGAACCTCGCCGTCGCGGCCCACCAGCTTCTGGAGGTCGCGGCTGCTGGAGTCGCTGATGATCGAGACCGCTGCCCGGTCCGCCTCGACGTCCATGTCGATGTCACCGTCGAGGTCGGCGATGTCGAGCAGGCCTTCGAGGTAGTCGGCCGCGATCTCACCCTCCTGCTCCAGGCGGGTCAGGGTGTCGCCACCCTCGGCGGCGGCGGAGGTGGTGCCTTCCGTCACGGACGGGCTCCTTCTTGCGTCGGGGGAGGCTTACTTCTTGGAGGACGGGTGCTTGGGCCGCTGCTGGCCCTTGCGCTGGCCGGTCTTGCCCTGCTGCTGGCGGGAGCCGCCGGAGTTGGCGCGGCTCGGGCGCGCGGGCTTGTCGCCCTGGGCCTCGCCCTTCGCACCGGTGACGTCGGTGGCACCGGTCTTGGCCGGACCCTGGGGCTTCTTCTCGAGCGAGGGGGACGCCTTCTCGGCGGCCGGCTCGGTGTCTTCCCCGGCGTCCTTGGAGAGGGACGGCTGGACCGCCGCGGCCTGGCGCTGGGCCTTGGTCTGGCGCTTGGGCTGCTGGCGCTTGGCGACGGCGCCGCTCTCGGCCTCGGCCGCGATGGTGTCGCTCTTGATCACGGTGCCGTCGGCCTGGGCGGCGAAGCCGGCCTTGGTGAGGCCTCCGAAGAAGCGGCGCTCGTTCTCGTTGCGGTCGGCGCCCTTGGCGACGACGACCTTGACGACGCTCTTCCGGCGGCGGCCGCGGACCTCACCGTGCTGGGTGATGCTCTTGAGCAGGCGCTGGAGGTAGGCGTCCTGGGCCTTGCTGCCCGGCGTCGGGTTCTGGTTGATCACGTACATCTGCTGGCCCATGGTCCACACGTTGGTGGTCAGCCAGTAGACGAGGACACCGACGGGGAAGTTGATGCCCATGACGGCGAAGATCACCGGGAAGATGTACATGAGCATCTTCTGCTGCTGCATGTACGGGGTCTTCACCGAGAGGTCGACGTTCTTCATCATCAGCTGGCGCTGGGTGAAGAACTGCGAGGCCGACATCATGATGATCATGATCGCGGTGACGATGCGGACGTCGGTCAGCGAGGCGTCGAGGGCGGCGACCTTCGCGGCGCTGTCGGTGAACTTCGCGGCCAGCGGGGCACCGAAGATGTGGGCCTGACGGGCGCTCTCCAGGAGCGGGCCGTCGATCTTGCCGATCTCCTTGCCCGAGGCGATCGCGGAGAGCACGTGGTACAGGGCGAAGAAGAACGGCGACTGCGCCAGGATGGGAAGGCACGAGGAGAGCGGGTTGGTGCCCGTCTCCTTGTACAGCTTCATCATCTCTTCGGACTGGCGCTGCTTGTCACTCTTGTAGCGCTCCTGGATCGCCTTCATCTTCGGCTGGAGCGCCTGCATGTTCCGCGTCGACTTGATCTGCTTCACGAAGAGCGGGATCAGGCAGATGCGGATCAGCACCACCAGGGACACGATGGACAGACCCCAGGCCCAGCCCGTGTCGGGGCCGAAGATCGCCCCGTACATCTTGTGGAACTGGACGATGACCCAGGAAACGGGCCAGGTGATGAAGCTGAACAGACTGGCAATCGTGTCCACTAATCAGGCTCCTTGAGCATTGGACGAGGTCTCTGCGGCCGGGCTCGTCTCGGTGGTGGACCCGCCCGTGTCCCCGCGCAGCGCGTTCCTCAGCATGTCGTGCCAGCGGGGGCGCTTCCGCGGGGGGACATGGTCCACGCCGCCGGGCGACCACGGATTGCACCGCAGGATGCGCCAGGCGGTCAGGGCCGTGCCCTTGATCGCGCCATGCCGGTCGATGGCCGTGAATCCGTAGTGGGAACACGACGGGTAGTACCGGCAGACGGGGCCCAGCAGGGGGCTGATCGTCCACTGGTACAGCTTGATGAGAGCCAGCAGCGGGTACTTCATCGCGCGCCCCCTCCCAGGAGCCGCCGAAGAGCGGCGTCCAGGTCTCGGGCCAGCTGTGCGTGATCGGCGTCGCCGGCTCCGGGCAACGCTCGTACCACCACCAGGCTACCGGGGGGGAGGGCGGAAACGCGGTCGCGGACGAGGTGACGCAGACGACGCTTCACCTGGTTGCGTACGACCGCACCGCCCACGGCCTTGCTCACGACGAAACCCGCACGCGTCGGGGGAGCGCTCTCCCCAGGCGCGTGCGGGTCCGTTGCACCGCTGCGTAGGTGGACGACGAGGAGCGGGCGACCGGCCCGGCGCCCTCGGCGTACCGCGGTTGCGAAGTCCTCGCGCCGCCTCAGCCGATTCTCGGTAGGCAGCACGTCATGACCTGTTTAAGTGGATCAGGCGGACAGGCTCGCGCGACCCTTGGCACGGCGGTTCGCCAGGATGGCGCGGCCGGCACGGGTGCGCATGCGCAGGCGGAAGCCGTGGGTCTTCGCGCGACGACGGTTGTTCGGCTGGAAGGTGCGCTTGCTCACTCGGGGGCTCCAGAAATGATTCGGGTGGTGGCGGGACATCGCCTGGCTGTCACCGTGCGCCCACGAGTAGCTCGCAATACGCCCGAGTGCACCGCTTCGTGATCACGGACAGTGATCTTTGCCCATCGGAGGCAGGCGGCAGCAGCCATCGACAACTCGACCTGGTTACGGTACGCGCGGCTACGCCATCCGGTCAAACCGACCTGTCGCCGCCCCCCATTGTGCACAGGCTGTGGACAACAACTTGAACCGCGTCACTTCGCCCGACTACCGTGGGCGGACTCCACAATCTTTTCCGTTCTGTCCTCACCTGTCCCCGACGGACCGGTGATCCGGACTTCGATCCACCGTCCCCGAGAACCACACCTTCGTGGGACCTGCGAGAAAGCGTGCCCTGTGGCTGACGTACCTGCCGATCTTGCCGCAGTGTGGCCGCGGGTCCTCGAGCAGCTCCTCGCCGAGGGCCAGCAGGGGATCGAGCCCAAGGACAAGCAGTGGATCGAGCGCTGCCAGCCGCTCGCCCTGGTCGCCGACACGGCCCTCCTGGCCGTGCCCAACGAGTGGGGCAAGCGCGTCCTGGAGGGCCGGCTCGCCCCGCTGATCAGCGAGACCCTCAGCCGTGAGTGCGGCCGGCCGATCCGGATCGCGATCACCGTCGACGACTCCGTCGGCGAGCAGGCGCCGCCCGCGCCCACCGCGCCGCAGCCGCCCCGGTACGACGAGCGCGACCGGCCCGAGTCGTACGAGAAGTACGAGGGGTACGGCCACCGGCCGATGTCCGACGACGGGCTGCCCAACGCGCGCCCGGCCTATCCGGACTACCAGCAGCCGCAGCGGCCCGACCCCGGTTCCTGGCCGCGCACCCAGGAGGACCTCTCCTGGCAGCAGCCGCGGCTCGGCGGCTACCAGGAACGCGCGCCGTACACGGGCCCCGAGCAGTCCCGGCAGACGCGCTACGACGAGCCCTCCCGCGGCTACGAGCAGCAGCGGCCCGAGCGCGCCGAGCTGCCCGACCCGCCGGGCCACGCGGCGCGCCCCGGCCCCCGGCCGGGCGGCGGCCCGGTCCCCGGCCCCGGAGGTGTCCACGGCTCCCCCTCGTCCGGTTCCTCCGGCTCCTCCGGGCAGGGCTCCGGCGCGCCGGGCGAGCAGCACGCGCGGCTGAACCCGCGGTACCTCTTCGACACCTTCGTGATCGGTTCCTCGAACCGGTTCGCGCACGCGGCCGCGGTCGCGGTGGCCGAGGCGCCCGCGAAGGCGTACAACCCCCTCTTCATCTACGGGGAGTCGGGGCTCGGCAAGACCCACCTGCTGCACGCGATCGGACACTACGCGCGGAGCCTCTACCCGGGCACGCGCGTGCGGTACGTGAGCTCCGAGGAGTTCACCAACGAGTTCATCAACTCGATCCGCGACGGCAAGGGCGACACCTTCCGGAAGCGCTACCGCGACGTGGACATCCTGCTCGTCGACGACATCCAGTTCCTGGCGAGCAAGGAGTCGACGCAGGAGGAGTTCTTCCACACCTTCAACACCCTGCACAACGCGAACAAGCAGATCGTCCTCTCCTCGGACCGGCCGCCCCGTCAGCTGGTGACCCTGGAGGACCGGCTCCGCAACCGCTTCGAGTGGGGCCTCACCACCGACGTGCAGCCGCCGGAGCTGGAGACGCGCATCGCGATCCTCCGCAAGAAGGCGGTGCAGGAGCAGCTCAACGCCCCGCCGGAGGTACTGGAGTTCATCGCCTCGCGGATCTCGCGGAACATCCGCGAGCTGGAGGGCGCGCTGATCCGGGTGACGGCCTTCGCGAGCCTCAACCGGCAGCCGGTGGACCTCGGGCTCACCGAGGTCGTCCTCAAGGACCTGATCCCCGGCGGCGAGGACAGCGCGCCGGAGATCACCGCTCCGGCGATCATGGCGGCCACCGCCGACTACTTCGGCCTGACGGTGGAGGACCTCTGCGGATCCTCGCGCAGCCGCGTCCTGGTGACGGCCCGCCAGATCGCCATGTACCTGTGCCGCGAACTCACGGACCTGTCGCTGCCGAAGATCGGCGCGCAGTTCGGCGGCCGCGACCACACGACGGTGATGCACGCGGACCGGAAGATCCGCGCCCTGATGGCGGAGCGGCGCTCCATCTACAACCAGGTCACCGAGCTGACCAACCGCATCAAGAACGGCTGACGCCGGCGTCTCCTCCTACGGGCGCCCCGGGACACCTCCCGGGGCGCCCGTAGGCGTTCCCGTAGGGGTTCCCGGAGGCCTCGCCGGGGTCTTCGACGGCTGCTCACAGGCTGGGGACGAGCCGGGGAGAGGCCGGGGACGGGCCGGCGGCGAGGCGGCGGCGAGGCGGCGGCGAGGCGGCTCTGTTCGATTGCGTCGTTCCGCTGGCGGGTTCTCCACAGATTGCGGGATGATCACCCGTCCACAGGGTGGGGACTGCGAAGTTATCCGGATTTTGTCCACAGGGCTGCCTGGTGACAGGGCATCCCCCCAGTTCAGACCCTTGGGGAATTGTTGGCAAACGTTATCCACAGGCTGTGGATGGAACTTTCGTCCACAGGGGGTCTCGAAGGTTGTCCACCGGCTGCCCACAGGGCGAGGTCGGTTGCCCACAGCTTCTCCACAGCGCTGTCCACTGTTCGGCAACGAAACACCCCTCCTCACCTCGTCGAGTGAAAGCCGTCACACCAAGGGAGACGATTGGGCTGTGGGGAACCTGGGTAAAGCTGGGGACAGCGCTGGGGAGAACTCCCTGTGTCCTGTGTATGGGGTGTGCAGAACTTTCGGGTGTCCACAGAGACCCCCGGTTTTCCACCGGTGTCACCCACAGGCGCGGTGGACAAAAAACTGGGTCTGACCTGCGTGGACGGGGTTATCCACGGTTTCCACAGGCCCTACTACTACTCCCACATAGAGTTAGCTCGGAATCCGCTTTGAAGCGGGGCCTGTGCACAACTCGGCCTCGGAGCTCCGAACGCCCCTCGTCCCGACTTGACCCCGAGCAGCGACGAGTGTCGGTGGCGTACGTCAGACTGGTTCCCGCAGTCGACGAAGAGCCAGCAACAGCAGGAGGCGGTTCCGGTGAAGATCCGGGTGGAGCGCGATGTACTCGCGGAGGCGGTGGCCTGGGTGGCCCGCAGCCTCCCGGCCCGTCCGCCGGCGCCCGTACTCGCGGGCCTTCTGCTGAAGGCCGAGGACGGCGCCCTGAGCTTCTCGAGCTTCGACTACGAGGTCTCCGCGCGGGTCTCGGTCGAGGCGGAGGTCGAGGAGGACGGCACCGTCCTCGTCTCCGGCCGCCTGCTCGCCGACATCTGCCGCGCCCTCCCCAACCGTCCCGTGGAGATCTCCACAGACGGTGTACGGGCGACCGTGGTCTGCGGCTCCTCCCGCTTCACCCTCCACACCCTGCCTGTGGAGGAGTACCCGGCGCTGCCGGAGATGCCCACCGCGACGGGCACCGTCCCCGGCGAGGTCTTCGCCTCCGCCGCCGCGCAGGTGGCCATCGCCGCCGGTCGCGACGACACGCTGCCCGTCCTCACCGGCGTGCGCATCGAGATCGAGGGCGACACCGTCACCCTGGCCTCCACCGACCGCTACCGCTTCGCGGTCCGCGAGTTCCTGTGGAAGCCGGAGTCCCCGGACGCCTCCGCGGTCGCCCTGGTGCCCGCGAAGACCCTCCTGGACACGGCCAAGGCGCTCACCAGCGGCGACACGGTCACCCTGGCGCTCTCGGGCTCCGGCAAGGGCGAGGGCCTCATCGGTTTCGAGGGCGCGGGCCGCCGCACCACGACCCGCCTGCTCGAGGGCGACCTGCCGAAGTACCGGACGCTCTTCCCCACCGAGTTCAACTCGGTCGCGGTGATCGAGACCGCCCCCTTCGTCGAGGCCGTCAAGCGCGTGGCCCTGGTGGCCGAGCGCAACACCCCGGTCCGGCTGAGCTTCGAGCAGGGCGTGCTGATCCTGGAGGCGGGCTCCAGCGACGACGCACAGGCTGTGGAGAGGGTCGACGCGCAGCTGGAGGGCGACGACATCTCGATCGCCTTCAACCCGACCTTCCTGCTGGACGGCCTGAGCGCGATCGACTCCCCGGTCGCCCAGCTGTCCTTCACGACCTCCACCAAGCCGGCGCTGCTCAGCGGCAGGCCCGCCGTGGACGCCGAGGCGGACGAGGCCTACAAGTACCTGATCATGCCGGTGCGGCTCAGCGGCTGAGGCCGGGCGGGTCCTGCCGGGGGTCCGGGGGTCGTCCCCCGGGAGACCGCAGTATGCCGGTGCGCCTCAGCGGCTGAGCCTCTGTTTCCACGGCCTCCGTGGGAGCGTCGCCTGAGCGGCTGACCCCACAGGTGTGCACCCGCGTCCGGGCGTAGGCTCGGACGCGGGTACGAACCGCACACGACGCTTAAGGAATCATCTGATGGAGCTCGGTCTCGTCGGTCTCGGCAAGATGGGCGGCAACATGCGCGAGCGCATTCGCCGCGCAGGCCACACCGTCATCGGATACGATCGCAACCCGGACCTCGCCGATGTCCACAGCCTCGAAGAGCTTGTGGGCAAGCTCAAGGGTCCGCGCGTCGTGTGGGTCATGGTCCCGGCCGGTGCCGCGACCCAGTCCACCGTCGACGAGCTGGCCGACCTGCTCTCCCCCGGCGACGTCGTCGTGGACGGCGGCAACTCGCGCTGGACGGACGACGAGAAGCACGCCGAGGAGCTGGCCGCCAAGGGCATCGGCTTCGTCGACTGCGGCGTCTCCGGCGGCGTCTGGGGCCTGGAGAACGGCTACGCCCTGATGTACGGCGGCGACGCCGAGAACGTCGCGAAGGTCCAGCCGGTCTTCGACGCGCTCAAGCCCGAGGGCGAGTTCGGCTCGGTCCACGCGGGCAAGGTCGGCGCCGGCCACTTCGCGAAGATGGTCCACAACGGCATCGAGTACGCGATGATGCAGGCCTACGCCGAGGGCTGGGAGCTCCTGGAGAAGGTCGACTCCGTCACCGACGTGCGCGAGGTCTTCCGCTCCTGGCAGGAGGGCACGGTCATCCGCTCCTGGCTGCTCGACCTGGCGGTCAACGCCCTGGACGAGGACGAGCACCTGAACGGGCTGCGGGGCTACGCGGAGGACTCCGGCGAGGGCCGGTGGACCGTCGAGGCCGCCATCGACAACGCCGTGCCGCTGCCCGCGATCACCGCGTCCCTGTTCGCGCGGTTCGCCTCGCGCCAGGACGACTCCCCGCAGATGAAGATGATCGCCGCGCTGCGCAACCAGTTCGGCGGCCACGCGGTCGAGAAGAAGAAGTAATCCACAGGCTGTGCACCCGGCGGTGCACAGCAGCCGGGGAAGGTCGGCGCCCAACCATGCACGTCACGCATCTGTCGCTGGCCGACTTCCGTTCCTACGCCCGGGTCGAGGTCCCGCTCGACCCGGGCGTCACCGCTTTCGTGGGCGCCAACGGCCAGGGCAAGACCAATCTGGTCGAGGCCGTCGGCTACCTCGCGACCCTCGGCAGCCACCGGGTCGCCTCCGACGCCCCGCTCGTCCGCATGGGGGCGGAGCGCGCGGTCATCAGGGCCGCTGTCACGCAGGGCGAGCGCTCCCAGCTGATCGAGCTGGAGCTCAACCCCGGCCGGGCCAACCGTGCCCGCATCAACAGGTCCTCGCAGGTCAGACCGCGTGATGTCCTGGGCATCGTACGGACCGTGCTGTTCGCCCCCGAGGACCTCGCCCTGGTGAAGGGCGACCCCGGCGAGCGCCGGCGCTTCCTCGACGAGCTGATCACGGCGCGCGCGCCGCGCATGGCGGGCGTGCGCGCCGACTACGAGCGCGTGCTCAAGCAGCGCAACACGCTCCTGAAGTCGGCCGCGATGGCCCGGCGGCACGGCGGCCGGGGCATGGACCTGTCGACCCTGGACGTCTGGGACCAGCACCTGGCCCGGGCGGGCGCCGAACTGCTCGCCCAGCGGCTCGACCTCATCGGCGTGCTGCAGCCGCTCGCGGACAAGGCGTACGAGCAGCTCGCGCCCGGCGGCGGGCCGGTCCTCCTGGAGTACCGGCCCTCCGCGCCGGGCGCCGGGACCACCCGCGAGGAGCTGTACGAGCAGGTGCTCGGCGCCCTCGCCGAGGTCCGCAAGCAGGAGATCGAGCGGGGCGTCACGCTCGTCGGACCGCACCGGGACGAGCTGTTGCTCAAGCTCGGGGACCTGCCGGCGAAGGGGTACGCGAGCCACGGCGAGTCCTGGTCGTACGCGCTCGCGCTGCGGCTGGCCTCGTACGACCTGCTGCGGGCCGAGGGCAACGAGCCGGTCCTCGTCCTCGACGACGTCTTCGCCGAGCTGGACGCGCGCCGGCGCGAGCGGCTCGCGGAGCTGGTGGCGCACGGCGAGCAGGTCCTGGTGACGGCCGCCGTGGACGACGACGTGCCGGGCGTCCTGGCCGGGGCGCGGTACGCGGTGGCCGGCGGGGCGGTGGAACGCGTATGAGCGAGGAGAACCTTCCCCGGGCTGTGGACGGTCCCGCGCCTTCCGGGGCCTCGGTGCCCGAGCCCTCGGGCGTCGACCTCGCCCGGGTCGCGCTGCGCGCCGCCAAGGAGCAGGCGAGGGCGCGGGGCGTGGCCGCGCAGCAGAAGAAGCAGGCCCGGCGCGGCGGCGGGCTGCGGTCCGGGGCGCGCGCCGACGGACGCGACCCGATGGCGCTCGGCGCCGCGATCAACCGGCTGATCACCGAGCGGGGCTGGGAGACGCCGGCGGCGGTCGGCGGGGTCATGGGCCGGTGGCCGCAGATCGTCGGCGAGGACCTGGCGAAGCACTGCGTGCCGGTGCGGTTCGACGACGAGCCGGACGCGCGGGTGCTGACCGTGCAGTGCGACTCGACCGCGTGGGCCACGCAGCTGCGGCTCCTCGCGCCGAGGCTCGTCGCGCGGCTCAACGAGGACCTGGGGCACGGGACGGTGCGGATGATCAAGGTCCTGGGGCCGGGGGCGCCGCGGCGGGGCTACGGGGCGCTGCGGGCGCCGGGGTCGGTGGGACCCGGCGACACGTACGGCTAGGGCGCCGGGCGGCCGGGGTCGTTGTTGCGCGGGGTCCTTCGGGGCCCCGTTCTCGTGGTGCGGGTACAGGGGAGGGCGCCGTGCGCGTGGGCGTCGTGCCCGCCCTCCCCCGGACTCCGTCCGGGGGGACCCCCACGCCCCGGCGGAACGCACGCCCACAACGCGACGGAACGTGCCCCCGCAACGCGACGGAGCGTGCCCCCGCGACAGAGGCGGGCGCACGCCCCCCGGTGCGGCCGATCCCCCGTTGACAACGTTCGCCACCCGGTGCCCACGCCGCGCTACCGTCCGAAGCGCTGGGTGGCCGTCAGGGGGCTCTGGAGCCCCTGTCCGGATATGGGGAGTCGTCTCGGTCCCGCGCAGGGCGGCACATGCGCATTCAGGTACCGGCAAACCCCCATGAGTGTCAGTGGTACCGGTAGACTGGAAGCAAACCCGCCACCCCGCGGAAATGTCGAACGACGCAGCCGGCTCCCGTATGCCCGGAGTACGGCCTGTGCTGTGCCAGAAAGGGCGCTTCGTGGCCGATTCCGGCAACCCCAACGAGAACAACCAGTACACCGCCAGCAACATCCAAGTCCTGGAGGGCCTGGATGCGGTGCGCAAGCGCCCCGGCATGTACATCGGCTCGACCGGCGAGCGCGGCCTGCACCACATGGTGCAGGAGGTCGTCGACAACTCGGTCGACGAGGCCCTGGCCGGTCACGCGGACACCATCGACGTGACGATCCTGGCCGACGGCGGCGTCCGCGTCGTCGACAACGGCCGCGGCATCCCCGTCGGCATTGTCGCGTCCGAGGGCAAGCCGGCCGTCGAGGTCGTGCTGACGGTCCTCCACGCGGGCGGCAAGTTCGGGGGCGGCGGCTACGCGGTCTCCGGCGGTCTGCACGGCGTCGGCGTCTCCGTCGTCAACGCCCTCTCCACCAAGGTCTCGGTGGAGATCAGGACCGACGGCCACCGCTGGACGCAGGACTACAAGATGGGCGCCCCCACCGCGCCCCTCGCGCAACACGAGGCGACCGACGAGACCGGCACCTCGGTCACGTTCTGGGCCGACCCGGACATCTTCGAGACGACCGAGTACTCCTTCGAGACGCTCTCGCGCCGCTTCCAGGAGATGGCCTTCCTCAACAAGGGCCTGACGATCTCGCTCACCGACGAGCGCGAGTCCGCGAAGGCCACGGTCGGCGCCGACGACCCGGACGCCGAGGCCGCCGCCGAGCCGGCCGCGCGCACGGTGACGTACCACTACGAGGGCGGCATCGTCGACTTCGTGAAGTACCTCAACTCGCGCAAGGGCGAGCTGGTCAACCCGACCGTCATCGACATCGAGGCCGAGGACACGGAGCGCCTGCTCTCCGCCGAGATCGCGATGCAGTGGAACTCGTCGTACAGCGAGGGCGTGTACTCCTTCGCCAACACGATCCACACCCACGAGGGCGGCACCCACGAGGAGGGCTTCCGCGCCGCGCTGACGACGCTCGTCAACAAGTACGCGCGCGAGAAGAAGCTGCTCCGCGAGAAGGACGACAACCTCACCGGCGACGACATCCGCGAGGGTCTGACCGCGATCATCTCGGTCAAGATCGGCGAGCCGCAGTTCGAGGGCCAGACCAAGACCAAGCTCGGCAACACCGAGGCGAAGACCTTCGTGCAGAAGGTCGTCCACGAGCACCTGACGGACTGGTTCGACCGCAACCCGAACGAGGCCGCGGACATCATCCGCAAGGGCATCCAGGCCGCCACCGCGCGCGTGGCCGCCCGCAAGGCCCGCGACCTCACCCGCCGCAAGGGCCTCCTGGAGTCGGCCTCCCTGCCGGGCAAGCTCTCCGACTGCCAGTCGAACGACCCCACCAAGTGCGAGATCTTCATCGTCGAGGGCGACTCCGCCGGCGGTTCGGCCAAGTCCGGCCGGAACCCGATGTACCAGGCCATCCTGCCGATCCGCGGCAAGATCCTGAACGTCGAGAAGGCCCGCATCGACAAGATCCTGCAGAACACCGAGGTCCAGGCGCTGATCTCCGCCTTCGGCACCGGTGTGCACGAGGACTTCGACATCGAGAAGCTCCGCTATCACAAGATCATCCTGATGGCGGACGCCGACGTCGACGGCCAGCACATCAACACCCTGCTGCTGACCTTCCTCTTCCGCTTCATGCGTCCGCTGGTCGAGGCCGGGCACGTCTACCTCTCCCGCCCGCCGCTCTACAAGATCAAGTGGGGCCGGGACGACTTCGAGTACGCCTACTCGGACCGCGAGCGGGACGCCCTCGTCGAGCTGGGCAAGCGGAACGGCAAGCGGATCCGCGAGGACTCGATCCAGCGCTTCAAGGGCCTCGGCGAGATGAACGCCGAGGAGCTGCGCGTCACCACCATGGACGTCGAGCACCGCGTGCTCGGCCAGGTGACCCTGGACGACGCGGCCCAGGCCGACGACCTGTTCTCGGTGCTGATGGGCGAGGACGTCGAGGCACGCCGCTCGTTCATCCAGCGGAACGCCAAGGACGTCCGCTTCCTCGACATCTGAGTCGGTCCCAGCTGACCGTACGAAAGGACTGACGACCAGCAATGGCCGACGAAAACACCTCCGGAACCACCGAAGAGCAGGAGCCCGTGCTGCGGATCGAGCCCGTCGGGCTCGAGACCGAGATGCAGCGCTCGTACCTCGACTACGCGATGTCCGTCATCGTGTCCCGCGCGCTGCCCGACGTACGGGACGGCCTCAAGCCCGTCCACCGGCGCGTGCTCTACGCGATGTACGACGGCGGCTACCGGCCGGAGAAGGGCTTCTACAAGTGCGCCCGCGTCGTCGGTGACGTCATGGGCACGTACCACCCGCACGGCGACACCTCGATCTACGACGCGCTCGTCCGCCTCGCCCAGCCCTGGTCGATGCGGCTGCCGCTCGTCGACTCCAACGGCAACTTCGGCTCCCCGGGCAACGACCCGGCCGCCGCCATGCGCTACACCGAGTGCAAGATGGCGCCGCTGTCGATGGAGATGGTCCGGGACATCGACGAGGAGACCGTCGACTTCCAGGACAACTACGACGGCCGCAACCAGGAGCCGACGGTCCTGCCGGCCCGGTTCCCGAACCTGCTGGTCAACGGCTCGGCCGGCATCGCCGTCGGCATGGCCACCAACATCCCGCCGCACAACCTGCGCGAGGTCGCCGAGGGCGCCCAGTGGTACCTGGCCAACCCCGAGGCCGGCCACGAGGAGCTGCTCGACGCGCTCATCGAGCGGATCAAGGGCCCGGACTTCCCCACCGGCGCGCTCGTCGTCGGCCGCAAGGGCATCGAGGAGGCGTACCGCACCGGTCGCGGCTCCATCACGATGCGCGCGGTCGTCGAGGTCGAGGAGATCCAGAACCGCCAGTGCCTGGTGGTCACGGAGCTGCCGTACCAGACCAACCCGGACAACCTCGCGCAGAAGATCGCCGACCTGGTGAAGGACGGCAAGATCGGCGGCATCGCCGACGTCCGCGACGAGACCTCGTCCCGGACCGGCCAGCGCCTGGTCATCGTGCTCAAGCGCGACGCCGTCGCCAAGGTCGTCCTGAACAACCTGTACAAGCACACCGACCTCCAGTCGAACTTCGGCGCCAACATGCTGGCGCTCGTCGACGGCGTGCCGCGCACCCTCTCCCTGGACGCGTTCATCCGCCACTGGGTGACGCACCAGATCGAGGTCATCGTCCGCCGGACCCGCTTCCGGCTGCGCAAGGCCGAGGAGCGCGCCCACATCCTGCGCGGCCTGCTCAAGGCCCTCGACGCGATCGACGAGGTCATCGCGCTGATCCGGCGCAGCGACACGGTCGAGGTCGCCCGCACCGGCCTGATGGACCTGCTGAGCATCGACGAGATCCAGGCCAACGCGATCCTGGAGATGCAGCTCCGCCGGCTCGCCGCCCTGGAGCGCCAGAAGATCGTCGCCGAGCACGACGAGCTCCAGACGAAGATCAACGAGTACAACGCGATCCTGGCCTCGCCCGAGAAGCAGCGGACGATCGTCAGCGAGGAGCTGGCCGCGCTCGTCGAGCGCTTCGGCGACGACCGCCGCTCCAAGCTGGTGCCCTTCGACGGCGACATGTCCATCGAGGACCTGATCGCCGAGGAGGACATCGTCGTCACCATCACGCGCGGCGGCTACGTGAAGCGGACGAAGACCGAGGACTACCGCTCGCAGAAGCGCGGCGGCAAGGGCGTGCGGGGCACGAAGCTGAAGCAGGACGACATCGTCGACCACTTCTTCGTCTCCACCACCCACCACTGGCTGCTCTTCTTCACCAACAAGGGCCGGGTCTACCGGGTCAAGGCGTACGAGCTGCCGGACGCCGGCCGGGACGCCCGCGGCCAGCACGTGGCCAACCTCCTCGCCTTCCAGCCGGACGAGCAGATCGCCCAGATCCTGGCGATCCGCGACTACGAGGCCGCGCCCTACCTGGTGCTCGCCACCAAGGCCGGCCTGGTGAAGAAGACCGCGCTCAAGGACTACGACTCGCCCCGCTCCGGCGGCGTCATCGCCATCAACCTGCGCGAGCTGGACAACGGCGGGGACGACGAGCTGATCGGCGCCGAGCTGGTCTCCGCCGAGGACGACCTGCTGCTCATCAGCAAGAAGGCGCAGTCGATCCGCTTCACCGCGACGGACGACGCGCTGCGCCCGATGGGACGCGCCACTTCGGGTGTCAAGGGCATGAGTTTCCGCGCGGACGACGAACTGCTCTCGATGAATGTCGTCCGGCCCGGTACGTTCGTCTTCACCGCGACCGACGGCGGGTACGCGAAGCGCACCCCCGTCGACGAGTACCGCGTCCAGGGCCGCGGCGGCCTCGGCATCAAGGCCGCCAAGATCGTGGAGGACCGCGGCTCGCTCGTGGGCGCGCTGGTGGTCGAGGAGACGGACGAGATCCTCGCCATCACGCTGTCCGGCGGTGTGATTCGTACGCGAGTCAACGAAGTCAGGGAGACCGGCCGTGACACCATGGGCGTCCAGCTGATCAACCTGGGCAAGCGCGACGCCGTCGTCGGCATCGCGCGGAACGCCGAGGCGGCCGGAGACGACGAGGTCGACGACGCCGACGACGCCGACGACATCGAGGGCGGTGTCGAGGTGACCGAGGCCGCGGTGGTCGAGGTCGGGACAGCCGGGGGCACGGAGCCCTCGGCAGGGGAGCACGAGGAGTAAGAGCGTGAGTGGAGCCACGGGCGCCGGATCTGCGGCCGCCGGAGCTTCTTCTGCAGGTGCCGGCGCGAGCGGCGCCCGTGGTTCCGCCACGGACTCCCAGGGGGGTGCGGTGACGGACACCCGGGGGCAGCAGCCCCCGTACGAGAGCTACAACGGGCCGCTGCCCGGCGAGCGCCCCGGCGGGCAGCCGAGCGGGCCCTACCACCCGCCGCAGGCGTACGGCGCCCCGACGACGGGCGGCACGTCGGGCGGTAAGGCCGGGGCCGTGCGTCGGCCCCGTACGGGCGCGCGCACGACGCCCCGGACGCGCAAGGCGCGCCTGCGGGTGGCCAAGGCCGACCCGTGGTCGGTGATGAAGGTGAGCTTCCTGCTCTCCATCGCGCTCGGCGTCTGCACGGTCGTGGCCGCGGCCGTGCTGTGGATGGTCATGGACGCCATGGGCGTCTTCTCGACGGTCGGCGGGACGATCAGCGAGGCCACGGGCTCGAACGAGTCCAACGGCTTCGACCTGCAGTCGTTCCTGTCGCTGCCGCGGGTGCTGATGTTCACCTCGGTGATCGCGGTGATCGACGTGGTCCTGATGACCGCCCTGGCGACGCTCGGCGCGTTCATCTACAACCTGTCCGCCGGTTTCGTGGGCGGTGTCGAGCTGACGCTGGCCGAGGACGAGTAGGCCCGTGGGGGGCCGGTCCGGGAACGGATTTTGGGACTGACCCCCACGTGCGCTAATCTTCAGGAGTCAGCGCGCGGGACACACACCGCACAGCGCGGCGGGGCTATAGCTCAGTTGGTTAGAGCGCATCCCTGATAAGGATGAGGCCACAGGTTCAAATCCTGTTAGCCCCACATATCGATCGGCCCGGACGGTTCTTCCGTCCGGGTCGATTTCGTTCTCTCCCGGGATGAATCCGGGACGACGTGGGTTTGAACCTCGCACAGGTCACCGACCGGTATCGGTCGATGTGTAGAGTGGGCGTCAGAAGTCTCCTACGTCAACGAAAGACGAGGTCGCGCGGTGAAGAAGCTTCTCCTGGTCGCACTGGCCGCCATCGGCGGGCTCCTCGTGTACCGCCAGATCCAGGCGGATCGCGCCGAGCAGGATCTGTGGACGGAGGCGACCGACTCCGTGCCCGCAGGTTCGGGTGTCTGAGACGAAAAACGTCTGTGGGTGAAGCCCCGGCCGCGCGCGAGCGCGACCGGGGCTTCGCTCTGTCCGCACCTTGTTCGTGGTTTGCCTGAGTGAATATGTTGCTTGCTCAAGCGAAGAGAAAGCCGTGGAGAAGCGGTGGGAAAGCGATGAGGGGGAGCGCGTGAGGAAACGGGCCGGCATCGGCAGGAGGGCGGGGGCCCTGATCGTGGCCGCCGGAGCGGTCGCCGCAGTGGTCGTCGGAGGGGCGGGATTCCCCGCCCGGGCCCGGGCCGCCGACGGGGAGGCCCTCCCCCCGTACACCTTCGACTCCGCCGCCCGGCCGGTCCGGGGTGCCCTCTCCAGCTCGGACGCGCGGCCGTTGGAGGCCGGGCGGACCTACCGCGACACGCTCGGGAAGAACGGCAAGGTCTACTACCGGGTCGCCCTCGACAACGAGCGGAACACGTACGTCTCCGTCGTCGCCGTCCCCGGGCCCGGCGGCACGGTCGACCACGGCGACGGCATCGAGATCAGCATCCAGGACGACTCCGGCACCGAGTGCGGCGCCCAGCGGGTGAGCTTCTCCTCGGCCCGGTACGCCCGCCCCCTCGCCGCGTACGCCCGCCGCGTCGTGAACCCGGACAGCTCCAGCTGCCAGGAGCCGGGCAACTACTACGTGGTCGTCGAGCGCACCACGAAGGAGGGATCCGACCCGGCCGACTGGGACCTGGAGATCCGGCACCTGTCCGAGCCGCTCCTGAAGAAGGCCGGGCCGACCGGGATCCCGGAGGCCTGGCCGTCCGCCACGCCCGCGCCCCTGACGGGCGACCCGGAGCCCCGGCAGGGCGGCTCGGGCGTCCACGACGCCGCCTCGCTGACGCGGGGCGAGTGGCGGTCCGACATCCGGCCCGGGCAGACCCTCTTCTACCGGGTCCCGCTCGACTGGGGACAGCAGTTCTTCGCCACCGCCGAACTGGGCAGCAGCGCCGCGGGCGACGCCTACGTCTCCCAGGCTCTCGTGCTCTCCCTCGACAACCCGGCGCTCGGCCACGTCGACGGCGAGACCCTCGGCTACAGCGGGAAGCAGGCGACGCTGGCGCTCGGCCCGCAGCGGCCGGTGGCGCACGAGAACCGCACCTCGTACAACGAGGCCACGAGCGGGATGCGGTTCGCCGGCTGGTACTACCTGTCGGCCACGCTCAGCCCGGAGATGGCCGAGGAGTACGGCGACGGGCCGGTGCCGCTGACGCTGCGGGTGAACGTCCTGAACGCGGCGAAGGCCGGACCCGGGTACGACGGGGACCCCGGCCCGTTCGCCGTGACCCCCGACGACCGGGAGGCGGCCGAGAAGGGGTCCAGCGGGGCGCAGGCGGCCGCGGAGGCGGAGCGCGGCGACTCCATGCGGCTGGTCGCCACGGCCGGGATCGGCACCGGGACGGTGCTGCTGCTCGGCCTCGGCGCGTGGACGCTGGTGGCGCGGCGGCGGGCGGCCTGACCCCTCAGACCTGGGTGAGGGCCCAGAAGCCGACCGCGAGGCAGACGAGCGCGAGCAGGAGCACCGGGACCGCGACCTTCGGGGGCGGTCCCGGCCGGCGTACGGGGGCGGGCGCGGGGGCGGCCGGGGGAGCCGTCACCGGCTGCGGGGGCCCGTAGGGGCCCGGGTGGAGGGGGTGGGGGGTGGCGTAGGGGTTCGCGAAGGCCTGTCCGTACGGCGCTCCCGGAACGGAGGCCGGAGCCGGGGCCGGGTGCGCCACCGGCGGTGGCAGGTGGAAGCTGCCCGTCTCGGAGGGGCGGGGCGGGGGCGGGCCGGGGTGTACGGGGGCGGGGGGCGGCTCTCGGGGCGGTACGGGGGCGGGGGCGCCCTGCGGGGAGGCGGTCGCGGCGGAGGGCGTGACGGGGGCCGTGGCGGGGCCGCTCACGGCAGGGCCCCGGCCGTCCTGTGCCGTACGGGACGCGGGCTCTGCGGTACTCGTGGTGCCTGTGGTGCCTGTGGTGCCTGTGGTGCCTGTAGGGCTCGTGGGCTTCGCGGGCCGCTCGGGGCCCTCGGGGCCGAAACCGGGCGGCAGGGGGCCGAGTTGGTCGAAGATCTCGACCGGCTCCTCGTCGGCGGCCGGTTCGGGCAGCAGCTCGACGGCGGCGCTCAGCGCCTTGCGCGCCCCCGTGGCCGTCCGGAAGCGGGCCTGCGGATCGGGCTGGAGCAGCCCCGCGAGCACCTGCCACAGGGGCTCGGACATGCCCTCGGGGGCGCTCGGGGTGCCGTGCGCGAGGAAGTGCTCGACCAGGGCCTGGGAGTCCGGCTTGCGGCCCTGGAGCAGATAGAGCGCGACCAGGCCGACGGCGAACAGGTCGGCGGTGAAGTCCGGTTCGGAGCCGAGGAGCTGCTCGGGCGCGAAGTAGCCGGGCGTCCCCACGACGTAATCGGTCTCCGTGAGCCGGGGTTCGCCCTTGCGCATGGAGATGCCGAAGTCGGAGAGGCGCAGGTGCGGCCGTCCGGTCCCGGTGACGTCGAGGAGGATGTTGGCCGGCTTGATGTCCCGGTGGACGACCCCCTCGGCGTGCACCGCGGCCAGGCCCGAGAGCAGCTGGTCGAGCAGGACGCAGACGAACCGGGGCGGCAGCGGGCCGTAGTCCCCGATGACGTGGGCCAGGGAGCCGCCGGCCACCAGGTCCATGGTGAAGAGGACCTTGTCGTCGTCGGCGGCCCAGCTGGCCGGGGCGAGGACGTGCGGGTGATCGATCCGCAGCGCCTGCTCGCGGACGAAGCGGAGCAGGGTGTGGGCGTCGCTCTGCAGGAGCACCTTGGCCGCCACGTAGCGGCGGCGCCGGTGGTCCCAGGCCCGCCACACCGCGCCCGCCCCGCCCCGTCCGATCGGGTCGATCAGCTCGTACCGCCCGGCGAAGACCTCACCCATCGTGCTGCGCCCGCTCCCCGTCTCTCCGCGGGCCCGGCCGGCCGCCGGACCCGTCAGTTCTGGTGCGACTCGTAGTGGGCGACCGCCTCGGCGGTCCGCCCGGCGCCGTACACCCGGAGGAACTCTGCCAGCTCCGGGTGGGCCGGGGCGAGCGAGTCGGCGGCGTCGATGATGTCGCCCGCGGCCGCGACGGAGCGCAGCAGGGACTGGATCTCGCGGACGACCCGGCGCACGGTCGGGGCGCCGGAGGCGGTGCCGGTCTGGCCGGAGCCGGTGAGGACGGAGCCGCCCTGCGACTTCTTGACCTCCTCCATCCGGTCCGTGGCCTCGGCGGCGCTGACGCTGCCGTCGGCGACCTGCACGGCGAGCTCCTGGAGGGCCTGGACGCGCTGGACGACGGCCGGGTTGCCGATCTTCGCCCGCTGGCCGCTCATCAGCTGGGACAGCATGGGCGCGGAGAGCCCAAGCACGGCCGCGAGCCTGGCCTGATTGAGCCCGAGATCGTCGATCAGGCGACGGAAGAGCGCCCCCAGCGGCTCCCCGTACCAACTGCGCTGAAGCTCTCTGGCTCTGGCCGTGGCTTCCTGCTGCGCTGCGTCCATCACTTCTCCCCATCCCTGCGGTTCGCCACTGCGAACCTCGGTCAGCATCTTACGGAGCGTGGTCGCCGACCGGGAGTCCCCATCCTTTTGCCGGAGATGGGGGATGACCCGGTACGCTGTTCTCGTTCCGGGGCCTTAGCTCAGTTGGTAGAGCGCTGTCTTTGCATGGCAGATGTCAGGGGTTCGACTCCCCTAGGCTCCACTGCGCCGGACCCCTCTGACCTGCGAAAACGAGGTCAGAGGGGTCTTTTTCTCTCTCTTTTTCGCGTCGGCGCGAACGGCGCGGCGGGGCTTCGTGGGGTCTCAGCGGAACCGGAAGCCCCGGGACAGGGGGGTCTCCGTGCGCTCCGGGCCGCGCATGCGAAGGGCGTATCCGAGCAGAGCGTGGTTCAGCATGTACAGGCGCTGTTCCTCGCTGCCGCCCTCGGAGAGCCGGCCGATGACCCAGCTCATGGGTGTGGCGCCGCCATAGGCGTCCCTGGGCTCGAACAGGAGGTGCGAGCGGCCCGTCTCCCCCAGCACGTTCAGGGCGTAGGCGAAGGGATAGGGGCGGTTGACCCGGTCGTCGTCCGTCCGGTCCAGGTCGGGGAAGCAGTCCACGAGCCGCTCCACGGTCTTGTCGCCGATCAGGTCCATGCGGCCGGTGAGCATGGCCGTCTGGATGACGTAGGCGTACGCGATCCCGTTGAGGAAGTAGTTCGCTCCCGGATCGATGTGCTCCCACTCGCCCACGATGTCCTCGACGAGCCCGGACAGGTCCGGGACCTGGTCGTCGAGGCGACCGAGGTTGTGCAGGGCGATGATGTAGTAGAGGCCCATGTGGGTGCGCTCGACCGGAGTGATGCGTCCCATCAGCTCCTTCGCCTCCGCCAGCCGGTCCCGGCGGTAGGCGACGTACTCCTCGGCACGTCCGCTCATGGCGATGGCGTTGAGCATGGTCAGGAGCGGGTAGACCTTCGGGAAGGCCTCCGACATGGGCTGCGGGAACGCCGGCGGGCTGTTCAGCTCGTCCGCGCGGTCGAGGTGGTCGAGAACCTCCTTGATGTGGTCCCGGCCCTCGCCGAAGATGAACCGCTCGTATCCGAGCAGGGATATCACCGACAGGAGCACGGCCCCGCCGCGCCCGCGGAAGAACGGCGCCGGGATCTTCTCCAGCAGGCCCAGTGACTCCCTGACGTAATTGCGCCGGCCGGACACCAGCCTCTCCTTCAGGCCGAGCTGGCCCATGGCGAGGAAGACGGCGGAGTAGGCGGACAGCTTCTCGTAGTGGCCGTGGCGTCCGGCGTTCTCGTCCTTGATCCGGTCCGGCGCGATCGAGTCGGCCACGGCGAGGATCTCCGCCGGGAAGTCGGTCTCGGCGTTGACCAGCAGGCCCTTGTCCAGGCCCAGTTTGGCGAAGGAGTCCATGAGGATGCAGCCGGCCATGACCCGGAAGTACGGGTTCTCCTCCGCCCGTACGGTGTCCAGGATCGGGCCGAGGTCCTGCTCCACGTCGGAGCGGCGCAGCGGGCGGGAGGGGTCCGCGACGCTCAGGACGAGGTCGGCGAGGAGCCGGGAGAACCTGGTGTAGGAGTTGCTGTCGGCGCCCTTGGCGCTGAGCAGGGCGAACGTCCTGCGGATCCGCGCGGCGGCATCGGGGTCATAGGCGACGGGGTACTGACCCAGGCCGATGCCGCGCACCATGCGGCTCCACGGGGTGGCGATCATGCGGGTCTCGTTCGACAGGTGGCACAGGCCGTCCACCGGAACGGGGAACGAAGCGGAGGTCATGCGAAGCGCTTTCTGTTGGGTGGAGCGGGGGAGACTCGCGGGGTTCCGGCGGAGCGCTCAGTGGCCCGGGCGGCGGCGCAGGGGCGTCTTGAGGCCCAGAATCTCGGTCCTGGTGCCCTCCAGCATCTGAAGGGCCCAGTTCAGCCACTTGATGCCCTCGCAGTAGATCGCCACCGGACGGCGCTGGGTCTGGTAGGTGTCCATGAGGGTGCCGTCCAGCTCCTTCTGGAAGTGGAACGGCGGCATGGCGGTGAAGTGCTGCCCCATCATGAACACGAACCGGACCAGCCAGTAGGGGTCGTCCCTCAGGTACTCCGACTCGGGGTCGTCGAGACCGAGCGCGGCCGTCATCACGGGGGCGAAGTGGTCCTCCATCCCCCGGGGGGCCTCGGTGTCGACCTCGCCGCCGTTGGGGATCACGTCCCGTACCCGGTACGCCTTCTGGTACGGGTTGTCCTCCAGGAACGCGATGTCGACACGCGGGGTCCGCCCCTCGCCGACGTCGACGCTCATCGTGAAGTGCTCGAAGTGGATCTCGTCGTAGTGACCGATGGAGTTGTGCCAGGGCTTGTTGTCGTACATCGCGTCGTCACGCGTGTCGCCGCCGTCGCTCTTGTAGCCGATGGCCCGGGGGTCGAGGAACTTGATCCCCAGTGAGGCGGGAGTGATCGCCTCCAGCGCGGCGTCGATCTCCTGCTGCGGCGCCGCGGCCTCGATCAGCCTCTGGGCGCGCAGCAGCGGCTCGGTGTCGGTGATCTTGATGTTCTCGGTGTTCGTGTCGCCCATGACCAGCGAGTGGAAGGCCGGTTCGAGGATCTCGAGGAAGTCGGGATCCGCCCGGAACCGTTCGAGGAGCGCCGAGGAGTTGAGGTAGGAGACGCCGTTGACGACGATCCGCTCGGTGTCCAGGAGGTGAGGGCCGAAGGTCTGCGGTGCCGTACGGCGGCACAGCTCCAGGCGGTCCTCGATCTTCTTGAAGTAGGAGGTGTTCAGCGTCTCGCCCGGCGCGGGGACGCGGCGCACGCTGTGCACGTTCTCGTTCAGCACGCGGATGATCTGCTCGTAGAGGCGTGCGACGACCACCGGCGGTGGTACCCGCTTCTCCACGAACCGGCTGACCTCCTCCCCCTCCACGTAGCTCATCTCGTAGATGACCTCCCTGTCGGCCGCGCGGCCGTCACCCCGCAGGGGGGACGGGACGGGAACTTCCCGCTCCAGAACGGTGAAGACCTCGGGGAAGTGGTCGCGCACCTGCTCCGGCAGGGCCTGGAGGTACTCGGCCTGCTTCTTGGCCTTCGCGAACGGCGGCAACATCACACCGTCCCCGTCCGGGTTCCACCGCGCGGTCGTCAGGGCCTCGCTCAGGATCTTCCGCACCGTGACGCGGTCCTCGC
Organism: Streptomyces sp. NPDC088915; assembly: GCF_044749825.1. Lineage (NCBI taxonomy): Bacteria > Bacillati > Actinomycetota > Actinomycetes > Kitasatosporales > Streptomycetaceae > Streptomyces > Streptomyces sp. NPDC088915. The sequence continues at coordinate 289,482 of NZ_JBIVIR010000001.1, forward strand.
CCTCCTTCCTGACGAAGATCGTCATGGACTCGCTGCCCCCCTTGCCGAAATTGACGATCGTTTCGCCGGGGTTGACGTAGGCGTAGACGGTGCTGGAGAGGACCTTGCGGCTCTGGGCGTTGTCCAGGACGCATTCGTTCTCACCGGTCAGGGCGAGGACGCAGGCGTACTCGAACTCGTCCAGTGCGGGGTTGAGGCGCTTCTTCCAGACCTCGGCCGGCTCCGCGACGCGGATCGCGTGCCCGTGGTGGGGGCCGACGTCGAAGGAAGTGCCGTCCGGGTCCGGACCGAGAGCGACGATCTGGCAGTTGCCGTTGAGGTGGATCCGCCGCACCTCGGTGTTCAGGGTGCTGCCGCGGAGCACGGCACGGGTGGCGTCCTCCAGGTCCTTCTTGGACTGGACCGGCACGCCTTCGGGCGACACGACGGGGATCACGGCACTGGTGACGCTGTTCAGCACCAGCTCCACGGCGTCGTCGCGCAGCCGCGCCGCGGACAGCGCGACGGCGTCGGCCAGGGAGATCGCGCCGGAGACGGCCAGGGAGACCAGCCAGCCCAGTGCGTCGCTGCCTTCGAGGTAGTAGTCGTTCTGGGTGAACAGCGCGGGCCGGTGCCGCACGAGGGTGTGGAACAGGAGGTACTGGTAGACGATGCGGTGGTCCACCGGGGGGACGGCGCGGTTGCCGCCGCCGCGCAGGCTCTTGAGCATCTGGTCGTACGCCTGAAGCGCCGCCGGCTGGGTGTCGAGGAGCAGCTCGGTCCTGCGTTCCAGGTCCTCTTCGTCCAGGTCGGCGAGTCCGTCGAAGTGGAAGACGACCACCTCCGGACGGTTGGTGTCCGTGGTCGTCACGCGGACGTCGCCGGTGCGATCGACGACGTGGAGTTCGAGGTAGGCCTTGCCGAGCCGCTCGGGGTCCTCGCCGGTGATCCGCTTCTTCAGCCGTGCCTTGGTGATCAGTTCGCCCTCGAGGACGGCGATGTGCTCCCGGTGGTTCCGCGTGTGCTGGAAGACCTCGAGCAACTGGTAGAACGCGGGCGCCCCTTCCCGGTCCGGGCAGAGCATCTCCGCGGTGACGACGCGCCCGAACGTACGGGAGATGTGGTCGTCCCAGCAGTCGCTGTCGGCGGCGAGGCGGAACAGTTCCCGAAGGGAGTCGTAGTGTCCGTGCTCCAGCCGGTCCCCGGTGGCGTACAGCTTCTCCAGATCGGTCATCAGGCCGTCCACCACGCCGAGGACGTGCAGGAGGCGGTCGGTCTCCTCGTCGCTTCCCGTGTAGGCCAGGACGGGGGCGACGAGGTCGTTGTCCTTCAGGAGCCGGGCCGACTTGTTGCCGAGGCCCAGCTCCAGGACCATGTCCGCGTCGAGGCCGTCGAGGGTCTCGCAGGTGTCCCGGGACGCCATGACCCGGTCGGTCATGGCCAGGATCCCCAGCCGGACGTCGGCCGCCGTGGTGAGCAGCGACGTGTCGTGGTTCGACACCACCGGGACGCGGGGCTCGGCGAAGCGGATCCGCTGGACGTCGAGGAACCGTTCCAGGGCCCGGCGCGCGGGCAGCATCCGGGCGGAGTGCGCCAGGAAGACGGTCGGGTCCTTCAGCTCCTGCGCGGACACGTCCGGGTGCTCGGCGAGGAACCGGTCGAACTCGGCTTTGACTCCGGTGCGGACGTAGACGTTGGCCTGCGTCGGCGAGTACGCCTTGTGCGGTTCGACGTCCGCGACGGGGTACGTGTCGTGCAGCGCGGCCAGTACCGACGCGAGGGCGTCCGGACTCTGGGCCTTCACCGCGACCACGTGGGACGGCTCCGGCACCAGGGGCGCCCGCAGGACGGAGTCGGGCAGGTAGCAGGCGAGGTTCCGGGCGAACGGCTCGTCGGTGTTCTGCCCGCCGGCGGCCAGCAGCATCAGCGGTGTGAACGCCTGGGCGATCTTCACGCCGTCGAAGACGGACAGGGAGCCGCTCGCCACCGCGGCGGTCAGGATGCCGAAACTCTCGCCCGTGTAGGCGATGAAGTCGAGGGGGGTCCCGTTCCTCTCGCTCCGGTCCCGCAGGTAGGCGTCCAGAGCCAGGCTGTGCACCAGCAGGGTCGCCCCGATGAAGCCCTGCCGCTCCAATGTCCCCCGCGGAAGGTTCGCCGATGCCGCGAGCAGCAGGTCGGGCCGGGTGGGGAAGCCGAGGGCCCGGGCGGCGTCCTGGTATATGTCGGTGATCTCGGGTATGCCGGAGTCGAGGAGGGACCGGCCGAGGTCCTGGTAGGACGCTCGGCTGCCCAGGCCGGGGAAGAATCCGGCCACCCGGACGCGGTCCTTGGTGCTGAGGACGCGCTCGACGGGCGCGGGCCGGTGGGCGGTGGTCCGGGCAGGCTGGACGGGAGAGATGGAGGTGGACACGTGCATCGCCTTCTCGCGTTGGGCTGTGCGGCGACGGATGATCTCCGTCGCCCCGTCGCGGTGCGTCACGCGCCCGCCTTTGGGCGCGAAGGGTCGAATTCCTCCGGAAACAATTTCCGGTGAAGCGGCCGGTGTTTCTCATCGGGTCGCCGAGAAAATTCTGTCCAACGGGCCCATTCGATTCAATGGATTCCAATACAGGCTTGTTCATGTCTTTTCAAGATGCGCGAACAAGGTTTCGAGAAGCGTTAAGGCGTTTCAGAGGAGTGTTAAAAGCCCAGGTCAGCATGGGGGAGAGCCTCTCCGAAAGCTGGCGTGACGCCCTCGGGCTCCCTTTCGGCGCTGTGGGTAGGACAAAAAAAATCAGGACCGGGGAGCCCGAAGGCTCCTCGGTCCTGATGTGTCGAACAGGAATTTCCCTGCCGGACGGCGACGCTTTTACTGGACGCTGACTCCGACCTTGTCCGCCTGAGGCGCGGCGCCCGCCGCGTTGTCCGCGGGAGCCGCGGTCCGGCCGCCCAGCGAGCCGCCGGCCGCAACGGCGAGGGCGGCGACGCCGAGACCCGCGCCGACCCACAGCGGGGAGACGAACCCGTATCCGGCGGCGATGGTCAGACCGCCGATCCAGGCGCCGACCGCGTTGCCGACGTTGAAGGCGGCCACGTTGGCGCCCGAGGCCATGGTGGGCGCGTCCGCCGCGTACCTCATGATCCGGACCATCAGGCCGGGCGCCGCCGAGAGGCCGATGGTGCCCATCAGCAGCAGCGAGACGATCGTGGCGATCTTGTTCTCCGCCGTGAGGGCGAAGACCGCGAGGACGACGGCGAGGGCGGCCATGATGCCGGTCAGGGAGGCGTTCAGGGACTTGTCGGCGGCCTTGCCGCCGACGAAGTTGCCGATGAACGTGCCCACACCGAACAGGACGAGGAGCCACGGCACGGTGCTGGTGGCGAACCCGCTGACGTCGGTGAGCGTGAAGGCGATGTAGGTGTAGCCGCCGATCACGGCGCCGAAGGCGAGGACGCTGAGCAGGAGGGAGACCCAGACCTGACCGCGGCGGAACACGGCGAACTCGCCCCGCAGGCTCTGCCCGGTCGAGGTGGGCTGCGGCACCAGGGCCAGGATGCCGATCAGCGCGATGACGCCGATGACCGTGACGGCCCAGAAGGTGGAGCGCCAGCCGAACTGCTGGCCGACGAAGGTGCCCAGCGGCACGCCGAGCACGTTGGCGGCGGTCAGGCCGCCGAACATGAGCGCGATGGCGCTGGCCTTCTTGTTCTCGGCCACCATGTCGGAGGCGACGACCGCGCCGACGCCGAAGAACGCCCCGTGGCACAGGGCCGCGACGACGCGACCGGCCATGAGCAGGCCGTAGGTCGGGGCGAGGGCGGACATCAGGTTGCCCACGATGAACAGGACCATGAGGCCGGCCAGCGACTTCTTGCGGTCGAAGCGGGCGATCGCCGCGGTCAGCGCGATGGCGCCGATCGCGACACTCAGCGCGTAGCCGGAGACCAGGTAGCCGGCGACCGCTTCGGAGACGTCGAAGTCCTCTGCCACCTCGGGCAGCAGGCCTACGATCCCGAACTCGGTGAGGCCGATACCGAAGCCTCCGAGTGCCAGGGCAATGAGCCCGATAGGCATGAGAAAACCCTTCGTTGCAGTGGCGTGCGGTACGGGATCGTGCCGCGAGCCGAGCGTGGATAGATCGAAGTATTGCAGTACGTCGATATGAAGTGTCAAGCCGAGTGCGGGGCGGTGGCGGGCGAGGGGTGCCGACGCGACGCATCGCCTATCATCGATGCAAGAATCCGTCCTGCGCCCGTCCGGGAAGGCCCCATGACGACACACGACACACCCATGACAGAGGACCTCACGGCCCTGACCGAACCCCTCAAGGCGCTCGCCAACCCCGTGCGCCTCCAGGTGCTGCAGTGGCTGCGCGCCCCTGAAGAGCACTTCCCCGTCAACGAGGTCGGCGTCTGCGTCAGCCACATCCAGGCCAAGACGGGACTGGCACAGTCCACCGTCTCCGCCTACATGGCCGCACTCGAACGCGTCGGTCTCGTCCGCTCCGCGCGCGTCGGGAAGTGGACCCACTACCGGCGCGACGAGGAACGCATCGCCCAGCTCGTCGAGCAGCTCAGGCAGGGCATCGGCGGCATCGACCTGTCGAAGATCGCCTGACCCCGGAGCCGCTCCGCGACGGGACGGTCGGGCCACGGGGCGACGCGTCCCACCGAGGGGTCCCGGGGCCGGGCGCCCGCACCGGGCGCGACGCGCGGGGGCTCATCCGTGCCCCATGCGGTAGCCGACGCCACGGATGGTGATGATCCAGGTGCTCGCACCGAGCTTCGCGCGCAGGCTGCTCACGTGCGTGTCTATGGTGCGGCTGGAGTCCGCCCAGCTGGTGTCCCACACCCTGTCCATCAACTCCTTGCGGGATATGACGTTCTCGGAGCCCGAGGCCAGGATGTGCAGCAGTTCGAACTCCTTGGCCGTAAGGCTCACCGCCCTGCCGTGCAGACGTACTTCGCGGGTCTTGCCGTCGATGTGGAGCGGGCCGACGGAGATGCTCCGGGTGGGCTCCGACCGGACGTGGGTCCGGCGCAGCAGGGCCTCGATGCGCGCTGTCATCTCGCGCACACCGCACGAGATGAGCACGCAGTCGTCGGCTCCGGCCTGCAGGGCCAGCACCCGGTCCAGCTCGGTGTCGCGGGCGGTGATGGAGATGATGGGCTTGTCGCCCTCCTCCCGTATCGCCCTGCAGACCTCCAGGCCGTCGATGTCGGGGAGGTCGAGGTCGAGCACGATCAGATCCGCGTGCCGGTGCGCACGCAGTGCTTCCTCTCCGGTGGTCACGCTGGTCGCGGAGTATCCCTGCCGGCGCAGATAACGCACCCGTGCCTCGGCCGCGGCGCCGTCTCCCTCCACCACCAGCACGCGAACCTTGAGTGCCTCGGTGACCTTGCTGGGATGCGGGTCCACGGTGTCTGCCGCGTCCCGCCGACCAAGCCACGCAAGGTGCCCCCCCAAAGCCATGACTCCCCCTCCGTCTGGATTTGAATAATAGTAGCTTTTTTGTTTTTGGGGAAGTGTCGCCGTCCGTCTGCGCTCGTCCGGGGCGACGGCCGGGTGCGGACGGTGTCCCGCATCGGTGAACTCCGGGTCCCTCGGCCGCCGGGCCCGCGGGCCGATCGCGCGCGGCCCCGCGCCGCGTCCGGCGAATCCCGCCACGAACGCCGCCGCATGCCCGTCGCCCCGTCGCTCGCGGCCGCCGGGGAGGGGGCAGAAGCATCCCTGTCGTCCCGAACGGCGCAGTCGTCACATGAGGCTTCCCCCGCCTCTCGATGTCCCGATCCCTCTGGAGCGTATAGCATAATGATAGCTACGTTTTTTTGAGGGCACCCCGGCATACCCGGCCCGGGCGCTCCCGTCGCAGCAGGGGCCGCTACTCGTACCACCGGGAGGGGCCCGTCGGCATGGCGCACCTTTGCCGAAAATTGGACTTGGCTTTACCGTTCCGCTCCAAGGACAGCGCGCCGCCGTCCCCACGCGAGGACGTGTTCAGCCGCTCGGAACCCCGCCGCACACTGGTGTGCGTGTACGACGAAAGGTCAACGGGATGCAGGAACGAGCTGCCCGCACGCGGCAGGCCCTGATCCTCGCCGCCGCCCGGGAGTTCGACCGCAAGGGGTACGCGGCGGCGTCGCTGGCCTGCATCAGCAGGGCTGCCGGCACCTCGATAGGGGCCGTGACCTTCCACTTCGCCTCGAAGGCCGAGCTGGCCGACGCGGTGCACGCACAAGGCATGGCGGACACGCGGCACGCCCTGCAGCAGGTCGATCGCGGCGCGGGCCCGCTCCGGTCCGCCGTCGCCATGGCGTCCGCGGTGGTGCGCTGCCTGGAGGGCCATGTCGCCGTGCGCGCGGCCGCGCGTCTGGACCGCGACCGCGAGGACTCCGCACCGAACTGGACCGCCATGTGGTCGAAGGCCATCCAGGAGGAGCTGGCCGGGGCGGCGGATACGGAACCCTGCGCGCCGGCCACCCCCTCGATCGGGCAGACAGCTCCTTCCCTCGTCCTGACGCTCGTCGTCTACCTCGTGCACGGCGCGGAGACGGACCTGCGCGAACAGCTGCGTACGGACGCGCGGGAAGTCCGGCCGAGCAGTGTGTCGGACCGGTTCACCCGGATGTGGAAGACGATCCTTCCGGCGGTGGAGTACTCCACGAACTGATGGGATCCGGTACGGCGGACGGGGTCACACGGCGCTGCAGCCGCCGTCCACCGGCACGGCGGCTCCCGTCATGAACGAGGATTCGGGGCCGCAGAGCCAGACGGCGACGCGGGCGATCTCCTCCGGGTCGGCGAGCCGCTTCTGAACGGCGCGGGCGACGGCGGCCTCCTCGAGCCCGGGCATCTCCCGCAGCGCGTCCTCGATCAGTTCGGTCCGGGTGCTGCCGGCCATCAGCGCGTTGACCCGGATGCCCCGGTCGCCGTACTCGGCCGCGGCGGCCCGGGTCAGCCCCAGGACGGCGTGCTTGGCGGCCACATAGGGGGCGACGGCGCCGGTGGCGAACTGGCCGGCCGTACTGCAGGTGTTGACCACCGCTCCACCCCTGCCCTGGGAGAGCAGCACGGGAATCTGGTGACGCAGGCAGTTCCACACGCCGCGCACGTTGACGTCCATGATCCGGTCGTAGACGTCGTCGGCCAGCTCGTGCAGAGGAGTGGCCATCATGCCCCAGCCCGCGTTGTTGAACGCCGCGTCCAGTGAGCCGAACGTGTCGACGGCCGTGGCCACGGCCCGCTCGACGTCCGCCGATTCGGTCACGTCGCCCGGCACGGACACCGCCGTTCCGCCCGCCGCCCCTATGTCCGCGGCCAGTTCGCGCAGCCGGCCCTCCCGCCGGGCCATGAGGACGACGTTCGCCCCTTGCGCGGCGAACAGCCGCGCGGCCGCCGCACCGATCCCACTGGAGGCCCCGGTGACCATCACCGTCCTGCCGCCGAGCCCCTCGGACCCTCGCGCCGCCGACAATCCCATCCCCGTCCCCCATCACTCGTTCGTCATGAACCGATCACGACCAGCACGGCACGGCCCCCGGCCGAGGGCCCGCGGTCAGCCCCTCACGCCCCGCTCCGGCCCGAACTCCAGGCGGGCGAAGGCACTCGGCATCGTGACGGACGGCAACACGATCCGCCACATCTCCTCGATGCGCCGCGGCAGGTCCGCCCGGCCCGACTCGATGGAGGAGTGCATCTGGGCACCGGTGCAGGCGTTGACGACCAGCCGGGCCAGCGCCTCCGTGTCGGCCGTCCCGCGCATCTCCCGCCTGGCCTGTGCGGTGCGGAAGTCGGAGGCGAGGAGGGCCGCCCACTGCTGGTGCGAGTTCCCCTCCGGGGCGACGAAGTGGTCCTGCTCCATCACCAGGCGCGCGCCCGCGTACAGCACGGCGTCGTCGGCCAGTCCGTACGCCCAGGTCAGCGTGATGTCGACGGCGCGCTGCAAGCCCTCGGACTCGTGCGGCGGGGTGACCCGCCCGGGCTGGGCGAGGACGATCTCCCGGGCGAGGTCCTCCTTCGACTTGAAGTGGAAGTACATCGCGCCGAGTGTGAGCCCCGCCCGGTCGGCGATCTTCGAGACGCTGGCACCCGCGAAGCCGAACTCGCCGAAGACCTCGGCCCCCGCCTGGATCAGCGCTTCCCTCGTCTGTATCGCCCGTTCCTGCTTCACGGCCCGCTTCGCCATAACCCGGCAGTCCTCACTCGCTGATCAAAAAGCCACTAGACAAAAAACAATGAACACTATTTTATTCATCTTGTCACGGCAGGTGTCCAGCCCGGCGCGGCTGGACAGGAGCAACCATGGGGGAACTGCTTCATGTCTCACACCATCGCTGAAACGTCGACGATCGTGCCGCGGCAAGGCCGTACGCGGACCGGCGTCAAGGAATCCGTCGGGAAGCGCGACCTGTCGGAGGCCTTCGTCATCGACTGCCTGAGCCTGTGCGACGCCGAGCAGATCGTCACCGCCGAGTGGCCGCGGGCACATGCCTTCTACACGCCGACACCGCAGGCCCACAGCCCGCTGCTCTTCACCGAGAGCGTACGCCAGGCGCTCGCGGTGTCCTGCCACACGGCTCACGGCATCCCCATGGACCACCGACTGGGCTGGGAGTACCTGCGCTCGGACGTGGACGCCGACGCGCTGCGGATCACGCAGCGGCCGACCACCGTCCGGCTGCGGGTCGTCCACTCGGCGATCAAGCGCCGGAGGTTGGGCTCGGTCCACCTGGTCGCCCACGTCGAGGGCACGGCGGGCGGCGCGTACGTGGGTTCCGCCGAGGTCCACTACAGCGCCCATCCGGGCGTCATCTACGACCGGCTGCGCGGCTCGCGCGCCGACAGCCGTACGGTTTTCCCGCGGTTCTCGGCACCCACTCCCGCCGTCTCCCCGGAGCGGGTGGGACGCGGCAGCGTGCGCGACGTCGTCCTGTCCCCCACCGACGAGGCGGACCGCTGGCAGATACGCGTCGACACCAGCCACTCCGTCCTGTACGACCACCCGCACGACCACATACCCGGCATGGTGCTCCTGGAGGCGGCCAGCCAGGCGGCCCAGGCGAGTCTGGACGTCCCGGCGACGCCGGTCGGCTTCGACACCACTTTCGACCGGTACGTCGAGTTCGACGCGGCCTGTGTGCTCACCACCGCCCCCCTGGGGCCCGATCTCCACGGCCGTCCGCGCGTCCGGATCGACGCACACCAGCGCGAGCGGCGGGTCTTCGGCACCGTCGTGACGCTCGCGCCCGCCGGGACCCGCTGAGACACCACCCGTCGGCGTCCTTCCCGGCACGGGACGACGGGAAGGGCGGCCGGGCGGGACCGGGGACCGGGAAGGCGACGGGTTCCAGTCCGGCTCCTCCGGGCTCCGCTCCGGACGGCCCCCGCCCCGCGGAAGCGCGGGTCCGGTGGTCCTTCGCGTTCCCCCGGGCCCGGGGGCCGTGGCGTTCGGTGGCCGAGGTCCCGAGTGGCCCAGGCGCGAGGGGCGCGAGTGGACCAGAGGGGCTGGGCCACCCGCCCCTAGCGTCGTGTCCATGTCGCACGAGACCAGGCCGTACGTACGAGGGAAGGCCGACGGGGTGTCCGCGCCCCGCGCGCTGGTGGTCGCACAGTTCGTCAACGCGGTCGGGGACGGGGCCTTCTACGTCTCCTCGGCGCTCTACTTCACGCGGATCGTCGGGCTCTCCGCACCGCAGATCGGCGCCGGGCTCGCGGTCGCGTGGGCCGTCGGGTCGCTCGCCGGGGTGCCGCTGGGGCACCTGGCCGACCGGCGGGGGCCGCGCGGGACCGCCGTCCTGCTCGCCCTGGCCACCGCCGCGTCCGTCGCCTCCTTCCTCGTCCTGCGCTCCTTCGTGCCGTTCCTCTGCGCGGCCGTCGCGTACGCCACGGCGCAGAGCGGCCTCGCCGCGGCGCGGCAGGCGCTGCTCGCCGGGCTCGTCGCGCCGGCCGCGCGGACGCGGGTGCTCGCCCGGCTCCAGGCCACCCTCAACGGCGGACTCGCCGTGGGGGCCGCGCTCGGCGGGCTCGCGCTGCACGCCGGGACGCGGAGCGCGTACCTCTCCGTGTTCGCGCTGGACGCCGTCGCGTTCCTGGGCTGCGCGCTGGTCCTGGGCCGGCTGCCCGCGGTGGCGCCCGCCCCCGGGCCGGTGGGCGGCGGGCCGGGGCTCGCGGTGCTGCGGGACCGGCCGTACGCGCTCCTCGCCCTCCTGAACGCCCTGATGCTGCTGCGTATGCCGCTCCTCAGCCTCGCCCTGCCGCTGTGGATCGTGGAGCGGACGGCGGCGCCCGGCTGGACCGTGTCGGCGCTCTTCGTCCTCAACACCGGGGTGGTGATGCTCCTTCAGGTCCGTGCCGCCCGGTCCGTGACGGACCTCGCCACGGCGGCGCGGGCGGTGCGGTGGTCGGGGGCGGTCATGTGCGCCGCGTGCGCGGTCTTCGCACTGTCGGGAGCGCTGCCGGGAGCGCTGCCGGGAACGTCGCCGGGTGCCGGCCGTGGCGCCGGGGCCGGGGCCGGGGCGGGGGAGACGGGGGCCGCGGTGGCGGTACTCGTCCTCGGGGCCGTGCTCCAGGTCCTCGCCGAGATGCGGCACTCCGCGGGCGCGTGGCAGATCGGCTTCGCGCTGGCCCCCGCCGACCGGATCGGCCAGTACCAGGGCTTCTACGGCACCGGCGTCCCCGTCGCCCGCACCCTCGGGCCCCTGCTCGTCACCACGCTGCTCATCGGTTGGGGGGTGCCCGGGTGGCTGCTCCTGGGCGGGGTCTTCCTGGCCGCGGGGGCGGCGACCGGGCCCGCCGTGCGGTGGGCGGAGACCGCCCGCTGATCCGTACGAGTGGTGTTCATCCGAAGAACTGCGCGCGGGCGGCGTCGCTCCGTGCCATTCCGGGGTGCGGACACATCATGAGGAAGGTATGTAAAGCGCGCAACCCGAAATGAACCATCCGAGAACGCCACGAAAGTGAGGGGTCATGGCCACCGCCAAGGTCAAGCAGTTCTGGGCCGCCTTCATCTCCGTCCTCTTCGCCCTGCTCGCCTCCGTCGGCCTGGCGGGCACCGCCGCCGCGGCCCAGCAGCCCGCCGTGCGGCAGCCGGAGGAGCCGACCGCTCCCGCCGCCACGACCGCCGCCGTCGCCGGGGAGCGCGCGTCCGCCTCCGTACCGGCGCAACGGGCCCACCGGTGGCCGATCGCCGGGGACCGCTCCCTGCCGCCCACCATCAAGCAGCGCATCGCCGCCGAGGCCCACGGTTCCTCCCCCGCCGCGCGCCGGCGGTCGTCCGCGCCCGCCGCCGTCGAGAGCGACCCGGTCGCCCTGACGGAACTCGCGCTCGCCGCGGCGGCGTAGGGCACGGGGAGACCACGACGTGCACTCCCCGCACCCCACCCGCGGCGGACCGGCGCCCGCGCCGCTCCGGCAGCACCCGACAGAACCCGGCCCTGTCCGTCCGAACGCGACGGGACCGAGCGCCACCCGACAGTTCCCGGCAGACGCCCGTGAGTTCCCGGCAGAGGCTCGTGAGTTCCCGGCAGGGGCCCGTGGAAGGACCCCGTCCGGTCAGCGGTCCTCGTCGCGCCGTTCGGCGGCCTCGATGTCCAGTTCGGCCGCCTCCGCCTCGGCTTCGGCCTCCTTGGCCTCCACCTCGGGATCGAGAACGGCCCCACTGCCGTCGACGGACGTCAGGACGGTGACCTCCTCCTCCACCTCGGTGGCGGCGGGCGGCTCGACCAGCCAGTCGGGGTTGGACTGCTTGTCCCACCACTTCCAGGCGGCGTACACGCCGCCGGCCAGCACGCCGAGGACGACGAGGCCCTTGGTGACGCGCCCGGCCCTGGCCCGGCGCTCGTGCTTCCTCACGATCTTCCGGATGTCCTTCGGCGTCACCTGACCGCGCAGCGCGGCCCAGGCGGCCGTGGAACGCGCACCGGCCTCCTCCAGGACCGGACCGGTGGCGGCGACCGCGCTCTCGACGCGCGGAGCGGTGTAGTCGGCGGCCTGACGGGCGGCCCGGCGGGTCTTGACCGCCGCACGTTGTGCGGCCGCGTCGACCCGCGGCGGTACCCGCGGTGCGACGTACGAGTCGTACTGCACGCGAGCCTGCGTACGGGCCTGCTTGGCGGCCTTCGAGAGCTTGGGCGCGATGATCTCCCGCGCCTCGTGCGCGTAGTGCGTGGCGTGGTCCCTGGCCGTCTCGGCGTAGGGAGCCACCGCGTCGGCGGCGTGCAGGACGCTCTCCTTCGCCGAACCTGTGGCGGCGCGCACGCTGTCCATGCGGGTCACGGGATTCCTCCTCCTCGGTGGCGATGTCAGGTTTTCGCCTTTCCATCCTCTTCGGAATCATGCCCGTCGGAGCAAGGTCCGGCATGTGGGGCGGGCATCCGGGGCATGCGAGGATCGTTCACTGCAGAGTCAGGCGTGGGACGACGCGCCCCGATGTGGACGGAAGGCGACCGTGGCCGAGCAGTTGTACGCGATCCTCAAGACGAGCCTGGGCGACATCGAGGTGCGGCTGATGCCGTTCCACGCGCCGAAGACGGTCCGCAACTTCGTCGAGCTCGCGACCGGCGAGCGCGAGTGGACCCACCCCGCCACCGGCGCGGTCTCCAAGGACCCGCTCTACGACGGGACGGTCTTCCACCGGGTCATCAAGGACTTCATGATCCAGGGCGGCGACCCGCTGGGCGACGGCACCGGCGACCCCGGCTACTCCTTCGCCGACGAGTTCCACCCGGAGCTCTTCTTCGACCGGCCCTACCTCCTCGCCATGGCCAACGCCGGCCCCGGGACCAACGGCTCGCAGTTCTTTGTCACCGTCGCCCCCGCGACCTGGCTCAACCGCAAGCACACGATCTTCGGCGAGGTCGTGGACAAGGAGAGCCGCGAGGTCGTGGACGCGATCGCGGAGACCGCGACCGATCCGCACACCGAACGTCCGCTCCGGGACGTGGTCCTCGAGTCCGTGGTGATCGAGAAGCGCTGAGCCGGAAGGGACGGGACCTCCCATGGACGCGCAGCCCGGTCTGCCGCGCTGTTACCGCCACCCGGAGACCGAGACCGGCATCCGCTGTGTCCGCTGCGACAGGCCCATCTGCCCGCAGTGCATGGTCTCCGCCTCCGTCGGCTTCCAGTGCCCCGACTGCGTGCGCGGCGGCTCGGGGACCGGCCACGCCCCCGACGCCAACCGGCCCCGCACGCTCGCGGGCGGCCGGACGGCCGAGGACGAACGTTTCGTCACCAAGATCGTCATCGCGGTCAACCTGGCGCTCTTCCTCGCCGTCCAGGTGGTGGGCGACCGGCTCGTCGACGACCTGGCGCTCATCGGGTACGCGCGCCTGTCGTCCGGCGAACTGGCCGGGGTCGCGGACGGCGAGTGGTACCGGCTCCTGACCTCCGCCTTCCTCCACCAGGAGATCCCGCACTTCCTCTTCAACATGCTGGGACTCTGGGTGATCGGCGGGATCGTCGAACCCGAACTGGGCCGGATCCGGTACGCGGCCCTGGTGCTGCTCTCCGGGCTCTCCGGTTCGACCCTCGCCTATCTGCTCTCCCCGGAGAACCAGTTCTCGCTCGGCGCCTCCGGAGTCGTCTTCGGCCTGATCGGCGCCTGGGCCGTGCTCACCCGCCGCCGGCGGTACGACATGCGGCCGGTCGTCCTCTTCGTGGCGCTGTCCCTGTTGTTCACCTTCACCCGTCCGGGGGTCTCCTGGGAGGCCCACATCGGCGGCCTGGTCGGCGGCGCCCTGGTGACCTACGCGCTGGTGCACGCGCCCCGGGCCCGCCGGAACCTGGTGCAGTACACAGCCTGTGGACTGGTTCTCCTGCTCGACCTGGGGATCGTGCTCCTCCGCTCGGCCGCGCTCGCCTGAGCGCACAGGGCTGTGGATGAGCTTCCGGGGCAGCTTTCCCCAGAGTTATCCACAGTGTGTGGCGGGCTCTGCCTGCTCCGTGGGAAAAGAACGCGCCCCTCACCTCTGACCTGGGGATTTCCCCGGGAGGTGAGGGGCGCGACGTAGCGTGCCGACAGTGGACGCGATCATACCGGCGTCAACAACGTGAGAGTTATCCACAGATCTTCGTAAGTTATCCAGTGCTGTGCACAACGCTGTGGATAAACTCAGGGGAGAGCTTGACGAGCCCCCGGCGCGGACGCTAAGGCCCCGTCACGGGTGTCGGACCGCCGCTACTTCCACTGCGTGGAGACGCCGAAACCGGCCGCGATGAAGCCGAAGCCCACCACGATGTTCCAGTTGCGGATCGACTCGACCGGCATGGTGCCGTCGGTGACGTAGAAGACCACGATCCACACCAGCCCGATGGCGAACAGGGCCAGCATCACCGGCGCCACCCAGCTGCGGTTGGTCAGCTTGATGTTGGTGGCCTGCTTGGCGGGCGGAGGCGTGAAGTCGGCCTTCTTGCGGATACGTGACTTCGGCACGAGGGACTCTCCTGTCGATGCGCTGCGTGACCGCGCAGGGAACTGTGGCTGGCGCCGGGATGTGACGAAGGAGGACGTCTGCGTCCCCCAGGCGTCCGTTAGCGTAGTGGTTCCGCGGCACCGAAGGGGATCAGGGTACGTTGAGCAATTCCGCCGGTACTCCCGAAGGGCCGGGCCGCACCGCGAGGTGGCGCCCCGTCCGGCTGCTCACCCTTGCCGTTTTCGCCCTCGCCGGACTGATCTTCGTCACGAGCTTCAACACCGCCAAGGGCACCAACCTCCGCACGGACGCCTCCCTCCTCAGGCTCTCCGACCTGATCGAGGAGCGCAGCCACAAGAACGCCGGACTCGACGAGTCCGCCGCCGCCCTCCGTTCCCAGGTGGACACCCTCGCCGCCCGCGACGACGGCTCCACGCGCGCGGAGGACGAGAAGCTCGAAGCGCTGGAGGCGGCGGCCGGCACCACCGAGGTCTCCGGCTCCGGCCTCACCGTCACCCTCAACGACGCCCCGCCGGACGCCCGGGCCGCCCCCGGCTACCCCGAGCCGCAGGCCAACGACCTGGTCATCCACCAGCAGGACCTCCAGGCCGTCGTCAACGCGCTGTGGCAGGGCGGCGCCGAGGGCATCCGGGTCATGGACCAGCGGCTGATCTCCACCAGCGCCGTGCGCTGCGTCGGCAACACCCTGATCCTCCAGGGCCGCGTCTACTCGCCGCCCTACAAGATCACCGCCGTGGGCGACCGGGACCGGCTGAGCCGGGCGCTGACCGACTCCCCGGCGATCCGGAACTACCAGCTCTACGTCAAGGCGTACGGGCTCGGCTGGAAGGTCGACGAGCACAGGGCGGTGACCCTCCCCGGCTACGCGGGCACGGTGGACCTCCACTACGCGAAGCCGGTGGGCTGACCGGATCCCGTCCCCCGGCCGTGGACGGGATCCGTCGTCCACAGGCTTTGGACAGCGGCCCCCTCCCGGCCCCCTCGCCCCGTACTCTGGACCCCGTAACGAACGGAAGGGGCGGTCGACGTCATGTACGGCTGGATCTGGCGGCATCTGCCTGGCAACGCGGGGGTGCGGGCGCTGATCTCGATCGTGCTGGTCCTCGCGATCGTCTACGTCCTCTTCCAGTACGTGTTCCCCTGGGCGGAGCCACTGCTTCCGTTCAACGATGTGACGGTGGACGGCCAGTGAGCGCGCGAATTCTCGTCGTCGACAACTACGACAGCTTCGTCTTCAACCTCGTTCAGTACCTCTACCAGCTCGGTGCCGAGTGCGAAGTCCTCCGCAACGACGAGGTCGAGCTGAGCCACGCCCAGGACGGCTTCGACGGCGTCCTCCTGTCGCCCGGCCCCGGCGCCCCCGAGCAGGCCGGGGTCTGCGTCGACATGGTCCGGCACTGCGCGGAGACCGGCGTGCCCGTCTTCGGCGTCTGCCTCGGCATGCAGTCGATGGCCGTGGCGTACGGCGGCGTCGTCGACCGCGCGCCCGAACTGCTGCACGGCAAGACCTCGCTCGTCACGCACGGGGGCCGGGGCGTCTTCACGGGCCTGCCCTCGCCGTTCACCGCGACCCGCTACCACTCGCTGGCCGCCGAGCCCTCCGCCCTGCCCGCCGAGCTGGAGGTCACCGCGCGGACCGAGGACGGCATCATCATGGGCCTGCGCCACCGCGAACTCCCGGTCGAGGGCGTGCAGTTCCACCCCGAGTCCGTCCTCACCGAGCACGGCCACCTGATGCTCGCCAACTGGCTGGAGGAGTGCGGGGACAAGGGGGCGGTCGACCGGTCGGCGGGCCTCGCGCCGGTGGTGGGCAAGGCCGTCGCGTGACGGAGGGCTCGCCGTGGTTCCGGGCGACGCACGAGCCGAGGCGGGAGCCGACACCGCGGAAGGGGCACGCGCCCGGGGACGGGTACGCGCCGGGCGGTGCGCACGGATCGGGCGGCGAGTACGGAACGGGGGACGGCCACGTACCGGGAGGCGGGTACGTACCGGAGGCGGAGCCGCGCGCGGCGGCCGACCCGTACGCGCCCACCGGGCCGTACGCCCCCGCCGCAGACCCGTACGCACAGGCCGGCGCGTACGCGCCCGCCGCCGATCCGTACGCGCCCGCCGCCGATCCGTACGCGTCCCCGGAGACGTACGCCCCAGCCGAGACGCACGCCCCCGCCGAGACGTACGAGCCCACCGGTCCGTACACGCCCGCCGAGGGCCCCCACGAGCCCCCCTACGGGCCGTACGGCGACGAGCAGGCTCCGGGGCGCCGGTCCGACGAGACGGCGGTCCTGCCGCCCGTCGAGGACCTCCCGGGGCCCTCGGAGCCTCCTGAACCCCCCGAGACGGGCTCCGGGCGAGCTCCCGGGCCCGGGCGGGCCGAGCGGCGCCGTGCCGCCGCCAAGGGCGGCCGGGGGAGGGGCCGCAGGGGCGCCCCGCCCGCCGCCGCGGCGAAACCCGCCGCGCCCCTCTCCCGGGTCGAGGCCCGGCGGGCCGCCCGCGAGGCCAAGGACAGCGTCGGCGTCGTCGCCAGCCGGATCGTCGGCGAACTCTTCATCACCCTCGGCGTCGTCATGCTGCTCTTCGTCACCTACCAGCTCTGGTGGACGAACGTCCTCGCCGGCCAGGAGACGAACCAGGCCAAGGAGCAGATCGAGGACACCTGGGCCAAGGGCGAGGACGAGCCGGACGTCTTCGAGCCCGGCGAGGGCTTCGCCATCATGTACATCCCCAAGCTGGACGTCGTCGTCCCCGTCGCCGAGGGCATCGACAAGACCGAGGTCCTCGACAAGGGCATGGTCGGCCACTACGCCGGGGGCGGCCTCAAGACCGCCATGCCCTCCGACGAACAGGGCAACTTCGCGGTCGCCGGCCACCGCAACACGCACGGCGAGCCCTTCCGGTACATCAACCGGCTGAAGCCCGGCGACCCGATCGTCGTCGAGACCCGGAACGCGTACTACACGTACGAGATGGCGAGCATCCTGCCGCAGACCTCGCCCTCCAACGTGTCCGTGATCGACCCCGTCCCGAAGGGGTCGGGCTTCACCGAGCCCGGCCGGTACATCACGCTGACCACGTGCACGCCCGAATTCACCAGCACGTACCGCATGATCGTATGGGGCAGGCTCCTGGAGGAACGTCCGCGCAGCAAGGGGAAGCCCGAAGCGCTCGTAGGCTGAGACCCCACACCTCCGGACGGGACGACAGGACGACCTAAGTGGCACGAGCGCGCAACCGGATCGCCGGGATCATCAGTGTCCTCGGCGAACTCCTCATCACGGCGGGCCTGGTGCTCGGTCTCTTCGTCGTCTACTCGCTGTGGTGGACCAACGTCCTCGCCGACCGTGCCGCCGACCAGGACGGCGCCCAGGTCCGCGACCACTGGGCCGACGACGCCCCGGGCGCCCTCGACACCCGGGACGGCATCGGCTTCCTGCACGTGCCGGCGATGGGCGACGACGAGGTCCTGGTGAAGCGGGGCACCGACCCCTCCGTCCTCAACAACGGCGTGGCCGGCTACTACACCGACCCGATCAGGGCGGCGCTCCCGCAGGAGAAGCAGGGCAACTTCACGCTGGCCGCGCACCGGGACGGACACGGGGCGAAGTTCCACAACATCCACAAGTTGAAGACCGGGGACGCGATCGTCTTCGAGTCCAAGGACACCTGGTACGTCTACAAGGTCTACAAGACCCTGCCCGAGACCACGAAGTACAACGTGGACGTCCTCCAGCCCGTTCCGCAGGAGTCCGGCAGGACCGGGCCGGGCCGCTACATCACGCTGACCACCTGCACGCCCATGTACACCTCGGACTACCGGTACGTCGTCTGGGGCGAACTGGAGCGCACGGAACGGGTCGACCGCGACCGGACGCCCCCGGCGGAGCTGCGCTGATCCACTCCCGCTCACGACGGACGGGAGAGCCCCGGCATCCGATCTTCCGGATGCCGGGGCTCTCCCGTCGTACGGGGCGGGCGATCAGTCGAACCAACCGCCGATGGCGTTGTTGCCGCCGTCGCCGCCTCCGTTGTTGTCACCGTTGTTGTTGTCACCGTTGTTGTTGTCACCGGGGTTGCTGGGCACTCCGCCGCCCGCGGTGAAGACCTCCACCGTGGTTCCGGTGTTGACCGGGGTGTTCGCAGCCGGGTTGGTGGCCAGCACCAGCGCGTCCTCCTTGTCCGAACCCTTCTGGACGACCGTCAGGCCCATGCCTTCGAGCTGCGCCTTGACGTCCTTGAAGGGGCGGTTCGTGAGGCCGTCCGGGATCGTGACCTGGGTCTGCTGCGGGCCCTTGGAGACCTTCAGCGTGACCCGGACGTCCTTCGGCTGGTTCGAGTCGCCCTGCGGGGTCTGGTCGACGACCGTGCCCGCGGGCTTGTCGGAGTCGACGTCCTCCCTGACCACGTTGGTGAAGCCGACCGTGTTCAGCTGCTGGACGGCCTGCTCGTAGGCGCGGTCCTTCACGTTCGGAAGCTGCGAGAGCTTCTTCTTCGCGATGGTGATCGTCACCTCGGAGTTCGTCTCCGCCTTGGTGCCGCCGCCCGGGTTCTGGCGCAGGACGGAGCCGGGGTTCGCGTCGGACTCCTCCTCCTCGACCTTGACCTTGAAGCCCTTGTCCTCCAGGGACTTCGTGGCCCGCTCCTGGGACTGCTCCTGGACGTCCGGGACCTCCACGAGCGGCGCGCCCTCGGAGACGTACACCTTGATCGTGTCGTCGGGCTCCAGCTTCGTGACGCCGTCCGCGACCGGCTCCTGGCGGCAGATGGCGCCGGTGGGCTGGTCGCAGCGCTCGGTGCCCGCCTCCTGGACCTTCAGGTTCACGTTGGCGGCGTGCTTCGTCGCGACGTCCAGCTTCTCGCCGACCAGCTGCGGCACCGTGACCGGCTCCGGGGCGTCCTTCTTGTCGAAGATCGCGACGCCGATGAAGATCGCGCCGATGAGCACCAGGACGCCGGCGAGGGCCAGCAGGATCGTCGAGGTGTTCGACTTCTTCTGGCCGCCGCCGCGACGACGGTCCGGACGGTCGTCGTAGCCGTAGCCGCCGTCGTTCGGGTTGATCGGGGGCAGCATGGCGGTCTGGCCGCCGGGGTCGGTCTGGCGCAGGGCCGTGGTCTGCTGGTCCTCCGGCGGGTAGCCGCCGTAGCCCCCGCCGTACGCGGGCGCGGACGCCATGCCCATCGCGGCGGCGGCCGCGACCGGCTGGCCGTCGAGGCAGGCCTCGATGTCCGCGCGCATCTCGTCGGCGGACTGGTAGCGGTAATCGGGGTCCTTGACCAGCGCCTTGAGGACGATGGCGTCCATCTCGGGCGTGATCTCGGGGTCGAAGTTGCTCGGCGGCTGCGGCTCCTCGCGGACGTGCTGGTACGCGACCGCGACCGGGGAGTCGCCGATGAACGGGGGGCGGACGGTGAGCAGCTCGTACAGCAGGCAGCCGGTGGAGTACAGGTCGGAGCGGGCGTCGACCTGCTCGCCCTTGGCCTGCTCCGGGGAGAGGTACTGGGCCGTGCCGATCACCGCGGCGGTCTGCGTCATGGTCATGCCCGCGTCGCCCATGGCGCGCGCGATGCCGAAGTCCATGACCTTGACCTGGCCGGTGCGCGTCAGCATGACGTTCGCCGGCTTGATGTCGCGGTGCACGATGCCGGCGCGGTGCGAGTACTCCAGCGCCTGGAGGATGCCGACCGTCATCTCCAGGGTGCGCTCGGGCAGCAGCTTGCGCCCGGAGTGAAGGAGCTCACGCAGGGTCGACCCGTCGACGTACTCCATCACGATGTACGGGATGGAGACCCCGTCGACGTAGTCCTCGCCGGTGTCGTAGACCGCGACGATCGCCGGATGGTTCAGCGAGGCGGCGGACTGTGCCTCACGGCGGAACCGGGCCTGGAAGGACGGATCACGGGCCAGGTCGGCCCGCAGCGTCTTCACGGCGACGGTGCGGCCGAGCCGGGTGTCCTGGGCGAGGTACACCTCGGCCATGCCACCACGGCCGAGCACCGAGCCCAGCTCGTACCGGCCGCCGAGGCGACGCGGCTCTTCCATAGCTAATCCAGCCCTCTCCGTCTGTCCCGACCGCACCCATGGGTGGTCCGGCGGTGTGTGCTGTTCGCGCATACGCTACCGGCCCCGGGAAGGCGTTCCGCCCGGGGCCGGTAGCTGATACCCGACCGGTACCTGGCCCGCACCGGACGGGGGCCGGGCCGGGACCGGGTGGGAAAGGTCAGCCCCGGGTCTTCAGGACCGCCTTCATCACGGCCTTCGCGATCGGGGCGGCCAGACCGCCACCGCTGATGTCCTCGCGGTTGGTGCCCTCGGAGTCCTCGACGATGACGGCGACCGCGACCGGGGAGCCCTCGGCGGTCTTCGCGTACGAGATGAACCAGGCGTAGGGGCGCTTGGCGTTCTTCTCGCCGTGCTGGGCCGTACCCGTCTTGCCGCCGACCTTCACGCCGTCCATCTTCAGGTCGGCGTTGCCGCCGGTGCCCTCGGTGACGACGTTCTCCATCATCTGCTGGAGCTTCTGGGCGGTCTCCTGCGAGACCGGGCGGCTCATCTCCTCGGGCTCGTTCTGCTTGATCAGGTCGAGGTTGGGGGCGCGCAGCTGGTCGATCATGTACGGCTTCATCAGCTTGCCGTCGTTGGCGATCGCCGCCGTGACCATCGCCATCTGGAGCGGGGTGGTCGCGGTGTTGAACTGGCCGATGGAGGAGAGCGCGTTGCCGCCGCGGTCGGCCTTCTTGTCGTAGACGGAGGCGGCGGAGCGGACCGGGGTGAACTGCTCGGCGTTGAAACCGAACTTCTCGGCCATCTCGACCATCTTGTCGCGGCCGACGTCGTCGCCGAGCTTCGCGAAGACCGAGTTGCAGGAGATCTCCAGCGCCCGGTTCAGGCTGGCGTTCGCGCAGCCGCTGGCGTGGTTGACCATCTCCTTGTTGGAGAGCGGGATCTTCCAGCCCTCGGGGGTCTTGGTCGGCGCGTTGATGTCGCTGACCTTGCCGTTCTCCAGCGCGGCGGCGGCGGTGACGACCTTGAAGACGGAGCCGGGCGGGTAGATCTCGCGGAGCGCCCGGTTCAGCTTCGGCTTGTTCTTGTCCTTCTCCAGCGCGACCCAGGCCTTCTCGTCCTTGCCGGAGTAGCCGGCGAAGGAGGAGGGGTCGTACGAGGGGGTGGAGGCCATCGCCAGGATCTTGCCGGTCTTCGGCTCGATGGCGACGACGGCGCCGGTGTTGTTGCCCAGGCCCTCGAAGGCGGCCTTCTGCGCGGCAGCGTTCAGGGTGGTGACGACGTCGCCGCCCTTCTTCTTCTCGCCGGTGAACATGGCCAGGGTGCGGTCGAAGAAGAGCTGGTCGTCGTTGCCGGTGAGGATGCCGTCCTCGATCTTCTCGATCTGGGTGGCGTCGTAGGCCTGCGAGGCGTAGCCGGTGACCGGGGCCCACATGGGTCCGTCGACGTAGGTCCGCTTGTACTTGTAGTACTCGTCCTTGGAGTCCACGGAGCCGGTGATCGGCTTGTCGCCGACGATGATGTTGCCGCGCTCGTTGGCGTACCGCTCGATGCGGACGCGCGTGTTCTTGGCATGTGTGGTCAGCTCGTCGGAACGGACGAACTGCACCCAGTTGTCCCGCAGGAGCAGGGCGAGGATGAGCAGGCCGCAGAAGATCGCGACCCGTCGCAGCGGCTTGTTCACGGACGGACCACCTGGGTCATCTCGGCGTCGGGGGACGGGGCGGGCGCGGGCGCGGGACGGCGCGCGGTGTCGCTGATACGGATCAGGATGCCGATCAGGGCCCAGTTGGCGATCACCGAGGAACCGCCGTACGCGAGGAACGGCATGGTCATGCCGGTGAGCGGGATGAGCCCCAGGACACCGCCGGCGACGACGAAGATCTGGAGCGCGAAGGCGCCGGAGAGGCCCATCGCGAGCAGCTTGCCGAAGGGGTCGCGGGCGGCGAGGGAGGTGCGGATGCCGCGCTCGACGATCAGCCCGTAGAGGAGCAGGAAGACCATCACGCCGGTGAGGCCGAGCTCCTCGCCGACGGTGGCGAAGATGAAGTCGGAGTTGGCGGCGAAGCCGATGAGGTCGGAGTTGCCCTGGCCGAGGCCGGTGCCGAGGATGCCGCCGGAGCCGAAGGACATCAGGACCTGGGTCATCTGGTCACAGGCGTACGCCATGTTGCTGCCGGCAGGTGCCGTCTTCAGGCACTCGAAGGGATCGAGCCAGGCCGCCACACGCGACTGGACGTGGCTGGCGAAGGAGCTGACGGCGACCGCGCCGCCCGCCGCCATCAGCAGACCCATGACGATCCAGCTGGTCCGCTCGGTCGCCACGTACAGCATGATCACGAACATGCCGAAGAACAGCAGCGAGGTGCCGAGGTCGTTCTCGAAGACCAGGATGAGGAGGCTGACCGCCCAGATCGTCAGGATCGGGCCGAGGTCACGGCCACGGGGCAGGTAGAGCCCCATGAAGCGGCGGCTGGCCAGGGCCAGGGCGTCCCGCTTCACCATCAGGTAGCCGGAGAAGAAGACCGCCAGGACCAGCTTGGCGAACTCGCCGGGCTGGATCGAGAAGCCGCCGACCCGGATCCAGATCTTGGCGCCGAAGCTGTCCGTGCCGAGTCCCGGCACGAGCGGCAGCAGCAGCAGGACGAGGGCGACCACCATGGAGATGTACGTGTAGCGCTGGAGGACCCGGTGGTCCTTGAGCAGCAGCAGCACGCCCACGAACATGGCGATGCCGATCGCGGAGTACATCATCTGGCTCGGGGCGTCCGGGCTGAAGCTCTTGTAGAGCCGCATCGAGGTGGCGATCAGCCGCGGCGACTGGTCGAGTCGCCAGATCAGCACCAGGCCCATGCCGTTCAGCAGGGTCGCCAGGGGCAGCAGCAGCGGGTCCGCGTACGGGGCCCACTTGCGGACCACCAGGTGCGCGACGCCCGCGAGGAGGGCGAGGCCGAGTCCGTACCCGAGCATGCCGGCCGGGACCTTGCCGTCGATGGCCAGGCCGACGTTGAGGTACGCGAACACCGGGATGACGACGGCGAACGCGAGCAGCGCCAGCTCGGTGTTGCGACGGCTCGGCGCCTCGATCGCGCCGATGGTGGTCGTGTTGGTGACAACGCTCATGGTGGTGAAAGGCCCCCCTACGGGTGCTTACTGCTTGCCGCAGTTCGAGGCCAGCTTCTGCTCCTCCCCGGTGAGGGTGGGACCCGGGGACGGAGCGGCTGTGGTGGGCTTGGAGTCGGGGGTGGCGGTGCCGTCCGGCTTCTGGACCGGCGGCTTGCTCGCCTGGTCGGCGGCCTTCTCGGCGGCGGCGCGGCGCTGCTCGGTCTTCTTGCAGGCGGAGGCCTGCACGGCCAGCTCGGAGATCTTCGTCTCGGCCTTGCCGAGGCTGCCGCCCGCGATCGTCTCCTCGACCTGCTTCCGCTGGTAGGCGGGGAGGTACTTGAGTTCGATCTCGGGGTGGTCCTTCTCCACCTTCGACAGCGAGACCCACGCCAGGTCCTGGCTGATGCCCTGGTAGAGCGCCACGTGCTGGTCCTTGGACCCCACGAAGTACTGGGTCTGCGTCCAGCGCCAGCCGCCGTAGAGGCCGCCGCCGAGGAGGGCGAGGACCAGGGCGAGGAAGAAGCAGCGCTTGAGCCACTTGCGGCCCTTGCGGGGCTTGACGAAGTCGTCGTCGGTGTACGACTCGAAGGAGCCCTCCGGGGGCATCCCGTCGTAGTCCCGGCCGTCGCCGCTGCCGGGCGGGCCGAAGCCGCCGGCCGGGGGCTGCCGGTGGGCGGCGTGGCGGCCGAGCCCGGAGGCGCGGCCGGCCGGGGTCTGCATGGCCCCGCCGTCGTTGAGCTGCGCCTGGTTCTCGGCGACCGCGCCCACGATGACCGGGGTGTCGCTGAGGTGGCCGGCGAGGGTGTCGCCGCCGTCGACGTCGAGGACGTCGGCGACGATCACCGTGATGTTGTCGGGGCCGCCGCCGCGCAGCGCGAGCTGGATCAGCTCCTGCACGGTCTCCTGCGGGCCCTGGTAGCTGGCGAGGGTGTCCTCGAGGGTCTGGTGCGAGACCACGCCGGACAGGCCGTCGGAACAGATCAGGTAGCGGTCACCGGCCCGGACCTCGCGGATGGAGAGGTCGGGTTCGACGTGGTCGCCGCTGCCGAGCGCGCGCATGAGGAGCGAGCGCTGCGGGTGGGTGGTGGCCTCTTCCTCGGTGATCCGGCCCTCGTCGACGAGCCGCTGGACCCAGGTGTGGTCCTGGGTGATCTGGGTGAGGACGCCGTCGCGGAGCAGATAGGCGCGCGAGTCGCCGACGTGCACCAGGCCGAGCCGCTGGCCGGTCCACAGGAGGGCAGTGAGCGTGGTGCCCATGCCCTCCAGCTGCGGGTCCTCCTCGACCATCATCCGCAGCTGGTCGTTGGCGCGCTGCACCGCCGTACCGAGCGAGGTGAGGATGTCGGAGCCGGGGACGTCGTCGTCGAGCGTGACGAGGGTGGAGATCACCTCGGAGGAGGCGACCTCGCCGGCGGCCTGGCCGCCCATGCCGTCGGCGATGGCGAGCAGCCGGGGACCGGCGTAGCCGGAGTCCTCGTTGCCCTCGCGGATCATGCCCTTGTGCGAGCCCGCGGCGAATCGCAGCGACAGACTCATGCGCACCTGCCCTGTCGACGCCGCATCGGGGTACGGCCGGTCTCGACCCACACTGCCCACCCTCCGGTCGCTCCGGTCGCTTCGGTCGCTCCGGACGCTTCAGCCGCTTCGCCCGGGAGCGCGGCACGCCCCGCGACGGGGACCGTCCCGGCTCGCTCGCTCCGCTCACTCATTGTCGTACTACTTCCGCAGCTCGATGACGGTCTTGCCGATGCGGATCGGCGCGCCCAGCGGAATCGGCGTGGCGGTGGTGAGGCGGGCCCGGTCGAGGTACGTGCCGTTGGTGGACCCGAGGTCCTCGACGATCCACTGGCCGTCCCGGTCGGGGTAGATCCGGGCGTGCCGGCTGGAGGCGTAGTCGTCGTCGAGGACGATCGTCGAATCGTGCGCCCGGCCCAGCGTGATCGTCTGGCCCTGGAGGGCGACGGTCGTGCCGGTGAGGGTGCCCTCGGAGACGACGAGTTTGGTCGGGGCGCCGCGGCGCTGGCGGCCGCCCGTGCTCTGCTGCTGGCCGCGCTGCTGCGGGGGCGCGGACGCCTGGCGCGCGGCCTGCTGGGGCCGCGCCTCCTGGCGCCGCGAACCGCGCTGGGTGACCCGCGTACCGAAGAGGTCACTGCGGATGACCTGGACGGCCACGATGACGAACAGCCACAGAACGGCCAGGAAACCCAACCGCATGACCGTCAGGGTCAGCTCTGACATTGCCCCCGCTTCACCCTTCGGCTTGCCGGTAAACGATGGTGGTGCTGCCCACGACGATCCGCGAGCCGTCGCGGAGCGTAGCGCGGGTGGTGTGCTGCCCGTCCACCACGATGCCGTTGGTGGATCCGAGATCCTGGATCGTCGAGGGCGTTCCGGTCCGGATCTCGCAGTGCCGGCGGGAGACGCCGGGATCGTCGATCCTCACGTCCGCGTCGGTGCTGCGGCCGAGGACCAGGGTCGGGCGCGAGATCTGGTGGCGGGTGCCGTTGATCTCGATCCAGCGGCGCACCTGGATGCCCGCTCCGCCGTGGGTGGCGGGGCCGGGCATGGCGCCGGGACGGCCGGCGGCGGCCTGCGGCCGGTGGCCGGGCGCGCCGGGAGGCGGGGAGGCGGGCATGGGCGGGGCGCCGGCCGGGGGGTACCCGTAGCCGTCGCGGCCCTGCTGTCCGGCCGCGGGCGGCTGCGGCTGTGACGTGCTCGACGCCAGCGTGCGGCTGCGGACGCGGTACAGACCGGTGTCGAGGTCCTCGGCCTTCTCCAGGTGGACCTTGATCGGCCCCATGAAGGTGTACCGCTGCTGCTTGGCGTAGTCCCTGACCAGACCGGCGAGCTCGTCGCCGAGCTGGCCGGAGTAGGGACTGAGACGCTCGTAGTCCGGTGTGCTCAGCTCGACGATGAAGTCGTTGGGCACGACGGTCCGCTCGCGGTTCCAGATCTGCGCGTTGTTGTCGCACTCGCGCTGGAGCGCGCCGGCGATCTCGACAGGCTGGACCTCGGACTTGAAGACCTTGGCGAAGGTGCCGTTGACCAGACCTTCGAGACGCTGCTCGAAACGCTTCAGGACTCCCATGGGGCACCTCCTCCGTCGTTGTCGTCCTGGTACTGCTTACTGATCGTATCCACGCGTCGGGAAATCGGCTGGTTCCCCTTCTCTGCCCTGTGGACGAGTGTCACCTCTCACAGGTTGCCCCCACGGATCGTAGAGGCGGCCTGTGGACAGTGTCCCGCACCCGGCTGTGGAAGCGAGGGCTCGGTCCGGGGTCCGGGCGGTCCGTCCCCGTTCCTCCCTCTCCCCGGGACCTCCTCTCCCCATCCCTCCCCGTCTCCTCCCTCCCTCCCTCCCTCCCTCTCCTCCCCCCGCTCCCTTCCCTGTCCGTCCTCTTCTGCTCCGCCCTACCCCCGTCCACCCTCCTGTCACCGCCTCCCCCTGGTCACCTTGGTCTCCGCGAGCGGAGCCGAAACAACGGATGTGAATCCACGGTCTGCGGCGTGCTAATCTTCTGATGTCGCCAGGCGCTCCCACCGAAAAAGTGAGAGGGTCCGGAGCACACCCAATGCGCGGGTGGCGGAATAGGCAGACGCGCTGGATTCAGGTTCCAGTGCCCGAAAGGGCGTGGGGGTTCAACTCCCCCCTCGCGCACCAGGAGCATCGCTCCAGCAGTACCGATGAGAAGGCCGACACCATGAAGATGGTGTCGGCCTTCTTGCTTTTCCCGGTGTCCGGCGTTCGGTCCGGCGCCCGGTCCGGCGCCCTGGTGTGAGTTACTCCACAGGATGCGACCTTCGTCGTGAGCGGGTGGGACGAAAGAGGGAAGGCCGGCGCCGGGGCCCGTGCCTAGGGTGCGGGCGTGAACGCTATGTCGAAGTCGGGGGACCGGGGTTCGTACGGGATCGGGGCCGCACTCGCCGCCGGGTGGGCCTGGTTCGCGGTGCCCGGGCAGTGGTCGGGGCGCAGGACCACCGGTGAGGTGGCGCTCGCCGTGGTCGTGGCGCTGCTCGGCGCCGGGACCGAGGAACTGCTGGGCGGCGCGGGGTGGCGGCTGGCGGGGGTCGCCGCCGGTGCCGCCGTGCTGTCGCTGCTGCGGCGGCGGCTCCCCGCGGGCGTGCTCGTCCTGACGGCGGCGCTCTCCCCCTTCTTCGCCGGGTTCGGACCGCTGCTGCTCGTGGTCGGCTGGTCGGCCGGCCGGTACATCGCGAGCGCCGGGCGGGCGCTGGCCGCGTTCATCGCCGCCTTCGTCCTCGACGTCGGGGGGACGCTCGTGGACACCTGGGACCGGCAGCGGCTCTTCACCGTCGTCTTCATGGCGACCCTCTACTACCTGGGGACCATCCTGGCCCCCGCGCTCGCCCACCGTTACTGGACCCAGCGGCGGACCCTGCTGCACGCGCTCCAGGAGCGCAACGCCCAACTGCTGCGCGAGCGGACCATGGTGGTCTGGCAGGCGCGGCTGCGGGAGCGGCAGCGCATCGCCCAGGACATGCACGACAGCCTCGGCCACCAACTGGCCCTGATCGCCGTGCACACGGGGGCCCTGGAGGTGGACCGGGAGCTGAGCGAGCGGCAGCGCGAGGTGGTCGGCGTCCTGCGGAACGCCTCGGTGACCGCGATGCACGAGCTGAGGGAGGTCGTCGGGATACTCCGCGACGGCGTCGGGCCGGCCGGCGGGCCCGCGGCGGCGCCCGCGCCCGCAGGGGACGAGACGGGGCGGGCGGCCCGGGGGATCGCCGGCATCGAGGGACTGGTGGCGGCGGCCCGAGCGGCCGGCACCGAGGTCGGGCTGCGGCGGTCGGGGGAGGAGCGTCCGCTCGCGCCGGCGGCCGACCACGCCGCGTACCGGATCGTGCAGGAGGCCCTGACCAACGCCTACAAGTACGCGCCGGGGGCGCCGATCGGCGTCGAACTCCGCTACGAGCCGGACGCCTTCGTGGTCGAGGTCGTCAACGAGGAGCCGGTGGACGGGCCCGGTGAGGACGTGGTGAGCGGTGGGCAGGGGCTGACCGGCCTCGCCGAACGGGCCCGTCTGGTGGGCGGCATGTGTCACGCGGGACCGGCCGACGCCGGCGGGTTCCGGGTGGCCGGGATGCTGCCGTACGGCGCGGCGCCGGTCGCGGAGGCGATGCCTTTGGTCGACGCGGCCGACGACTTCCGGCAGCAGACCACGAAGCCGCTGGTGGGCGATGGTCGTCCGGTCGTGGTCGGACCGGCCGACTGGACTTTCACCGAGCGGGAGTTGGCGATGGCGATGCGTGGGGGCAGGGGTACGGGCAGGGGGGTCGCGCTGGGGTGCGGGATCGCGTTCGCGGCGCTCGTCCTGCTCCTGGTGGCGGGGGGCTTCGGCCTCTACTTCCTGGTGGGATCCCTGGAGAAGGGGATGATCGACCCCTCGGAGTACGAGGCGGTGAAGATCGGGACGAGCGAGAAGGAGGTCCGCGACCGGCTGCCCTCGGGCGACTCGATAGCCACGGTGGGCCTCCGGGGTTCGGGGCCCGCGCAGCCGGAAGGGGCCGAGTGCCTGGTGCTGCTGTCCTCGGAGACGGGTGAGGACTGGAACGAGGAGCCCGTTTTCCGGTTCTGCTTCAAGGACGGCAAGCTGATCGAGAAGAAGTCGTACACGGCCGAGCAGCGGTAGCGCGGCCGCTCGTACCGGAGCCGTGGGGGAGAAGCTGTGGCAGGGCAGCCCATCAGGGTCGTGATCGCCGACGACGAGCCGCTGATCAGGGCCGGGATCCGGATGATCCTCAACTCGGACCCGGAGATCCAGGTCGTCGGGGAGGCGGCCGACGGGCGGGCGGCGGTCGAGGCGGCGCGGGCGCACGCGGCCGACGTGGTGCTGCTCGACATCCAGATGCCGGTCCTCGACGGGCTCTCGGCGCTGCCGGAGCTGCGGCGGGCGGCGCCCGCGGCCCGGGTCGTCGTCCTGACGACCTTCGGCGAGCGGGAGAACGTCCTGCGGGCCCTCGAGTACGGGGGCGCGGGGTTCCTGCTCAAGGACACGGCGCCCGCGGAGCTGATCGGGGCCGTGCGGGCGGCCGCCGCGGGGGACGCGTACCTGTCGCCGGCGGCGACCCGGCACGTGGTGGAGCGGCTCGCCAGGGGCCGGGAGGCGGCCCGGGCCGAGGAGGCCCGGGGACGGGTGGCGGCGCTGAGCGAGAAGGAGCGGGAGGTCCTGGCGCTGCTCGGGGAGGGGCTCTCCAACGCGGACGCGGGGAAGCGGCTGCACATGAGCGAGGGCACGGTGAAGACGTACGTGAGCCGGATCCTGGCCAAGCTGGACTGCGAGAACCGCGTCCAGGCGGCGCTGCTCGCGCGGGACGCGGGGTTGTAGTTGTAGGGGCATCCCCGGTGGGGAGAAGCGCGGGACCGGGCCGGGCCGGGCCGGATCAGGGTGAGGGGTGGTCCGGGAGGTCGTCCGTGCCGGCGTCGTTGTAGCGCAGGAGGTACGCGGCGAAGCGGGCGAGGTCCTCGGGCGACCAGTCCTTGAGGCGCTCCTGATAGGCGGCCCTGCGGTTCGTCCGGGCCGAGGCGAGGGCCTTCGTGCCCTCCTCCGTGGCGTGCAGGACCTGTACGCGGTGGTCGTCCGGGGCCGGTCGGCGTTCCACGAGGCCGAGCTTCTCCAGGCCGGCGAGCTGGCGGCTGACCGTCGACTTGTCCAGCAGGTAGTGGGCCGCCAGGTCGGTCGCGCGGCAGCCGTGCCGCTCCTCGATGTGGGCGAGGAGCGTGTACGAGACGAGCGGGAGCTCGGGGTGGACCCGGGCCGCCGCGGCGCGGGCCCGGCGGGCGAAGGCCGTCAGCTCGCGCTGGATGACGTCCAGGGACGTCTCACGGGGTGGTTCCGCGCCGCCGGTCATGGGGCCCCCTCGTCGTCGTGCGGACGCTGTTCGCCCACCACGGCCTTTTAGTTGTATAGTACAACGGTTCTTTAGTTGTAAAAGCCAACCATGGAGGTCTCGGTGTCCGCAGGACCGAACACCAGGGGAGCGTTGAAGCACGTCCTCGGGCATCTGCTCACCCCCCTGCTGATGTGCGTCGGCATGGGACTCGCCTACCTCGGCGCCTTCCACGCCCCCGAACCCCACGACCTGCGCGTCGACGTCGTCGGCTCGGGGCCCACGACCCAGGTCCTCGCCCAGACGCTCCAGGACAAGGGGGCGGGCGCCCTCGACGTCCGTACCGTCGCCGACCGGGAGACGGCCGTCATCGCGCTGCGCGAGCAGCACAGCTTCGGTGCCTACGTGCCGGGCGAGAAGCCCGAACTCCTCGTCGCCTCGGGTTCCTCCGACACCAGCGCCATGGCGGTCGAGAAGGTGTTCACCAAGGTCGCCGCCGCGCAGGACGCCCCGCTGAAGGTCACCGACGTGGCCCCCACCGCCTCCGGCGACCCCACCGGCCAGGGCGTCTTCTTCCTCCTGGTCGCCCTCAGCATCGGCGCGTACGCCTCGGTCGCCGTCATCGGCGGCGCCGGAGCCGTCCTGCCGATGCGGATCAGGGTCCTCCTCGCCGCCGGCATGTCGTTCGTCGTCAGCCTGATCGGCACCCTCTTCGCCGGGCCGGTCTTCCACCTGGTCGACCAGGGTCTCGGCGGGGTGTGGGCGATGTCCTGGCTGTACGCGGCGGGCATCCTCCTCGTCGGCGTCGGCCTGCACACCTTCCTGCGCCGCTGGACCACGCTCGGCGTGATGGTCCTCTTCGTCATGCTCAACTTCACCAGCTCCGGAGGCATCTACCGGCCCGAGCTCCAGCCCGGCTTCTTCGGCGCCCTGCACGCCTTCTGGAACGGCGCGGGCTTCGTCGAGGGCGTGCGCGCCCACGTGTACTTCGGCGGCCACGACCTCGGCGGGAACGTCCTCGTCCTCGCCCTCTGGCTCCTCGTCGGAGCCGCCCTCGTGGCCGTCGCGGGTCTCACGGAGGCGCGGCGTGCGAAGGCGGTCGTGAAGCCGGCCGCCGGGACGCCTGTCGAGGAGGAGAAGGCCGAGGTCGAGGGGGAGAAGGCCGAGATCGAGGAGGAGATGGAGGAGGCCGTCGCGGTCTGAGAACCGCTCGGCTCCGACGGCGGGTAACCGGCCCGGAGGGCTCCCGGGGAGTTGTCCACAGGTGCTCGTCCACAGGGGGAGACGACCGATCGGCGACGGCGGTACCGTCAGGGCCGAACGAGGACGAACATCGCATCGGGGGAGGGCGTCCCATGGACGTGATCACGGCTGTCGTGCCGGAACAGCGCGGTACGGGCGGAGTGCGGGACGTGGAGCGCGTCCCGCACGTGCCGGGGTTCGCGCGCCGGACGGCCGCGGGGACCGGAGCCTTCCCCAAGGAGCGGGGCAAGGAGCTGCGCGAGCGGGTCCCCCGCTCCTCGCACGCCCGACAGGTCCCCGTCGCCGACCGTCCGGACGCCGTCCGCGCCGTCGAGGAGTCGAACTTCGGCCGGGTCCCCGAGCTCACGCCGATACGGGTCGGCAGGATGGCGGCTAGCCCGTTCGCCTTCCTGCGCGGATCCGCCGGACTGATGGCCCAGGACCTCGTCGGGACCC
This sequence comes from Streptomyces sp. NPDC088915, assembly GCF_044749825.1. Lineage (NCBI taxonomy): Bacteria > Bacillati > Actinomycetota > Actinomycetes > Kitasatosporales > Streptomycetaceae > Streptomyces > Streptomyces sp. NPDC088915. The sequence continues at coordinate 321,514 of NZ_JBIVIR010000001.1, forward strand.
CCGTCACCGGGATCGCCGCGCAGATCTGCGGCGACGCGCACGCCGCCAACTTCGGCCTCTACGGGGACGCCCGCGGCCGGCTCGTCATGGACCTCAACGACTTCGACGAGACCGTCGTCGGCCCCTGGGAGTGGGACCTCAAGCGGCTCGCCACCTCCCTCGTCCTCGCCGGGCGGGAGGTCGGCGCGAGCGAGGAGGTCTGCCGGGCCGCCGCCTTCGACGCCGTCGGCGCCTACCGGCGCACCATGCGCCTGCTCGCCCGCCTCCCCGCCGCCGACGCCTGGAACGCGATCGCCGACGAGGAACTCGTCTCCCACGCCGACGCCCACGACCTCCTCGGCATCCTGGAGAAGGTCTCCGCCAAGGCCCGCAACAACACCAGCGCCCGGTTCGCCACCCGGTCGACCGAGGTCGTGGCGGACGCCGAGGGCGGCGGCCGCAGGTTCGTCGACGCTCCCCCGGTGCTGCGCCGGGTCCCGGACGCCGAGGCGGCCCGGGTCGCCGCCTCCCTCGGCGCCTACCTGGAGACCGTGTCCGAGGACCGGCTGCCGCTCCTCGCGCGGTACGCCGTCCACGACGTGGCCTTCCGGGTGGTCGGCACCGGCAGCGTCGGCACCCGCTCCTACGTCGTGCTGCTCCTCGACCACCGGGGCGAGCCGCTGGTGCTCCAGGTCAAGGAGGCCCGGCCCTCGGTCCTGCTCCCCCACCTGCCGGCCGCGGGCTTCGCGGTGGAGGACGCGGGCCACGAGGGGAGGCGCGTGGTGCTCGGGCAGAAGCGGATGCAGGTCGTCAGCGACATCCTGCTCGGCTGGACCACGGTCGACGGGCGCCCGTTCCAGGTGAGGCAGTTCCGCAACCGCAAGGGCAGCGTCGATCCCGCCGCGCTCGCCGCCGACCAGGTCGACGACTACGGGCGGATGACCGGCGCCCTGCTCGCCCGCGCCCACGCCCACAGCGCCGACCCGCGCCTGATATCCGGCTACTGCGGCAAGAACGAGGAGCTGGACGAGGCGGTCGCCTCCTTCGCCGTCACGTACGCGGACCGCACCACGGCCGACCACGCCGAGCTGCTCTCCGCCGTCCGCTCCGGACGGGTGGCGGCCGAGCTCGGCGTCTGACTCCGCGCGGGGCCGGCGCCCCGGCCCCTTACGCTGGGAGGGTGACGAGCCGGAGCGAGGACAGCGACGTGGACCAGGGCCTGGAGCAGGGCGCGGACACCGGGGGCGACGAGCGGCCCGAGGCACGCCTCGAACGTGCCGTGCGGGCGGCCGAACAGGCGCTGATCGAGTTCGAGATCGCCGTCGAGACCTTCCGGGTCGAGGTGGAGAACTTCTCCCGGCTGCACCACCAGAAGCTCGGCCCGATGTACGCGCGGCTCGACGAGCTGGAGGCGCTGATCGCCGAGGCCCGGGCGGCGCGCACCGGTGACCCGGAGGACCTGCGGCGGGCCCAGGAGGCCCGGGCGGCGGTCATGCCGATGCCGGGCGTGGAGGAGCTGTTCCACGACTGGATCGACACCGACGGCCTCTCTCCCGAGGCGGCGGCCATGCTCACCGAGCGGCCGGTCCAGCCGCCGAAGCGGGTCCGGCCCGGTGAGGAGGCCCGCAGGCTCTACCGCGAGCTGGCCCGCAAGGCCCATCCCGACCTGGCCCGTGAGGAGGACGAGCGGAAGCGGCGCGAGGAGTTCATCACCCGGGTGAACGCCGCCTACGCCCGCGGCGACGAGGGGCTGCTGCGCGAGCTGTCCGCCGAGTGGGAGGCCGGACCGGCGCCGGCCGAGGAGCGGCTCAGCGAGAGCGAGGAGCTGTACGCGCGCCTGGAGTGGCTGGCGGAGCGCAAGGACATGCTGTCGGCGATGGCGCGCGAGCTGGAGGAGAGCGCGATCGGCGCGATGCTGCGGATGGCGCCGGACGACCCGGACCGGCTCCTGGAAGAGATCGCGGAGCAGCTGCTCGCGCAGGTCTCCGAGCGGGAGAACGAGCTGTCCGGCCTGGTGCAGTAGGTTTTCCGTGCGCCCGACTCCCTCGGGCGGTCCTGACGAGAGAAGGCCTGTCCCATGAATGTCTCCCCGCTGCCCTCGGTGGACGCGGCTTCCGTGCCGGCCGATGCCCTGGTGCTGGACGTCAGGGAGGAGGACGAGTGGGCCGCGGGCCACGTCGAGGGCGCGGTGCACGTGCCGATGAGCGACTTCGTGGCCCGCTTCGGCGAGGTCACGGAGTCCCTGGCCGAGCACGGCCGGGCCTATGTGATGTGCCGGGTGGGCGGCCGGTCGGCGCAGGTCACGCAGTACCTGGTCCAGCAGGGCTTCGACGCGGTGAACGTCGACGGCGGGATGCTCGCCTGGGACGGCGCCGGTCGCCCGATGGTGGCGGAGAACGGCGCCCAGGCGTTCGTGCTCTGACCTCTGACCTCTGACCTCCGACCTCTGACCTCTGGCCCCCTGACCTCTGGCCCCCTGACCCAGGGCCCCCGGGCCTGGAGCCGGAGAGGGACCTGAGCCGTTCCTCCCGGGCCCCGGGCCCGTCCCGTCAGCGGTCGAAGTCCAGCTCCACGTCGGCGGTGGTCGGGCGGGACTGGCAGGCCAGGACGTAACCGGCCTCCGTCTCGTCCGGCTCCAGGGCGAAGTTGCGGTCCATCCGCACCTCTCCGCCGACGACGAAGGCCCGGCAGGTGCCGCACACCCCGCCCTTGCAGGCGTACGGGGCGTCCGCGCGGGCGCGGAGCACGGTGTCCAGGAGCGTCTCGCCCCGCTCCACCGGCCAGGTGCCGGACCGGCCGTGCAGGGTCGCGGTCAGGGTGGCGTGCGCGGGGGCGTCGGCCGCCGGGGCCGCCACGGGCGCGGAGCCGTCGTCGACGTGGAAGATCTCCTGGTGGATCCGGCCCCGGTCGACGCCCAGGTCGCGCAGCGCCCGCTCGGCGCCCTGCACCAGACCGAACGGGCCGCACAGGAACCAGCCGTCGACCTCGCCGACGGGCAGCAGCGCGGGAAGCAGCCCGGCGAGCCGCTCGCGGTCGAGCCGGCCGGACGGAAGACCCGCCTGCTGCTCCTCCCGGGAGAGCACGGTGACCAGCTGGAAGCGGTCGGGGTGGCGGTCCTTCAGGTCGGCCACCTCGTCCAGGAACATCGTGGACGCGGCGGTGCGGTCGCTCCGGACCAGGCAGAACCGGGCCTCCGGCTCGCGGGCGAGCAGGGTGGCCGCCATCGAGAGCACCGGGGTGATGCCGCTGCCGCCGACGACCGCGGCGAAGCGGCCGGGACGCGGGGCGAGCGTGAAGCGGCCCGTCGGCTCCATGACCTCGACGAGGTCGCCGACGGCCAGCTCCTTGAGGGCGTACGTCGAGAACGCGCCGCCGTCCACGAGCCGGATGCCGACGCGCAGGATGGGGGGCTCGCCGACCGGGGCGGCGGGGGCGCAGATCGAGTACGTGCGCCGGACCTCCTCGCCCCGCTCGCCGGTGCGCCGCAGCGCCAGGTGCTGGCCGGGCAGGTGCCGGTACGTCTCGCGCAGCTCGGGCGGGACCGCGAAGGTGACGGCCACGGAGTCGTCCGTGAGCCGCTCGACCCCGCTCACCGCGAGCGGATGGAACCCGGCCCGTCCCGCGCCTGAGGACACCATCTACAGCTCCTTGAAGTGGTCGAACGGTTCGCGGCAGGCGGTGCAGCGGCGCAGAGCCTTGCACGCGGTGGAGGAGAAGCGGCTCAGGAGCTCGGTGTCGGTGGAGCCGCAGTGCGGGCAGCGGATCGCCAGCGCCAGCGGCACCGGGCCGCCGGCCGGGCCCTGCGGGCGCGGCGGGGCGATGCCGAACTCGGTGAGCTTGCGCCGCCCCTCCTCGCTGATGTCGTCGGTGGACCACGCGGGGGTAAGGACCGTGACGACGGAGACCTCCGGGACCCCGTGGTCGTGGAGGGCGCGCTCGATGTCCGAGGACATGGCCTCGATCGCGGGGCAGCCCGTGTACGTCGGGGTGAGGGTGACCTCGACCCGGCCGGGGCCGGTGACGTGGACGCCCCGCATCACCCCCAGCTCCTCCAGGGTGAGGACGGGCAGCTCCGGGTCGGGGACGGAGCCGGCGACCCGGCTCAGCTCCTCCTCCAGGGCCGTCATGGTCACCACGACGCCCCCGGGTGGCTGCGGTGCAGGTGCTGCATCTCGGCCAGCATCCGCCCGAAGGGCTCGGTGTGCAGGCCCTGGCGGCCCGCGCCCGCGCTCCAGGCGCCGGTGCGCGGCCCGGCGGGCACGGCGAGCGTGGCCCTGCCGAGGACGTCCGTCACCGACTCCAGCCAGGCGCTCTCTAGGGTCGCGTGGTCCACGTCGAGCCCCTCGACCGGCTGGAACAGCTCGCCGGTGTACCGCCACAGGGCCTCGCAGGCCCGGCTCATCCGCTCGTGGCTCTCGGGGGTGCCGTCGCCGAGGCGCAGCGTCCACTGCTCGGCGTGGTCCCGGTGGTAGGCGACCTCCTTGACGGCCTTCGCCGCGAGACCGGCGAAGGGCCCGTCGCCGGAGGCCAGCCGCCCGTACAGCAGGTGCTGGTAGGTGGAGAAGTAGAGCTGCCGGACGATGGTGTGGGCGAAGTCGCCGTTCGGCTGCTCGACGAGCTGGACGTTCCGGAAGGAGCGCTCCTCCCGGAGGTAGGCCAGTTCGTCCTCGTCGCCGACGAGGGAGAGCAGGACGCGGGCCTGGCCGAGCAGGTCGAGCGCGATGTTGGCCAGGGCGACCTCCTCCTCCAGGACGGGGGCGGAGCCGGCCCACTCCCCCAGGCGGTGGGAGAGGACGAGGGCGTCGTCACCGAGGGCGAGGGCCGCGCCGACGGGCACGGCGGCGGTGGCGCTCTCGCGGGTGCCGCGGGTGTCGGGGGTGCTCACAGGTGCTTCACCCCCTCCGGGATCTCGTAGAAGGTCGGGTGGCGGTAGGCCTTGTCCGCCGCCGGGTCGAAGAAGGGGTCCTTCTCGTCGGGCGAGGAGGCGGTGATCGCCGCGGAGGGCACGACCCAGATCGAGACGCCCTCGCTCCTGCGGGTGTACAGGTCGCGGGCGTTGCGCAGGGCCATCTCCGCGTCGGGCGCGTGGAGACTGCCCGCGTGGGTGTGGGACAGTCCGCGGCGCGAGCGCACGAACACCTCCCACAGCGGCCAACCGTCGCTCGTCATGCCTGTGCCTCCCCGTTCTCACCGGTGTGCTTCTTCGCGTGGGCCGCCGCCGCTTCCCTGACCCAGGCGCCGTCCTCGTGGGCCTGGCGCCGCCTGCTCAGCCGCTGGTCGTTGCAGGGGCCGTTCCCCTTGAGGACGTCCCAGAACTCGGTCCAGTCGATCGGCCCGAAGTCGTAGTGCCCGCGCTCCTCGTTCCACCGGAGGTCCGGGTCGGGGAGGGTGAGGCCGAGCGCGTCGGCCTGCGGCGCGGCGATGTCGACGAAGCGCTGCCGCAGCTCGTCGTTGGAGTGGCGCTTGATCTTCCAGGCCATCGCCTGGGCCGTGTGGGTCGACTCGTCGTCCGGCGGGCCGAACATCATCAGCGAGGGCCACCACCAGCGGTTCACCGCGTCTTGCGCCATGGCGTGCTGGGCCTCGGTGCCGTTCGACAGGGCGAGCAGCGCCTCGTACCCCTGGCGCTGGTGGAAGGACTCCTCCTTGCAGACCCGGATCATCGCGCGGGCGTACGGGCCGTAGGAGCAGCGGCACAGGGGGACCTGGTTGGTGATCGCGGCGCCGTCCACCAGCCAGCCGATCGCGCCGACGTCGGCCCAGGTCAGCGTGGGGTAGTTGAAGATCGAGGAGTACTTCTGGCGGCCGGAGTGGAGCTTGTCGAGCAGCTCGTCGCGGCTGGTGCCGAGGGTCTCCGCCGCGCTGTACAGGTAGAGGCCGTGGCCGGCCTCGTCCTGCACCTTGGCCATCAGGATCGCCTTGCGGCGCAGCGAGGGCGCGCGGGTGATCCAGTTCGCCTCGGGCTGCATGCCGATGATCTCGGAGTGGGCGTGCTGCGCGATCTGCCGGACGAGCGAGGCGCGGTAGGCCTCGGGCATCCAGTCGCGCGGCTCGATGCGCTCGTCGGCGGCGACGGCGGCGTCGAACACGGCCTCGTGGGCGGCCGTCTCCACCGCGGCCGCGTCCGCCGCGTCGACCGTGCCCGCGCCGCCCGTCGTGCCCGCGGTCCCTGCCGTTCCTGCCGTCACTGCGGTCATCAGATCCCCTACCGACCGATCGTTCGGTTCATTGGCTTCAATGGTGAGACGGCGGCCCGTATGGTGTCAACCCTGTGGATAACCGAGGTGGGCCGATCGGGATCGGGGCGGGGGATGGACGCGTACGTCGAAAAGGACGCGGTCGAGGTGAGAGATGACCGGCGGACACCCCCGGAGGAGCCCCCGCCCGCCCTGCCCGACCCCGCGCCCCCGCGGGCCGCCGGGCCGGGCACCGGCATCATGGCGCTCTCCCTGCCGTACCAGGTCGTCGTCGCCGTCGCGCTCGCCGTCACCGCCGTGTTCGCCTGCGTCCACCTGGCGATGGTCTTCCTGCACGTGGCGCCGTCCAACACGCTGACCAAGCAGAACGGTCAGGCCGTCGACGACTGGATCTACCCCGAGTTCGAGCAGAACTGGAAGCTCTTCGCGCCCAATCCGCTCCAGCAGAACGTCTCCGTCGAGGCCCGCGCCGAGGTCACCGCCGCCGACGGCGTCCGCCGGACCACCGGCTGGATCGACCTCACGGCCCAGGACGCCGAGGCGATCCGCCACAACCCGATGCCCAGCCACACCCAGCAGAACCAGCTCCGCAGGGCCGTGGACTTCTACTTCAACTCGCACACCGACGGGCACCGCCCCAACGGGCTGCGCGGCCGCCTCTCGGAGCAGTACATGCGCCGGATCGCGGTGCAGCGGCTCGACGCCCTCCCCGCGCTCGCGGGCTCCGACGTGCGCCGCGTCCAGCTCCGCGCCGTCACCCGGCCCGTCCCGGCGCCGCACTGGAGCACCGAGAAGTCGAAGTCCTCCCCCTCCTACCGCGGCTTCCCGTGGTGGCGGATCACCGACGCCGACCGGTCCGCCGACACCGGTGCCGACCGGAACCGTACGGAGGCGGCCCGATGAGTACCCCGACCCCGAACCCGACCCCGGCCCCGGCCCCCGTGTCCGCCTCCACGCGTGCGCGTGCCCGCGAGCCCTTCGACCGCCGGCTCGCCCGCGCCGTCCAGACCGTCACCGGCCGCCCCCTCGGCCCGTACCAGAGCGCGATCGTACGGATCGGCTTCTCGCTGACCTGGCTGCTCTTCCTGCTGCGCGAGCTGCCGCACCGGCACCAGCTCTACGGCCTCGAAAGCCCCTGGTCCTGGAGGATGGCCGAGCGGCTGATCGCCGACAACCGGGCCTTCACCGTGCTCATGTGGTCGGACGGCCGGCTCTGGTTCGAGGTCGTCTACGGACTCGCGGTGCTCTCCGCCGCCCTGCTCCTGGTGGGCTGGCGCACCCGGGCCGTCTCCGTGGTCTTCATGGTCGGGGTGCTGTCGCTGCAGAACCGCGCCGTCTTCGTCGGCGACGGCGGCGACAACGTCCTCCACCTCGCCGCGATCTACCTCGTCCTGACCCGCTGCTCCCGGGTGTGGTCCCTCGACGCCCGGCGGGCGGCCCGCGAGGAGCGCGCCGCCCGCGCCGGGGAGCCCCCGCGCCGCGACCTCACCGGCCCGCTGCTGTGGACCGTGCTCGGCGGCTTCCTCGTGGCCGCCACCTGGTTCTCCGACGTCAGCGGCGAGTGGTGGATGCCGGTGCTGCTGTGGGTGCTCTGGCTGGGGAACGCGCTGTGGTGGCTGGCCCGCCGGTACGCCCCGGGGGAGCCCCGCACCCTGCTCGACGCCCTCGCCGACCTCGCGCACAACGCCACCCTGCTCGTGCTCATGGCGGAGGTCTGCCTGATCTACGCCACGGCCGGCTGGTACAAGATCCAGGGCTCGCGCTGGCAGGACGGCACCGCGCTGTTCTACCCGCTCCACCTGGACTACTTCACGCCCTGGCCCGCCCTCTCCGAGCTGCTCGCCTCCAGCGGGATCATGGTGATGGTGCTGACCTACGGCACGGTGATCGTGCAGGTCGCCTTCCCCTTCACGCTCTTCAACCGCAAGGTCAAGAACGTCCTCCTGGTCGCGATGATGCTGGAGCACGCCGGGATCGCCCTGCTCCTCGGCCTGCCGGTCTTCTCGCTGGCGATGATCTCCGCCGACGCGGTCTTCCTGCCGACGGTGTTCCTGGTGGCCCTGGGCGCGCGCGTGACCCGGATCCGGGACCGGCTGCTGCGGCGGACCCCGGACGGGACGCTGCCCGAGCAGCGCCGTGCGGACGGGGAGCACGCCCCCCGTACCCTCGTCGGGTGAGCACCACCGAAGAGACGCCCGGGACCGGGCCGGAGACCGCCGGGGCCGAGCAGGAGCCGGTCCAGTACGACGAGGGGTTCGGCCCCGAGGTCGGCGTCGGGCCGCACCCCGAGCCGTGGCCCGAGGGCGAGCGGTACGACCCCGAGCTGCTCGCCGGCGGCGACCGGCGCAACGTCGTCGACCGCTACCGGTACTGGACGCGGGAGGCGGTCGTCGCCGACCTGGACACCCGGCGCCACGACTTCCACGTGGCGGTGGAGAACTGGGGCCACGACTTCAACATCGGCTCGGTGGTGCGGACCGCCAACGCCTTCCTGGCCAAGGAGGTCCACATCGTGGGCCGGCGGCGCTGGAACCGGCGCGGCGCCATGGTCACCGACCGCTACCAGCACGTCCGCCACCACCCGGACACCGAGTCGCTGACCTCGTGGGCGGCGGCCGAGGGCCTGCCCGTCATCGGCATCGACAACCTGCCCGGCGCCGTGCCGCTGGAGCGGACCGTGCTCCCCCGCCGCTGCGTGCTGCTCTTCGGGCAGGAGGGCCCCGGGCTCACCGAGGAGGCCCGCGCCCACGTGGAGACGGTCTGCTCGATCGCCCAGTTCGGCTCCACCCGGTCGATCAACGCGGGGGCGGCCGCCGCCATCGCCATGCACGCGTGGATCCAGCGGTACGCGGAGATCGAGACCCCATAGGGGTCCTGGAGCGGCAGGGCCCGGTGGGGCCCCGCCGCGCCACGGGAGGTCAGGCCTGGCGGCGGACCTCCACCACCCGGAAGCGGTTGGCGACGAAGGCGCCGTCGCACAGGGCGGCGTTCGCCGCCGGGTTGCCGCCGGAGCCGTGGAAGTCGGAGAACGCGGCCGTCTGGTTCACGTACACCCCGCCCGTCAGGTTCAGCGAGAGCTGGGCCGCCTCCTCCAGGCAGACCTCCTCCACCGCGCGCTCGACCTCCTCCGAGGTCGTGTACGCGCCGACCGTCATGGCGCCCTTCTCGCGGACCGTGCGCCGCAGCAGCTCCAGGGCGTCGGCGGTGGAGTCCACCGCGACGGCGAAGGAGACCGGGCCGAAGCACTCCGAGAAGTACGCGTCCTGGGCCTCCGGCTTGGAGCCGTCCAGCTTCACGATCACCGGGGTGCGGACCACGGCGTCCGGGAACTCCGCGTTGGCCACCTCGCGGGAGGCGAGCGCCACCTCGCCGAGGTCGGCGGCGGCCTCCAGGCGCGCCTTCACGTCCGGGTTGACCAGGGCGCCGAGCAGGCCGTTGGCCCGGGCGTCGTCGCCGAGCAGGCCGTCGACTGCCGCCGCGAGGTCGGCCACGACCTCGTCGTACGCCTTGGGGCCCTGGTCGGTGGTGATGCCGTCGCGGGGCACCAGCAGGTTCTGCGGGGTGGTGCACATCTGGCCGCTGTAGAGGGACAGCGAGAAGGCCAGGTTGCCGAGCATGCCCCGGTAGTCGTCGGTGGAGTCCACCACGACCGTGTTGACCCCGGCCTTCTCGGTGTAGACCTGGGCCTGGCGGGCGTTGTCCTCCAGCCAGTCGCCGAAGGCCGTCGAGCCGGTGTAGTCGATGATCCGGACCTCGGGGCGCAGGGCCAGGGTCTTGGCGATGCCCTCGCCGGGGCGCTCGACGGCGAGCGCCACCAGGTTCGGGTCGAAGCCCGTCTCGGCGAGCACCTCGCGGGCGATCCGGACGGTGAGCGCCAGCGGCAGGACCGCGCGCGGGTGGGGCTTGACCAGGACCGCGTTGCCGGTGGCGAGGGAGGCGAACAGGCCCGGGTAGCCGTTCCACGTGGGGAAGGTGTTGCAGCCGATCACCAGGGCGACGCCCCGGCCGACCGGGGTGAACTCCTTGCTCAGCTCCAGGGGGTCGCGCTTGCCCTGGGGCTTGGACCAGCCGGCCCGCCCGGCGGGGGTGCGGGTCTGCTCCGCGTACGCGTACGCCACGGCCTCCAGGCCGCGGTCCTGGGCGTGCGGGCCGCCGGCCTGGAAGGCCATCATGAACGCCTGGCCGCTGGTGTGCATGACGGCGTGGGCGAGCTCGTGGGTGCGGGCGGAGATCCGGGCGAGGATCTCCAGGCAGACCAGGGCGCGCGTCTCGGCCCCGGCGTCCCGCCAGGCGCCCATCCCCGCGCGCATGGCGGGGAGCAGCACGTCGACGTCCGCGTGCGGGTACTCGACGCCCAGCTCCGGGCCGTACGGCGAGACCTCGCCGCCGGTCCAGCCGTCCGTGCCGGGCTGGTCCAGCTCGAAGCGGCCGTTCAACAGGGACTGGTACGCGGCGAGGCCGGCCGCCGCGTCGAGGGAGCCGTCCGCCCCGTAGGCCTTCGGGTGCTCGGGGTGCGGCGACCAGTAGGCGCGGGTGCGGATGGTGTCGAGCGCCTGGTCGAGCGTGGACCGGTGCTTCTCGGCCAGACGGTCGGTGGTCGGCTGAGCGGTGGCCATGGATGGACCAACTCCTCGTCGAGCTGGGCAGGGAGACACGTACGGAGTTAGAGTAACCGAACGATCGGTCGGGACAAGGGGGTCCGTCGATCCTGTGGAAAACCCATCGGGGAGGATCACTCCCATGAGTGCCGACGTGACCGTCAGGGGGAGCGACGACGTGACCGCCAAGGAGCCCGCCGCCGTGGAGCAGGACCGCGTTGCAGCCGTGGAGGTGGAGACGGAGGGCGCCGGGACCGTGGGGCCCGTCGGGCGGCACCGCGTCGTCGCCGTCGTCGGCACCGGGACCATGGGGCAGGGCATCGCCCAGGTCGCGCTGGTCGCCGGCCACCCCGTGCGCCTCTACGACAGCGCCCCCGGCCGGGCCGGGGAGGCCGTGGCCGCCCTCACCGCCCGCCTCGACCGGCTCGTGGAGAAGGGCCGCCTGGACGCGGGCGCGCGCGAGGCGGCCGTCGGACGGCTGCACGCGGCCGGGGAGCTCGCCGAGCTCGCGGACGCGGCCCTCGTCGTCGAGGCGATCGTCGAGGACCCGGCGGTCAAGCGGCGGCTCTTCGCCGACCTGGAGGAGGTCGTCGGCGACGACACCGTCCTCGCCACCAACACCTCCTCGCTCTCCGTCACCGCCGTCGCCGGGGGCCTGCGGCTGCCCGGCCGGTTCGTCGGACTGCACTTCTTCAACCCGGCGCCGCTGCTCCCGCTCGTCGAGGTCGTCAGCGGCTTCGCCACCGACCCGGACGTCGCCACGCGCGCGTACGAGACGGTGAAGGGCTGGGGCAAGACGCCGGTGCGCTGCACGGACACCCCCGGCTTCCTCGTGAACCGGGTCGCGCGCCCCTTCTACGCCGAGGCGCTGCGGATCCACGAGGAGGGCGGGGCCGACCCGGCCACCATCGACGCGGCCCTGCGCGAGAGCGGCGGCTTCCGCATGGGCCCCTTCGAGCTGACCGACCTCATCGGCCAGGACGTGAACGAGGCCGTCACCCGCTCCGTCTGGGAGTCCTTCCACCACGACCCCAAGTTCACCCCGTCGCTCGCACAGCGCCGGCTCGTCGAGTCGGGTCGCCTCGGCCGCAAGACGGGCCACGGCTGGTTCTCGTACGCGGAGGGCGCCGAGCGGCCCGAGCCGCACACGGCCCCGCCGGCGAAGGCGCCGGAGCGGATCACCGTCCTGGGCGACCTCGGGCCCGCCGAGCCGCTGGTGGGGCTCTTCGAGGAGGCGGGGGTCGAGGTCCGGCGCGAAGGCGGCGACGGGTACGTCCGGCTGCCCGGCGGCGCCCGGCTCGGCCTGGCCGACGGCGAGGCCTCCTTCGAGCGCCCCGGCGAGGAGACCGTCCGCTTCGACCTCGCGCTGGACTACGCGCGCGCGACCCGGATCGTCCTTTCGACCGGCGAGCACACCTCGGCCGCGTCCCTCGCCGAGGCCGTCGGCCTCTTCCAGGCCCTCGGCAAGCGGGTCTCCGTCATCGGCGACGTGCCCGGCATGATCGTCGCCCGTACGGTCGCGATGCTGGCCGACCTCGCGGCCGACGCGGTCGAGCGGGGGGTCGCCACCGCCGAGGACGTCGACACGGCGATGCGGCTCGGCGTGAACTATCCGGCGGGCCCGCTGGAGTGGGCGGAGAAGGTGGGACACGCGCGCGTGCGGGACCTGCTCGCGTCGCTGCACGAGCGCTACCCGACGGGGCGGTACGCGCCGAGCCGGGCCACCGCCCGCAAGGGGTACGCCGAGGAAGGACGGGTTTCCCGATGACCACGGCGAAGCGCGACACGTACACCCCCGAGACGCTGCTCTCGGTCGCGGTGCGGGTCTTCAACGAGCGCGGTTACGACGGCACCTCGATGGAGCACCTGTCGAAGGCGGCGGGCATCTCCAAGTCGTCGATCTACCACCACGTGTCCGGCAAGGAGGAGCTGCTCCGGCGGGCCGTCAGCCGGGCGCTCGACGGCCTGTTCGCGGTCCTCGACGAGCAGGGGGCCGGGCGGGGCCGGGCCGTCGAGCGGGTCGAGTACGTCACGCGCCGCACCGTCGAGGTGCTGATCGAGGAGCTGCCGTACGTGACGCTGCTGCTGCGGGTGCGCGGCAACACGGCCACCGAGCGGTGGGCGATGGAGCGGCGCCGCGAGTTCGACCACCGGGTGGCCGACCTCCTGAAGGCGGCCGTCGCCGAGGGCGACCTGCGGGCCGACGTGGACATCCGGCTCGCGACCCGGCTGCTCTTCGGCATGATCAACTCGCTGGTGGAGTGGTACCGGCCGCACCCGGACACGGCGGCGGAGCGGCGGCGGATCGCCGACACCGTCGTCCGCCTGGCCTTCGACGGGCTGCGGACGGCCCGCTGACGTCCCCGGCGGACCCGGCCCCGGACTCTCGCCCCGGGCCCACCGCTCCGGACTCTCGCCCCGGGCCCACCGCCCCGGACCCCCGTCCCGGGCCCTCTGCTCCAGGCCTCTCGCCCCGGCCCCTCCGCCCTGGGCCCTCGTTCCCGGGCCCTCGCCCCGGCCCCCTCAGTGGTCCGGGTCGAGGTCCGTCTCCTCGAAGACCAGCAGGGTCCGGGTCGAGAGCACCTCCGGGATCGACTGGAGCTTGGTGAGCACCAGCTCGCGCAGGGTCCGGTTGTCCGGGGTGTGCACCAGGAGCAGGACGTCGAAATCGCCGCTGACCAGCGCGATGTGCGCGGCTCCCGGCAGGGCCTGGAGCTGTTCGCGCACGGTCCGCCAGGAGTTCTGGACGATCTTGAGCGTGATGTAGGCGGAGGCGCCCTGGCCCGCCCGCTCGTGGTTCACGCGGGCGCTGAAACCGCGGATCACCCCGTCGTCGATGAGCCGGTTGATCCGCGCGTAGGCGTTGGCCCGGGAGACGTGCACCCGTTCGGCCACGGACCGGATCGAGGCGCGGCCGTCCGTCTGGAGTATCCGCAGGATGTCGCGGTCGACGGCGTCCAGCGGGCGCGCGGGCGGGCCCGGGAGCGCCGCCGCGGGGGCCGGTGACACGACCTGCTCCCACTCGTCGGCCATTTGTTCATCCGCCATGTGCCCCCGCCTCTCTCCGGTGGACGACCTGTCCTTATCCCAAGCTGTGGAGAACCGTTTGTCCACAGGCTGGTGGCGCCTGTAGCCAAAATGCCTCCACGACCGAACAATCGGTAGGTGAGGCGCACCACACTCGCGCCGCCCGCCTTCGGGCTTCACGCCCGCTCCCACGAGGAGGTGGACTCGTTGCGACAGCGCAGTTCGACAGTCCAAGAGCCGCCCGGTGCCGCGCCCGCCCACCGGACCACCCCGCCGGCGTGGCGGCCGCGCACCGACCCCGCGCCGCTGCTGCCCGACGCCGAGCCGCTGCGCGTGCTCGGCACGGACGCCGTGGCCGACGCCGACCCCGCACTGCTGCTGCGCCTCTACGCGGAGCTGGTCCGCGGCCGCCGGTACAACACCCAGGCGACCGCCCTCACCAAACAGGGCCGGCTCGCCGTGTACCCGTCCACCACCGGCCAGGAGGCGTCCGAGATCGCCGCCGCGGCGGTCCTGGAGGACCGGGACTGGCTCTTCCCCTCGTACCGCGACACCCTGGCGGCGGTGGCCCGCGGCCTCGACCCCGTGCAGGCCCTGACCCTGCTCCGCGGCGACTGGCACACCGGCTACGACCCGCACGAGCACCGGATCGCGCCGCTCTGCACCCCCCTGGCCACCCAGCTCCCGCACGCGGTGGGCCTCGCCCACGCCGCCCGCCTCAAGGGCGACGACGTGGTCGCCCTCGCCATGGTCGGCGACGGCGGCACCAGCGAGGGCGACTTCCACGAGGCGCTGAACTTCGCGGCCGTCTGGCAGGCCCCCGTGGTCTTCCTCGTCCAGAACAACGGCTTCGCGATCTCCGTGCCGCTCGCCAAGCAGACCGCCGCCCCCTCCCTCGCCCACAAGGCCGTCGGATACGGCATGCCGGGCCGGCTCGTCGACGGCAACGACGTGGTCGCCGTCCACCAGGTGCTCACCGAGGCCGTGGCCCGCGCGCGGCGCGGCGGCGGGCCGACCCTCGTCGAGGCCGTCACCTACCGGATCGACGCCCACACCAACGCCGACGACGCCACCCGCTACCGCGAGGCCGCCGAGGTCGAGACCTGGCGGGCCCACGACCCCGTCCTGATCCTCGAACGGGAACTCACCGCACGCGGCCTGCTCGACGAGGACGGCAGGCGTGCCGCGGCCGAGGCCGCCGAGACGATGGCCGCGGACCTGCGCGAACGGATGAACGCCGACCCGGTGCTCGACCCGATGGACCTCTTCGCCCACGTGTACGCGGAGCAGACCACGCAACTGCGCGAACAGGCGGCGCAGCTGCGCGCCGAGCTCGAAGCCGAGGGTGAGGCGTGATGAAGACCGCGACGACCGGCCCCAAGGCGTCCGGGGCCGGCGGGAAGGCCGGGAAGGCCAAGCCCGCCACGATGGCGCAGGCGCTCCAGCGCGCCATGCGCGACGCCATGGCCGAGGATCCGACCGTCCACGTGATGGGCGAGGACGTCGGCACCCTCGGCGGGGTCTTCCGGGTCACCGACGGGCTCGCCGAGGAGTTCGGCGAGGACCGCTGCACGGACACCCCGCTGGCCGAGGCCGGCATCCTCGGCGCGGCCGTCGGCATGGCCATGTACGGCCTGCGGCCGGTCGTGGAGATGCAGTTCGACGCCTTCGCGTACCCGGCGTTCGAGCAGCTGATCTCCCACGTGGCGCGCATGCGCAACCGCACGCGCGGCGCGATGCCGATGCCGATCGTCATCCGGGTGCCGTACGGCGGCGGGATCGGCGGCGTCGAGCACCACAGCGACTCCTCCGAGGCCTACTACACGGCCACCCCGGGCCTCCACGTCGTCACCCCGGCCACCGTCGAGGACGCCTACGGCCTGCTGCGCGCGGCCATCGCCTCCGACGACCCGGTGGTCTTCCTGGAGCCCAAGCGGCTCTACTGGTCCAAGTCCGACTGGTCCCCCGAGGCGCCCGCGCGCGTCGAGCCCATCGGCAGGGCCGTCGTGCGGCGCCGGGGCACCGGCGCCACCCTGATCACCTACGGACCCTCGGTGCCGGTCTGCCTGGAGGCCGCCGAGGCCGCGCAGGCGGAGGGCTGGGACCTCGAAGTCGTCGACCTGCGCTCGCTCGTGCCGTTCGACGACGAGACCGTCTGCGCCTCGGTGCGGCGCACCGGACGCGCCGTCGTGGTCCACGAGTCGACCGGCTTCGGCGGCCCCGGCGCGGAGATCGCCGCCCGGGTGACCGAGCGCTGCTTCCACCACCTGGAGGCGCCGGTGCTGCGGGTCGCGGGCTTCGACATCCCGTACCCGCCGCCGATGCTGGAGCGGCACCACCTGCCCGGCGTGGACCGGGTCCTGGACGCGGTGGCGCGGCTCCAGTGGGAGGCGGACAACTGATGGCCCAGGTCCTCGAATTCAAGCTCCCCGACCTCGGCGAGGGACTCACCGAGGCCGAGATCGTGCGCTGGCTGGTCGCCGTGGGCGACGTCGTCGCCGTCGACCAGCCGGTCGTCGAGGTCGAGACGGCCAAGGCCATGGTCGAGGTGCCCTGCCCGTACGGCGGCGTCATCACCGCCCGGTACGGCGAGGAGGGCACCGAACTGCCCGTCGGCGCACCGCTCCTGACGGTCGCCGTGGGCGGCACGGGGGAGGCGGAGCCCGCGTCCGTTCCCGCCGCCCCGGAGAAGGGCACCGGGGACGCCGAGTCGGCCGTCTCCTCCGAGTACTCCGGCAACGTCCTCGTCGGCTACGGCACCGCAGGGCCCGCCGCCCGGCGCCGCCGGGTCCGGCAGACGAGCCCGACGGCCGCTCCCGCTCCGGTTCCGGTTCCGGCTCCGGTCACTGCCCCCGCATCCGTTCCCGCTCTTGCTCTCGCTTCCGCTTCCGCTTCCGCGCACCAGGGCCCCGTGCCCGTCATCTCGCCGCTCGTGCGGAAGCTGGCCAGGGACGGGGGGCTCGATCTGCGGCAGGTGCGCGGGTCCGGGCCCGAGGGGCTGATCCTGCGGGCCGACGTGGAACTGGCCCTCACGACGGCCCGGGACCACCGGGCGCCCGCGCCGGCGTCCGTTCCCTCCGCCCCCTCCGTCGCGCCGGTGGGCGAGCGGGTTCCGCTGCGCGGGGTCCGCGGAGCGGTCGCGGACAAGCTGTCCCGCAGCCGTACGGAGATCCCGGACGCGACCTGCTGGGTCGACGCCGACGCGACCGGGCTGATGACCGCCCGGGCGGCGATGAACGCGGCGGGCGGGCCGAAGATCTCGCTCCTCGCGCTCCTCGCCCGGATCTGCGTCCACGCCCTGGCCCGGTTCCCCGAGCTCAACTCCACGGTCGACACCGCCGCACGGGAGATCGTCCGGCTGCCGGACGTGCACCTCGGGTTCGCCGCCCAGACCCCGCGCGGCCTGGTCGTCCCCGTGGTCAAGGACGCGGGGAGGCGGACGGCCGAGTCGCTGACGGAGGAGTTCGGGCGCCTGACCGAGGCCGCCCGGCAGTCCGCGCTCACCCCGGCCGACCTGACGGGCGGCACGTTCACCCTCAACAACTACGGGGTGTTCGGGGTCGACGGCTCCACGCCGATCATCAACCACCCCGAGGCAGCCATGCTCGGCGTCGGCCGGATCATCCCCAAACCCTGGGTGCACCAGGGCGAACTGGCCATCCGTCAGGTGGTGCAGCTCTCGCTCACCTTCGACCACCGGGTCTGCGACGGCGGCACGGCGGGCGGCTTCCTGCGGTACGTGGCGGACTGCGTCGAACAGCCGGCGGTGCTGCTGCGCACGGTCTGACGGCCCCTGCTGACGTCCGGTCCGACGAGACCCGTCGCCGCAAGGTCCGACGAGACCCGTCGCCGCAAGGTCCTGCGCCACCCGTCGCCGCAAGGTCCTGCGCCACCCGCCACCGCAAGGTCCTGCGCCACCCGTCGCCGTACGGTCTGCGGCACCCGCCGTCGCCCGGCCCGTCTCTTGCCGTCGCCCGGCCCGTCCCTCCCCGTGGGACGGGCCGGGCGCCCGTGGCCCCCGGCGGCCCATACTGCTGGGGTGACCACCGCATACGACGCCGTCGTGCTCGCCGGGGGCGCCGCCCGGCGCCTCGGCGGCACGGACAAGCCCGGGGTACGGATCGGGGGCCGGACCCTCCTCGACCGGGTGCTCGCGGCCTGCTCCGACGCCGGCCGGACCGTGGTCGTCGGGTCCTCCCGGTCGGCCGGCCGGCCCGTCCGCTGGACCAGGGAGGACCCGCCCGGCGGCGGTCCGGTGGCCGCTCTCGACGCAGGCGCGCGGGAGACGGAGGCCGCCGTCCTGCTCGTCCTCTCCGCCGACCTGCCCTTCCTGGACGGCGCCACCGTACGGAGCCTCCTCGGCGCGCTGGACGAGGACCCCGGGACGGAGGCCGCGCTCCTCACCGACGCCGGGGGACGCGACCAGCCGCTCGTCGCCGCGTACCGGTCCGGCCCGCTGCGCCGCGAGCTGGCCCGGCTCGCGGACGAGCACGGCGGTCTCGCCCATCTGCCCCTGCGTCACCTCACGCACGGGCTCCGGCTCGTCCGGCTTCCCGCGGGTCCCCTCGCCTCCTTCGACTGCGACACCTGGGAGGACATCGCCACGGCCCGCGCCCGCATCAGGGAGCATGGGAGCGTGTTGGACGAATGGATCACCGCAGTCAAGGACGAACTGGGCATCGAGTTGGACGTCGACACCGGCGTCCTGCTCGACCTGGCCCGTGACGCCGCCCACAACGTGGCCCGCCCCGCCGCGCCCCTGACCACCTTCCTGGTGGGGTACGCGGCGGCGCGCGCGGGCGAGGGGGGCCCCGAGGCGGTCGCGGAGGCGGCTCGCAAGGCCGCGGCGCTCGCCCTGCGCTGGGAGGCCGAGCAGGACGGGGCCGGATGAGCCTGATGGAGCCCGCTCCCGTGGCCCCCGGCTCCGCCGACACGCCTTCCGACCCTGTCGGTGGTGCCCCTGAGCCCACCGGCGGTGCCGAGGCCGGACACCCGCACCGGGCCACCGCCTGGCCCGAGGCGCGGGCCGTCGCACACCGCGCGGGGGTCGCGGCCCGGGCCGGCCGGGAGCCGAGGGGCCTTCCGCTGGGGCGGGCGCTCGGCCAGGTCCTGACGGGGCCGCTCCCGGCCCTCGCCGACCTGCCGTCCTTCGACACCTCCGCCATGGACGGCTGGGCGGTCGCGGGCCCCGGCCCCTGGCACGTCCGCGAGGAGCCCACCGTCCTCGCCGGCCACGCTCCGGCCGCCGCCCTCGCCCACGGGGAGGCGGTACGGATCGCCACCGGCGCCCCCGTCCCGCCCGGGACCACCGCCGTCCTCCGTACCGAACACTCCCGCACCGAGCACCCGGACGGCGGACGCCGGGTTCTGCTGCACGCCCTGCGCCAAGTCGTCACCGGGCAGGACATCCGTCCCCGGGGCCAGGAGTACCGCTCCGGCGACGAGCTGCTGCCCGCCGGCACCACCGTGACCCCCGCCGTCCTCGGCCTCGCCGCGGCCGCCGGATACGACGAACTCCTCGTGCTGCCCCGCCCCCGCGTGGAGGTCCTGGTCCTCGGCGACGAGCTCCTCACCGCCGGTCTCCCCCACGACGGACTCATCCGGGACGCCCTCGGCCCGATGCTCGGCCCCTGGCTGGCGGCGCTCGGCGCGGACGTCCTCGCCACCCGCCGGATCGGCGACGACGCCGAGGCGCTCCACGCGGCCGTCACCGGCTCCGCCGCCGACCTGGTCCTCACCACCGGGGGCACCGCCGCCGGGCCCGTGGACCACGTCCACCGCGTGCTCCACAAGGCCGGTGCCACGCTCCTGGTCGACGGGGTGAAGGTACGGCCGGGGCACCCCATGCTCCTCGCCCGCCTCGGCGCCGACCCCGCCCGCCCCCACCGCGTGCGCCACCTCGTCGGCCTCCCCGGCAACCCGCTCGCGGCCGTCTCCGGTCTCCTCACCCTCGCCGCACCGCTGCTCGCCGCCCTGAGCGGGGACGGGCCCCGCGCGGAGGGCGGACCCTACGCGGAGGACGGACCCCGCACGGAAGACGGACCCCGCACCGAGGACGGGGCCGGATCCGGGGCCCGGGCCCCCGTGCCGTACCGTGTGCCCGTTCGGGACGAGGTGCACGGGCACCCCCATGACACACGACTCGTCCCGGTCGTCCGCCGCAGCGGGTCGGCCGTTCCGCTGCGCTACCACGGTCCGGCCATGCTCCGCGGCATCGCCGCCGCGGACGGCCTGGCCGTCGTCCCGCCCGGCGGGGCACGGCCCGGACAGGAACTGGACGTCCTCGATCTTCCCTGGCCGCCGACGGCGGGGGCCGCGCCGGCCCAAGGAGCGTGTTTCACGTGAAACTTCCCAGTCGTGACGTGATGGCCCGCCACGCGGACGAGAAGATCTCCGGTCCGCGGGTCACCCTGCCCCGCCGGGAGGTGGAGCGGCCGCTGCGCCAGGTCGGCAAGCGGCTGCTCATGGCGCTCGGCGTCCTCGTCGTGACGATCTTCCTCGTCTACTTCGACCGCGACGGCTACCACGACAACGCCGACGAGGCGCTCGACTTCCTCGACTGCGCCTACTACGCGACCGTGACGCTCTCCACCACCGGATACGGCGACATCGTCCCGTACAGCGACTCGGCGCGGCTCGTCAACATCCTGCTGGTCACGCCCCTGCGCGTGCTGTTTCTGATCATTCTGGTCGGCACCACCCTGGAGGTCCTCACCGAGCGGACCCGGGAGGAGTTCCGGCTGAACCGCTGGAGGTCCACCTTGCGCGACCACACCGTCATCGTCGGGTTCGGCACGAAGGGGCGGTCGGCGATCCAGACCCTCTGCGCGACCGGTCTCAGCAAGGAGCAGATCGTCATCGTCGATCCCTCCAGCAAGGTGATCGAGACGGCGAACGCGGACGGCTTCGTCGGCGTCATCGGCGACGCCACCCGCAGCGCCGTGCTGCTCCGCGCCGAGGTGCAGCGGGCCCGGCAGATCGTCATCGCCACCCAGCGCGACGACACGGCCGTCCTGGTCACCCTGACCGCGCGCCAGCTCAACCGGGGCGCGAAGATTGTCGCCGCCGTCCGCGAGGAGGAGAACGCGCCGCTGCTGCGCCAGTCCGGCGCGGACGCGGTCATCACCAGTGCCAGTGCCGCCGGGCGTCTGCTCGGCCTCTCGGTGCTGAGCCCCAGCGCCGGCACGGTGATGGAGGACCTCATCCAGCAGGGTTCCGGGCTCGACCTGGTCGAGCGCCCCGTGACCAAGAGCGAGGCGGGCAAGAGCGTGCGGGAGACCGGGGACCTGGTGGTGAGCGTGCTCCGGGGCCACCGCCTGCTCAGTTACGACGACCCCGCGGCCAGCCCGCTCCAACTGACCGACCGGGTGATCACCATCGTGCGCGCGGCGCCGGTGACCCGGCTCACCACCCCTCCGGAGGAGTGAGCCCGCCGGGCCCCGTCCCGGCGGGGGAACGGGACCGCCGGGCCCGCGGGCCCGCCCCGCGGGGGTCGCGGGAGTAGCCTCGCCGCCATGTATGCGATCACGATTCCGGAACCCGGCGGACCCGAGGCCCTGGTCTGGTCCGAGGTGCCCGATCCCGTACCCGGCGAGGGCGAGGTGCTCGTCGAGGTGGCGGCGAGCGCGGTCAACCGCGCCGACCTGCTCCAGCGCCAGGGCTTCTACGACCCGCCGCCGGGCAGCTCCCCGTACCCCGGCCTGGAGTGTGCGGGCCGGATCGCCGCGCTCGGCCCGGGGGTGTCCGGCTGGGCCGTCGGCGACGAGGTGTGCGCCCTGCTCGCCGGCGGCGGTTACGCCGAGAAGGTCGTGGTCCCGGCCGGGCAGCTCCTTCCGGTGCCGAAGGGCCTCGACGTGGCCACGGCCGCCGCGCTCCCCGAGGTCGCGTGCACCGTCTGGTCCAACATCTTCATGATCGCCCAGCTCCGGCCGGGCGAGACGCTCCTCGTGCACGGCGGCGCGAGCGGGATCGGGACGATGGCGATCCAGCTGGCGAAGGCGATCGGCGCCCGGGTCGTGGTCACCGCCGGAAGCCCCGCGAAGCTGGCGCGCTGCGCCGAGTTGGGCGCGGACGTCCTCATCGACTACCGCGAGCAGGACTTCGTCGAGGAGCTGGCCGGGGCGACGGACGGGGCCGGTGCGGACGTCATCCTGGACATCGTCGGCGCCAAGTACCTGGAACGGAACGTGAAGGCGCTCGCCGTGAACGGGCGTCTGGTGATCATCGGTCTCCAGGGCGGGGTGAAGGGCGAGTTGAACCTCGGGGCGCTGCTCGCGAAGCGCGGCGCCGTCATGGCGACCACGCTGCGGTCCCGCCCGGCGGGGGAGAAGGCGGCGATCGTCGCCGCCGTCCGGGAGCACGTCTGGCCGCTGGTCGAGGCGGGCACGGTCCGGCCGGTCGTCGACCGCACGGTGCCGCTGCCGGAGGCCGCCGACGCGCACCGGGCGCTGGAGGCCGGCGACCACGTCGGCAAGGTCCTGCTCCTCGCGCCCGGCGCCTGACCCGGTCCACAGCGCGGAGGGGCCCGGCGCACCCCGGGGCCCGATGAGGGAGGCGCACCCCGGGGCCCGCACCCCCTCCGTACGACGCGGAAGGGGCCCGGCACACCGTTTCCGTGCCGGGCCCCTTCGCGACGCGTACGGCGTCCTACAGGTACGGCCCCGAGCGGACCGCGTGGCCCGGGCCGTGGTCGTCGTCATCGTCGTGACCGGAGCCCGGCGGCAGCGCCCGGCGCATCTGCTCCAGTTGGGCGCGGGCCGCCATCTGCTGGGCGAACAGCGCCGTCTGGATGCCGTGGAAGAGGCCCTCCAGCCAGCCCACCAGCTGCGCCTGCGCGATGCGCAGCTCCGCCTCGGAGGGGATCGCCTCGTCCGTGAACGGCAGGGAGAGACGCTCGAGTTCCTCGACCAGCTCGGGCGCGAGCCCGTCCTCCAGCTCCTTCACGGAGCTGGCGTGGATGTCCTTGAGCCTGACCCGGCTGGCCTCGTCGAGAGGTGCCGCGCGTACTTCTTCCAGGAGCTGCTTGATCATGCTGCCGATCCGCATGACCTTCGCAGGCTGCTCGACCATTTCCGTCACCGGGACCTCGCGGGATTCGTCGTCGCCCTGAGTGCCGCCGAGCGCCATCCCGTCCTGTCCCACGATGAGGACCTGGGGGCTCTCCTGCGACCTGTCATTCCTCGGCATCTCCATGCCGCCATTCTCTCGTACACGTGCCTCACCACGGGGTGTGCCCCTGTACGAGGGTGATCCACCCTCGTACAGGGGCACAGATGGGCGACGGAGAACGTCAGGTCGCCGCGCGCCGGGCCAGCGCGCCGCGCGAGCGGGTCACGAGGGCGGCGAGCAGGGCGGCGCCCAGCGGGACGGCGACGAGCAGGAGGCCCAGCGTCTCCCAGGGGACGACGATCGGCAGGTCCGGCGGCGCCGTGTCGGCGCTCCAGCCCTCGGCGACGCTCATCTCGTGGTACCGGAGCTGGTCGCGCTCCTCGGTGAGCCGGAGCCCCACGGCGGGCAGCAGACCGGCCGCCGAGCCGAGGACCACGCCCATCGCGGCCACGACACCGCACTGGAAGCCGCTGAGCGTGCGGCGGACCCGGGGCGGGGCGCCCACGGCGGCGAGCGTCTTCAGATCGGCCTCGGCGTCCGCCTGGGCGAGCCCGGTGGCGATGCCTGCGGCGCCGATGGTGACCAGGCCGGCGAAGATGGCCAGCGAGAGCAGGACGATCCCGTACTCGTTGACGAAACCCTGCTCCAGGTGCAGTTCGACGTCGCTGCCGAGCTTGGCGATCTCGCCGTCGAGTTTCTGCCGCTGCTCGTCGTCCGGGAGCCGGTCGGTGTCGGCGTATACGCCCAGCGGGACGGTGGAGAGACCGGCGGCCTTGGCCGCGGCCGGGGTCATCAGGGCCTGGATCCCGTAGGAGTTCTTGTCGCCGGGCACCAGGTAGGCGGGCACGGAGCTGACCTTGCCGGGCGCGGGACGGCCTTCCTCCATGGCCTTGTCGGCGGCGGTGGTGTCGGTGATCTGCTTGAGCCCGATGGTGCCGTTCTTGTCGATCTGGGCCCGGTCGAAGGTGACGATCCTGCCGTCGGCGAGGGCCTTCTCGGCCCCGGCGTCGTCGACACCGAGCACCTTGAGGAGCGTGGCGTCACCGATGAGCAGACCGCCGTCGACGTAGATCCCGCTGTGGAAGGACTCCTTGCAGCGCCAGTCCTCGGTGAGCATCTTCCGCCGTTGGTCGGGCGTGAACTTCTCCGAGGGGTCGCCGCCGCCCGGGACCGACACGTACATCGGGCACTCGTTCGCCGGGGGCACGACGACCTCGAAGCGTCCGCAGCCCGCGTCGTTGCTCCACGGGGCACAGCCGGGCTTGCCGACCGAGACGCGGTCGACGTCGGCGCGCAGGTCGACGGGCAGGTACCGCTGGACGGCCTCGCGGACCGCCGGGACGTCCCGGCCGCCCTCTTCGCGGACGAAGGCGGCGACGACGCCGTACGGCAGCGTGGGCTGGTACGCGGCCCTGTTCTCGGCCTCCCTGCTGGCCATGTACGTGGAGACGGCGACCGTTCCCGCGACGGCGGCGAGCACGGCGGCGACGGCCGGAGCCGTACGGCCCCGGTTGCGGACGGCGTCCCGCAGCGCGAGGCGCGGGGAGAGCGGCAGCCAGCGTCCGCTGCGTCCGAACAGGCCCACCAGGGCCGGGGTCATCGCGACGACACCCAGCTCGGCGAGGGCGGAACCGGCCGCCACCAGGGCGACCTGCTCGGTGACCAGGGAGCCCAGGAGGGCGACGGCCCCGCCGAGGAGGACGGCCACGAGGCCGATGACGGGCAGCACGCGGCTGCTGCGGCGGACACCGCGCCGGCCGGTGAGCGAGGAGAGGACGCTCTGTCGGGAGGCGGTGACGGCCGGGACGATCGCGGCGAGCAGACCGGTCAGGACCGCGAGCAGCGCGATGGCGAGGATTTCGAGCGGCCGGACGTCGAAGGCGCCGAACCGCTGGCCCATCGCCTGTTCGAGGAGCGGCTGGAGCGCCAGGGTCAGGGCCACGGCGAGCACGGTGCCGATGACGGCGGCCGCGACACCGATGACCAGACCGCCGCTCAGCACGATCGCCCGGATGTGGCTGCGGGCACCGCCGTTGGCGCCGACCAGGCCGAGCTGACGGCGGGAGCGGCGGGCGCCGACCGCGAAGGCGGGACCGGCGAGGAGGCAGATCTCCAGCATCGCCAGGCCCACGACGGTCGCGACCGCGGCGAGCTCGGCGGCCCGGCCCGCGGGCCCGGCCTCGTAGTCCCCCCAGTTCCCCTGCTGGTAGAGCGGAACGTCGGCGTCGGCGGGCGGAGCGAGCAGCACGGCGCGCGAGGCGACGAGGACGCCCTTGGTGTTGATCTCCTGAACCGTGTTCCACGTGAAACCACCGGACTTCCGCACCAGGTACGAGACGGAGGAGCCGGGGGCCGACAGACCGGCCTTCTCGACGGCCTTCGCGTACGGGGCGAGGAAGGCGCCGGGGAGCGCGTTGACCTGATCGGTCTTGAGCGTGTCGGGAAGTTCGTAGGAGCCGACGATCCGATACGGACGCTCGAAGTTGCGAGCGGAAAGGGTCGAGCCGACCGACAGACCGCTGGTCTCCAGGAAGTGCGAGGTCGCCATGACCTCGTCGTTCTTCTCCGGGTAACGCCCCTCCAGGAGCGGCATGATGCCGCGGGTGACCGGGTCGGACGCCTTCAGCTCGCGCACCTCGGTCATGAGCAGGCCGTGGGCCGTGGTCAGCTTGGCCGACCCGACGCGGTCCGTGAGGACGGTGGAGCCCGCGGGGATGGCCTTGGTGACGTCGGTGGCGCCCGACGGCCACTGCTCGTCTTCCCGGATCCTGGCCGGGATGCCCATCTCGCCCTCCGGGTCTTGGAGGATCGGCACGCCGGCCATATCGGCGTCCCGGAAGCGGGCGTCGGCCGCGCCGATCGTCCGGTCCACCTTCTCGGCGGGCGACAGCTCCGAGCTGCGGAAGGTCAGGTCGAAGGCGCTGACGCCCAGGATGGGCAGGGCGATCATCGCGAGGACGAGCGCGCTGCGGCCCTTGGCGCGCCAGGCGTCACGACGGGCTATGCGGATCGCGGCCCGCCAGGAGTGGAACCAGGTCTTCACGCCTCCGCCACCTGGCCCGAGAGGAGGGAGTCGGCCTCGCTGCGCACGGTCTGGTCGACGATGGCGCCGTCCCGCAGGAACACGACGCGGTCGGCCCAGGCGGCGAACCGCGGCTCGTGGGTGACGAGGACGCCGGCGGCGCCCGCGTCGCAGCGGGAGCGGAGCAGGGCGAGGACGGACTCGCCGGTCTCGGAGTCGAGGGCGCCGGTCGGCTCGTCGGCGAGGACCAGACGGCGGTCGCCGACCAGGGCGCGGGCGATGGCCACGCGCTGCTGCTGGCCGCCGGACATCTCGTCGGGGAAGCGGTCGGCGAGGTGGCCGAGCGACATCTCCTCCAGGGCGGCGAGGGCCTCGACGCGCGCCTTGCGGGCGGATATCCCGTCCAGTTCGCGGGGCAGGGCCACGTTCTCGGCGGCGGTGAGGGCCGGGATGAGGTTGTAGTCCTGGAAGACGTAACCGATGCTGCGGCGGCGGAGGGCCGCCAGTTCCTTGATGCCGACGGTGGTGATGTCGGTGTCCTCGACGATCACCCCGCCCGAGGTGGGGGAGTCCAGGCCGCCCGCGATGGTGAGCAGGGTGGACTTGCCGGAGCCGGACGGACCCATGACGGCGACGAGTTCACCGGGGTACACGGCGAGGTCGATGCCGCGCAGGGCGTGCACCTCGGTGGCGCCCGAGCCGTGGACCCGGGTCAGGTTCTTCAGTTGCAGCACGGGCTGCTGTGCGGACATGGAAGGGTTCCCCCCTTGGGCGTACCGGGCGGTCGGCCCGGCACGGAGCGTGCGGTGGAAGGTGGTGCGGTCGGAGGTACGGAAGGACGGAGGCGGTCACGAACGGGCGGCCTCCGCCTCTGTGCTCCGGTGTCAGGAGCGGGCGCCGTCCGCACCCGTCTGTGCGACGGGCGCGGAGACGGGACCTGAGGCTCCGGCGGCGAGTGCGGCGGGTGCGCCCGGTGCGTCCGACGCGGCCGGTGCTGAGCGCGCGGTCGCCGAGAGGCGGATCAGCCGGGACTCGCAGTGGTCCAGCCAGCGCGCCTCGGCCTCCGTCTGGAAGATCAGCTGCTCCAGGACGAGCAGCCAGGCCACGTCGTCCCGCTCCCGCGCCCCGCCGCTCTCGACGGCCAGGAGCGCCTGGGCCTTGAGCCGGGTGTAGTCCTGCATCGCCTTCACGGTGTGCCGGCGCTGGGACTGGATGACGTCGCGGATGTCGACGCTCGGCGCCCCCACCGCCATGGCGAGCTTGATGGCCAGCTCGTCACGGGCGGGGCTGGTGCGGTCCACCGGCTTCTCGAACCAGGTCCTCAGCTCGGCCCGGCCGCTGTCGGTGATCGCGTAGAGGGTGTGCCCGGCCTCGTCCTCGCCGCCCTGCGCGACCATGCCGTCGCGCTCCAGGCGGTTGAGGGTCGTGTAGACCTGGCCGACGTTGAGCGGCCAGGTGGAGCCGGTGCGGGACTCGAACTCCGTACGGAGCTGAGAGCCGTAACGCGGACCGCGTTCGAGGAGGGCGAGGAGCCCGTGGCGGATCGACATACTCAGTATGTATACCGGGTATGCCGTGCGGGACAACCGTCCTGAGGCGGAAGCGGGAGGTCCTCCTCAAGGGGGATCCGGCCCTCCGCACCGGCTCAGCGCCGGCGCATCCGGAGTCCCAGGAAGCCGATTCCGAGCCCCATCAGGGCCAGCCCCAACCCCAGGGTGAGCACGGGAACCCGCTGGTCGACGAGGTCGGAGGCGGCCTCGGTGCCCGCTTGCGGCGCGACGGCGGGCAGGCTGGCGGGCGCGGCCTCGGGCGGCGCGGGCTCCTCCTCGCGTACCGCTCCGTCGCCCTCCTCCTCGCCCTCCCGCGACTCCGATTCCGTAGCGGTTTCGGTACGGAAGGAGCGTGCCGGGGGCCACGAAGGTGACGGCGCGGCCGTCTCGGTGCGGCCGGGCCGGAGCCTGCCCTCGGCGGCGGGCCGGCCCGCGAGGGAGGCCGAGGGCTCCGGAGCGGGGGCGCCCGGAACCGTGGCCGCGGCGGGCGCGGGGGCCGCCGGGACGGTGCTTCCGGCGCGCCCCGGCGGGGCGGGGACGGGAGCGGGGGCGGAGGCCGGAGCGGAGCCGGGGCCGGGGCTGGGGGCCGAGGGGGGAGCGGAGACGGGGGCGGACGCCGTGGCGGTCGCGGAAGGCGCCTCCGGAGGGGGCGCGGAGGAGACGGCGGGCGCCGGGGGCGCCGCCGGGGTGGCATCGGGGGGCGCGGGCACGGGGATCACGGCGACCGCCGCGGCACCCTTCCCGACGCCCTCCCCAGCTCCCTCCATGGCCACCGCCGCAGCGCTCGCCGCGGTGCCGGGAGGCTCCGCCGGACGCGCGGGGGGCGCGGCGTACAGGGCGCAGGCGCAGACGAAAGCGCAGGTGAGCGCGGGGCGCAGGGCTCTCGCCCATGCCCCGTCGAGTACTGGAGTCACCGGGTGACCCCCTCCCGTACCGAGCCGCCGAGGTGTTCGACTCAGCGTCACATGTCGGGACGATTCCGGCACCCGGTGCGCATCCGGGAGGGGGTGGCGGAGGCCGCCGGGACTACTGCGGCGGGTTGCCCGTCGAGACCTGGAGCGTGAACTCCGCGTCCTTGGCGGTGATGTCCGTGCCGACCGGCGGGTACTGCTCCAGGACCGTGCCCTCGCCGTACGTCGCCTCGTCCACCGGGGTCTGGACCTTGATCTTCCATCCGGCGGCCTGGACGCAGTCCTTCACCGACTGGATGTTCCGGTACTTGAAGTTGGGCACCTCGAACTTCTCGGGGTCGTCGCTCGACTCGTTCGGCTGGGTGCACTTCTTCGCGTCGATGGTCTTGGTCAGGTCGGGCCCCTTGTGGCCCGGCGCCGCCGACTGGCTCTGCTGGGTGCCCGTGCCGCCGGTGGTCCCCGCCCGCGGGTCCTCGTTCTTGTCCTTGTCGAGGCTGAGCCCCACGATCAGGCCGCCGATCGCGAGCACCGCGACCGCGACCGCGCCCACCAGCACCGGCGTGTTCCGCCGGGAGCCGCCGCCCGCCGGAGCGGGCGCGTGCACCTGGGCGTACGGCGCGGGCGTCGGGGCCTGGGCGTACGGGGCGGGCGTCGGGGCCTGCTGCGGGTAGCCGTACGACGGCGCGGGGGTCGCGGGGCCGTAGGGGCCCGGCTGCGGCGTCGGCGCCAGGTACGGCTGCTGCACGCCGTGCGGCCCGGAGTGCGCGCCGGAGTGCGGGCCGGGCGGCGGGGTCTGGCCGATCGGCGGGAAGACAGCCGAGCCGACGCCCGCGCCGCTGCTGACCGGCCCGCCCGCGACGATCACGGGGGCGCCGGTCTGCCCGGCCGACAGGACCCGCAGGCACTCGTCGCGCATGGCCGCCGCGCTCGGGAACCGCTCGTTCGGGTTCTTCCGCAGCGCGCGGGCGACGAGCGCGTCCATCGCCGGCGTCACCGAGCGGTTGACGGAGGACGGGGCGACCGCCTCCTCCTGCACGTGCGCGTACGCGATGGCGAGCGGGGAGTCGGCGTCGAAGGGGAGCCGGCCCGTGAGGAGCTGGAAGAGCATGATGCCGACCGAGTAGAGGTCGGATCGGGCGTCCACCGCGCGGCCGAGGGCCTGCTCGGGGGAGAGGTACTGCGGGGTGCCGACGACCATGCCGGTCTGCGTCATCGAGGTGACCCCCGACTGCATGGCCCGCGCGATGCCGAAGTCCATGACCTTGACCACGCCGCGCCTGGTCGTCATCACGTTGCCCGGCTTGATGTCGCGGTGGACCAGGCCCATCTCGTGGCTGACCTCGAGCGCGGCGAGCACGTCGGCCGTGACCTTCAGCGCCTTGTCGGCCGGCATCGCGCCGTACTGCCGCACGTCCGCCGCGAGGACCGAGCCGAGCGGCTGCCCCTCCACGTACTCCATGACGATGTAGGGCATGACGGCGCCGTCGAGGGTGTCCTCGCCGGTGTCGAAGACCGAGACGATGTTGGTGTGGGACAGCTTCGCGACGGCCTGCGCCTCGCGCCGGAACCGCTCGCGGAAGGACTGCTCCCGGCCGAGCTCCGTGTGCAGCGTCTTGATGGCGACCTGCCGGTCGAGGGCGGTGTCGTACGCCAGGTACACCGACGCCATGCCGCCCTCGCCGAGAAGGTCGCGCAGCTGGTACCGGCCGCCCGCGACCGAACCGCCCGCGTAGCGGCCCTGTCCGCCGTCCTGGCTCATCTGTGCTCCCCCTACACGCGCGCGTGGCGGCGTCGATATGGATTTCCCGGCCAAGTCTGCCCCAGGGCGGTGACACGTCAAGCCGGGTGCCCGTTACGTGACCCTCCGCACAGGAAGCGTTTCCGAACCGGTGCGGGAATGCGTCGAATTTGCACAGGTGTACGTGAACGGGATTGGATGGCCGGTCCATCTCGGACCGTGATGTCGCACGGAGCCTGTAGCGTGACGACTGGACACGGCACGACAGACGACGGCGAGGACTGATGGCACCCGAATCCGGAACAGGCGGCGGTGTGCCGGACGCGTCCGCCGAATCCTGGGGCGTCGGCGGAGTCGTCGGCGACGGTCGCTACCGCCTGACGCACCGTCTGGGACGCGGCGGCATGGCCGAGGTGTTCGCGGCGGAGGACGTACGGCTCGGCCGCACCGTGGCCGTCAAGCTGCTGCGCGCCGACCTCGCCGAGGACCCGGTCTCCAAGGCCCGCTTCACCCGCGAGGCGCAGTCCGTCGCCGGCCTCAACCACCACGCGATCGTCGCCGTGTACGACTCCGGCGAGGACCTGGTGGGCGGCCGGCCCGTGCCGTACATCGTGATGGAGCTGGTCGAGGGCCGCACCATCCGCGACCTGCTGCTGAGCGCCGAGGCGCCCGGTCCCGAGCAGGCCCTGATCATCGTCTCCGGGGTCCTGGAGGCGCTGGCCTACTCGCACCAGCACGGCATCGTGCACCGCGACATCAAGCCGGCCAACGTGATCATCACCCACGGCGGCGCGGTCAAGGTCATGGACTTCGGCATCGCCCGCGCCCTGCACGGCGCGCAGTCGACGATGACCCAGACCGGCATGGTCATGGGCACGCCGCAGTACCTCTCGCCCGAGCAGGCGCTCGGCAAGGCCGTCGACCACCGCTCCGACCTGTACGCGACGGGCTGCCTCCTCTACGAGCTCCTCTCGCTGCGGCCCCCCTTCACCGGCGAGACCCCGCTGTCCGTCGTCTACCAGCACGTCCAGGACGCGCCGGTCCCGCCGTCCGACGTGACGGGGTCCGTGCCGCCGGAGCTGGACGGCCTGGTGATGCGCTCGCTCGCGAAGGACCCGGACGACCGGTTCCAGAGCGCCGAGGAGATGCGCGGGCTCATCCAGTACGCCCTCCAGATGCTCCAGCAGCAGGGCGGCTACACCGGCACGTGGAACACCGGACCGATCGAGGCGCACGAAGGCGGCCGGACCCCGGCCGGCGGCGTCGCCGCGACGGCCGCGATGGGCCACCCGACGCACGGGGAGACCGCGCAGGGCCCGATCCTCCCGCCGATGAACCCCGACGACGGCGGCTACGACGGCGGCACGGGCGGCGGGGGCTACGGCCAGGGCGGCTCGTACGGGCCGCGGGGCGGCGGCAGCGGCGGCCGGGGCAAGATGTGGCTGTTCGCCGCGCTCGCGGTGGTCGCCGTGGTCGCCGGGGTCGCGTTCGCCCTCAGCAAGGCGGGCGGGAACGGCGGTGGCGGCGGTACGGAGAACAAGACGCCGACCGTCTCCACCTCGCCGTCGGTGACTCCCTCGGAGGAGCCCACGTCCTCGCCGGAGCCCACCCAGGACCAGACGCAGGACCCGGGCACGTCCACCGGCGGCTCGACGCGGGAGCCGTGGACCGAGCAGCCGACGCGGCAGCCGGACTGGCCCACGGGCACGCCGACCACCGAGACGCCGACCGAGCCGACCACCACGCCGCCGGTCGAGCCCACGGGCACGCCCACGAGGACGGTCAACCCGACGACCGGCCCCACGACCCCGCCGGCCACCGAGCCGACCGGCGACCCCACCGGGGGCGGCGACGGCGGCGGCGACACCGGTGACCCGGGCACCGAACCGACGGCCACCGGCGAGGCGGGCTGACGGGCCGGCTCCCGCCGGGGCCGGCCTTCCATCGGGACCCGGCCCCCACCAGGACCGGCCCCACCAGGACCGGCCCCACCAGGACCGGCCCCATCGGGGTCGGCCCTTATCGGCCGGGCCCGGTGCTCACCCCGCGAAGGCCTCCCGTACCGCCTCGTACTCGCGGGTCCACCAGACCGCCAGGGCCGACACCGCGGGGAACTGCGCGTCGGCCCTCCGGTCGTGGAGCTGGTAGCGCCAGCGAAGGGTCCAGAAGTCGTTGAGCCGCTCCCACCAGACCCTGCGCGCCGCCGCCGCCAGCTCGGCGCCGTCGGCGCCCGTCGCCCGCCGGTACGCGCGCGCGTAGGCCCGCACCTTCCCCAGGGCCAGCTCGCCCCCCGGCCGTACGAAGAAGATCGCGGCCGCCCTGACCGCCTCCTCGGCCCTCGGACGGAGCCCGAGCCGGTCCCAGTCGACGATCGCGGCGGGCTCCGCGCCCCGGTAGAGCAGGTTCAGCGGATGGAAGTCGCCGTGCACCCAGCCGGCGCCCGAGGCGGCCGGTGGCCGGTGCTGGGCGTGCTGGGCGAGCAGCGTCCGGCGCTCCCTGAGCCGGTGCTCGGCGAGCGCGTCGAAGCTGTCGCGGGGACGGTGCGCGCGGACGAGGCGGATCAGCTCGTCGATGGCCCGGAAGGTGTCCTGGGGGTCCGCGCTCGCGCACGCGTCCGCGTCCGTCCCGCCGGGCGCCCCGTCGGGTCCGGGGGCGCCCATGACCCGGTCGAGCGCCGTGTGGACCTGCCCGAGGAGGGTCCCGAGGCGGCGGCAGCCGCCGGTGGAGAGCTGGCCGCCGTCCCGGTGGCGGCCCTCGACCCAGGGGTGCAGGGCGTAGCAGTGGCCGCCGACGACGGCGACCGTACGGCCCCGGGCGTCGGCGAGCGGCGGGGCGACGGGCAGGCCGAGGGCGTGCAGGCGCTGGGTGGCGCGGTGCTGGCGGGCGACGGTGGCCCGGTCGGCGGTGGCGGCGTCCAGGTGCTGCTTGAGGAAGTAGGTGCCGCGGGTGGTGGTGAGCCGGAAGCCGCGGTTGAGCAGCCCCTCGGTGACCGGCACGCAGGCCAGCGGCTCCCCGGCGTGACGGTGCCGCCGCAGCAGCACGTCGACGGGCGGGGCACCGAGGGCCCGGGCGGACGGTGCGCCACCGGTACGAGCGGGCTGGACGGCCCCGGACCGCGCGGGCGGCCCACCGGGGGCCCGCGCCCCGGCTGGCCGCGCTCCTGCGGACCGGGGCGGCGGGGCGGTCGGCCGGGCGTGCGGCGGCAAGGCGCCCGGCCAAGTGCGCGGCGGCGGTGGCGGTGCGCCGGTCGGCAGGGGGAGGGTTTCAGATGAGCGCGGCACCCGCCAGATGTTAGATCACGCTACGTGGTGAAGGTGTCGCCCTACGGAACGGGCCGTCGGCCGGAGTTCGGCGGCCCCGCTCGCGTAGTCGAGCGCGTGCACCGTCACGAACTGCGGTTCGATCCGCATGTAGACCGGCACGAAGGGCTCGCCGTCCACCAGCTCCGGCTCCGGCCCGAAGGCCGCCCGCTCCCGCGGGGTCGGCTCCACGACCCGCGCGGTGCCGCTGAACTGCACGGTCCAGATGTGCTCGGCCCCCGAGGCGAAGTTGTCCGCCCCGTACGCCACGACGCTGCCGTCGCAGGCCTCGTGGTAGCCGAGGCCCTCGTGCATCCGGAGCAGCACCCGGCCGTCGACCACGATGTGGCGGGCCGGGGCGACGAAGGGCATCGCCCGCATGCTCGTCGCCACCCGGCCGTACGACACGCGGTTCAGCAGCTCGATGGCGCGGATCTCCTCGGTGGACATGACCTCCACTCTCCGTCACCGCCGCGTGCCCGAAAAGGGGCCCCCGCCCCCTCGCGGGGGGACGTAGGTCCCGAAGCGGACCGGTCAGCGCTTCTCGGCCTGCAGCCGCGCCACGTACGCCGCGGCCTGCGAGCGCCGCTCCATGCCCAGCTTCGACAGCAGGCTGGAGACGTAGTTCTTGATGGTCTTCTCCGCGAGGTGGAGCCGCTCGCCGATGGTCCGGTTGGTCAGGCCCTCGCCGATCAGGTCCAGGATCCTGCGCTCCTGCTCCGTCAGGTTGGCGAGCTTGTCGTCACCCTTGGGAGTGTTGCCGTCGCGCAGCCGTTCCAGGACCCGGGCGGTCGCCACCGGGTCGAGCAGCGACTTGCCGGCCGCCACGTCCCGCACCGCGTTCAGGAGTTCGTTCCCCCGGATGGCCTTGAGGACGTACCCCGAGGCCCCGGCCATGATCGCGTCGAAGAGGGCCTCGTCGTCCGCGTACGAGGTCAGCATCAGGCACTTGATGCCCTCGTCCCGGGAGCGGACCTCCCGGCAGACCTCCACCCCGCTGCCGTCCGGGAGCCGGACGTCGAGCACCGCGACGTCCGGGCGGGTCGCGGGGATCCTGACCAGCGCGTCCGCCGCCGTGCCGGCCTCGCCGACCACCTCGATGTCGTCCTCCACGGAGAGCAACTCGTGGACGCCGCGCCGGACCACTTCGTGGTCGTCCAGCAGAAATACCCGGATTTTTCCTTCTTCGCGCACGCAGTCAGTCTCACATATTGGCTCTTCCCGCGCCCGGGGTGCGCGGGATAACGTGCCGCTTGTTCCGGCGGCCCTCCAAGCCGTTGCCGACGCGCTGACCAGCCGCTGTCCCCGCTTTTCTCGATTTACTTGGAAATCCAAGCAAAATCGCAGGTCAAGAGGGGTTTCGCGGTAATGCCGCGCTGTGGGTAACGTGCCTATGACAGGGCGCTCGCCGGGGCACTTGTCACGCCCGACCCCGGCCGCGTCGCACCCACCCCGTGCGAAGGGTACGGATAAGGCGGAGAGCCGCACTGGCCCCACCGGCGAACCCGGGGGGCCGGACCGACGGAGGAGCACGCACGTGACCGTGGAGAGCACTGCCGCGCGCAAGACGACGCGACGCAGCAGCGGCACCAAGCGCACCGCAAGCGCGAGCCCGAGCACCACCAAGAAGACGAGCACGCGCGCCGCGGCGGGAGCGACGGAGCCCGAGCTCGTCCAACTCCTGACGCCCGAAGGGGAGCGCGTCCAGCACCCCGACTACGACATCGACCTGAGCGCCGAGGAGCTGCGCGGGCTCTACCGCGACATGGTCCTCACCCGTCGCTTCGACTCCGAGGCCACCTCCCTCCAGCGCCAGGGCGAGCTGGGCCTGTGGGCCTCGCTCCTCGGGCAGGAGGCCGCCCAGATCGGTTCGGGCCGTGCGCTGCGGGACGACGACTACGTCTTCCCGACCTACCGCGAGCACGGCGTCGCCTGGTGCCGGGGCGTCGACCCGACGAACCTCCTGGGCATGTTCCGCGGCGTGAACAACGGCGGCTGGGACCCCAACAGCAACAATTTCCACCTGTACACGATCGTCCTCGGCTCGCAGACCCTGCACGCCACCGGCTACGCCATGGGCATCGCCAAGGACGGCGCGGATTCCGCCGTGCTCGCGTACTTCGGCGACGGCGCCTCCAGCCAGGGCGACGTCAACGAGTCGTTCGTCTTCTCCGCGGTCTACAACGCCCCGGTCGTGTTCTTCTGCCAGAACAACCAGTGGGCGATCTCCGAGCCCATCGAGAAGCAGACCCGCGTCCCGCTCTACCAGCGCGCCCGCGGCTTCGGCTTCCCCGGCGTCCGGGTCGACGGCAACGACGTCCTGGCCTGCCTCGCGGTCACCCGCTCGGCCCTGGAGCGCGCCCGCCGCGGCGAGGGCCCGACGCTGATCGAGGCGTTCACCTACCGGATGGCCGCGCACACCACCTCCGACGACCCGACCCGCTACCGCCGCGACGCGGAGCGCGAGGAGTGGGAGGCCAAGGACCCGATCCTGCGCCTCAGGGCGTACCTGGAGAACGAGGGCCACGCCGACGCGGCCTTCTTCGAGGAGCTGGAGACGGAGAGCGAGGCCCTCGGCAAGCAGGTCCGCGAGGTCGTCCGCGCCATGCCCGTACCGGAGCACATGGCGATGTTCGACAACGTGTACGCGGACGGGCACGCGCTCGTCGACGAGGAGCGCGCGCAGTTCGCCGCCTACCAGGCGTCCTTCGCGGACGGAGAGGCCGAGTAACCATGGCTGTTCAGAAGCTTCCCCTCGCGAAGGCGCTCAACGAGTCGCTGCGCACGGCCCTGGAGACCGACCCCAAGGTCATCGTCATGGGCCTGGACGTCGGCAAGCTCGGCGGCGTCTTCCGGATCACCGACGGCCTCCAGAAGGACTTCGGCGAGGACCGGGTCGTCGACACCCCGCTCGCCGAGTCCGGCATCGTCGGCACCGCCATCGGCCTCGCGCTGCGCGGCTACCGGCCGGTCGTGGAGATCCAGTTCGACGGCTTCGTCTTCCCCGCGTACGACCAGATCGTCACGCAGCTCGCGAAGATGCGGGCCCGCTCGCTCGGCACGGTGAAGGTGCCGGTCGTCATCCGCATCCCGTACGGCGGCGGCATCGGCGCCGTCGAGCACCACTCCGAGTCCCCCGAGTCGCTCTTCGCGCACGTCGCGGGCCTCAAGGTCGTCACCCCCGCCACCCCCTCCGACGCCTACTGGATGCTCCAGCAGGCGATCCAGAGCGACGACCCGGTCATCTTCTTCGAGCCCAAGCGCCGCTACTGGGACAAGGGCGAGGTCGACACCGAGGCCATCCCCGGCGAGCTGCACAGGGCCCGGGTCGCCCGCGAGGGCACGGACCTCACCCTGGTGGCCTACGGCCCGATGGTGAAGACCTGTCTGGAGGCGGCCTCGGCCGCCGCCGAGGAGGGCAAGTCCGTCGAGGTCGTGGACCTGCGCTCGATCTCCCCGATCGACTTCGACACCCTCCAGGCCTCGGTCGAGAAGACCCGCCGCCTGGTCGTCGTCCACGAGGCCCCGGTCTTCTTCGGCTCCGGCGCGGAGATCGCCGCCCGGATCACCGAGCGCTGCTTCTACCACCTGGAGGCCCCCGTCCTGCGGGTCGGCGGCTACCACGCGCCGTACCCGCCGGCGCGCCTGGAGGAGGAGTACCTGCCGGGTCTCGACCGCGTGCTCGACGCCGTCGACCGCTCGCTGGCGTACTGAGGAGAGCACCGTGACGATCCGCGAATTCAAGATGCCCGACGTGGGCGAGGGCCTCACCGAGGCCGAGATCCTCAAGTGGTACGTCCAGCCGGGTGACACCGTCACCGACGGACAGGTCGTGTGCGAGGTCGAGACGGCCAAGGCGGCCGTCGAGCTGCCGATCCCGTTCGACGGCACGGTCCACGAGCTGTGCTTCCCCGAGGGCACGACGGTCGACGTCGGCCAGGTCATCATCTCGGTGAACGTCGGCGGCGGCGCGCCCCCCGCCCCGGCGGCCCCGGTGACCGAGTCCGTGGCGGCCCAGGCCGTACCGGCGGAGGCTCCGGTGGAGGCCGAGGAGGACGAGCCGCAGGGCCGCCAGCCGGTCCTCGTCGGCTACGGCGTGGCCGCCGGTTCCACCAAGCGCCGCCCCCGCAAGGCGTCGGGGGACGCGGCCCCGGCCGCCGCCCCCGTACAGCAGGCACCCGCCCCCGTACAGCAGGCACCCGTCGCCACACAGCAGGCGCCCGTCGCCGTCTCCGTACCCGGGCAGCTCAACGGACACGCGGCGGGGGCCGGCCGGCCGCTGGCCAAGCCGCCGGTCCGCAAGCTCGCCAAGGACCTCGGCGTCGACCTGGCGACGGTCGTCCCGACCGGCCCGGACGGCATCATCACCCGCGAGGACGTCCACGCGGCCGCCGCCCCGGCGTCCGCCCCGGCCGTCGGGACCCCGGCCCCGGTCCCGGCCCCTGTCCGGGCACCGGCACCCGCCGCGCCCGCCGCGGAGGCGCCCGGCGCGTCGTCCGGCGCCCGGGAGACCCGTATCCCCATCAAGGGCGTACGGAAGGCCACGGCGGCGGCGATGGTCGGTTCGGCCTTCACCGCCCCGCACGTCACCGAGTTCGTGACCTTCGACATCACGCGCACGATGAAGCTGGTCGAGGAGCTCAAGTCCGACAAGGACATGGCGGGCCTGCGGGTCAATCCGCTGCTCCTCATCGCCAAGGCGGTCCTGGTCGCGGTCAAGCGCAACCCGGAGATCAACGCGGCCTGGGACGAGGCGGCCCAGGAGATCGTCCTCAAGCACTACGTGAACCTGGGCATCGCCGCGGCCACCCCGCGCGGTCTGATCGTGCCGAACATCAAGGACGCGCACGACCGGACCCTGCCCGAGCTCTCGAAGTCGCTGAGCGAGCTGGTCGCCACGGCCCGCGAGGGGAAGACCACCCCGGCGGCGATGCAGGGCGGCACCTTCACCATCACCAACGTCGGCGTCTTCGGCGTCGACACCGGCACGCCCATCCTCAACCCCGGCGAGTCCGCGATCCTCGCGGTCGGCGCGATCAAGCTCCAGCCGTGGGTCCACAAGGGCAAGGTGAAGCCGCGCCAGGTCACCACCCTGGCCCTCTCCTTCGACCACCGCCTGGTCGACGGCGAGCTCGGCTCCAAGTTCCTGGCGGACGTCGCCGCGATCCTGGAGCAGCCGAAGCGGCTGATCACCTGGGCGTAATGTCCGGCGCGATCACCCGGGCGTCACGTCCGGCGTGATCGCTGGGCGC
Source organism: Streptomyces sp. NPDC088915 (assembly GCF_044749825.1). Classification (NCBI taxonomy): domain Bacteria; kingdom Bacillati; phylum Actinomycetota; class Actinomycetes; order Kitasatosporales; family Streptomycetaceae; genus Streptomyces; species Streptomyces sp. NPDC088915. Next base: position 360,195 of record NZ_JBIVIR010000001.1, read on the forward strand.
CATGCCCGGCGTGATCACCTGGGCGCCATGCCCGGCGTGCACGGTTTCACGTGAAACCGGCGAAAAAGTAACCGACAGGGCCCCGTCCACATCACGGACGGGGCCCTGCGCGGCATCCATGTTGTATCTATGCTGTGTCCATGTCTTCAGCACCCCCCGCCGCCGACCGCGTCTACATGCACGTCAAGCAGGCCGTACTCGACCGGCGCTACGAAGGGGGCACCCTCCTGACCGAGGGTGAACTCGCCACGGCCGTCGGGGTGTCACGGACCCCCGTCCGCGAGGCGCTGCTCAAGCTGGAGATGGAAGGGCTGCTCAAGCTCTACCCGAAGAAGGGCGCCCTCGTCCTCGCCGTCTCCGCCCAGGAGATCGCCGACGTCGTCGAGACCCGGCTCCTCGTCGAGGAGTTCGCCGTCCGCCGGGCCGTGCCCGCCCCCGCCGCCCTGATCGCCCGCCTCGAAGAGCTCCTGGAGGAGCAGAAGCGGCGGGCCGGGGCCGGGGACCTCGCCGAGGTCGCCGTCACCGACCGCTGCTTCCACGCCGAGATCGTCCAGCACGCCGGCAACCAGATCCTCGCCCGCCTCTACGACCAGCTCCGCGACCGCCAGCTGCGCATGGGCGTCGCCGTGATGCAGTCCCAGCCCGACCGCGTCGCCAAGAACATCACCGAGCACGCCGAGATCCTCGACCGCATCAAGGCCGGCGACGCCGAGGGCGCCGCGCACTGCGTCCGCCAGCACCTCAGCTGGGTCAAGGTCCTGGTCCGGGGTGAGGACCGGTGAGCAACCGCAACGGATACGGCTCCGCCGTCACCCTCCCCGGAGACCCGCCCGGCGGCCGCCGCGCCGCCCTCGTCTGGGGCGTCGGCGTCGCCGTCTACTTCGTCGCCGTCATCTTCCGCACCTCGCTCGGCGTCGCCGGACTCGACGCCGCCGACCGCTTCGACGTCAACGCCTCCGCGCTCTCCACCTTCTCCATCCTCCAACTGCTCGTCTACGCCGGCATGCAGATACCCGTCGGCCTCATGGTCGACCGGCTCGGCACCAAGAAGGTCCTGGTCCTCGGCGTCGTCCTCTTCACCGCCGGCCAGCTCGGCTTCGCGCTCTCCCCGTCGTACGGCACGGCCCTCGCCTCCCGCGCGCTCCTCGGCTGCGGCGACGCCATGACCTTCATCAGCGTCCTGCGGCTCGGCAGCCGCTGGTTCCCCGCCCGGCGCGGCCCCCTCATCGGCCAGGTCGCCGCCCTCTTCGGCATGGCGGGCAACCTGGTCTCCACCGTCTTCATCGCCCGCGCCCTGCACGGCCTCGGCTGGACCACCACCTTCGTCGGCAGCTCCTTCGCCGGCGTCCTCGTCCTCGTCCTGCTGCTGCTCTTCCTCAAGGACCACCCCGAGGGGTACGAACCCCAGCCCTCCGCCCACGCGGGCGCGGCCTACGTCCGCCGCCAGATCGCCGAGTCCTGGCGCGAGCCCGGCACCCGGCTCGGCATGTGGGTGCACTTCACCACCCAGTTCCCGGCCATGGTGTTCCTGCTCCTGTGGGGACTGCCGTTCCTCGTCGAGGCGCAGGGCCTGTCACGCTCCACCGCCGGGACGCTGCTCACCCTGGTCGTGCTCTCGAACATGGTCGTCGGCCTCGCGTACGGGCAGATCATCGCCCGCCACCACGCTGCCCGCGCCCCGCTCGCCCTCGGCACGGTCGCGGCCACCGCCCTGCTGTGGGGCGCCACCCTCGCGTACCCCGGCGACCACGCCCCGATGGGGCTGCTCGTCACCCTCTGCCTGGTCCTCGGCGCCTGTGGACCGGCCTCGATGATCGGCTTCGACTTCGCCCGCCCGGCGAACCCGCCGGAGCGTCAGGGCACCGCCTCCGGGATCGTCAACATGGGTGGTTTCGTCGCCTCGATGACGACGCTGCTCGCCGTCGGCGTGCTGCTCGACGCGACCGGGGACGACTACCGGATCGCGTTCTCCTCGGTCTTCGTCCTCGAAGCCCTCGGCATCGCGCAGATCCTGCGCCTCAAGGCCCGCACCCACCGCAGGGAACGGGAACGGCTCGTCGCCAGCCGCGTGGAGGCCGTGCACGTACCCGTGTGACGCGCGTGGTTCACCCGTACCGCGCGTGGTTCATCCGTACAGCGCGTGGTTCATCCGTACCGCGAGTGGTTCATCCGTACCGCGCGTGATCCACCCGTACAGCGCGTGGTTACCGCGGCGTCACCGCGAAGTTGTCGAGGATCGCCCACGCCAGCCGCTCGTCGCCCTCCACCTTGATCCGGTCGGCCGCGTCGGCCGCCCGGACCCGGCCGCAGGCGAGCCGCACGTACGTCTCCCAGTCCGTCGCGAGCGACACCGCGGGGCCGAGCGACGGCGCTCCGTCGATCGAACCGCGCCCCTCCGCGTCCACCCGCACCGTCCGCAGGAACTCCACCGGACCGGTCACGTCGAGGACCACCGCCGAGGAGGCCGGCGCGCCCGCGTCCTTGGCGACCACCTTCGGCAGCGCCTCCAGGAGCACGTCCCGGACCACGTGCGCCCCCGGCGAGTCCAGGTTCCCCGGCACCCCGAGCGCCGTGCGCAGGTCCTGCTCGTGCACCCACACGTCGAAGGCCCGGTTCCGGTAGGCCGCTTCGAGGGTCTGCTCGGCGCCCAGCGGGGCCCGGATCAGGTGGTCGGGGGAGCGGTTCTCGTTGCGGAGCTGACGGGCCCGGCGGATCAGGACGTACTCCAGTTCCGACGTCATCTCCGGCGCCGTGTGGTGGCGCCGCACATCGACCTGGACCTCCATGTAGCGCGCGAAGTCACTGCGCACGTGGTAGAGATCGCGCGGCAGCGAGTGGATCGGCCGGGGGTCGCCCAGCATCTCCGTCTCCATGCCGATGACGTGCGACACGACGTCCCGCACCGACCAGCCCGGGCAGGGGGTCCGCCGGTTCCACTCGCCCTCCACGAGCGGCTGCACCAGCTCGGCTATCGCCTCGATCGAGTGCGTCCAGGCGTCGGCGTAGTTCTGGAGGCTGGGATGGACGGTCACGGGACCCCTCGGCGGTTCTTCGGTGCGCGGGCTGAAAACACGACTGGGTGGGAGGCTCGGACGCTAAGTTACGCTGCCCGGAGGCACCCCGGCAGTGCTTTCGTGTGACGATCGTAGGCCGGTGTTGACGGCTCGAATGCCAGGACGGTGGTAGTGTGCGCGCCTCGCTGATCCAGATCGCGGTAGACCCGGACGAACCGGTCGACGCCCGTCGCGCCCGCGCGGCGCGCCTCGTACGGGAGGAATCCGGCCGTGCGGACCTCGTCGTCCTCCCCGAACTGTGGACCGTCGGCGCCTTCGCGTCCGACCTCTTCGCCGCCGGGTCCGAGCCGCTGAACGGCCCCACGCACCGGGCGATGGCCGAGGCCGCCCGGGACGCCGGGGTCTGGCTGCACGCCGGCTCGTTCGTCGAGGCGGAGGCCGGCGCCCTCTACAACACCTCGCTCGTCCTCTCCCCCGACGGCGAACTCGCCGCCTCCTACCGGAAGATCCACCGCTTCGGCTTCGACAAGGGCGAGGCGGTCCTCATGGCCGCGGGGGAGGACCTGGTCACCGTCGACCTGCCGCACCTCACCGTCGGCGTCGGCACCTGCTACGACCTGCGCTTCCCCGAGCTCTTCCGCGGCCTGGTCGACGCGGGCGCGCAGGCCTTCGTCGTCCCGGCCGGCTGGCCCGCCCGCCGCCGCGCCCACTGGACCCTCCTGGCACGGGCCCGCGCGGTCGAGAACCAGGCGTACGTGCTGGCCTGCGGCACCGCCGGCACCCACGCGGGCATCGAGCAGGCCGGCCACTCGATCGTCGTCGACCCCTGGGGCGAGGTCCTCGCGGAGGCGGGGCCCGGCGAGGAGGTCCTGCGCGTCGAGCTCGACCCCGGCCGGGTCGCCACGACCCGCGAGGAGTTCCCGGCCCTGAAGGACCGGGTCCTGGGCGTGGCGGCGCCGAAGCGGCACTAGGTGCTCTCCAAGGAGCTCAGTCCTCCCGTTCCCGCTCCGCCATCCGGATCACGCACACCGCCACCGCCACCATGAGGGCGGCGTCGGCGTCCTCGCGGACCACGTTCACCGCGTACGTGTCGCGGACGTGGAACCACTGCCGGGAGACGTGGACCAGGAGCTCGCCCTCGTACTCGACGGTGAACTCCCGGTCCAGGATCCGGCCGCTGACGTCCAGTTCGGTGCCCTCGACCAGCGTCACCCGGTAGTGGTTGCGCAGCAGCGAGAGCCGCTTGCGGCGGACGGTCGCGAGCGGCTGGTCGTCCCGCTCGATCGTCATCGTGTCCCGCAGGGCGAACATCTTCTGCCGCAGCGTGATCAGGACCCGCCCGTCGGGGTCCTTCAGCTCCAGGGTGTCGCGCAGCCGCATGGCCTTGCCGTCGACGAGGAAGGCGTGGCGCCCGTGCTCGTCCTCGATCCAGTAGTCGTCGCCGATCGCGAAGATCTTGTCCCGTACGAGATATTTCACCCGGTTACTCCTGCCCGGTCGCAGCCGCTTCTCACCCGAAATAGCGGGTGAACGCGTCCGGACCCGTCCCGAGCATCTCCCCGAACGGCGAGTCGAGCTGATGGATCAGCAGCACCGTGAAGGCGATGAACCCGGACAGGCCCATCACCATCACCACGTGGGTCGCGCTCCGCTTGATCCCGAAGAGGAACATGAACGCGAGCGTCAGCACGCCGCCGATCAGCAGCCCCGTCCACAGCACCGGCGAGAGCCGCTCCTGCGCCGCCGCCTCCCGGCCGCGCCGCGCGTCGTCGACGTAACCGAGCTGGGCCAGCACCTCCTGGGCCGCGATCTGCTCGGACACCCGGTCGGACCGGGTGACCTCGCCCGCCCGCCGCAGCTGGTCGAGCAGCGTCCAGCCCGAGGCGTCGAGCGGCGCGCGGCCGGCCATCGCGGGCCACTCGACGTCCACGACGTGACTCGCGTACGTCCGGGCCGCGTCGCGCACCGGCTGCCGCTGGGCGAGCGGGAGCGCGTCCGCGAGCAGGTACGTCTGGTGCAGGGCGCTCGCCTCGGCCTGGACGTGGTCGGCGGCGGCCGAACGCGTCTCCCAGACGGAGACCAGGCAGAGGCCGAGGACGACGGCGTAGAGGACCGACACCATCATGGCGATGTACTCGGCCACGTCCTCGCGCGGCTCCTCGTCCTCCCCGACCGGGAAGAGCCTGGTCTTGGCGAAGACGCAGAGGGCGGCGACGAGCGCGACGCCGAGGACGACGACGAGGGTTTCGAGCAGGGCCACGGTCATGTCCTCCGGCTGCCGAGGAGCGCGGCGGCGACGGCCGCCGGGATCAGGAGCATCAACAGGAACGTCGCCACCCCGAACTCCCGCGCCTCCCGCGCCCGCCGCCGCACCCGCCCGAGGAACCCCTCGTCGTCGAGCCCGGCGGCACGCCGGAGACCGGGAGGGGGGACGGGGGGCGGGGCGGGCGGTACGGCTCCGGGGGGTACGGCTCCGGGGGCGGCGCCCGCACCGGGAAACGCGGGGGGCGCGGGAAGCCCGGTCGTCCCCGCACCGGCAAGGCCCCCGGGGGCCCCGATGCTCCCGGCCACGCCACCCCCCGCCCCAGCCCCTTGCGAGGCCCCGACCGTCCCAGGCGCCCCGGCTGTCCCAAGTGCCCCGGCCGCACCCGGCGCTCCGGCCGCACCCGGCGCTCCGGCCGCACCCGGCACCCCAGTTGTCCCTGACGCCCCAACTGTCCCCAGCACCCCAGCTGTCCCCGGGGCCCCAGCCGCCCCCGGAGTCCCGGCCGCCCCCGGCACCCGGCTCGTCCCCGCCCCGGCCCCCGCCGCTCCTGCTCCGGCCGCCGCTCCGGCCCCGGACCCTGACCCGGCCACCGCTCCGGGCCCGGCCCCGGTCCCGGCTCCCGTCCCCACCCCTCCCCCCACCACGAAGACGGCCGAGGCCCCCGCCGTGAGCACGGGTGCCGAGACCCGTTCGCCGCCCGCCCCGAGCGTGGTCGCCCGGTCGCTGCCGGAGGCGCGGCCGGTGCTCCGGTAGGTCCCCGGGGGGAGCCGTACGGTGGTCGTGCAGGAGGCGGAGGCGCCCACGGCGAGGACGGGCACGGTCCCGCCCCGCCCCCCGCAGTCGGGAGCGCCGGGCGCGAGGGCGAGGCCGGGGTCCTCGACCTGGACGGCGTGGAGGGGGAGGTTCCCCTGGTTGGTGACGGTGTACGTCACGGTGGCGGACCCCCCGCCCGCCCCTGACCCCGACCCCGACCCCGGCCCCGGTCCCGACCCCGACCCTGACCCCGACCCCGGCCCCGGTCCCGGGACGGCGACCACGACCTCCTCGGCGAGCTGGAGGGCCCCGGCGACCCCCGCGTACCCGGAGGGGGCGGTCGCGGTGAGCCGCGTGTGCAGGGAGGGGACGTCGCCCTCGGCCCGTACGGGATGGACGTGTCTCCCCGCCGCCGCCCGGAACCGGGCCGTGCACTCCACCTCCTCGGCCGCGGGGAGCGGCGCCCCCGGGCACCGCACGGATCCGGCGGGGGCGCCGGGGTCGAGGACCCGCACCCGGTACAGGTCCGCCTCGCTTAGGTTGAGGAGCCGGTACCGCTTCACGACCCACCCCCCGACCCGTACCTCCGGCGGCCGGAGGTGGCTGTCGGCCCGGCCGTTCACGGTCACGGTCAGCCGCAGGTTCCCGTCCCCGACCCCGCCGGCCCACCCCGCGCCCTCGGAGAGGACCGCGCAGGGCAGGGCGAGCAGGACCACCACGAGTAACCCGCCGATCACCCGACGGCAGGAATAATCCGATGATCTGACCACGTGCTCCATGCCCGCCATGCTGACCGGCCCCCGCCCCGGAACCCGCCCCCGGACACGCCCTCCGCCCCCGCCCGACCCCCACTTTCCACCCGTACGGCACCCTTGGACCCATGAACGCTGCCGCGCCCACCCCCGCGCCCCGACGTGCCCGTGTCCGCGCCCCCGAGCTGATCGGCAAGGGCGGCTGGCTGAACACCGGCGGAGAAGAACTGACCCTCGCCGACCTGCGGGGAAAGATCGTTCTTCTCGATTTCTGGACCTTCTGCTGCGTGAACTGCCTGCACGTCCTCGACGAGCTGCGCGACCTGGAGGAGAAGCACCGCGACACCCTGGTGATCGTCGGGGTGCACTCGCCGAAGTTCGTGCACGAGGCCGAGCACCAGGCCGTGGTGGACGCCGTCGAGCGGTACGAGGTGCACCACCCCGTACTGGACGACCCGGAGCTCGCGACCTGGAAGCAGTACGCCGTGCGGGCCTGGCCGACGCTCGTCGTGATCGACCCCGAGGGGTACGTCGTCGCCCAGCACGCCGGTGAGGGGCACGCCAACGCCATCCGGACCCTCGTGGAGGAGCTGGAGGCCGAGCACGAGGCCAAGGGGACGCTGCGGCGCGGCGACGGGCCGTACGTGGCGCCGGAGCCCGTCGCCACCGACCTGCGCTTCCCCGGCAAGGCGATCGCGCTCCCGTCCGGGAACTTCCTGGTCTCCGACACCACCCGGCACCAGCTCGTCGAGCTGGCGGCGGACGGCGAGACCGTCGTGCGCCGCATCGGCGAGGGCGTCTTCCGCGAGCCGCAGGGGCTCGCCCGGCTCCCCGACGGCAAGGTCGTCGTCGCCGACACGGTGCACCACGCCCTGCGCGCCTACGACCCGGAGAGCGGCGCGATCGAGCTGCTCGCGGGCACCGGGAAGCAGTGGTGGCAGGGGTCCCCGACCTCCGGCCCCGCCCTGGAGGTCGACCTCTCCTCGCCGTGGGACGTCGCCTGGTGGCAGGGCAAGGTGTGGATCGCCATGGCCGGCGTCCACCAGCTGTGGACGTACGACCCGGAGACGGGGACCGTCGGGGTCGCGGCCGGGACCACCAACGAGGGGCTCGTCGACGGGCCCGCCGCCGAGGCCTGGTTCGCGCAGCCCTCCGGCCTCGCGGCGGCCGGCGACCGGCTGTGGATCGCGGACTCCGAGACCAGCGCCCTGCGCTGGATCGACGCGGACGGGGTCGTGCGCACCGCCGTCGGCACCGGCCTCTTCGACTTCGGGCACCGCGACGGCGACGCCGGCCAGGCGCTCTTCCAGCACCCGCTGGGCGTGACCGCCCTGCCCGACGGCTCGGTCGCCGTCAGCGACACGTACAACCACGCCCTGCGCCGCTACGACCCCGCCACCGGCGAGGTCACCACCCTCGCCACCGACCTGCGCGAGCCGAGCGACGCGGTCCTCGTGGACGGGGACATCGTGGTCGTCGAGTCCGCCCGGCACCGGCTGACCCGGCTGCGGCTGCCCGAGGAGGCCGTGCGGGTCGAGGCGGTCGCCCACCGCACCCGGCGCGAGGCCACCGAGGTCGCCCCCGGCCGCCTCCGCCTCGACGTCGTCTTCCGGGCCCCGACCGGGCAGAAGCTGGACGAGCGCTACGGTCCCTCGACCCGGCTCCTGGTCTCCTCGACCCCGCCGGAGCTGCTGCTCGGCGGCGAGGGCACGGGCACGGACCTCTTCCGCGAGCTGGACCTGAACCCCGAGGTCACGGAAGGCGTGCTGCACGTGTCCGCGATGGCGGCCTCCTGCGACGACGATCCGGCCAACGAGTACCCGGCCTGCCACGTCCACCAGCAGGACTGGGGCGTCCCGGTGAAGGTCACGGACGCGGGCGCCTCCCGGCTGCCGCTGATCCTCGCGGGCATGGACGAGCAGGGCTAACGCACGAGTCCCTGGTTCCTGGACGGGCGTCCCGCCGCACCGTCCAGGCACCCCGCCACCCAGGCGGCCGGGTCGTGGACGGCCCGGTCGCCGCCCGTGCCGTCCCGCTCCATCCGCGCGCACTCCCCGGCGAGCAGCGCCTTCGTCCGCGACCCGTCCACGTCGTACCCGCGGATCCGGGAGGCCAGGACGTAGCCGCCCTCGTACGCGATGTCCGTGCCCCACGGCGGCCGGTCGTTGTACGCCCCGATCAGCAACCCCGTCCCGGTCAGGACGAGGAGCACGGCGACGGCGACGGACGGGACGAACTTCCGCAGCGGCGGACCCTCATGACGGTGCATGAGGAGGAGCCTGCCGGGCGGGACCTTTCGCGGATGTTTCGCGGCCCCCGCCCGGGACTCAGCCCTCCAGGAAGGCCACCAGCGCGTTCGCGAGCAGGAACGGGTCCTGCGCGCCGCACAGTTCGCGGGCGCTGTGCATGGAGAGGATCGCGACGCCGATGTCCACGGTGCTGATGCCGTGGCGGGCGGCCGTGATCGGGCCGATCGTGGTGCCGCAGGGCATGTCGTTGTTGGAGACGAAGGACTGCCAGGGCACGCCCGCCTTCTCGCAGGCGGCGGCGAAGACGGCCCGGCCGCTGCCGTCGGTGGCGTAGCGCTGGTTGACGTTCACCTTGAGGATCGGGCCGCCGTTGACGCGCGGGTGGTGCGTCGGGTCGTGCCGCTCCGCGTAGTTGGGGTGGACCGCGTGACCGGTGTCGGAGGAGAGGCAGACGGTCCCGGCGAAGGCGCGGGCCCGGTCCTCGTAGGAGCCGCCCCGGGCGTAGACCGAGCGCTCCAGGACGTTGCCGAGCAGGGGGCCCTGGGCGCCGGTGTCGGCCTCGGAGCCGTTCTCCTCGTGGTCGAAGGCGGCGAGGACCGGGATGTACGGCAGGTCGTCGCGGCCCGCGAGGGAGGCGAGCGCGGCGGTGGCGGCGTGCACGGAGAGCAGGTTGTCCATGCGCGGCCCGGCGAGCAGTTCGCGGTCGCGGCCCAGGTAGGCCGGGGCCTCGACGGCGTGGACCATCAGGTCCCAGCCGGACACGTCCTCGGCGTCGACGCCGGCCTCGGCGGCGACGAAGGAGATCAGGTCGCCCTCGTGGACGTCCCCGATGCCCCAGACGGGCTGCATGTGGCGCTGGCGGTCGAGCTTGAGGCCGTCGTTGGCCTGCCGGTCGAGGTGGATGGCGAGCTGCGGGACGCGCAGCAGCGGCCGGTCGACGTTCACCAGGCGGTGGCTGCCGTCGCGCAGGGTGAGCCGGCCCGCCAGGCCGAGGTCGCGGTCGAGCCAGGTGTTGAGGAGGGTGCCGCCGTAGACCTCGACGGCGACCTGCCGCCAGCCCTGCGACCCCATGTCGGGGCGCGGCTTCACGCGCAGGTTCGGGGAGTCGGTGTGGGCGCCGACGATCCGGTACGGGGTGTGGGCGGCGGCGCCCTCCGGCACGTACCAGGCGATGATCGCGCCGCCGCGGACCACGTACTTCCCGCCGCCGGTCGCGTCCCAGGCCGCGGTCTCCTCGACCCGCCGGAACCCGGCCTTCTCCAGTCGCTCGGCCGCGTTCGCGACCGCGTGGTACGGCGAGGGGGAGGCCGCGAGGAAGGCCATGAGGTCGTCGGTGTGCCCGCGGTCGAAGGGGCCTGCGGTGGGACGGGAAGCTGCGCTGCTCATGGGTTCACCTTACGCAGGGGGCCGGTGGGGAGGCCGAGGTGCCCGGGACGGCGGATGCGCCTGGAGAGGCGAGGCCCGGGAAGGCGGAAACGCCCGGGAGAGGGAAGCGCCCGGGGAGGCGGAAGCCCGGAAGGCGGAACGGCCCGCCCCCCTCCCCGGGGACGAGCCGTTCCTTGTATGGACGAGAAGTGCTCTCGGCCGCTGCGAGCAGCGGTCCTAGAACGCGGCCTCGTCCAGGTCCATCAGCGAGCCCTCGACGGACTCGGCGAGCGCGCGCTCGGTGGAGACGCCCGGCAGGACGTTGGCGGCGAAGAACTTCGCGGCCGCGATCTTGCCCTGGTAGAAGGCTGCGTCCTTGCCGGAGGCCCCGGCGGCCAGCTTCTCGGCGGCGACGGCCGCGCTGCGCAGGAGCAGGTAGCCGACGACGACGTCGCCGGAGGCGAGCAGCAGGCGGGTGGTGTTCAGGCCGACCTTGTAGATGTTCTTGACGTCCTCGCCGGTGGCGGTGAGGTCGGTGATCATCGTGCCGACGATGGCCTCCAGGTCGACGGCCGCCTTGGCGAGCGCGTCGCGGGCGCCGGCCAGCTCCTCGCCGCCGGTGCCGACCGCGAGGAACTTCTTGATCTCCTCGGACAGCGTGTTCAGGGCCGCGCCCTGGTCGCGCACGATCTTCCGGAAGAAGAAGTCCTGGCCCTGGATGGCCGTGGTGCCCTCGTAGAGGGTGTCGATCTTGGCGTCCCGGATGTACTGCTCGATCGGGTACTCCTGGAGGAAGCCGGAGCCGCCGAAGGTCTGGAGCGACTGCGCGAGCTGCTCGTAGCCCTTCTCGGAGCCGTAGCCCTTCACGATCGGGAGCAGCAGGTCGTTGAGGCCGTGCAGCGCCTTGGCGTCCTCGCCGGCCGCCTCCTTGATCGCGATCTCGTCCTGCACGGAGGCCGTGTAGAGGACGAGGGAGCGCATGCCCTCGGCGTACGCCTTCTGCGTCATCAGCGAGCGGCGGACGTCGGGGTGGTGCGTGATGGTGACCTTGGGCGCGGCCTTGTCCATGAAGTTGGCCAGGTCGGTGCCCTGGACGCGCTCCTTGGCGTACTCCAGGGCGTTGAGGTAGCCCGTGGAGAGGGTGGAGATCGCCTTCGTGCCGACCATCATGCGGGCGAACTCGATGATGAGGAACATCTGGCGGATGCCGTCGTGCTTGTCGCCGATCAGCCAGCCCTTGGCGGGGTGCCGGTCGCCGAAGGTCATCTCGCACGTGTTGGAGGCCTTGAGGCCCATCTTGTGCTCGACGTTGGTGGCGTACACGCCGTTGCGGGCGCCCAGCTCGCCGGTCTCCCAGTCGAACTCGTACTTCGGCACGAGGAAGAGCGAGAGGCCCTTGGTGCCGGGGCCGGCGCCCTCGGGGCGGGCGAGGACGTAGTGGAGGATGTTCTCCTCCATGTCGTGCTCGCCGGAGGTGATGAAGCGCTTGACGCCCTCGATGTGCCAGGAGCCGTCCTCCTGCTGGACCGCCTTGGTGCGGCCGGCGCCGACGTCCGAGCCCGCGTCGGGCTCGGTGAGGACCATGGTGGAGCCCCAGCGCTTCTCGACGGCGATCCGCGCGACCTTCTTCTGCGCCTCGTTGCCCTCGTTGTGGAGGATGCCGGCGAAGGCCGGGCCGGAGGAGTACATCCAGATGGCCGGGTTCGAGCCGAGCAGCAGCTCCGCGTAGGCCCAGATCAGGGAGCGCGGGGAGACGGTGCCGCCGATCTCCTCCGGGATGCCCAGGCGCCAGTACTCGGACTCCATGAAGGCGTCGTACGACTTCTTGAAGGAGGCCGGGACCGGCGCGGTGTTGGTCTCCGGGTCGAAGACCGGCGGGTTGCGGTCGGCGTCGGCGAAGGACTCCGCGAGCTCGTTCTCGGCGAGGCGGCGGATCTCGTCGAGGATGCTCTTGGCGGTCTCGACGTCCATCTCCTCGAACGGACCGGTGCCGTACACCTTGTCGCGGCCGAGGACCTCGAAGAGGTTGAACTCGATGTCGCGGAGATTCGACTTGTAGTGCCCCATGGCGACGGCTCCGTAAGGCTCGGGGAGGGAGGTTCCTCGTACACGTACCAGTGAGTAGCAAAACGCTCTCCACGATGATGCTACCCGTGGGTAATAAGAGCAACCCCTGAGGGGCATCTGTGATGAGACTCGCCTTCCTCCCGCGCCTCCCGCGCCCCCCGCACCCCACCCGTCACACGCCTCCGCGCGCACCGGCGGGCGTACCGACGGGTAAGGGGCGCGGGCCCCGGCGGCCCCCCGCCGCTCGCTAGGCTGGGGCCATGTACGGATACGGCCAGCACGCGGACGGCAGTGCCGCCCAGCAGCAGTACATCCCGCCCCAGCAGGACGGGATGCACGCCGGTGCGCCGGGGGGCATGCAGGGCGGCGTGCAGGGCGGTTACGGGCAGCAGGCCCCGCTCTACCCGGAGCCCTCGCCGCCCTCCCTCGCGGACGCCGTGCGCGCCTTCACCACCGGCACCCTGGCCGCCGAGGACTTCCAGCAGATCTTCGCGACCTCCAAGGTCTACTGCCCGCGCGGCGACAACCCCGGCTTCCTGGCCCTGCACAACACCCAGCAGCCGGTCATCCCCATGTTCACCTCGCTCAAGGAGCTGCGGCGGTACGCGGGCAAGGAGTCGAAGTACTTCGTGATCACCGGCGCCGAGGTGATCGACCTGCTGCCGACCGGCTACGGCTTCGTCCTCGACATGGAGGGCGACCACCGCATGGTCTTCGACGCGAAGGCCGTGGAGCGGATGGTCGACTTCGCGATGCGGCGGATGTACGGCTGACGCGGGCGGGACCGGACGGGCCCGGCACCCCTTCCGGGGGCGCCGGGCCCGTCCGCGTACGTGTGCCGGGGTCCGCCCGGTCTCCTACTCGGCGACGTACTCCTCGTACTGCGCGGCGCTGAGCAGCCCGTCGAGGGCGCCCGCGTCGTCGGGCTCGAGCTCGAAGAGCCAGCCGTCGCCGTACGGGTCGGTGTTGACCCAGTCGGAGTCGGTGTCGAGCTCGCCGTTCACGGCGGTCACCCGGCCGGTGAGCGGCGCGTACAGCTCGGAGACCGCCTTGGTCGACTCCAGGGTGCCGGCCGGCTGCCCCGCCTCCACCCGGTCGCCCACCTTCGGGTGCTCCACGAACACGATGTCCCCGAGTTGCTGCTGCGCGTGGTCGGTGATGCCGACGCGGACGCGGCCGTCGCCCCGCCTCTCCACCCACTCGTGTTCCTTCGTGTACTTCAGGTGCTCGGGCGTGGACGACATGCGGGCTCCTCGGGCCGTCGGGACGCCGGGCGGGGTGCCCGGCGGAGCCAGCGTGCCCGAGCGGCCGGGGGAGCGGAGGGCTCCCTCACCCGTACGGATGAACAGCTTCAGGACAGCCGGGGAACGGGCCAGGAACGGGTCGGGAGCGGGCCGGGAGCGGGGTCCGGGAATTCCTCCCCGCCGGGCCGCGTTCCGGGTGGCAGAAAGTTCATCGTTCAACTAAAGTGGACGTGCAAGGTCGCCCAAGGAGGTCCCGCCATGCCCGCCGTGACTGTCGAGAACCCGCTCACCCTGCCGCGCGTCGTCGCCCCCGCCGACGCCCCGGCCCGCCCCGTGCTCGCCGTGACCACGGCCCCCTCCGGCTTCGAGGGAGAGGGCTTCCCGGTCCGCCGGGCCTTCGCGGGGATCAACCACCAGTACCTCGACCCGTTCATCATGATGGACCAGATGGGCGAGGTGGAGTACGCGCCCGGAGAGCCCAAGGGCACGCCCTGGCACCCCCACCGCGGCTTCGAGACCGTCACCTACATCATCGACGGCACCTTCGACCACCAGGACTCCCAGGGCGGTGGCGGCACCATCACCAACGGCGACACCCAGTGGATGACCGCCGGCGCCGGCCTCCTGCACATCGAGGCCCCGCCGGAGTCCCTCGTCGTCAGCGGCGGCCTCTTCCACGGCCTCCAGCTCTGGGTGAACCTGCCGGCCGCCGACAAGATGATGGCCCCCCGCTACCAGGACATCCGCGGCGGCCAGGTCCAGCTGCTCACCTCCCCCGACGGCGGCGCGCTGCTCCGCGTCATCGCGGGCGAGCTCGACGGCCACGAGGGCCCCGGCATCACCCACACCCCGATCACGATGATCCACGCCACCCTGCGCCCCGGCGCCGAGATCAGCCTCCCCTGGCGGGAGGACTTCAACGGCCTCGCGTACGTGCTCGCGGGCCGCGGCACCGTCGGCGCCGAGCGGCGACCGGTCCACACCGGCCGGACCGCCGTCTTCGGCAAGGGCGGCGCCCTGACCGTCCGCGCCGACGAGAAGCAGGACGGCAACACCCCGGACCTGGAGGTCGTCCTCCTCGGCGGGCGCCCGATCCGCGAGCCCATGGCCCACTACGGCCCGTTCGTCATGAACACCCAGGCCGAACTGCGCCAGGCCTTCGAGGACTTCCAGGCGGGCCGCCTCGGCACGATCCCGGCGGTCCACGGGATGGGCGAGTAGGACGTACGGGGGCACGGGGCCGGCGCGCGCGCTCCGGTCCCGCGCCCGGCCCCGTAACCGGTCCCGCGCCCGACCCGTACCCGGCTCCGCGCCCGGTCCCGTACCCGCAACCGCCCGCTGACGCCCCGTCACCCGTACGGACCGTCAGCGCGCGACGGCGCGCCGGGCGGCGTGGTCCGGTGGTCGGGTGCAGACGCCCACCGCCCGACCGCTCCTTCCCGAACCCGCCCGCCGGGTCGCCGCCTGGTGCGCCGTCCTGCTGCTCGTCGCCGGGGTCGCCGCCGTCGGCGTCTGGTTGTGCGTCGTCTTCAAGACGGCCGTCACGCCCGTCCTGCTCGCGATCCTCGGCACCGCCCTCCTCGGCCCCCTCTACCGGCGCCTGCTGCGGATGAAGGTCCGGAAGTCCCTCGCCGCCGGGCTCACCGTCGTCGCCGTCCTCGCGGTCGTCGGCGGCGCCACGTACATCGTCGTCGCCGCCCTCGTCGACACCGGCGACCAGATCGTCGCCTCGCTCCGGCAGGCCGCGCAGGACATCGCCGAGCACTTCGGCGCGGTCGGCACCTCCCTCGAGGACCTCAGCGGGAACGCCGAGAGCCTCCTCAAGAAGTTCGGCGGCACCGCCGCCTCCGGCGTGATCTCCGGGATCAGCGTCGTCGGGCACCTGCTGGCCACCGCCGTCCTCGCGCTGCTCCTGATCTTCTTCTTCCTGCGCGACTCCGACCGGGCCGCCGGGGCCCTGCGCTCCCTCGTCCCCCGCACGACCGGCGACACCGTCGAGGCCATGGCCCGCCGCGCCTTCGAGGCCGTCGAGGGCTTCATGCGCGGCACGACGTTCATCGCCCTCGTCGACGCGACCCTCATCGGCGTCGGGCTGCTCGTGCTGCGCGTGCCGGGAGCGGTCGGGCTCGCGGCGCTCGTCTTCGTCACCGCGTACATCCCCTACCTCGGCGCCTTCCTCTCCGGCGCGGTCGCGGTCCTCGTCGCCCTCGCGGACCGGGGCCTCGTCATCGCCCTGTGGGCGCTCGGGGTGGTCCTCGCCGTCCAGGTCATCGAGGGACACCTGCTCCAGCCCGTGGTGCAGAGCAGGACCGTCCACATGCACCCGGCCGCCGTGATGCTCGCGATCACGGCCGGCGCCTCCGTCGCGGGCATCCTCGGCATGCTCCTCGCCGTCCCCCTGACGGCCGCGGCGACGGGGGTCCTGGGAGAGCTGCGGAGCCGGTACGGGTCGGGGGACGGCCCCGGCGCACCGGACGGCCCCTAGGGCCTGTCCGGCGGATCATGGCCGGGGCCGCGACGCCTGGCACGGTACCTCGCCGCGTTGCCGAAACGTCCCGACAGCTCCGCTATCGAGCCGCTCCGGCGCCTTGCGATGCTTCCCCTAGGCCCTTGAGGGCCTGGGGAGACCCCATGCACCAGACGCCGCGGCCCACCCGACCCTGATCCGCCGGACAGGCCCTAGCCGCAGCAGCCCCCCGCCGTCACCGGCTCGTTCAGCTCGAACCAGATCGACTTGCCCTCGCCGCGCGGGTCGACCCCCCACGCGTGCGCCAGCATCTCCATCAGGACCAGGCCGCGCCCGCTGGACGCCATCTCGCCCGGCCGGCGCCGGTGCGGGAGCTCGTCGCTGGTGTCGGAGACCTCCACGCGCAGCCGGCGGGACGTCCCGGCGCAGGCGACCTCCGCGACCAGCAGGGCGTCGCCGTCCGTGTGGACGAGGACGTTGGTGACCATCTCGGAGACCATCAGGACCGCCGAGTCGAGCTGGTCCTCGTCCGCCCAGTCGTGCAGGAGCTGCCGCACCTGCTCCCGCGCCTCCGCGATCCGCTCCGGCTCCGCCTGGGCGATCGTCATCAGGGTGCGGCGCGGGGCCTCCCGCACGGTCCCGGCGGGGCGGCGGGAGAGCAGCAGGACGGCGATGTCGTCCTCGCGCCGGTCCGCGAGCGGGCCCGTGGTGTGGTGCGAGCCGGGTCCGTGGACGGCCTCCACGAGGACGTCGGCGAGCTCCTCCAGGTCCTCGCCGTCGTGGGACTCCAGGAGCTTCCTGACCCGCTCCCAGCCGGTGTCCAGGTCGTGCCCGCCGGTCTCCAGGAGCCCGTCGGTGCAGATCATCAGGGTCTCGCCGGGGTCGAGCGCGATCCGGGTGGTGGGGTAGTCGGTGTCGGGTTCGACGCCGAGGGGCAGGCCGCCGGCCGTGGGCCGCAGCAGCACCGTCCCGTCGTTCGTCCGCACCGCCGGGTCCGGGTGCCCCGCCCGCGCGATGTCCACCGTCCCCGTCTCCAGGTCGACCTCCAGGTACAGGCAGGTCGCGAACCGCGGGCCGTGCTCGTCCTCCCCGTCGTCGCCGTCCGTGATCCCGTACAGGAAGCGCGAGGCCCGGGAGAGGACCGCGTCCGGCCGGTGCCCCTCGGAGGCGTACGCGCGCAGGGCGATCCGGAGCTGTCCCATCAGGCCGGCCGCCCGCACGTCGTGCCCCTGCACGTCCCCGATGACCAGGGCGATCCGGCCCGCGCCGCCCCCGTCCGGGCGCGAGGCGCCGCCGGGCAGCCGGATCATGTCGTACCAGTCGCCGCCGACCTGGA
Organism: Streptomyces sp. NPDC088915; assembly: GCF_044749825.1. NCBI lineage: Bacteria > Bacillati > Actinomycetota > Actinomycetes > Kitasatosporales > Streptomycetaceae > Streptomyces > Streptomyces sp. NPDC088915. The sequence goes on from NZ_JBIVIR010000001.1 coordinate 377,708, forward strand.
GCCCGCCGCCGGTCGGCACGTACCGCGCGGCCACCCGCAGGCCCGGGATCCCCGGCCCCAGGACCGGCATCATCGTCCGCTGGAGGCCGAGCGACAGCTCGCGCTCCGACTCGGCCACGCCCGCGCGTGCGAGGGCCTGCGCCAGCATCCGCGCCACCGTCGTCAGCACCGAGCGCTCGTCGGGCGTGAAGGCCACCGGGTGCTTGAAGGCCGCCATCCAGGCCCCCATCGTGCGCCCGGCGACGACCAGCGGCACGAAGGCCCACGAGCGGCGCCCGAAGCGCTGGGCGAGCGGCCAGGTCACGGGGAAGCGGCGCAGGTACTCCTCGGGCGACGGCAGGTAGATCGCCCGGCCCGTGCGGACCACCTCGGCCGCCGGGTAGTCGGTGTCGAGCGCCATCGACGTGAAGGGCCCCTCGTCGTCCTGGCTCTGCCCGTGGTGCCCGATGATCGTCAGCCGGTCGCCCGCGACCCCGAAGACGGCGAGCCCGTCCGGCGAGAAGCCCGGCATGGACAGGGAGGCGGCCACCCGCAGCACCTCGGCCGTCGACCGCGCCTCGGCGAGCGCCCGGCCCGCGTCGAGCAGGAAGGCCTCGCGGGAGCGGCGCCAGTCGCCGGTGATCGGGGTGCGGACGGCGGTGCCCGGCGCGGGCTCGGCGACCTCCTGGAGGGTGCCGACGAGCTGGTAGTCGTTCCCCTCGACCAGCGGCCTGGACCGGCTCCGTACGGTGCGGATCACCCGTCCGTGCTCGTCCATGATCCGCAGCCGGGACTCGGCGAGGGTGCCCTCGGCGACGGCGAGGTTCACCACGCCGTCGATCTCGTTCCAGTCGACCGGATGAAAACGGGAGCGTACGGCCGCCTCGCTGAGCCGTACGCGCTCGGCGGGCAGCCCGAGCAGCCGGGCCGCCTCGGCGTCGAGCGAGACGGTCCCGGACGCGTTGTCCCAGCGCCACAGGCCGGTCGCGATCGCGGCCAGGACGTCCTCGGTGCGCATTGCCCCACTTTATGAATATCGGACCGCGGGCCGCCACCGACGGTATTCGAAAAGCGATCACGGCCCGCCCGGTACGCTGGGAGGCCTTGACGCTGTCAAGGCCTCACCACCGAATCCCGAAGACTGGATGAACGACGATGCATCGGTACAGGTCCCACACCTGCGGCGAGCTCCGCGCCTCTGACGTCGGCACCGACGTCCGGCTGAGCGGCTGGCTGCACAATCGGCGCGACCTGGGCGGCATCCTCTTCATCGATCTGCGCGACCACTACGGCATCACGCAGCTCGTCGCCCGGCCCGGCACCGCCGCGTACGAGGCGCTCGACAAGCTGACCAAGGAGTCCGTCGTCCGCGTCGACGGCGAGGTCGTCTCGCGCGGTACGGAGAACGTCAACGCCGAGCTGCCCACCGGCGAGGTCGAGGTCGAGGTCGCGGAGGTCGAGATCCTGGGCGCCGCCCAGCAGATCCCCTTCACGATCAACGCCGACGACGGCGTCAACGAGGAGCGGCGCCTGGAGTACCGCTTCCTCGACCTGCGCCGCGAGCGCATGCACCGCAACATCATGCTGCGCTCGGCCGTCATCGCCGCCATCCGCTCCAAGATGGTGGCCCTCGGCTTCAACGAGATGGCGACCCCGATCCTCACCGCGACCTCCCCCGAGGGCGCCCGCGACTTCGTCGTCCCGTCCCGTCTGAACCCGGGCAAGTTCTACGCGCTGCCGCAGGCCCCGCAGCAGTTCAAGCAGCTGCTCATGATCTCGGGCTTCGACCGCTACTTCCAGATCGCGCCCTGCTTCCGCGACGAGGACGCCCGCGCCGACCGCTCGCCGGGCGAGTTCTACCAGCTCGACGTCGAGATGAGCTTCGTCGAGCAGGAGGACGTCTTCCAGCCGATCGAGAAGCTCATGACGGAGCTCTTCGAGGAGTTCGGCGGCGGCCGCCACGTCACCTCGCCGTTCCCGCGGATCCCGTTCCGCGAGTCGATGCTGAAGTACGGCAACGACAAGCCGGACCTGCGCACCGCGCTCGAACTGGTCGACCTCACCGACGTGTTCGCCAACTCGGAGTTCAAGGCGTTCGCGGGCAAGCACGTCCGCGCGCTCGCCGTCCCGGACACCGGCGACCAGCCGCGCAAGTTCTTCGACGGCCTCGGCGACTACGCGATCTCGCTCGGCGCGAAGGGCCTGGCCTGGATCCGCGTCGGCGAGGGCGGTGCCCTGACCGGCCCCATCGCCAAGTTCCTCACCGAGGAGAACGTCAAGGTCCTCACCGAGCGCCTGGGCCTGGAGCCCGGCCACGCCGTCTTCTTCGGCGCCGGCGAGTTCGACGAGGTCTCCAAGATCATGGGCCCGGTCCGGGTCGAGGCCGCCAAGCGCGCCGGGCAGTTCGAGGAGAACGTCTTCCGCTTCGCGTGGATCGTGGACTTCCCGATGTACGAGAAGGACGAGGAGACCGGCAGGATCGACTTCTCGCACAACCCGTTCTCGATGCCGCAGGGCGGCCTGGAGGCCCTGGAGACCCAGGACCCGCTGGACGTCCTCGGCTGGCAGTACGACATCGTCTGCAACGGCATCGAGCTCTCCTCCGGCGCGATCCGGAACCACGAGCCCGACATCATGTTCAAGGCCTTCGAGATCGCGGGCTACTCCCGCGAGACCGTCGAAACCGAGTTCGCGGGCATGCTCCGCGCCTTCCAGTTCGGCGCCCCGCCGCACGGCGGCATCGCCCCGGGCGTGGACCGCATCGTCATGCTCCTCGCGGACGAGCCCAACATCCGCGAGACCATCGCCTTCCCCCTCAACGGCAACGCCCAGGACCTCATGATGGGCGCCCCCACGGAACTGGAGGAGGCCCGCCTGCGCGAGCTGAACATCCAGCTCCGCAAGCCGGTGGAGTCGAAGGTCGCGGAGGGCCGCCCGGTGACGGAGTCGGTGCATCCGGACGCGGCGCGGTAAGTAGTAGGTCGCACTGGGGAGGGGCCGGGATCTTCGGATCCTGGCCCCTTTCTTCATGACGGCGTTCGTGTCCCGACGGGTTCCGATGCGGAGAGTGCCGGGCTACCCGCGTGGCATCGATCGCGCGAAGCCTTCACGCTTCAGCAGCCATGCATCGTTGAGTTCGACGATCGTGCCGACATCGCGGCCCGCACGGTCCAGCATGACGAGACCGATGGCGATGACACTTTCGAGCAGCTCCTTGAGAGGCTTGTTGTTGGATCTCTCGTACCGGACGAGCAGCTCTGTTACGAAAGCGGAGAACTCGTACCCATCCACCTCGCATTCGTCATCGATTACCTTGCCGAGGCCGGAGGCCCGGGAAAATTCTTCACCGATTCCGTGTGCTGTGGACAGGAAAATTCTAGCCACGCTGTTGGACGGATTCCACACTTCCTGATCGTCCAGCCTGAAGAAACAACTCACTCCGTCCACCTCACCACTGTCTCTACCCCGGGGTTCCTTTGGCGCCAAGCCTCGACGGCATTTTCCACGGCGGCCTTGAAGGCAGGTGTGGCGCCTGGCTCAGTGAAGTGTAGACCGATGGGGGCATCTTCCCAACCGTCCAGATGTGAACGGGCTCGGACATAAGAATCCAGCTTTTTATGCACATGCTTTTCGATCCAGGGTTCGATCTTCATGTGAGGATTCTGGCCCGTTGCTGTTTTCTCCTCCCAGAGTGTTCCATTTTCTATCCTGTCAATGTCGGTAATGGTGTCCGACCAATTCGATGGATTATCGACAATGTAATTTGTGTCCCCCTCTACCGGCGGGCGCTGGCGATTGGAGGCGCCGTCCTCCGGACACGGTTTCAGCCCTAGGGGGTCACTCCACGTACGCGGATCGTGGACGTAAGTCGCCGGATTCGGTGCCGGAGCCAACCCCAACGGATCCTGGCTCAAGTATCGCGCCGACTCCGGGTCGTAATAACGGAAGTAGTTGTAGTGCAGGCCCGACTCCGGGTCGAAGTACTGGCCCGGGAAGCGGAGGGGGGTGTACGTCGTGGCGTCTCGGGTCCAGGTCGTCGTGCCCCAGAGGGTGGAGCGGGTGCGCCAGGCCAACTCTCCGGACTCGTCGACGAGTTCCGTCGGGGTGCCGATCAGGTCGGTGACGATCGCGAAGAAGCGTTCGTCGTCCGTGTCCGTGCGGCGCTCGGTCTGGGACAGAGGCCGCAGCCCCGCGTGGTCCCAGGTCAGGACCACGTTCTCGGTCGTCTGCTCGCAGAGGGTCGTGCCGTCCCAGGTGAAGTGGACCGTCTCCAGGGCCGATTGTTTGGATATGCGGCGGCCCAGCGGGTCGTACGCATAGCTCCAGACCGTGCCGTCCGGCGTCGTCACCGACCTCAGCCGGTCCTCCGCGTCCCACGCGTACCGCCAGGTGTCCGGCTTCCGGGACACGCGGGTCTTCCGGCGCAGGACGATCCGGCCCTGCTCGTCGTGCTCGTAGCGGACCGCCCCCGCCCGGGTGATCCGCGTGCCCTCGTACGCGCGCGGGCCCGTCGCCGCGTGGGACGGGTGCCCGGACGGCCACTCCGCCTCCGTCTGGTTGCCGGCCTCGTCGTACGCGTACCGCTCCGTCCACCGGTCCGCCCGCACCGCCGTGACCCGCCCGGCCCCGTCGAGGTCGAAGCGCCGCGTTCCCGAGAGGCCGTCCGTGACGGCGACCAGGCCGCCGTCCGGGCGGTAGGCGTACGCGCGGTGCTGGAGACGGCCGCCGCCCCGGGCCGCCGTGACCTCCTGCGTCGACAGCCGGCTCATCACGTCGTACGACGACGTCAGCGACACGAAGTCCGCGACCGAGCGCTCGACCTCCCGGCCCAACGCGTCGAACGAGAAGGACAGTTCGCGCCCGGACGCGGTGAGGCTCGTCCTGCGGCCCGCCGCGTCGTACGTCCACGTGCTGACCGATCCGCCCGGCGTCGTCCTGCCCACCCGCCGGCCCACCCCGTCGTACGCGTACGACAGCGTCCGTCCGTTGACCGTCTCCGACAGCAATCGGCCGTAGCGGTCCCGGAGGCGTTCCAGACGCGCGTCCGGGTTCGTCGCCACCGCCAGCTCGTCGAAGACGTCGTACTCGTACGTGCTGACCGTCCCCTCGGCGTCCTTGCGGACGATCCGGCCGAGCGCGTCGCGCTCGAACCGCACCGTCTGGCCGAGGCCGTTCGTCCGCGCCACCAGCCGGCCCGCCGCGTCGTACGCGTACCCCAGCACCCGCCCGTCGAAGTCCGTCTCGGACAGGGTCCGGCCCGCCGGGTCGTAGGCGTAGTCCCAGGTCAGACCCTGCGGGTTCGTCACCCGCGTCAGCCGCAGGTCCGTGTCGTGCGTGAACGCGTACCGCACCCCGTCCGGGTCCGTGCGGGAGGTCAGCAGGTCGAAGTCGGTGTACGTGAAGCGGGTCGTGCCGCCCGTCGCGTCCGTGTGGCTCAGGCAGTTGCCCTCGCCGTCGTACGTCCAGGACTCCACCGTCCCGTCGGGCGCGACGCGCCGGGACGGCAGGCCCTCCACCGTCCACTCCAGGCGCGTGACCGCGCCCAGGGGATCGGTGATCCGGACCGTGCGCCCGAAGGCGTCGTGCTCGTACCGGGTCGTGGCCCCCAGCGGGTCGGTGACCTCGACGGGCAGGCCCCGGGCGTCCGGGACGAGCCGGGTGGTGGCGCCGAGCGGATCCGTCACCGAGGTGAGCCGCCCCGCCCCGTCGTACGCGAACTCCGTCCGGGCCCCCGAGGGAGCCGTCACCGACGTGCGGTTGCCGCGCGCGTCGAAGGTCTGGCGCACGGCGTTGCCGTCGGCGCCGACGATCCGTACCGGGAAGCCGTCCTCGTCGTACTCGGCCCGCGTCCGCCGCCCGTCCGGGCGCTCCACCGACGTCGGACGGCCCCGCTCGTCGTAGGCGGTGCGGCTGACGTGGCCCAGCGGGTCGGTGCGGGACAGCGGGCGGTCGTGGCGGTCGTATGTGAAGCGGGTGACCGCGCCCAGGGGGTCGATCTCGGCGACGACCTTGGAGCGCCCGTCGACGACGAACCGCTTCGTGTGCCCTTGGGCGTTGGTGATGGACGTCGTCCTGAGACCGGTCTCGGGGTCGGTGCCGTCCCAGGTGAAGCGGGATTCGACGTGGCCGTTCGTCCCCGACTGGTAGGTGCAGCGGTCCTGTTCGTCGTAGACGTAGTCGAAGCGGCTGCCGTTCGTGTCGGTCCACGACGTGATGCGGCCGTGCTCGTCGCAGCCGAAGCGCAGCGGCCGCCCGGAGGAGTTGACGACCTCGGTCAGGTGCCCGTCGGTGTAGCCGTAGCGCAGGATCTCCTGGTCGGAGCCGTCCGGCGCCGCGCCCGCGAGGTGGAGGGCGGTCACGCGGCCCTCGTCCGTGGTCAGCTTCAGGTGGTAGCCGCCGTGGTGGACGACCGACGTCGGGGCGCCTGCCTCGTCGTACTCGAAGGTGATCCAGTTCCCGTTGCGGTCGTCGAGCTGGACCAGGAGCGCGAGCCCGTCGCCGTGGTCGGCGAAGTGCCGGACCGTGCGGGTGTCGGGGTCGGTGATCGTATAGCCGCCCTCGACCCGGTCCAGGGGCCACCGCCGGCCGTGCGTGGGCATGACCGGGACCCCGGGGGCGGGGTGCGGGTAGGCGAGGAGGCTGCCCTCGTCACAGCTGAAGACGACGCCCTCCGCGTCGATCTCCAGGCGCTGGTCCACGGTCGACGACCACGTCGGGCCGAACCAGCGGCCGGAGCGGTGCGAGGAGTCGAAGACGCGCCGGAAGACCAGCGGCGGCGAGCCGGGGAGGGCGATGTCCGTCTGCGGCAGCAGGACGCGGCCGGACGCCATGTCCACCGGGTCGCCGTCGCACACGTTCTTCCCGCACTCGTTGCTCTGGTTGCCCGGGTCCTTCTGCTGGTCCCCGCGGCTGCTCCCCGGCTTCTCCGGTTCTGGAGATCCCGGCTTCCTCGGCTCGGGCAGGTGCTTCGCGCCGTTCAGCCCGAGCCGTACGCCACTGCGCGCGAGTCCCGTGCCCTTGGTGCCGATCAGCTCCGGCACGAGCCGGCCGAGGAACTCCGACGGGTCGCCCTTCGCCGCGTCCCAGGCGTTCTTCAGGGTCCGGTCGGGGTTCGCCGCCGAGGAGACCAGGCCGGCGAGCGTCATGTTGACGCCCTTGTAGTACTCCGCGGGGTGGGTCAGGTTGTACACGTCCATCGGGTTCACCGAGCGGACGAAGTTGACCAGACCGGCCGTGCCCTTGACGACGCCGCCGCCGAAGTGGGCCAGCTCGAAGCCCTGGGCCATGCCCCGGTCCCACAGCTCCAGCTTGGCCCGCTCGCGGCCCGTCGGCTCCTTCGGGGCGTGGGCGAGCGCGGCGCGGACCGCCGCCTTCGCCGTCTCCCCGGCCTCGTTGCGGGCCGTGCGCGCGTCGTTCAGGACCTCCCGGGCGCGCCGGCGCTTGGACTCGCCGGGGTCGGAGTACGTCCCGGGACGGGGCAGCGGGTTGTCCCCCTCGCGGGCCGCGTCGTAGGCGGCGGCCTTCTTCTTGTAGCTCTCCTCGGCCTCCTTGGAGTCCTTCTCGCCCTCCTTGTACAGCGCGATCGCCTCGCGGGCCTTGCCCTGCGCGCTCACGATCGCCCGGGAGTACGTCTCCAGGGCCTCGGCCGCGTTCTCCATCGCGTCCGCCGCGTGGAGCCAGTCGGTCGGCAGGGTCTGGATCTTCGCCCGGAACGCGTCGGCCGCCGCGCCCTTCCAGTGGCTCGGGTCCAGCTTCTTCATCCCGCCGCCGACCAGGTCGAACGCGCGCTGGAAGTCCCGGAGGTTCTTCACCGTACCGGCGATCTTCTCCGGCTTTCCGTGGACGAGCTCGTTCGCCTCCTCGGTCTGCCCGAGCTCCTTCTCGCCGACCTGCGCGCCGAGCGAGGAGGCGGTCTCGTCGCCCCAGTCCTCGACCGAGTCCGCCCAGTCGTGCGCATGCGCCGCGTCCAGGAGCCGACCGGTCTGGTCGGTCGCGAAGTCGAGGCCCTCGCCGGCGAGTTCCTTGCCCTTGTCGATGCCGTCGCCGAACTTGTCGACGCCCTTGTCGAACAGTTCGCCCCAGTCCGCCATCAGCGGTTCTCCCCCCACCGCGGCTGCTCGGCCTGCTCGACCGTCGCCCTGTCGGGTTCGAGCGTGTCCTTGAGCTTCTCGTCCATCGCGTCCCGCAGCTTCGGGTCGAGGGAGCCCGAGCGCTCCATCGAGTCGAGCAGCGAGTCCTCGACGTCGTACGCGGTGTTCTTCCAGGTCTGCTTCGTCTCCTGGTGGGCGTCGGTGAACGACTCCGGGCTCCAGTCGGCGCCGTCCCACGTGTGCTGGTCGCGGACGGTCTCCCAGCTCATCTTCTTGACGTCGTCCTCGGAGAGGTGGGGGTTGCCGTTGAGCGAGTTCACCCCGATCTTGAACGAGTCCTTGATGTACCGCTCCTGCTCGGCGAACGAGCCGGCCGACAGCCCGACGGCCTGGGCGAAGCCGTTCCCCCGCGCGGTCAGCGCGCGCACGCCCCACTCCCACCGGTCGCAGAAGGTCTCGAACTCCGACGTCAGTCCGCCGTGCCCCAACTCAAGCCCTGAAAGGGCGAGATCGGAGAATCCCCGGCCCGCCGACGCCTTCCCGATCATGCCGAGCTCCTTCAGCTCGGCGTGCGCCAGGTCGATGCCCTTCACGATCTCCGCGAGCGCCGCCGTCGGCGCCGCGAGCTCGGGTTCGTTCCCGCTCACCGTGTCCCCGTCCCCCTGTCCGTCCTTCGGTCCGTCTCCCCGAGGTCCACCGCGACCTCGTCCGGGACGATCCCCGCGACCGGCGGGAACAGCGTCCCGTCCGCACTGCCCGCGTCCAGCGCGACCCCGCCCGGACCGGGCAGCATCGGCACCATCACGTCGAGGAGCCGCGCGCCGAGGATCGTCCGGTACGTCCACGCGCGCCCCGCCTCCCCGCGCGCGACCGCGAACCGCGCCAGCGCCTCCTCGTCCGAGAACGCGCAGATCCACCGCACCCCGTTGAAGTCCGCGGTCCACAGGCTCTCCCGCTCGTCGAACGGCACCAGGACGGCGGTACGCCGGAACTCCCCGAGCAAACGCGCAAACTCACGCCGGGCCGCCGCGATCGTGTCGTCCGGCCCGGCCTGCCCCGAGGCGGCCGACGCCGGCGCGGGCGGTGCGGGCGGTGCGGGCGGCGCGGGCAGCGCGGGCGAAACCGGCATGTCCGCCAGCTCCGCCAACCTCGAAACCTTCCGAGGCTTCGGTATGTCGTCCCCGTTGTCCTTCACGCCCGCATGCTGCCACGCGCTCATTCACACGAGCAACGAACAAAGGGGCGATCTCGCCACGCCGGTCGACCGGTACCACCGGATTCCTCCCCCCGGACCCCGCCGCGGGCCCGGCCGTCTTTGTCAGGTTGCCGTGAAAGGGGCGCGACCGCACCGAGGCACCGAGAGGGTTCTCAGCGCCATGGATCGAGGGCGAGCTTGCCGGTGGTCAGGCCCGCTTCGAGGTGCCGGAGCACGGCCGGGCCCTCGGACAGGGGGCGGACGTCCGGGGTGCCGGGCGGGTACACGCCCCGGGCGATGAGCGTTTCGAGTTCGTCCAGCAGGGACCGGTAGAGGGACGGGGCCGCGGCCGCGAGTGCGCCGATGTGCAGGCCCTTGAGCTGGACCTGGTGGGTGAAGACCAGGTCGTGCGTGGTCAGGGTGGCGTCTCCGGAGGCGGCGCCGAAGACGACGACGCGTCCGGTGAAGGGCCGGGCGACCGCGAGACTGGTCCCGAACGTGGCCCGTCCCACCGACTCCAGGACCAGGTCGACCCCGCCGGTCAGCCGGGTGATCTCCTCGGCCAGATCGGGTCGGCGGCCGTCCAGGACGACGTCGGCGCCGAGCGCCGCGACGGCCCCGTGCTTCGCCGGTGACGCCGTGGCGATCACGCGCGCGCCGTAGTGCCGGGCGAGGCGGACGGCGGCCTGCCCCACGCCTCCGGCCGCCGCGTGGACGAGTACGGTCTCGCCCGCTTCGACCCCGCCCAGCGGCCGCAACGCCGCCAGGGCGGTGGCCCAGTTGAGCACCAGGCCGAGCGCCTCGGCGTCGCTCCACCCGGACGGCACGGGAAGCACGCCCGCCGCCGGCATCGTCATGTACTGCGCGAAGGCCCCCGGGCCGACCCCCACGACGTGGGTCCCGAGCGGCAGCGGGCCCTCGACGTCCGGGCCGGCGCCCACGATCTCGCCGGCGGCCTCGAAGCCCGCCACGTAGGGCGCGCCCGGGCCGCCTCCGTACGTCCCCCGGGTCTGCATGACGTCCGCGAAGTTGACCCCGGCGGCACCGACGCGGATCAGGTACTCGCCGGGCCCCGGGACGGGCCGGGGGTGCTCGGTCGTGAGGGTCAGGTCGTCCGGTCCCCGACGGGACCGCTGGACCAGTGCGCGTACGTGCTGCTCGTCGGTGTCCATGCGCCGAACGTAGAGGCCTGACACTTGCGTCAAGGTCAAGCGGCCGTCATGCGCCGGGGCGGCGGGCCTCGCGGAGGTAGGCGTCGAGCGCGGCCTGCTGGTCGCTGAGGACGGCGATGCGGGCGGCGAGCCGGTCGCGGTGGTTCCGCACCTCGCGCAGGAACGCGGCGTCCACCGCGTCCGTGGCCGTATCCGTACCGCCACCGGCCTCCGGCAGCACCTCCCTGATCAGCCGCACCGGCAGCCCGGACTCCAGCAGCGAGCGGATGACGAGCACCCGGTCGATCGTGGACCGGCAGTAGTCGCGGAACCCGTTGTCGAAGCGGCCCGGGACGATCAGGCCCTCGTGCTCGTAGTGGCGCAACGACCTCGGACTCACGCCGCTGACCCTGGAAGCCTCACCGATCTTCATACGGGGAGACAACGCCCGGGAGCGCCGGGGTCTTCCGCTCGCACGGTCGGACGTGGCCCGTTCAGGGCAGCCTGGGAGCGAGCTCCAGCCAGGCGCGGAGTTCCTCCGTGGAGGAGCCCCCGTCCTCCAGGAGCGGCAGGACGGGACGCAGCGCGGAGAGCAGGTTCTTGACGTACCGCAACCGGAGCACCTGCTCCCGCGGCAGGCCCCGCCACTCGCCGGCCAGACGCGCGGCCGTCTCCCTCGGCATCCCGAGGTTCCGCATGACGTCCGCGCGGAGCGCGGGGAGGTCCCGGGCGGGGTCGGTGCCGTCGGGTCCGAACTCCCCGATCAGGTACGCGCGTACGCGGGCCGACCCGATCAGCATCCGCTGCGACGGCCCCTCCGGGTACGTCCCCGGGAGCGCGGAGAGCGCGAGCCGGCCCCAGCGGATCCTGGCCGCGGCGGGGAGGTCGGCGCGCTGCATGCGACCGACGGCGAGGTCCCGCAGCCCGTTCCACTGCTCCGGGGGCCAGGCTTCCACCTCGGGCGCCGACGCGAGCCGTTCCAGGTCCTCCAGCGAGGTACGGGAGAGCCCGTCCCGGTCGTCGCCGTGGCTCACGCCCCTGCCACCCCCGTCTCCATCGCCGCGCGGAACCTCCGTACGGCCGTGAAGTAATCGCTCCATGACGCATCCCCCGCCGGGAGGCTCGACAGACCCTGTTCGGCGAGTTCCTCGGCGGCGCGGAGGAACGTCCGCGCGAGGTCCTCGACCCGGGCCCTGCCCACCGGGACCCCTCTCGACGAGACCGAGACGAACCCCTTTCCGGCACGCTCGAAATCGATCCGGACCGACGTGTCGACGCCGGTGAACGAGAGGTTCGGCCGCTTGCCGAAGAGCAGGGGGCCGAGGTCGTCGAGCAGGAGGGCCACCGACAGGTAGACCATCAACCCGCGATCGGCCGACCGGACCGGACCGCTCTCTCCCTCGCAGACGATGTCCCCCAGGTCGAACACACTGGGTCCGCCCTGCCCCGGACGGACCGAGAACCTCACCTCGATCACGGTCGGTGGCTCCTTCCGCCCCGTCATGCCGGACCGAGCGGACGGAACGCGTGTACGGCGCGGGGGAACGAGGAGGAGAGGACGTCCGAGCGCAACTCCCCGGAGAGGACGGACGCGAGGAATCGCGTGCAGGACACGGAGAAGTGCTCCCAGCGGGCGCCGCGCGCCTCGTTCACCATGACGGTCCACCGGTCCGGAGCGAGACCGGGCCGGACGAGCCAGTAGAGGCACTCCCCGTTGTCCGTGACCGCCCACGGGACGACCCGGGCCCCGTCCTCCCCCAGCTCCACCGGCTTCTCCTCGTACGCCCACAGGTCTTCCAGGTCCTCGGCCTGCTGCTCCGCCCAGGTGAGGAGGTCGTAATGCCCGTTGGGACAGCCGGGTTCGAGGACGTACAGGTAGTCGTCCCAGTTGCTTCCGCCGTAGACGCGGACGAGTTCGTCGAGAGGTCCACGCGCAGCGTGACCGTCGGCCCCGTCCAGGACAGGTGGAGAGCTCGCAGCCGGAACGTGTCGAGGGGCGGGACCTCTCCGTACAGGCGGACGAGGTCCGCGGGATTCACCAGGGCCGGGACGGGCGTCACGGACCGGTCCTTCCCTCGGCCGTTTCGAAGGAGTGCGTGATGATCCAGTCGTCGTACTCCTCGACCGAGACGGCGCACATCGACCTTCCGTCCAGGGACGCCGCGATGAACTCCTGGTTCCCGGTCGCGGCGGCGATGCGGGAGGGGAGGCGGGCGCCGGTCGCGTCCCTCATCCTGATCCATCCCCTGGCCCGGGAACCCGGGTATCCGGCGTACAGCAAGAACTCTCCGTCCTGATCGAAAATCCCCAGCCGTTCCGCCTCCTCGTGCCAGAGGGCGTCCACTCGTTTCCGCGCGTCCGGGTCCTTCTGAGGGACCGTCGTGGTCGGCTCCACCTCGTACCCCGCCATGGCGTAGAAGGCGGTCTTGAGGTCCGGCGCGGTTTCCGGTACTCCTCCGCCCGCCTCCACCACGCCCTGCCGCCCGAGCGCCTCAAGCAGGTCGAGGACGCTGTTGTCCCGCTCCGTCATGTCCACCCCCGTGAAACCGTACGACCGTCAACCGCTCCTCGTGGTCGAGGACCAGCGCCGATGGGCGGGCCGTCCCCTCCTGGCGGACGCACTGCCCCGCGCCCGCCGTTCGAACGGCCTCAGCAGGTGGAGCTGCTGGAGATCCTGATGCCGTTGACGCTGTAGGAGTTCGCGAACACGGTGTCGAAGTTCGGCGGCAGACAGACCGAGCCCCCGCTCTGGAGCCGCAGGTACGCCACGTCGTCGTTCCGGGTGTTCACGACGTGGTAGTGCGGGCGGGCCGTGACCGCCTGGTAGGAGCTCGTGACGTCGCGGAACTTCGCGACCGGCGTGCCCGCGTTCCAGGCGTGCTCGTCCACGTAGAAGCAGACGTAGGGGTACGGGCAGCCGTGGGTGGGGGACTCGGCGTGGGCCGCCGGGGCGCTGGTCACGGACATGGCCGCGACGGCCACGAAGGCGCCCGCGAGGCCTGCCGCCTTTCGTATGACGGACTTCATGGAACCTCCAGGGATCGGGTGGAGCGTCTGACCGGGACGTGTGCCCTCGCGGCGGTGCCGCACCCCGCTGTCCACGGGGCCATGCGCCGCAGGCCTTCGACCGGCCGCAGACCGCCCCGGGGCCGTGCGAGGACAGCCAACGATAGCCACTGACGAACGACAACGCCCATGAGTGGCGGGGCCATTGGCCGTGCTCCCCGTGGTGGGCCCGGGCCCCGTCCCTCCGACCGACGCCGCCACCGCGCCTTACTCCACCGGTGCGCAGGCCCCGCACGTGCCCGGCTCCGGCCCCCGGAAGGCGCGGTCGCAGACGTCGCAGTTCTGGAGGGGGTGCCGGGGGGTCTCCGGGTCCCGGGGGCCGAGCGGCGGCAGGGGCGGGAGCTGAGCGGACAGGCGGTGGGCCAGGAGGGCGGCCGGGCGGTGCAGGGGTTCCTGGGGCAGGTCGAAGGTCAGGACCCGGTGGACGGCCTCCGGCGGCAGGTCGCGCTCCAGCCAGGCGACGACCCCCGGCGCCAGGTGCTCGGTCTCGGCGGCCGACAGGTGCAGGCGGGGATCCTCGCGCCGCAGACCGGCGAGGACGCCGAGGGCCGCCCGCAGGAGGTCCGGGGCCGGGTACGCGGGCCGCGGTACGGCGGGCAGGGCCCTGCGCGGGGCCTCCGGGCGGCGGGCCGGGGCCCTGCGCTCCGTCTCCTCCTCGGCGGCCGGCCGGCCCGGGTGGTTGCAGGAGATCGTGAGCGTCACGATCTTCCCGGTTTCGCCGCGTTCCAGCTCGCGGCGCAGGTAGCCGTGGGCCTCCAGCTCGCGCAGCCCGGCGGCGATCCGGCACGCCCCTTCGGGGAAGCGCTTGGCGAGGCTCTTGATGTCGACGGCCGCCCCACCGGGCAGCGACTGGATGTGCACGGCCAGGCCGATGGCCAGCAGCGACAGCTCGGCGTGCTGGGCGAGGTGGTTCCCGACCACCGTGAACCGGGTGGTGTGGCGGACGTTCTCGTGGACGACGCCGCCGACACGACGGGGACCCGAACCTCGCCGCATCGGGCGGTTTTGCCCGCCGTTACGGGACGGGGCGAGGGGGCGCGCGCTAGGGTTCTGGGTACCCATCAGGAAGCCTCACTTCCTCGGTGGTCAGGCCCCCGCCTATGGGACTCCACTCCCGGCGGGGGCCGACGCATGTCTGCGGTCATATGCCAATCGCGCCGAGGATAGAACCGGCAACCCACCCCTTAGCGGCGGTTTCCGTGCCTTTCACTCCTGAGGGTGAGAGCCCAACGGGGCGGGGAGGGGTGGGGTTTGGTGAGGGTTCTTTCTCTCTCCTCGTTCCTTGGGAAGGCAGCCCGACCCACCGGAGCACGGGTTTCCGTGCTCCGGCGAGCCGGATGCCGCGTGGAGACGACGACAGGGGGAGACCGAGGTCGCGCGTACGGAAAAGGGATGGGCCGCGTCCGGGTTCAGCCGTTGACGTCGAGTGCCGTCCCGTACAGGCGGGACACCTTCAGCCGGATGACCACGCGGCGTTCGGCGACCAGTTGGGTCAGGAAAGCGTCCTCGTCCTCGGGCCTCGCGGACTCCGGGATCATCGCGAGCAGTTCTCGTCCGACGGCGTCCCCCGGGACGGTCGTGACCCCGGACACCTCGGCCTCGCCCTCGGCCACGGCGAACGACCAGACGTCGCCGCCCGGGACGTGCACGGACGCGCGCGGGTCGCGCCGGAGCTGCTTGACCTTGACGCGGTCGGCGGTGGTGGAGAACCGCACGACGCGCTCCCCGGCGTCCCAGCTGTAGAGCATGGTCGTCAGGTGCGGATGGCCACTGCTCTTGTTGGTGGCGAGGGTGCCGAACCGCTGCGTGCTCAGCAGCTCGGAGAGCGCGTCGTCGGACAGGGGCCGGGGCCCCGGGTTCTGAGTCATGTCCAGCACAACTCGCCTGACTGGCAAGGATATTCCGCTTCACGCAGAAATCTTTTTGCAGACCTTTTCGTCGCGGATCATCGTGGACCATCGCGCATCGTCGCGGACGCCGGCCGTCACACTTTCCCTCCCCGCTCCGTCAGTGCGGTGTCCGGCCCGGTCGGGTCGGGCGCCGGGAGCGTCGAAGGAGCCCGTCATGTCCACCACCGCCACCGTCGTCACCGCCGTCGCCGCGTTCATGGCCGGGTTCTCCGGAGTCGCGGTCCTCGTGCGCGCCGAGTTCGTCGTGGGGCCGCTCGCCGCGTACGGGGTGCCCCGGGCGTGGTGGAACGCGCTCGGGGCCGCCAAGCTCGCCGGGGCCGTCGGGCTGCTCGTCGGGTACGCCGTGCCCGTCGTCGGCGTCCTGGCCGCCGTCGGACTCGTCCTGTACTTCGCCGGGGCCGTGGTCACGGTCCTGCGGGCCCGCGCGTACGGCCACGTGCCCTTCCCGCTGGTCTACATGGCGCCCGCCGTGGCCGTGCTCGCCCTGGTGTGAGGCGTGCACGGCGAAGGCCGCCGCCCCCGTGCGTACGGGTGCGGCGGCCTTCGTTCACGGTCGTAGGACCGTCAGTCCTTCTTCGGCTCCTCCAGGCGCGGGAACAGCACCGCGCCCTTCGTCACCGTCGCGCCGGCCGGGAGCCGGCCCCACGTGGCCGCGTCCTGGACCGGCTGCGAGGCCAGGGCGCCGAGCGACGCCTCCGCGCCCAGGGAGTCCCAGAGGGCCTGGGAGGTCTCCGGCATGATCGGGTTCAGGAGGACCGCCACCGCGCGGAGGGACTCGGCGGCCGTGTAGAGGATCGTCGCCAGGCGGGCGCGGCCCTCCTCCGACTCGTCCTTCGCGACCTTCCACGGCTCCTGCTCCGTGATGTAGCCGTTGACCTGCTTCACGAAGTCGAAGATCGCCAGGATGCCGGCCTGGAAGTCCAGCTCCTCGCCGATCTTCAGGTCGGCCGTGGCGACCGCCTTCGCCAGGCCCTCGTGGACCGCCTTCTCCGCGTCGCCGTCCGCCGCCGACGCCGGCAGCTCGCCGCCGAAGTACTTGCCGACCATCGCCGCCACGCGCGACGCGAGGTTGCCGTAGTCGTTCGCCAGCTCGCTCGTGTAGCGGGCGGTGAAGTCCTCCCACGAGAACGAGCCGTCCTGGCCGAACGCGATCGCCCGCAGGAAGTACCAGCGGTACGCGTCCACGCCGAAGTGCGAGGTCAGGTCCTGCGGCTTGATGCCCGTCAGGTTCGACTTCGACATCTTCTCGCCGCCGACCATCAGCCAGCCGTTGGCCGCCACCCGCCCCGGGACCGGCAGGCCCTGCGCCATCAGCATCGCCGGCCAGATCACCGCGTGGAACCGCAGGATGTCCTTGCCGATCAGGTGCACGTCCGCCGGGAACGTCTCCTCGAACTTCGCCGGGTTCTCGTTGTAGCCGACGGCCGTCGCGTAGTTCAGGAGCGCGTCGATCCACACGTAGATGACGTGCTTCTCGTCCCACGGCACCGGGATGCCCCAGTCGAACGTCGAGCGCGAGATCGAGAGGTCGTCCAGGCCCTGCTTGACGAAGTTCACGACCTCGTTGCGGGCCGACTCCGGCTGGATGAAGCCCGGGTTCGCCTCGTAGAACTCCAGGAGCTTCGGGCCGTACGCGCTCAGCTTGAAGAAGTAGTTCTCCTCCTTGAGGATCTCCACCGGCCTCTTGTGGACGGGGCACAGCTTCGTGCCGTCCTCCGCCTCGACGAGGTCGCCGGGGAGCTTGAACTCCTCGCAGCCCACGCAGTACGGGCCCTCGTACCCGCCCTTGTAGATCTCGTCCTTGTCGTACAGGTCCTGCACGAACTCCTGCACGCGGTCGGTGTGACGCTTCTGCGTGGTGCGGATGAAGTCGTCGTTCGCGATGTTCAGGTGCTCCCAGAGGGGCTTCCACGCCTCTTCCACGAGCTTGTCGCACCAGGCCTGGGGCGTGACGTCGTTCGCCTCGGCCGTGCGCATGATCTTCTGACCGTGCTCGTCCGTGCCGGTGAGGTACCACACCTTCTCGCCGCGCTGACGGTGCCAGCGCGTGAGCACGTCGCCCGCTACGGTCGTGTAGGCGTGGCCCAGGTGAGGAGCGTCGTTGACGTAGTAGATGGGGGTCGTGACGTAGAACGCCTTCGCCCCCTGCTTCTCGGATCCAGTGGCCGCCATGGTCGAAATCCTAACGGTCCGCCGAAGATCCACTCACATCCTTATGGGGGGTGGGGGCGGGTGGGGGCCGGGGGCGGCGGAGCGGCGCGGCTCGGTGAGGATGGGGGCATGCGTGTACTCGTAGCGGAGGACGAGCGGGTGCTCGCCGGGCTCGTCGCCACCGGCCTGCGGCGGGCCGGATTCGCCGTCGACACCGTCCACGACGGCGAGGACGCCCTGGAGCGGCTCGACCTGTACGCGTACGACGTCCTCGTCCTCGACCGCGACCTGCCCCGCGTCCACGGCGACGACGTGGCCCGGCGGCTCGTCGCCGGCGGCTCCCGCACCCGGATCCTGATGCTGACCGCCGCCACGGCCGTCGAGGACCGGGTGGAGGGGCTCGATCTGGGAGCCGACGACTACCTCGGCAAGCCCTTCGAGTTCCCCGAGCTGGTCTCCCGCGTCCGCGCCCTGCGCCGCCGCTCCGCCCGGCCCCTGCCGCCGCTCCTCGCGCGGGCCGGGCTGCGCATGGACACCGTCCGGCGGACCGCCGTCCGCGACGGGCGCGACCTCGACCTCTCCCCCAAGGAGTTCTCCGTCCTCCAGATCCTCCTGGAGGCCGACGGCGCCGCCGTCTCCGCAGAGGAACTCCTCGAACGCGCCTGGGACGCCCACGCCGACCCCTTCACCGGAGCCGTCCGCGTCTGCATGAGCAAGCTGCGCGCCAAGCTGGGGGAGCCGGGGCTGATCCGGACCGTGCAGGGCGTGGGGTACGTGCTGTGAGCGGCGGCTGCCTGGGAGCCGGATCGACCATCCGGACCCGGATCGCCCTCGTGTACGGAGGGGTCTTCCTGGTCCTCGGCGCGCTGCTGCTGCTCGTGGTGAACCTGCTGGTCAGGGCCGGTACGAACGGGGAGACGGACGCGATCGTGGCGCGGGCGGGCGGGGGCGGCGGGGTCGCCGTCGTGGAGGCGTACCGCATCGGCGACGACGTCGGCCGGGCCGCGAACGAGCAGATGCTCATGTGGTCCTGCCTGTCCCTGCTCGTGATCGCCTGCGGCGCCGTGGTGGTGGGCTGGTGGACGGCGGGGCGCGTCCTGCGGCCCGTCCACGAGATGACCGCCCGCGCCCGGCGCCTCTCCGAGCGGAACCTCGACGAGCGGCTCGCGGTGCGCGGGCCCGACGACGAGCTGAAGGAGCTCGGCGACACGATCGACGCGCTGCTCGGGCGCCTGGAGGCCGCCTTCGACAGCCAGCGGCGGTTCATCGCCAACGCCTCGCACGAGCTGCGCACCCCGCTCGCCACCCAGCGCGCGGCGATCCAGATCGGGCTGGACGACGACTGCGGCGTCCGGCAGGTCCTCCTCGACACCAACCGGCACAGCGAACGCCTCCTCGACGGCCTGCTCCTCCTCGCCCGCGGCGAACGGGGGCTCGCGGAGCGCGAGGACGTGCCCTTCGCCGAGGTCGTGACGGAGGAGTGCGAGGACGCGGTCGTCGGAGGCGCGGAGCACGGCGTCGTACGGGGGAGCCGGGTGCTGCTCCGGCAGCTCGTGCGGAACCTCGTCGCGAACGCGGTCGTCCACAACGTGCCGGGGGGCACCGTCGACGTGCGGGTGGAGGGCGGCGTCCTGACCGTCGTCAACACCGGGCCCGTCGTCCCGCCGGACGACGTCGAGGGCCTCTTCGAGCCCTTCCGGAGAGGGGAGGGACGCGACCGGACGGGGCCCGGCGCCGGGCTCGGGCTCTCCATCGTCCGGTCGATCGCCGTCGCCCACGGCGGGAGCGTCACGGCGGTGGCGCGGGGCGCCGGGGAGGGCGGCGGGCTCACGGTGACGGTGACCCTGCCGGTCACCGCCACCCGTCCCTAGGACCTACAGCTCCAGGCCTTCGAGCAGGCCCCGGTAGAACGCGGCGTGCGCCGTCCCGGCCGGGGCCGCGCCCGGGAAGTACGCGGCGGTACGGGGCGTGCCGTCGAGCTTCCTGAGGTAGTCGAAGGCCTTGTTGTCCGCCTCGCCCCAGGCCACGAAACGCCAGTGCAGCGGGCGGTCCGCCGCCCCGGCCAGCGCCTGCGTGGCGGCCGTCCTCGCGTCCGGCGCGCCGTCCGTCTGGAAGACGACCAGGGCCGGGCGGGTGGGGTCGGTCTTCTCGTGGTGGGCGAGGACCTCCTCCACGGCGCGGTGGTAGTGGGTGCGGCCCAGGCGGCCGAGACCGGCGTTGATCTCCTCGATGCCGGTGGGGGAGAGCGTGGCGGGGGTCAGCTCGGCGGTGCCGTCGACGTCCGTGGAGAAGAACACCGTCGTGACGGCGGCGTCCGGGTCGAGGTGCGCCGCGAGCGCCACCGTCTGCTCGGCGAGCCGCTGCACGGAGCCGTCCTTGAAGTACCCGCGCATCGAGCCGGACCGGTCGACGACCAGGTACACGGCGGCCCGCGCCCCGGTGAGCCCCTGCTTCTTGAGCACGACCCCGGCGGCCTTGTACGCGTCGGCCAGGTGCGGGGCGGCGGCCTTGACCCCGGCGAGGGAGAGGGCGGGGCCGGCGGCCGCCGGGGCGGCGACGGGCTGGGCCTCGGGCTCCAGGGCGGTGATCACGGGGGCCTCCGGCGTCGGCACCGGCGCGGTCGCCTCCGGCCCGGGAGCGGTCGCCTCGGCGGTCTCGGGCTCGACGGCGGCGGTTTCGGCCTCCGGGGCGGGGGCGGCCACCACGACGGCCTCGGGCTCCGGAGCGACGGCCTCCGCCTCCGACGAAGCCTCTTCGGCCGGGTCCACCGGTTCTGCGACCGGTTCTGCCACTGGCTCAGCGACCGGCTCTGCCACCGGCTCTGCGACCGGCTCTGCGACCGGTTCCGCGACCGGTTCCGCCACCGGTTCCGCGACCGGTTCCGCGACCGGTTCTGCCACTGGCTCAGCGACCGGTTCCGCCACTGGCTCAGCGACCGGCTCTGCCACCGGTTCTGCCACCGGCTCCGCGACAGGCTCTGCCACCGGTTCCGCGACCGGTTCTGCCACTGGCTCAGCGACCGGTTCTGCGACCGGTTCTGCTACCGGTTCCGCCACCGGTTCTGCGACCGGTTCCGCCACCGGTTCCGCCACCGGTTCTGCGACCGGCTCTGCCACCGGTTCTGCTACTGGCTCGGCGACCGGTTCTGCGACCGGTTCCGCCACCGGCTCAGCGACCGGTTCCGCCACCGGCTCTGCCACCGGTTCCGCCACCGGCTCCGCGACAGGCTCCGCCTCGTCCTCGGCGTGGGGCTGCGCCGGGGCGTTCCCGGTGGGCTCCTCGGTCTCCTGGGCAGGGGTGCCGGGCTCCGGTGCGGCGGGTACCTCGCAGGTCTTCGGCTCGTCCGTGGTCTCGGGGTACGAGATCTCGACGGCGGCCACCTCCGGGTCCACCCCGGCCTCGTCGTCCCGCTCCTCCGGGAAGGAGACCTCCACGGGCTCCGCCACGGAAACGGTCGCCGTGTCCCGCGCCGCCGCCTCGGCCGCGGCCGAGAGGGCGGGGGACCCTTCCTCCGCGTCGGCGACGGCCGGCTCCGGCTCCGGCTCCGGTTCCGCCGACCGCGCCTTCGGGACCTGCGGGTTGTCGAAGGACGCCGCCACCAGGTCGTCCGCCGCCCGGCGGGCCTCCGCCTCCGGAGCCTCTGGAGCCTCCGGCGTCTCGGAGGCCTCAGACGTCTCCCGGGGCGCCCCCGTCTCCGGAGCCTCCAACGGCTCCACCGTCTCCTCACGCGACTGGGACGGGACGGAGGTCGCCGGGGACTCCTCGCGGTCCCGGCCGAACACCTTGCGCAGCATGCTCCGAATACCCATGGGCGAACCCTTTCGCATGAGTGGGGTGCAGTGTGAATGTCCGTACTGGGTGTTTCGGGACTTTCATCCCTGGCCAGGGCGGATACGTAAGGTTAGCGGCCACTTCCCGCCACCCCCGTGCCCCGGTCGCCCTCGGTCGCCCCGCATTCATCCGGCGTTCATTCCCCCGCCGCCCCCGTGCCGGAACGCGCACCTAGCGTCACCGCCGAAGACATCCCGACGCCATGTCGGCGCAGTGCTGCGCCGGAGGAGGACGAAGTGCGCAAACTGCTGCCGCTCCTGAGCACGAACCCGCACGGAGGCGGCCGTTCCGCTCTCACCTGCCGGTACCGCTGCGGTGACGCCTGCTTCCACGAGGTGCCCAACACCAGCGACAACGAGTACGCCGGCGACCTCATAGCCGGTGTCCTCTCCCGCCGTTCCGCCCTGCGCGCCGCCGCCGTCGTCACCGTCGCCTCCGCCGTCGGCGGCGCCGCCGTCCTCGGCGAGGCCCCGGCCGCCGAGGCCCACGGCGGTCACGGCCACCGGCCCGTCACGTCCGACGGCGCCCGCGGCCTCCGCTTCACCCCCGTCGCGCCCAACACCGCCGACAAGGTGACCGTCCCCGCCGGCTACTCCCAGAACGTGGTCATCCGCTGGGGCGAGCCCATCCTCCGCGGCGCCCCCGCCTTCGACGCCGAGAAGCAGACCGCGAAGGCGCAGGCCGGCCAGTTCGGCTACAACAACGACTTCCTCTCCCTGCTGCCGCTCCCCGGGGAGCGCGACCGCCAGGTCCTCGTCGCCAACCACGAGTACACCGACGAGGTCCTGATG
Source organism: Streptomyces sp. NPDC088915 (assembly GCF_044749825.1). Taxonomy (NCBI): domain Bacteria; kingdom Bacillati; phylum Actinomycetota; class Actinomycetes; order Kitasatosporales; family Streptomycetaceae; genus Streptomyces; species Streptomyces sp. NPDC088915. The sequence continues at coordinate 399,872 of NZ_JBIVIR010000001.1, forward strand.
TTCCGCGGGTACGACCCCGCGAACCCGACCCGCGAGCAGGTCGAGACCGCCTGGGCCGCGCACGGCCTGTCCGTCGTCGTGGTCGAGGAGGAGCGCCGTACGGGCAGGCTGACGCCGGTCTCCCGCCACCACCTCAACCGGCGGCTGCACACCACCAGCGAGTTCCGGGTCACCGGCCCCGCCGCGGGCGGCGACCTGCTGAAGACCTCCGCCGACCCGACCGGCCGCACGGTCCTCGGCACGCTCAACAACTGCGCCGGCGGCACCACCCCGTGGGGCACCACCCTCCACGGCGAGGAGAACTTCAACCAGTACTTCGCCAACGGCTCCAGCGCCACCGACAAGCGCTACGGCGTCGGCACCGGCGCCACCGAGCGCAAGTGGGAGCGGTTCGACAAGCGCTTCGACCTCCAGCAGGAGCCCCACGAGGTCCACCGCTTCGGCTGGGTCGTCGAGCTCGACCCGTACGACCCCGACTCCACGCCCCGCAAGCGCACCGCGCTGGGCCGCTTCAAGCACGAGGCCGCGCAGCCCCGCCTCACCGCCGACGGGCGCCCGGTCGTCTACATGGGCGACGACGAGCGCTTCGACTACTTCTACAAGTTCGTCTCCAGCAAGCGGATGAAGAAGGGCGGCTCGCGGGCCGCCCGCGAGCACAACCTCACCCTCCTCGACGAGGGCACGCTGTACGTCGCCAAGCTGACCGGCGACTCCCCGGCCGCCGAGGTCGACGGCACCGGCAAGCTCCCGAACGACGGCGAGTTCGACGGCTCCGGCGTGTGGATCCCGCTCGCCACCGGGAACGTCTCGCACGTCCCCGGCATGACCGCCGAGGAGGTGTACGTCTTCACCCGCCTCGCCGGCGACAAGGTCGGGGCGACGAAGATGGACCGCCCCGAGGACGTCGAGCCGTCCCCCCGCACCGGCCGCGTGTACGTCGCGCTCACCAACAACACCGACCGCGGCAAGGCCGGCAAGGCGGGCGCGGACGAGGCCAACCCGCGCAACCTCAACAAGCACGGGCAGATCCTGGAGCTGGCCGAGCACTGGGACGACCCGTCCTCGGACGGCTTCGCCTGGCGCCTGTTCCTCGTCGCGGGCGATCCGAACGACCCGGCGACCTACTTCTCCGGCTTCCCCAAGGAGAAGGTCTCCCCGATCTCCTGCCCGGACAACGTCGCCTTCGACCCGCACGGCAACCTGTGGATCTCCACCGACGGCAACCAGCTCGGCTCGCACGACGGCCTGTTCGGCGTCGCCGTGCAGGGCGAGCGGCGCGGTGAGCTGAAGCAGTTCCTGACCGTGCCGAAGGGCGCCGAGACCTGCGGCCCGCTCGTCCAGGACCGGCGCGTGCTCGTCGCCGTGCAGCACCCGGGCGAGGTCGACGGCGCGTCCGTCGAGAAGCCCGCGTCGACCTGGCCCGACGGTCCCGGGAAGATCGTCCGGCCCTCGGTCGTCGCCGTCTGGCGCACGGACGGGCGCGACATCGGCGTCTGACCGGTCGGGGCCCGGGCCCGGGGGTGGTCACTCCACCCCCAGGCCCTCCCTGAACCGGGTGAACTGCTCCTCCGGGTCCCCGGTGTACGCCCACGGCACCCACGCCGCCCGCCGCCCCAGCATCCCGAGCAGCTCCCTGGCGATGTCCACCTGACCCGCGTAACAGGCGGCGTGCGCGAGGAAGTTGAGGTCGCCGACCTCCTCGGGCGCCACCGGGGACCCCGGGTCCCGGCCGCCGATCCAGCGGGCGTGCGTGCGGCGCAGCTCGGTCACCGCCAGCTCGTGCTTCCAGTGCTGGTCGAAGCCGCGGACCGGGCCCCGGCCCAGGGCCCCGTCCGCGATGTAGCGGTACTCCTCGACCCGGGCCACCTGCACCAGGACCGGCAGCGGGGAGCCGGGCGGCGCCACGCCCGCCGCGTCGCGGGCGAAGTCGTACATGCTGCCGTGCGTGCCGTGCCACCGCGCCGACCAGTACCGCAGCACCTGGATGTGTCCCTCGGTGTTGTACGGGTCGCGGCGCCGCAACTCGTCGAACCAGTGGCGCAGTTCGCGGCGCGGCACCCCGCCCTCGTACAGCCTGGCCACCGACAGGAGCGACACCCACGGCATGGGGTCGGCGGGCGCCGCCCCGGCCGCGCCCCGGCAGGCGTCCACGGCCGCGTCGATCCGGCCCCGGTCGACGGCCGCGCCCCGGCCGGCCGCGATGGCCGCGTCGAAGACCCGCACCACCTCGGTCGCGGCCCGCAGCACGGCCGCGTCCGGGTTGCCCGGCTCGGCGGCCCACCAGGTCTCGACGGTGGAGCTGCCCGCGGCGGCGTGCGAGAGGAGCCGGATCCGGTGGGTGCGGCGCGCCCAGTCGTCGCCGGTGGCGGCGAGCAGGTCCCGCACGCCCTGCCAGCGGCCGATGACGATGTCGTGGCGCGCCTCGGTCAGCGCCCGGTCCCCGAAGTCCGGGTCGAAGTCGGGCACGAAGCGCTCGGGGCGTTCCGGGCGCGAGGAGCGGCGGCGTACGGCCATACCTGGGCCTCCTTCGGGCGGCTGCCGTCGTGCGGGGGTCTCTTCCGTTCGGGGGCTTCTGTCCGGGGTCTTCCGTGCGGGACTTCCGTGCGGGATTTCCGTGCGGGATTTCCGTTCGGGGTCTTTCCGTCCGGAGCGGTCCGCCGGACGGCTCAGAAGTCCGTCGCGTAGCTCTTGTCCCGACCGCCCGTGCGGGCGCCCGGGGTGGACGCGCCCGCGGCGGCCGAGGCGGCGAGGGCGCGGACGGCGTCGAGGCGGGCCGGGCGGCGGTAGTAGTCGCCGCCCCTCCTGCCGTACACGGCCAGCGGGACCACGCCGAGGAGCAGGCCGCCGAGGCCGATGGCGAGGGCGGTGGTGGAGAGTTCGCCGAGCGACTCGACGAAGGCCCACAGCATGAACGCCGAGCCGAGCAGCGGCCAGAGGCCGCCCACGAGCAGGTTCTTCACGGAGCGGAAGAGCAGGCCCTTGTAGGCGACGACGGCGGCGATGCCCGCCAGGCCGTAGTAGAAGGCGATCTGGAGGCCGATCGCGGAGACGGCGTCGCTGAGGACCTGCTGCACGGACCCGGCCGCCGCGGCGGCGGCGAACAGCAGCAGCGCCGCCGCGCCGACCGTCGCGATCGCGACCCACGGGGTGTTCCAGCGGCGGTGCACGGTGCCGAGCGCGGCCGGCAGGGTCCGGTCGCGGCCCATCGCGAAGAGCGAGCGGGTGACCTGGATGAGGGTGGTCTCCAGGGTGGCGACGGTGGACAGGAGGACGGCGACGACGAGGAGCTTGCCGCCGACGCCGGGCCAGACCTCCTGGCCGACGACGGCGAGGACGTCGGGCCCGGCGCGGCGGATCTCCTCCGAGCTCAGCAGCACGTTGACGGCGACGGTGATGGCCTCGAAGAGGACGAAGACGAAGCCGACGCCGACGAGCGCGGCGACCCCGGCGGTCCTGCGGCTGTCCCGGGTCTCCTCGCTGAGGTTGCTGGTGACGTCCCAGCCCCAGTAGTAGAACGCGGCGATCAGGGCCCCGGCGGCGAACCCCTCGGGCCCGTCGAACCGGGCGAGGCCGAACCAGGACCAGTCGAAGGCGGTGGCGTGGCCCCGGTGGGCCACGGCGGCGAGGACGAAGCCGACCAGGATCAGCATCTCGACCCCGGACATGACCAGCTGCGCCCGCACGGTGAGCCGGGCCCCGCCCAGGACGACGAGCAGCATCACCAGGAACCAGCAGGCGCCGACGGCCGCCGCGAGCGCGGTGTGCCCGGCGAGGCCCGGGGCGACCAGGGCGAGCGTGAGGGACCCGGCGGGCAGCGAACCGGCCACCATGAAGACGGTGGTGGAGAAGACGAGCGCCCAGCCGGAGAGGAAGCCGAGGAAGGGGTGGAGGGTGCGGCCCACCCAGGAGTACGCGGCGCCGGCGTTGACGTCGATCCGGCCGAGCCGGGCGTACGCGAGGACGATGCCGAGCATGGGTATCGCGCAGTACAGCAGGGCGGCGGGGCCGCCGACGCCGACCGCGCCGAAGAGGACGGCGGTGGTCGCGGCGAGCGAGTAGGCGGGGGCGCTGCCGGCGACGGCCATCACGATCGTGTCGAAGGTGCCGAGGACATTGGGCTGGAGCCCTCTGCTGGTGGTGGTGCGCATGGCGGATCCTCGGGGCGCGGGGGGTGAGGCAGGGCGAAGTGGCGCGTCCACCGGGCCGGTTGCCGGCGGCGGCGGGCGCGGATCACCGTGAATGGGCGCATCGTAGTCGCCGGGACGGTTTCCGGTAACGGCGGTGGGGAGGGTTCCGTTCCGTGACCGCCGGTAAGTTCTCCCGTGCGCCCCCCGGGGGAGGTTTACCGCAGGTCGGGACCGGCGATGGCGCGGGCCGCGCGGACCTCCTGGCGGAGCGGTTCGAGGACTCCGTTCTCGTCCCCGGGCAGCTCGGTGCGGACCTCCACGAGGGTGTCGTCCGCCCGCAGCCCGTCGGCGAGTTCGCGCAGTTCCCGCTCCACCTCGGCGGCCTCGGCGGGGTCCGGGGCGGGGGCGCCGTGGTCGATCCGGATGCGGGCGGCGGTGGTGGCGTCCACGATCCGTTCGACGGCGACGACCAGCGGCCACCAGGCGGCGGCGCGGGGTCCGGTCGGCGGGGGTTCGGTCAGGGCCCGCTGGAACTCGGAGCGGACGGTCGACAGGTCCCGGTAGAGCGCCCGGCGGGCCCGCAGCCGGGCGTGCGGGTCGGGGGCCCCGCCGTCCGCGAAGGCGCGGGCCACGTAGTCGGCGGTGTCGGAGACGGCGTCCGCGAGCCGGTCCCCGATCCGGGCGTGCCAGGACTCGGGCCAGAGCAGGTAGCCGGCGACGAGGGCGATCCCGCAGCCGATGAGCGAGTCGTAGAGGCGGGGCAGGACGAGGCCGAAGCCCTGGTGGTTGAGGGTGTCGGAGAGCAGCAGGATCACCGGGGTGATGGCCGCCGTCTGGAAGGCGTACCCCTTCGCGGAGAACGCCGGGATCAGGGCCGCGAGCACCACCATGACGGGCACGTCCCACCAGCCCCGGGGCACCTCGGCGAGGACGAGGGCGGCCAGCAGGATGCCGAGGGCGGTGCCGAAGGCGCGGAGCACGGCCCGGGAGAAGACCGAGCCGAAGTCGGGCTTCATGACGAAGGTGACGGTGAGGGCGACCCAGTACGAGCGGGGCACGGCGATCAGCGAGACCAGGGATTGGGCGAGGCCGATGCAGAGCGCGAGCCGCAGCCCGTAGCGCCAGGAGGCGCCGGAGAGCAGGACGGCGCGGGTGGTGCGGCGGATCCGGACGCGGAGCGCGGCGGGCCGGCCGAGCCGGTCGTCGGCGTCGTACCCGTCGGGGTCCGTCTCGTGGACGACGTGCGCCGCGTGCCGCAGCGCGTGGTCGACGGCCTTCTCCGAGGGCCGTTCGGGGGCGGGCAGGTCGAGGACGGGGGCGCCGGCGCGGCCCCCGGCGACGGCGTCCGCGAGGTCCCGCACGGCCGCCGGGACCTCCGCGGGCTGCGGGCCGGTGATCCGGGACCGCAGGTGGGCGGCGGGCGCGGCCTCGACGAGCGGGACGACGACGTTGAGCTGGGCGAGCAGCCGGACCAGGGCGGGGGCGCGGCCGTGCTGCCGGGCGCGGCGGGCCAGGACGAGGTCGTACGCGTGGTTCAGGGCGGCGGTGACGGCCTGCCGTCTCTCGTCGTACGCGGACGTCCCGGCGGCCTCGTAGAGGTCGGCGACCGCCCGGTAGGTGGCGGCGACGGCGGTCCGCTCGGGGGCGGCGCGGCGCAGCGGCCAGCCGAGGAGGGTGAGGGCGAGGACGACGAGCCCGCCCAGGGCGAGCAGGAGCGGCGCCGTCCACCAGGGGTCGGGCATGGGCAGGCCCGCGCCGACGACGGCGTTGAGCAGCAGGAGCAGACCGGAGACGGAGGCGACCGCGCCGATCGAGGAGATCATCCCGGAGACGAGCGCGACGCAGGTGAGGACGGCGACGGCGGCCCAGCCGCGGCCGAAGACGAGGGTGCCGAGGGTGACGCCGAGGGCCCCGAAGAGCTGCGGCACGGCGATGTTGAAGACCCGCATCCGGTAGGCGTCGGCGGTGTCCCCGATGACCCCGGACAGGGCGCCCATCGACACGAGCGCCCCGTACGCGGGCCGGCCGGCGGCCAGGCCGACGGCGAGCGGCGCGGACAGGGCGACGGCGGCGCGCAGGACGGCGGCCCACGGGACCGGCGCGGGGGCGGGCCGCATTCCGGCGGTCAGCCAGGCGGGCGGGGCGAGCCGTCCGGCTCCTCGGGATCGCGCCATGCCCCCCAACGTACTGGCGGGGCGTCCGCGCCGCCCGGGACGACGGGCTCCGGCCGGTGCCGGTCGCTCAGTTGCGGTAGGACTCCACCTCGGCCGCCGGGCGGAGGGTCGCCGTGTCCGGGTCCTCGCCGAACTCCGCCTTGGCGCGGCGCTGGCGCAGCAGGTCCCAGCACTGGTCGAGGCGCACCTCCAGTTCGGTCAGGCGGGCGCGCTCCTCGGGCAGGAGGCCGCCGGTGCGCTGCCGCAGGGCGCGCTCCTCCTCGACGAGGGCGCCGATGTCGTCCAGGATCTCCTCGTTGTCCATGCCTTCCAGCGTGGCCGATCAGCGCTCTCCCCGCAGGTCGAGATCGGCGAGGACGGCCCGGTGGTCGGTGCCGGCGAGGTCGAGGAAGCGGACCTCCTCCACACTGAACTCGTCGCTGACCAGGACGTGGTCGATCTGCACGTACGGCGGGAGCGGGCCCTCCGCGGGCCAGGTGGCGGCGCGGCTCTTCCCCGCCGCCCAGGCCGCGTCCCGCAGGCGGCCCTCCTTCAGGATCGCGCGGAAGGCCGCGTGGTCCTGGGAGGCGTTGAAGTCCCCGGCGACCAGGGCCGGGCCCGCGCGCCGGGCGGCGAAGTCCCCGATCCTGCCCAGCTCCCGCTTCCACAGGCCCACCCGGCCCGGGACCGGCGGCATCGGGTGGGCGAGCTGGACGCGGACGGAGCGTCCGGCGATCTCGGCCGTGGCGCCCGGCATCCCCATGGTGGCCGGGATCGCCCTCCGGTCGCGCAGTGGATGGGCGCTGAGCACCACGGAGCCCGCCGATCCGTCGGCCTCGACGGAGGCGTGGTGGGGGAGTTCGGCGGCGAGGGCCGTGGTGAGGGCGCGTCCGCAGGCGCGGTCGCACTCGGAGACGTACACGAGCCCGGGGCGCTCGCGCCGGACCGCGGCGATCAGCGCGTCCGTGGCCCGGCCGAACTCGACGTTGGCGGCGAGGACGCGGACCCGGGTGAGGGGGTACCCGTGTCCCACGACGGTCCACGTCGTGTACGGCAGGGAGCTCCAGGCGGTGGCGGCCAGGACGGTGACGGCGGTGAGGGCGAGGCCCCGGCGGCGGGCGGCGGCGGCCAGGAGCAGCCCGAGCCCGGCGGGGACGGTCAGCCAGGGCAGGAAGGAGAGCAACTGCGGGACGGGCGTGACCCCGTCGGCGTCCAGCAGGCGGCAGGCGGTGACCGCGGCGGGCACGAGGAGCAGCAGCCCGGCCGCCCATGTGGCCACCCGTTGCCGGGGGCGGCGGGGCGGCGGGGCGGTGTCCGCCGCGACGGGCGCGGGCGTCCGTCCGGGGACGGGGACGGGGGCGGGGGCCGCGGCACGGACGGGGTCGGAGTCCACGCCGTTCAGTGTCGCAGGGGCGCGGGGTACGCGCGGCTCCTGATCCGCCCTTACCGGGGCGCCCCGCGTGAGCTATCTTGAACGTGTTCAATTGAACGCGTTCAAGAGGGGGGTGGGCGTCATGGTGGCGGACGTCACGGAGGAAGGCCGACAGGTGTCCGCGCGGCAGCGGTCATGGATCGTGGCGGGGGTTGCGGCGGCGGGGTGCGCGGTCTTCCTGGGGTTCCTGATCGGTCCGCTCCTGGGCGGACACTTCCTGATCAGCGGGTGGGTGACCATCCCGCCGCTCTTCCTGCGGGATCAGCCCGGGGCGTGCGCCCGGGCCTGCCTGCTCATCGGGACCGGCCTGCTGGCCTGGTCGCTGATCGGCGCCGTCCTGTGCATGTTCCTGTTCCTCCCGGCGGCCCTGCTGCTGCTGGTCGCGGCCTTCGTGGACCCCGGCAACCGGCCGGGCGCCCGGTGGGCGGTGGCGACGCCGCTCGCGGTCGCTGCGTTCTCCGCGCTGCTCGTGCTCTCGCCGTGACCGGCACTTCTTCCGCCACGGACACCGGGTGCGCCGGGGTCCCGGGGGCGGCCCCGGGACCTTCCGGACGCCCGGCCCCTCAGTGCCGCAGGGCCCGGCCGATCTCCGCCTTCGTCGCGCCCGGGAGCCGGCGGTTGCTGCGGGCCGTGCCGGACTTGGACTTCCCCGGGGCCACGGCGTCGATGTCCAGGACGACGGCGTCGAGCAGTTTCCCGTCCCCGTCGCGGAAGTCGACCATGACCGTGTAGTCGGCGTCCCCGTCCTTCGGGTTGGTCGCGGTGATCTCCGCGACCGTCCGGTCCCCGTCGGCGCGGGGCTCCCCGGCCCTCACGTCCCCCTTCGCGTCCACCCCGTCCCTGACCTCGTCCATCTTCCGCTCGGCGGCCGAGGCGACCGCGGCCGTCGCGGAGGAGACGGCACCGCCGACCGCGTCCCCGGCGGAGTCGCAGCCGGTGGTGAGGGCGAGCGCGGCGGCGAGGCCGAGGACGGTTCCGGCGGTGCGTCCCACGCGGGTCAGTACCTCTCGTCCGGGCCGTACGCCCTGTCCGTGGCGAGCGCCCAGATCACGAAGATCGAGACGGCCATGGAGAAGAGCGCCCACCAGGGCTGGTAGGGCAGGAAGAGGAAGTGGAAGAGGACGTTGAGGGAGGCGAGCGCGATGCCGGCGACCCGGCCCCACTCGGCGCCCTTGAGGACGCCGTAGCCGACGATCACGAGGATCACGCCCAGGATCAGGTGGATCCAGCCCCATGCCGTCAGGTTGAACTTGAAGACGTAGTCGCCCACGCGCGTGTAGACGTCGTCCTGGGCGATGCCCGCGATGCCCTGGAAGACGTCCATGAAGCCGATGACCAGCATGAGGACACCGGCGAAGAGGGTGCCGCCGGAGGCCCAGGCACCGGCGGTGCTCTGCTCGCGGGGCGCGGCGGCGTTCGGGTTGCGGGGCGGCGCTGCGTGCTGGCCCTGGCTCTGGCCCTGGCCCGGACGCGCGGTCCCGTCGTCGTTCTGGCTCATGGCCCCATCGTGGGAGCGCCCGCGCGAACCGGCCTCCCGGCTGGCCCGAACGGGTGAACCGGGCCCGGGGCCCGGACCCGGCTGATCCACTTGCGGCGCGCGGGCCGCGGGTGTGCCCTGGAGGGTGCGGGAACCAGGGGGTGAGAGGCGCCGGAGGCGCCAGAGACGAAGGAGCTCCTGCCATGGCCGCACACGCAGCGGTGCCCGCCCGGCGGCGCCACATGAGTACGCACGGCTGGGCCGGTCCGGTCACGATCGGCGTCCTGTACGGCTTCTACGCCGAGACGAACGCCCGCCACGGCGGTCCCCTCGCCCTGAGCCAACTCTGGATCGGCCTCGTCTCCGCCGTCGTGCTCGCCGTGGCGATCCACGCCCTCCGCCGCTACGGCCACACCCTGCCCCGCCTGCCGCGCGCCGCCGCGTGGGGCGCCCTGGTGGGCGTCGCGGTCGGCTACGCCTACAGCCTCACCAACGCCACCGTGTTCTCGTCGAGCGGGCTCGGACTGGTGTCCGCGCTGGTCACCACGGTCGCCGCCCACTACTTCTTCTACACCCACGAGGGCACGGCGGCCCGCCCGGCGACCCGCTGAGCGGGACCGGCGCCGCCGGGGACGACGTGGGGACGACGTGGGGACGACGGAGGAAACCGCATGACCGACCTCGCCGTCGAGACCGAGGGCCTGGTCAAGGTCTTCGGAACCAACCGTGCCGTGGACGGCGTCGACCTGCGCGTCCCCGCCGGAACCGTCTACGGGGTCCTCGGGCCCAACGGCGCCGGCAAGACGACCGTCGTCAAGGTGCTCGCCACCCTGCTCCGCCCCGACGGCGGCCGGGCCGACGTCTTCGGCAAGGACGTCGTCAAGGACGCCGACGCGGTACGCGGGCGCGTGAGCCTCACCGGTCAGTACGCCTCCGTCGACGAGGACCTGACCGGTACGGAGAACCTGGTCCTCCTCGCCCGGCTGCTCGGCCACACCCGGCCCGCCGCCCGCGCGCGCTCGGAGGAGCTGCTCGCCGCGTTCGGGCTCGCGGAGGCCGCCGACAAGCAGATCAAGAACTACTCGGGCGGCATGCGGCGGCGCATCGACATCGCCGCGTCCATCCTCAACACCCCCGACCTGCTCTTCCTCGACGAACCGACGACCGGCCTCGACCCGCGCAGCCGCAACCAGGTCTGGGACATCGTCCGCGCGGTGGTCGCCCAGGGCACCACCGTCCTGCTGACCACCCAGTACCTGGACGAGGCGGATCGACTGGCCTCCCGGGTCGCCGTCATCGACCACGGCCGGGTGATCGCGGAGGGCACGAAGGGCGAGCTGAAGGCCTCGGTCGGCTCGGGCTCGGTGCACGTGCGGCTCCGGGACCCCGAGCGGCGCCGGGAGGCCGAGGCGGTCCTGCGCGGCGCGCTGCGGGCCACCGTGCAGCTCGACCCGGACCCGGTCGCGCTCACCGCCACCGTCGACGGCCACGGGACGGACCTCGGCGCCGCCGAGCAGGCGGCCCGGGCGCTCGCGGAGCTGGCGCGGGCCGGGATCACGGTCGACAGCTTCGCGCTCGGACAGCCCAGCCTCGACGAGGTGTTCCTGGCGCTGACGGACGGGGCGCCGGCGGACGGGGCGCCGACCGACAAGAGAGGAACGGCGGCATGACCACCGTCTCCACCGGCAAGGACACGCGCACGGCCGACCTCGAATTCGAGGCCCCCCGGGCGGAGGAGCTGGCCGCCCTCCTCGTCCGGCGGCCCCGCCCGCCCCGCCCCGGCGCGCTCTCCGCCTCGCTGACGTTCGGCCGGCGGGCCATGCTGAAGATCAAGCACGTGCCGGAGCAGCTCTTCGACGTGACGGCGTTCCCGATCATGATGGTGCTGATGTACACGTACCTCTTCGGGGGCGCGCTGGCCGGCTCGGTCTCCTCGTACGTCCAGTTCCTGCTGCCGGGCATCCTGGTGATGAGCGTCGTGATGATCACGATGTACACGGGGGTGTCGGTCAACACCGACATCGAGAAGGGCGTCTTCGACCGCTTCCGCACCCTGCCGATCTGGCGCCCGGCGCCGATGGTCGGCTACCTCCTCGGCGACGTCGTGCGCTATCTGATCGCCTCGGCCGTGATGCTGACGGTCGGCGTGATCATCGGCTACCGCCCGGAGGGCGGGTTCCCGGGCGTGCTCCTCGGGGTCGTGCTGCTCCTGGTGTTCTCGTTCGCCTTCTCGTGGATCTGGACCATGTTCGGCCTGCTGCTGCGCAGCGAGAAGTCCGTCATGGGCGTCTCGATGATGGTGATCTTCCCGCTGACCTTCCTGTCGAACGTCTTCGTCGACCCGAAGACCATGCCGGGCTGGCTCCAGGCCTTCGTGAACAACAACCCGGTGACCCATGTGGCGAGTGCGGTGCGGGAGTTGATGGCGGGCCGGTGGCCGGGCGCGGAGATCGCCTGGTCGCTGGGCTGGTCGGCGCTGTTCGTGCTCGTCTTCGGATGGGTCACGATGCGGCTGTACAACCGCAGGTAGCGGGCGGTACGGGGCGGTGGTTGACCTTCCCCGTGAGGGAAGGTCCAGCATCGGTGGAGCCGGGCGCCACGGGGGCGGCCGGCACGGGGAGGTGGCACGCCGGTGGAACGGCACGGACGGGGCGGGGCGGCCGGAGCGCCGGAACCGCTCATGACGATCGGGGAGTTCGCCCGCGCGTCCCGGCTCTCCGCCAAGGCGCTGCGCCGCTACGACGAACTCGGGCCTGCTCCCGCCCGCCCGCGTCGACGCGTACACCGGCTACCGGTACTACGCCGGGGCGCAGGTGGAGCGGGCGCGTCTGGTGGCCTGGCTGCGGCGGATCGGGATGCCGCTCGCCGGGGTCCGGGACGTGTGCGCGCTGCACGGCACGGACCCGGGGGCGGCGGCCCGCGCGGTCCGCGCCCACTGGGCGCGCGTCGAGGCCGAGACGGCGGAGCGGCGGGACCTCGCGGCCTCCCTGATGAACCGACTGGGAGGGAACGACCTCATGGACACGGACACCGGTACGACGACCACGGCCGTACGACCCCACGCCCTGCACGTCTCCGCGCTCTCGGAGCGCGGGCGGGTGCGGGAGGCCAACCAGGACCGGGCGCACGCCGGCCCGCGCCTGCTCGCCGTCGCGGACGGCTACGGCGCGGCGGGGGACCTGGCCGCGGCGGCGGCCCTCGCGGCCCTCGCCGCCGTCGAGGGGGCCCCGGCGCCCGGCGGTCGGGCCGGGGACCTGCTCAACGCCCTGGAGGAAGCCGTGCACCGCGCGGACGTGGAGGTCGGCGCGGCGGCGCCCGGCGCGGGGACGACCCTGACGGCCGGGGTGTGGACGGGGTCCCGGCTCGCGCTCGCGCACGTGGGGGACGGGCGCGCGTACCTGCTGCGGGACGGGGACCTCGTACGCCTCACCCGTGACCACACCGCCGTGCAGGCGCGGGTGGACGCGGGCGAGCTCGACCCGGCGGAGGCGGCGGCCCACCCGGACCGGGCCCTGCTCCTGCGGGCCCTCGACGGAGCGGGGGACGGGCCCGCGCCCGATCTGAGCCTGCACGAGGGGCGGCCCGGAGACCGCTGGCTGCTGTGCACGGACGGCCTGTCGGCGGTCGTGCCGGAGGCGGAGCTGCGCGCCGCCCTGGCGGCCGGGGCCGGACCGGAGGACACCGTCCGGGCCCTGCTCGCCCTCGCCGACGGGCGGGGCGGTCCGGACAACGCGTCGTGCGTCGTGGCGGACGTGCTGCCCGCGGGGAAGGGCGCCCGGGCGGCGGCCGTCTGAGAGGCCGCGCCGCCGCTCGGGGAGGTCCGGGGCCGGTCCCTCACCCGCCCTGGAACTCGCCCCGGACGACCACGACCGGGCAGGGGGCGTGCTGGGCGACCTGGGTGGAGACCGAGCCGAGGACGGCCGCCCGGAAGCCGCTGTGGCCGCGGTCGCCGACGACGAGGAGGCTCGCGCCCTTCGCCGTGTCCACCAGGGCCTGCGCGGCGTTGCCGCCGACCACCGTGCGGACGGCGTCGGCGGCCGCCTCCGGGGCGAGCGCGTCGGCCAGGGCCTGGTCCAGGATCTGCGCGGCGAGCCGCTCGGGGTCGAACTCCGGCGGCACGCCCGGCATCAGCGTCGCCCACGAGGCCGGGTACTCCCAGGCGATGACCGCCTCCACGGAGTCCCCGGTCAGGGCGGCCTGCCCGGCCGCCCACCGCAGCGCCCGGAGGGAAGGCTCCGACCCGTCCACGCCCACCACGATCCTGCCGGCCATCGCCGACCTCCGTCCGTCGTACGGCACCTCTGTGCGATCCGCCTCCAACGTAACAAACGGGGCGCCGCGGGCCGTCAGTCGAGGCGCAGGCCGGCCAGTTGGCGCTCGAACGGCACGACCTCGTCCTCGTCCGCCTCCCGGACCGGCCGGGCGGCGACCGCGTCCGCGAACTCGTACCCGGCCCGGTTGATCCGGGCGGGCAGGCCTTCGCCCCCGAAACCGGTCGAGGAGGCCTCGTCGCCGCCCGAGCCCCAGTCCTCCGAGGCCGCGTAGACGGCGGTCGGGACGGTCAGGGCCCGCAGGTAGGCGAAGAGCGGCCGCAGGGCGTGGTCCAGGACCAGCGAGTGGCGGGCGGTGCCGCCGGTCGCCCCGATCAGGACCGGGGTGCCGGTCAGCGCCGTCGGGTCGACCAGGTCGAAGAACGACTTGAACAGACCGCTGTACGAGGCCGTGAAGACCGGGGTCACCGCGATGACGCCGTCCGCGCCGGTCACCGCGTCGATCGCCTCCTGGAGCCGCCCGGAGGGGAAGCCGGTGACGAGGTTGTTGGCGATGTCGACGGCCAGGCCGCGGAGTTCGACCACCTCGACGTCGACCGCGTACTCCTGCTCGGCCAGCCGGTAGCGGGCGGCCCGGAGGAGTCGGTCGGCGAGGAGCCGGGTCGAGGAGGGGCTGCTGAGTCCGGCCGAGACGGCGACCAGCTTGAGCGTGCGCATGACGTCAGACCTCCTTGGACTGTACGACGGCGGGGTGGAGCGGGGCGGTGTCCGGGACGCCGGCCGGGCGCAGGTTCGCGAACTCCTTGCGCAGCACCGGGACGACCTCCTCGCCGAGGATGTCGAGCTGCTCCAGGACGGTCTTCAGGGGCAGTCCGGCGTGGTCGACCAGGAAGAGCTGGCGCTGGTAGTCGCCCACGTAGTCGCGGAAGGACAGGGTCCGCTCGATGACCTCCTGCGGGGAGCCGACGGTCAGCGGGGTCTCGCGGCTGAACTCCTCCAGGGAGGGGCCGTGGCCGTAGACCGGCGCGTTGTCGAAGTACGGGCGGAACTCCCGTACCGCGTCCTGCGAGTTCTTCCGCAGGAAGACCTGGCCGCCGAGGCCGACGATCGCCTGCTCGGGGGTGCCGTGGCCGTAGTGCGCGTACCGCTGGCGGTAGAGCCGGACCATCTTCTCGGTGTGCTGCTTGGGCCAGAAGATGTGGTTCGCGAAGAAGCCGTCGCCGTAGTAGGCGGCCTGCTCGGCGATCTCCGGGGAGCGGATGGAGCCGTGCCAGACGAACGGCGGGACGCCGTCGAGCGGACGCGGGGTGGAGGTGAAGCCCTGGAGGGCGCTGCGGAACTTGCCCTCCCAGTCGACGACGTCCTCCCTCCACAGCCGGTGGAGCAGCGCGTAGTTCTCGATGGCGAGCGGGATGCCCTGGCGGATGTCCTGGCCGAACCACGGGTAGACCGGGCCGGTGTTGCCGCGGCCCATCATCAGGTCCACGCGGCCGTCGGCGAGGTGCTGGAGGGTCGCGTAGTCCTCGGCGATCTTCACCGGGTCGTTGGTGGTGATCAGGGTCGTGGACGTGGACAGGATCAGGTTCTCCGTGCGGGCGGCGATGTGCCCGAGGAGGGTGGTGGGGGACGACGGGACGAACGGCGGGTTGTGGTGCTCCCCGGTCGCGAAGACGTCGAGGCCGACCTCCTCCGCCTTGAGCGCGATGGCGACGGTGTTCTTGATCCGCTCGTGCTCGCTGGGGGTGCGGCCGGTGGTGGGGTCGGTCGTCACGTCGCCGACGGTGAAGATCCCGAACTGCATCGTGCTCACCTCTCGCGTTCCCGGGGTGCCTTTCCCGGCTAGTGGTTGAATCTTAAACCATCACGTCCAACGGTGCGACCCCCCTCGCTATTCCGCGCCCCGGGACCCGCATGCCGGAGGGCTTGGACGACCCCGGGAGTGACGACGCCCACGGAGAGGCGGAACCCGGGGCTCCCGTAGAGTTCGGCGGCGTGGACGGTGCGGGTGTGAACGGTGCGACGGGTGCGATAACGGGTGCGACGCCGGATGCGGTGTCGGACGCGGTGTCGGTCGTCGGGATCGGCGCGGACGGCTGGGACGGGCTCCCCGAGGCCTCCCGCCGCGTCCTGCGCGCCGCCGGGGTCCTGATCGGCGCCCCCCGCCAGCTCGACCTGCTGCCCGTCGGCGACTGCCCCGGCGAGCGGATCGCCTGGCCCTCCCCCCTCCGCCCCGCCGTGCCCGGCCTGCTCGCCGCCCACGCGGGGCGCGCGGTCGCCGTCCTGGCCAGCGGGGACCCCTCCTTCTACGGCATCGGCCGCACCCTCGCGGAGACCGTCGGCGCCGACCGGCTCCGGATCCACCCGCACCCGTCCTCCGTCTCGTACGCCTGCGCCCGGCTCGGCTGGCCCCTGGAGGAGACCGAGACGGTGTCCCTGGTGGCCCGGCCGCTCGCGGCCCTCGCCGCCGTCCTGCACCCCGGGCGCCGGATCCTCGTCCTCGGCGAGGGCCCGGAGACCCCCGCCCGCGTGGCGTCCCTCCTCCGGGACACCGGCTGGGGCGGCACCCGGATCCGGGTCCTGGAACAGCTCGGCGGCCCCCGCGAGCGGCTCCTCGACGCGACCGCCGGGGCCTGGCCGTACGAGCGGACCGACGCCCTGCACGTCCTCGCGCTCGACTGCGCGCGCGACCCGGACGCCCTGCGGCTCGGCGCCGCGCCGGGCCTTCCGGACGAGGCGTACGAGCACGACGGGCAGCTCACCAAGCGGTACGTGCGCGCCGCCACCCTCGCCGCGCTCGCCCCCGCCCCCGGCGAACTCCTCTGGGACGTCGGCGGCGGCTCCGGCTCCATCGGCATCGAGTGGATGCGGACCCACCGCGCCTGCCGGGCCGTCGCGGTCGAGAAGAGTCCCGAGCGGGCCGCCCGGATCGCCCGCAACGCCGACGCGCTCGGCGTCCCGGCCCTGGAGGTCGTCACCGGCCCCGCCCCCGAGGCCCTCGCCGGGCTCCCCACCCCGGACGCGGTCTTCGTCGGCGGCGGCCTGACCGCCCCCGGTCTGCTCGCGGCCTGCTGGGACGCGCTGCCCGTCGGCGGCCGGCTCGTCGCCAACACCGTCACGCTCGAATCCGAGGCGCTGCTCGCCGAGGCCCACCGCCGCCACGGCGGGGAACTCGTCCGGCTCGCGGTCGCCACCGCCGTCCCCGTGGGCGGCTTCACCGGCTGGCGGCAGGCGATGCCGGTCACGCAGTGGTCCGCCACGAAACGGCCCGCCCCGGAGGGGTCCGTCACGGGAGGGCCCGGCACGGAAGGGTCCGTCACGGGAGGGCCCGCCCCGGAGGGGTCCGTCACGAAGCGGTCCGCCCCGGAGCGGCCCGTCACACCGCGGTCCGACACTCGGCGGCCCGTCACGAAAGGTTCTGAAGAGGGATGACCGTCTACTTCATCGGCGCGGGCCCCGGCGCGGCCGACCTGATCACCGTGCGCGGCGCGCGGACCCTGGCGTCGTGCGGGGTCTGCCTCTACGCCGGCTCCCTCGTCCCCGTCGAGCTGCTCGCCGAGTGCCCGCCGGACGCGCGGCTCGTCGACACGGCCCGTCTCGACCTGGACCGGATCGTGGCGGAGATCGCCGCCGCCCACGAGGCGGGGCAGGACGTGGCGCGGCTGCACTCCGGCGACCCGTCGGTGTTCAGCGCGGTCGCTGAGCAGATGCGCCGCCTGGACGCGCTCGGCATCCCGTACGAGGTCGTCCCCGGCGTCCCGGCCTTCGCGGCGGCGGCGGCCGCGCTGAAGCGGGAGCTGACCGTCCCCACGGTCGGCCAGACGGTCATCCTCACGCGGATCGCCCAGCAGGCCACGCCGATGCCGGAGGGCGAGGACCTGGCGACCCTGGGCCGCAGCGGCGCCCTGCTCGTCCTCCACCTCGCCGCGCGGTACGTCGACCGGGTGGTCGCCGAGCTGGTCCCCCACTACGGCGCGGACTGCCCGGCCGCCGTCGTCGCGATGGCCAGCCGCCCCGACGAGGTCGTCCTGCGCGGCACCCTCGACGACATCGCGGAGCAGACGAAGGCGGCCGGGATCACGAAGACCGCCGTCATCATCGTGGGCCGCACCCTCGCGGCCTCCGAGTTCCGCGACAGCCACCTGTACGACCCGGCCCGCGACCGCCACGCCTGCTGACGACGGCCCGCGGGGGACGAGGCACACGCGGGAAGCGACTGGCCCACGCGGGGGACGACCGGCACACGCGGAGGGGCCCCGGGGAGATCCCCGGGGCCCCTCCGTCACCACGACCCGGCTCAGGTGTTCGGCCGCTTGCCGTGGTTCGCGCCCTTCTTCTTCCGGGCCCGCCGCTTGTTGCCACGCTTCGACATGAGTCTCCCTCTCGGTCGCTCGGTCGGGTGTCCGCCGCCAAGCTTAGGGGCGGGGAGCCGGGACCGCATGCGGACCGAAAGTCGGTACGGCAGCCGGTACGGCGAGTATGGTGGTGAGTATGGCCACGAAGAAGGTGACGGTGACGATCCCGGAGGACCTCCTGGAGGAGGTCCGGGCCGAGGCGTCCGAGTACGGCTTGTCGGCGTACGTCGCGGAGGCGCTGCGGTTGCGCCGCGATCGCGACAGGCTGCGGGAACTGGTCGACTGGCTGGAAGAGGAGCACGGACCGATCACGGAGGCGGAGCGGGCCGACGCGCACGCCGAGCTGGACGAGCTGGACGCCGAGCACGAACGCCGTCGGCGGGCGCGGGAGGCGCGCACGGGTGAGGCCGCGTGACGAAGCGGACGAACCGGCGGCTCCGGACCCTCGTCCTGGACGGTGAGGCACTGTCGCTCGCGGTCCGGGGAGACCGCGCGATGATCAACCGCCTCGGCCTGGCCGCCCGCGGAGAGGCCGAGGTGATCACCTCCCCGCTGACCCTCGTCGAGGCGTACGACGGCAGGACGACCGAGCAGCGCTGGGACTGGGTGCTGTCCCGCGTCCGGGTCGCGGACATCGGCAGGGACGAGGCCCGCCTGGCCCGCCGACTCCTGGCCGACGCCGGACTGCACGGCCACAAGTACGCCATCGACGCCGTCCTCGCGGTCGTCGCACGGGCGCAGGCGGGCGACGTCACGGTCTTCACGTCGGACGTGGACGACCTGGAGAAGCTGGTCCCCGACCGGATCGTCGTCGTCAAGGTCTGACGGTCCGGCCCCCCCTACGCCCCCGGTCCCCGCACCGACGACCGGCCCACCACCGTCCCCGCCCGGTCGATGCAGATCACGTCCACCGCGACCGGGGCGCCGCGCAGGACCGCGAGGGACTCGTCGCGGGCGCGGGCGGCGACGAGGTCGCCGAGGGGGACGCCGGCGGCCTCGCAGAGGCGGAGGGCGGCCAGGCCCGTGTTCGCGGCGGCGATCTCCGCCGCCAGGGTCTCGGACGCGCCGCCCGTGCGGGCCAGGTCCGCCAGGAAGCCCTTGTCGACCTGGGAGCGGGCCGAGTGCAGGTCCAGGTGGCCGGCGGCGAGCTTGGAGAGCTTCGCGAAGCCGCCGCAGACCGTCAGCCGGTCCACCGGGTGGCGGCGTACGTACTTGAGGACCGCGCCCGCGAAGTCGCCCATGTCCAGGAGGGCGATCTCCGGCAGGTCGTACAGGCCCGTCACCGTCCGCTCGGAGGTCGAGCCGGTGCAGCCGGCGACGTGCGTGAGGCCGCCCGCGCGGGCCACGTCCACGCCCCGGCGGATCGAGTCGATCCAGGCCGAGCAGGAGTACGGGACGACGACGCCGGTCGTGCCCAGGATCGACAGTCCGCCGAGGATGCCGATCCGGGGGTTCCAGGTGGAGCGGGCGATCTCGGCGCCGCCGTCCACGGAGATCGTGATCTCCACGTCGCCCGTGCCGCCGTGCGCGGCGGCGACCCGCGCCACGTGCTCGCGCATCAGCTGCCGGGGCACGGGGTTGATCGCCGGCTCGCCCACGTCGAGGGGAAGGCCGGGGAGGGTGACCGTGCCGACGCCCTCGCCCGCCCGGAAGACCACCCCGGAGCCCGGCGGCAGGAGCCGTACCGTCGAGCGGATCACGGCCCCGTGGGTGACGTCCGGGTCGTCGCCCGCGTCCTTCACCACCGCCGCCATGGCCGTGTCCCCGGCGTGCTTCTCGGCCGTGAGCGCGAACGACGGCGTCTGCCCCTTCGGCAGCGTGATCGTCACCGGGTCCGGGAAGTCGCCGGTCAGCAGGGCCGTGTACGCGGCCGTCGTCGCCGCCGTCGCGCAGGCACCGGTCGTCCAGCCCGGGCGGAGACCGGTGTGCTTGAGTTGGGCCTCGCGCCCGCCGCCTGAACTCACGAAGGGGCTCCTGTGCACGTACTCATTCTCGGCGGGACCACCGAGGCCCGCGCCCTCGCGGGACTGCTCCACCCCCGCGTCCGGGTCACCAGCTCGCTCGCGGGCCGGGTCGCCCGGCCCCGGCTGCCCGAGGGCGAGGTCCGGATCGGCGGCTTCGGCGGGGCGGACGGGCTCGCGGCGTGGCTGGGGGAGCACGCGGTGGACGCGGTCATCGACGCCACCCATCCCTTCGCCGAGCGGATCAGCTTCCACGCGGCCCGGGCGGCCGCCACCGCCCATGTTCCCCTGCTCGCGCTCCGCCGTCCCGGCTGGGTCCCGGAGGAGGGCGACGACTGGCGCGACGCGGGCTCCCTGGCGGAGGCCGCCGCCGCCCTCGACGGCCTCGGCGACCGCGTGTTCCTCACCACCGGCCGCATGGGCCTCGCCGCCTTCGCCGACCGCCCGGAGTGGTTCCTGGTCCGCTCGGTCGACGCCCCCGAGGCCCCGGTGCCGGCCCGCGCCGAGATCCTCCTCGACCGGGGCCCCTTCACCCTCGACGGCGAGCGCGAACTGCTCCGCCGCCACCGGATCGACGTCCTGGTCACCAAGGACAGCGGCGGCACGGCCACCGCCCCGAAACTGACCGCCGCCCGCGAGGCCGGCGTCCCGGTCGTCGTCGTCCGCCGCCCGCCGGTCCCGGAGGGCGTACGGACGGCGACGACCCCCGAGGAGGCCGCCGCCCTGGTCCTCGCGTACTGAGGACTGGGGCCTGTCCGGCGGATCAGGGTCGGACAGGCCCTAGCCGTACCGGCGCGGCGTCCACGTGATCGTGCGGCCGTCGCCCCGCTCCACCGTCCGGGTCTGCGAGGAGCCGATCAGGAGGAGGGTGCGCATGTCGACCTCGGAGGGGTCCAGGCTCTTCAGGGTCAGGACCCGGACCGACTGCCCGGGGCCGCCGACGTCGCGGGCGACGACCACCGGGGTGTCGGGGGAGCGGAGCTCCAGGAGGAGGTCGCGGGCGGCCGCCACCTGGTGGGTGCGGGACCTGGAGCCCGGGTTGTACAGGGCGATGACCAGGTCCGCGCCGGCCGCCGCGCGCAGCCGGTCCGCGATGACCTCCCAGGGCTTGAGGCGGTCGGAGAGCGAGATCGTCGCGTAGTCGTGGCCGAGCGGGGCCCCGGCCGCCGCCGCGGCCGCGTTGGCGGCGGTCACGCCCGGGAGGACCCGTACGGGAACGTCCGCGTACTCCGGTTCCGACGCCACCTCCAGGACCGCCGTCGCCATGGCGAAGACGCCCGGGTCGCCGCCCGAGACGACCGCGACCCGGTGCCCGCGCCGGGCCAGGTCGAGGGCGAACTCGGCGCGCTCCGACTCCACCTTGTTGTCGGAGCCGTGCCGCCGCTGCCCGGGGCGCAGCGCCGGCACCCGGTCCAGATAGGTGGTGTAGCCGACCAGGTCGTCCGCGTTCAGCAGGGCCCCGCGCGACTCCGGCGTCAGCCAGGGCGCGCCCGCCGGACCCGTGCCGACCACGACGACCTCGCCCCGCTCCCGTACGGGAGGCTCCTCGTCGATACGGGAGGGCAGGACGGCCACCGAGAAGTACGGGACCGACTCCGGGTCCACGTCCGCCAGGCGCTCCGTCCGCTCGCCCGCCATGAACGCCCGCTCCACGTACCGCGCGTCCTCCAGGCGGCCCGCCCGCTCCAGGGCCCGCCGCACGGTGGGGAAGGTGCGGCCCAGCTTCATCACGACCGCCGAGTCCGTGCCCGCGAGCCGGGCCGTCAGCTCGTCCTCCGGCAGCGTGCCCGGGACGATCGTCAGGACCTCCTCCGCCTCGCACAGCGGCTCCCCGAGCCGGGCGGCGGCGGCGCTCACCGAGGTCACGCCGGGGATGACGGTCGTGTCGTAGCGGTGCGCGAGCCGCTTGTGCATGTGCTGGTACGAGCCGTAGAAGAGCGGGTCGCCCTCGGCGAGGACCGCGACCGTGCGGCCCGCGTCCAGGTGGGCGGCGAGCCGGGCCGCCGCCTCCTCGTAGAAGTCGTTCAGGGCGCCCCGGTAGCCGCCGGGGTGGTCCGTGGTCTCCACCGTGAGCGGGTACACCAGCCGCTCCTCGACGTGGTCCTCGCGCAGGTGCGGGGCCGCGATGGAGCGGGCGATGGAGCGCCCGTGGCGGGCCGAGTGGTACGCGACCACGTCGGCGGCGGCGATGGCCTTCACGGCGGCGAGGGTCAGGAGCTCCGGGTCGCCGGGCCCGAGCCCCACGCCGTACAGCTTGCCGACGGTGTTTCCGGCCGGGGTCCCGGTCACTGCTGGATCTCCGCTTCGTGCGCGAGGGCGTTGATCGCGGCGGCCGTCATGGCGCTGCCGCCGCGCCGGCCCCGGACGACGAGGTGTTCGAGGCCGAGGGTGTTGGCGGCGAGGGCGTCCTTGGACTCGGCGGCGCCGATGAAGCCGACCGGTATGCCGAGGACGGCGGCGGGCCTGCCCGCCCCCTTCGCGACCATCTCCAGGAGGTGGAAGAGGGCGGTGGGCGCGTTGCCGACGGCGACGACGGAGCCTTCGAGGCGGTCGCGCCACAGCTCCATGGCGGCGGCGGAGCGGGTGGTGCCCAGCTCGGCGGCGAGGGCCGGGACGGCCGGGTCGGAGAGCGTGCAGACCACCTCGTTGTCCGCGGGCAGCCGCTTGCGGGTGACGCCGCTGGCGACCATCTGCGCGTCGCAGAGGATCGGCGCGCCCGCCCGGAGCGCGGCGCGGGCGCTCGCGACGACGCCCGGCGAGTACGCGATGTCCTGGACGAGGTCGGTCATGCCGCAGGCGTGGATCATCCGGACCGCCACCTGGGCGACGTCGGCGGGCAGGCCCGTGAGATCCGCCTCGGCGCGGATCGTGGCAAAGGAGCGGCGGTAGATCTCCGTGCCGTCCTTCTCGTAGTCGAACATCCTGTTCTCGCTCATCTCGTTGTGCCGGGCGCGGTGCGGGCCGTGGTGACCGCGGGGGTCAGATCGGTACGGGGTACGGGGACGCCGTCGACGAGGTAGCCGCCGCCGGGGGCGGCGAGGACGTCGACCCAGTCGCCGTGCGGGTGGCCGCAGCGGCGCTCGCACCCGGAGTAGTGGACGGGCAGTCCGGGGCGGCCGGGGACCGCGTCCGCCCGGACGTCCGCGAGGGACTTGGCGCAGCCGGGCCGCCCGGTGCAGGCGCTGACGCCGGTCCAGGGGGAGTCGGGCCGGGCGATCAGGCCGCACGCCTCCAGGGCGGGCAGCCGCCCGGGGTCCGCCCCGGCGGCGACGGCCCCGCGCCAGGGCGTGAGCCGCACCTCGTCGGCGGGCAGCAGGGCCCGGAGCTGGGCGGCGGTGAGCCGGCCGAGGGGGGCGAGGACGTGGAGGGCGCGGGGGCCGAGGGGGCCGGGGGCGGGGGGAGCCCCGTGGGCCGGCAGGGGCTCCCGTACGGGCTCTCTTACGGGCTCCGCCGCGATCCCGGCCGCCGCGAGCGCTCCCCGTACGTCCGCCCCGTGGCCCTCCGGCAGCTCCCGGACGCGCCAGGCGCCCGTACCGGCCGCGCGGGCGGCGGTCAGGAAGGCGCGGGCGGCGGCGAGGGCGGCGCGGGGGGCGTCGTCGGCGGCCACGCGCACGGTCCGGTCGCCGAGGCGCAGGAGCGCGGCGCCGGAGGCCGTTGCGACCAAGGTCACATCCCCGCCGAGGCCGGTGACGTCGCCGCGGCCGTCGTCCAGGACGAAGAGGAAGCGGCCCGAGAGCGCGGCGGCCCAGGGCGCGGCGCAGAGCCGTTCGTCCAGCTCGCGGGCCCACAACTGCACGTCGACCGCGCCGAGTCCGTCGAGTCCGGCGGCCGGGGAGGCCACGATGTTGCGGACGCGCTCGTGGGTGGGGGAGGGCAGCAGGCCCGCCTCCGCCAGGAGCGCCGCGAGCTCCGCCCCGCAGCCGTCGGCCAGGCCGCGCAGCTCGGCGTTCCCGCGCGAGGTGACGCTGATCCGCCCGTCGCCCAGGGCCTCCGCCGCGTGCGCCAGGACCTCGACCTGACGGGGCGTCAACCTCCCTGCGGGCAGCCGCAGTCGGGCCAGGTGCCCGTCGTCGGCGGAGTGCAGCCGCAGCGCCCCGGGGCAGGCGTCGCCGCGCTCCCGCACACGGGGTGCGCCGGGACCGGGCGTCGGGGTCGGGGTCGGGGTGGGCGGCATGGCGGCGAGCATACCCACGGGAAAACCGGCGGTCGGCGGGGTGTGACCGGCCTGACGCGAAGCACCGGGGCGGGGGGCACGCGAGCCGGCTGTCCGGTCTTCCGGCGGGGGTGCGGCGGCGGGCTCGCCGGTTCTCCGGCGGGGGTGCGGCGACCGGCTGCCCGGCGGGGACGTACCGGCCGGTCGGCCGGGTCTCCGGCGGGGACGTACCGGCCGGTCGGCCGGGTCTCCGGCGGGGATGTGCCGGCCGGTCGGCCGGTTCTCCGGCGGGGATGTGCCGGCCGGTCGGCCGGGTCTCCGGCGGGGACGTGCCGGCCGGTCGGCCGGGCCGCCGGTGCGGAGACACCGTCCCGCCGCCCGCCCCGGGGCCCGGTGTGATCCGCCCGACCCTCCCGCTCCCTCCAGCCCCCGGAGCGCACGATCTAGGATGCAGAGCGGCATGGGGTCCCAGGACCCCGGGGAGGAAGCCCGGTGAGATTCCGGCGCGGTCCCGCCACTGTGAGCCGGCCCGGCACCCCCGGGCGGGTGAGTCAGGAACTCCCGCCGTACACACGACCACCCGGGGCGCGGACAACCCCGAGGAAGGGCCTGCCTCGCCATGCTCCTGCTGCTGTCGCACTCCGACACCGACCTGCTCAGCGCCCGCGCGGCCGGCGGCCCGGTCGCGTACCGGTTCGCCAACCCCTCCCGGCTCCCGCTGGCCGACCTGAACGACCTCCTCGACGGCGTCGAGCTCGTCGTCGTCCGCCTCCTCGGCGGGCTCCGCTCCTGGCAGGACGGGCTCGACGCGATCCGCGCGGCCGGAAAGCCGGTCGTCGTGCTCAGCGGCGAGCAGGCGCCCGACGCGCAGCTCATGGAGGCGTCCACCGTGCCCGTCGGCGTCGCCACCGAGGCGCACGCCTACCTGGCGCACGGCGGCCCCGCCAACCTGGAACAGCTCGCCCGCTTCCTCTCCGACACCGTCCTGCTCACCGGCCACGGCTTCGAGGCCCCCGCCGCCGCCCCGACCTGGGGCCCCCTGGAGCGCACCCCGAAGGCCACCGACGGCCCGACGATCGCCGTGCTCTACTACCGCGCCCACCACATGAGCGGCAACACCGCCTTCGTCGGCGCCCTGTGCGACGCGATCGAGGACGCCGGCGCGCGGGCCCTCCCGCTGTACGTGGCCTCCCTGCGCGCCCCCGAGCCGGAGCTGCTCGACGCCCTCCGCACCGCCGACGCCCTCGTCACCACCGTCCTCGCGGCGGGCGGCACCAAGCCCGCCGAGGCGCAGGCCGGCGGCGACGAGGAGGCCTGGGACGCGGGCGCGCTCGCCGCGCTCGACGTGCCGATCCTCCAGGCCCTGTGCCTGACCGGCTCCCGCGCGGCCTGGGAGGAGAACGACGAGGGACTCTCCCCGCTGGACGCTGCCGGCCAGGTCGCCGTCCCCGAGTTCGACGGGCGCCTGATCACCGTCCCGTTCTCCTTCAAGGAGATCGACGAGGACGGCCTGCCCGCGTACGTGGCGGACGCCGAGCGCGCGGCCCGCGTCGCCGGGATCGCCGTGCGGCACGCCCGCCTCCGGCACATCCCGAACGCCGAGAAGAAGCTCGCGCTGGTCCTCTCCGCGTACCCCACCAAGCACTCCCGCATCGGCAACGCCGTCGGTCTCGACACCCCCGCCTCCGCCGTCTCCCTCCTGCGCCGCCTGATCGAGGAGGGGTACGACTTCGGCCCCGCCGAGGACCTCCCCGGCCTGGTCTCGGGCGACGGCGACGAGCTGATCTACGCCCTCATCGAGGCCGGCGGCCACGACCAGGACTGGCTGACCGAGGAGCAGCTGGCCAGGAACCCGGTCCGCATCCCGGCCGCCGACTACAAGCGCTGGTACGCCACCCTCCCCGAGGAGCTGCGGACCCACGTCGAGGAGCACTGGGGCCCGGCGCCCGGCGAGATGTTCCTCGACCGGTCGCGGAACCCGGAGGGCGACATCGTGCTCGCCGCCCTGCGGCGCGGGAACCTCCTCGTCCTCATCCAGCCGCCGCGCGGCTTCGGCGAGAACCCGATCGCGATCTACCACGACCCCGACCTCCCGCCGTCCCACCACTACCTGGCCGCCTACCGCTGGATCGCGGCCCGCGCCGAGGACGGCGGCTTCGGCGCCGACGCCATGGTGCACCTGGGCAAGCACGGCAACCTGGAGTGGCTGCCCGGCAAGAACGCCGGCCTGTCCGCCGCCTGCGGCCCGGACGCGGCCCTCGGCGACCTGCCGCTGGTCTACCCGTTCCTGGTCAACGACCCGGGCGAGGGCACCCAGGCCAAGCGGCGCGTCCACGCCACCCTGGTCGACCACCTGGTGCCGCCGATGGCCCGCGCCGACTCGTACGGCGACATCGCGCGCCTGGAGCAGCTCCTCGACGAGTACGCGCAGATCTCCTCCATGGACCCGGCGAAGCTGCCCGCGATCCGCGCCCAGATCTGGACCCTGATCCAGGCCGCCAAGCTCGACCACGACCTGGGGCTCGAAGAGCGCCCGGAGGACGACGGGTTCGACGACTTCCTGCTGCACGTCGACGGCTGGCTGTGCGAGGTCAAGGACGCCCAGATCCGCGACGGCCTGCACGTCCTCGGCGGCGCCCCGACCGGCGAGGCCCGGGTCAACCTGGTCCTCTCCATCCTGCGCGCCCGCCAGATCTGGGGCGGCACCCAGACCCTGCCCGGCCTGCGCGAGGCCCTCGGCCTGGACGAGTCGGCCGCGACCCGCACCACCGCCGACGAGGCGGAGGCGAAGGCGCGCGAACTGGTCGAGGCGATGGAGGCGGCGGACTGGGCGGTCGAGGCCGTTCCCACCGACCAGAGCCCCGAGGTCCGGGCCGTGCTGCGGTTCGCCGCCGAGCAGGTCGTGCCGCGCCTGGCCGCCACCACCGACGAGCTGGCGCACGCCGTGCACGCGCTGAACGGCGGCTTCGTCCCGGCCGGTCCGTCCGGCTCGCCCCTGCGCGGCCTGGTCAACGTCCTGCCGACCGGCCGCAACTTCTACTCCGTCGACCCGAAGGCCGTCCCCTCCCGGCTCGCCTGGGAGACCGGCCAGGCGCTCGCGGACTCGCTCCTGGAGCGCTACCGCACCGACAACGGCGACTGGCCGACCTCCGTGGGCCTCTCCCTGTGGGGCACGAGCGCGATGCGCACCGCCGGCGACGACGTGGCCGAGGCGCTCGCCCTGCTCGGCGTCCGCCCGCTGTGGGACGAGGCCTCGCGCCGCGTGAACGGCCTGGAGCCGATCCCGCTCGCCGAGCTGGGCCGCCCGCGCATCGACGTCACCCTGCGCATCTCGGGCTTCTTCCGCGACGCGTTCCCGCACGTCATCGGCCTCCTGGACGACGCCGTACGGCTCGTGGCCGGGCTTGAGGACGAGTCCGCCTCGGACAACCACGTACGGGCGCACGCCCAGGCCGACCTCGCCGAGCACGGCGACGAGCGGCGCGCCACCACCCGCATCTTCGGCTCGCGGCCGGGGACGTACGGCGCGGGCATCCTCCAGCTCATCGACTCCCGCGACTGGCGCACGGACGCCGACCTCGCCGAGGTGTACACGGTGTGGGGCGGTTACGCGTACGGGCGCGGGCTCGAAGGGCGCCCGGCGCGGGCCGAGATGGAGACCGCGTACAAGCGGATCGCGGTGGCCGCGAAGAACACGGACACGCGCGAGCACGACATCGCGGACTCGGACGACTACTTCCAGTACCACGGCGGCATGGTGGCGACCGTCCGCGCGCTCAAGGGCACGGCCCCCGAGGCGTACATCGGCGACTCGACCCGCCCCGAGACCGTCCGCACCCGCACCCTCGTCGAGGAGACCTCCCGGGTCTTCCGGGCCCGTGTGGTCAATCCGCGCTGGATCGAGGCGATGCGCCGCCACGGCTACAAGGGCGCGTTCGAGCTGGCGGCGACCGTCGACTACCTCTTCGGGTACGACGCCACGACGGGCGTGGTCGCGGACTGGATGTACGACAAGCTGACGCAGGAGTACGTCCTCGACCCGGAGAACCAGGCCTTCCTGAAGGAGGCCAACCCCTGGGCCCTGCACGGCATCGCGGAGCGCCTCCTCGAAGCCGAGTCCCGGGGCATGTGGGAGAAGCCGGACCCGGAGACGCTCGCCGCGCTGCGGCAGGTGTTCCTGGAGACGGAGGGCGACTTGGAGAGCGCCGCGGACTCCTCCGACGACTAGGACGTCAGGGCGGCCTCCGGGGCCAGTGCGAGCACGCGGCCCCGGAAGCCCTCCCGCAACCGCCGGTCGTGGCTGACGACGACCAGCGTGCCCCGGTAGGCGGCGAGGGCCGCCTCGATCTCCTCCACCAGGCCCGGGGCCAGGTGGTTGGTGGGCTCGTCGAGGAGGAGCAGGTCGGCGGGCGAGGTCACGAGCCGGGCCAGCTCCAGCTTGCGGCGCTGCCCGACGGACAGGTGCCGGACGGGGGTCCCCAGGTCCCGGGCGGCGAAGAGCCCGAGGGCGAGGAGCGCGTCCGCGCGGTCCGGATCGCGGTCCGCCCCGAAGGCCTCGGCCACCGTACGGGGGTCGGTGGGCGGGGCCGTCTCCTGGCGGAGCAGCCCGACCCGGGCGGGCGCGTCCACGAAGCCGCCGTCCGGGGCGAGTTCGCCCGCGAGGACCTTCAGGAGGGTGGACTTCCCGGCGCCGTTCGGACCGGTGACCAGGAGCCGTTCGCCCGCGTCGAGGTGGAGGGCGTCCAGCCGGAGCCGCCCCTCCACCCGGACGTCCACGAGGTCCACGGGCGCGCCCCCGCCCGCGAGGTCCGCGCGGAACCGGAGGGGCTCCGGGGGCGCGGGCACGGGATGGGCGGTGAGCCGGGCGACCCGCTCGCGGGCGGCCCGGATGCGGCTCATGGCGCCGTGCGCCCGCGACCGGGCCCGGAAGGCGCCGGCCCCGCTGAACGCGGCCGGGGCCTTGCGGGGGATCGCCGAGAACCGGTCGATGTGGGTGTCCGCGAGGGCCGTGTACCGGGCGAGTTCGTTCCTCCACTCCTCGTACTCCCGCACCCTGCGCGCCCGTTCGGCCGCCCGCCCGGCCAGGTAGCCGCCGTAGCCGTTGCCGTAGCGGCGCAGGGTGCGGCGGTCCTCGTCGACCTCCAGGACGGCGGTGGCGACCCGGTCGAGGAAGACGCGGTCGTGGGAGACGGCGACGACCGTGCCCCGGTGGGCGCGCAGCCGCTCCTCCAGCCAGGCCACGGCCTCGTCGTCGAGGTCGTTGGTGGGCTCGTCGAGCAGCAGCAGTTCGGGCTCGGCGGCGAGCACGGCGGCGAGGGCGAGCCGGGAGCGCTGTCCGCCGGAGAGCGTCCCGAGGGGCCGGGCGCGGTCGGGCGGCCGGCGCTCCCCGAGCCTGCGCAGCGTCGTCTCCACCCGCCGGTCGGCCCCGGCGCCGCCCCGGGCCTCGTACGCGGCGAGCAGCCGGGCGTACCCGTCGAGGTCGCCGGTCGCGGCGAGGTCCGCCTCGGCGGCCCGGACGGCCCGCTCAAGGTCCCGCACCTCGGCGAGCGCGTGGTCGACGGCGTCCCCGACGGTGGCGTCCGGGGGGAGGTCCAGGGTCTGGGCGAGGTGCCCGAGACCGCCGGGCGCCTCGACGTCCACGGTGCCGTGGGCGGGGGCCTCCAGGCCGGCGAGGAGCCGCAGCAGGGTGGACTTGCCGGACCCGTTGTCCCCGACGACCCCGAGCCGCTCGCCGGGGCGGACGGTGAGGGAGACCCGGTCGAGCACGGTGCGGAGCCGGGCGTCCGGCGTGACGTAGTGCTGGGTGACGTCGGTGAGTCGGGCACGGAACAAGGGCGTTCTCCTGGACGTGGGCGACATGAACACATCTGAACGAGACGTCTCGTCTCGTCGTGATGACACGACCGTACGGCATGGGCGGACCCTTCGCAAGACGTTCCGTCTCGTCGATTTTCCCGCGCGGCCGACGGACTCCCCGTGGACTACTTGTTCTAGTAGAATGCGAACAAGGGAGGTTTCCATGAACCGTGCCACACCCCGTCTCCGCGTGCTCGCCGCGCTCCCCTTCGTCCTCGTGCTCACCGCGTACCTGCTGGTGTTCGCCCTCTGGTACGACCGGCTCCCCGACCCCCTCGCCACCCACTTCGGAACCGAGGGCGGAGGCCGCGCCGACGGCTTCACCGGCCGCACCGCCTACGCGTCCGTCGGCGCGGCCCTGCTCCTCGGCGCCGCCGTCGGCTGGAACCTCTTCGTCCGCCGCACCGCCCTGTGGGGCGCGTGGGCCACGGCCGGCTTCACCGGGGCGCTGCTCGTCCTGATCCTGCGGGACAACCTGGACGCCGCCGACGCGGCCGGGGTCGTCTCCCCCCTCGCGAACCTCGCCGTCGCGGCCGGTACCGCCGCCGTCCTCGCCCTCGCGGGCCTGGCCCTGGCCCGGACCGTCCCCGAGGAGGAGCGGGCCCCCGGCCCCGGCGCCACGGACGGCCCCCGGCTCCCGCTCGGCCCGAGCGAGGTCGCCGGCTGGTCCCGCGCCGCCGGCTCCCGGACCCTCACCGTCCTCGCGGTGCTCGCCCTCGCCGCCGTCCCCGTCGCCCTGCTCCTGGCCCCCTGGCCCGCCGCCTGGCCCGCCCTGCTCGGCCTGGTCGTCGGGGTGCCGGGGCTCGCCCTCGCCCGCGTCCGGGTCACCGTCGACCGGCGCGGCCTCACCGTCCGGCCCGCCCTCGTGCCCCGGCCCCGCGTCCGCGTCCCGCTCGACGAGGTCACCGGCGCCACCGTCCGCGACGTCGACCCCCTCGCCGAGTTCGGCGGCTGGGGCTACCGGGTCCGGGCCCGCCGGACGGGCGTCATCCTGCGCTCCGGGGAAGCCCTCGTCGTACGGCGCGACAGCGGGCGCGAGTTCGCGGTCACCGTGTCCGACGCGCACACCGCGGCCGCCCTCCTCAACACCCTCGTCGAACGGCGTGGGAGGCTCTGACCGTGCTCTTCCGCGTCGACCCGGCCTCGGCCGTCCCCCTCGGTGACCAGATCGCCGCCTGCGTCCGGGGGGCGCTCGCCGACGGCTCGGCCGCCTCCGGCGAACGCCTCCCGGCCGCCCGGGAGCTCGCCGACTCCCTGGGCGTCAACGTCCACACCGTCCTCCGCGGCTACCAGCGGCTCCGCGAGGAGGGCCTGATCGAACTCCGCCGGGGCCGGGGCGCCGTCGTCGTCCCCGGCGCCACCGCCCCCGACCGCGCCCGGCTGGTCTCCCGACTGCGCGAGGCGGCGGCGGAGGCCCGCGAACTGGGCCTCTCGGAGGCGGAGTTCCTGGACCTGGCGCGGACGAGCATGGGGTAGGGGGCCCCTCGGGCCCCGGACTCGGACGGGTCCGCGCCTCAGACGATCTCGCGGACGGGCGCCCCCGCCAGGTACGCCTCGACGTCCTCGACCGCCTGCCCGAAGTACCGCCCGTAGTTCCCCTCCGTCACGTACCCGAGGTGGGGGAGGGCCAGGACGTTCGGCAGGGTCCGCAGCGGATCGTCGGCGGGCAGCGGCTCCGTGTCGTAGACGTCGAGGCCCGCCCCCGCGATCCACCCCTCGCGCAGCGCCCGCAGCAGCGCCCCGCCGTCGACCAGACCGGCCCGCGAGGTGTTGACGAGGTACGCGGACGGGCGCATCGCCCGCAGCTCGGGCTCCCCGACCAGGCCCCGGGTGCGGTCGGAGAGCACCAGGTGCAGGGAGACGAAGTCGCCCTCCGCCAGCAGCCCCCGCAGGTCCTTCGCGCACCGCACCCCGTGCGCGGCCGCCCGCTCCTCCGTGAGGTTCGGGCTCCAGGCGGCGACGTCCATCCCGAAGGCGAGGCCGATCCGGGCCACCCGGGCGCCGATCTTGCCGAGGCCGACGAGCCCCAGGGTCCGGCCGGCCAGGTCGGCGCCGACGGTGGACTGCCAGGGCCCGCCCTCCCGCACCGCCCGCGCCTCGGCCGGCACGTGCCGGGCGAGCCCGAGGAGCAGCGCCCAGGTCAGCTCGGTCGGCGGCGTGGGACTGCTCTCCGTGCCGCAGACGGTGACGCCCCGGGCGCGGGCGGCGGCGACGTCGACCGAGGCGTTGCGCATGCCGGAGGTGATCAGGAGCCGCAGCCGGGGCAGCCGGTCGAGGAGCGCCGCGTCGACCGGCGTCCGCTCCCGCATGACGACGAGGACCTCGCAGTCCCCGACGGCGGCGACCAGCGCGTCCCGGTCGTCGAGGTGCTCGCGCAGGACGCGCACCTCGACCCGGTCGGCGAGCGGGCTCCAGTCGGCGGAGGAGAGGGCGACGCCCTGGTAGTCGTCGAGCACGGCGCAGCGCAGCTTCATGGGGGCATGATCGCGTACGCCCGCCGCGGACGGGAGGTCCCGGGCGGCACGGGGCCCGGCGGCCGGGAGGGAACGGAGCGGGTCAGCCGCGCTCGTGGCGCCCCGTCGGGGGTTCCGTCCGCCCGGTCGACTCCTCCGCCGCCCGCCGGTACTCCGCGTTGATGCGCTGGGCCTCCTCCAGCTGGTCCTCCAGGATGACGATGCGGCAGGCCGCCTCGACCGGAGTGCCCTGGTCGACCAGTTCCCGGGCGCGGGCCGCGATCCGCAGCTGGTAGCGGGAGTAGCGGCGGTGGCCGCCCTCGGATCGGAGCGGGGTGATCAGGCGGGCCTCGCCGAGGGCGCGGAGGAAGCCCGGGGTCGTGCCGAGCATCTCGGCCGCCCGTCCCATGGTGTAGGCCGGGTAGTCGTCGTCGTCGAGTCGGTCGCCGAGCGGATTGTCCGCTGTCATCTGCACCTCTTCTGGGGGCCGCTTCGGGGCCCGGGTGCCGTACGGCACCCGGGCCCCGGGGGAAATTCAACCACCGGTGGGCGCGCCGCCTAGAATCGGCTCTCATGTCGAAGCCTGACGAACTGCTGATTGACATTGCCGCCACGGTGGAGTCCGGGCAGAGCAATCAGATGTCCCTGACCGTGGTCGCGGGGGGCGTGGTCATCACCGGGCGCCTGGCCCCCGAGGCCCTCTGGAGAGAGCGGGTGTCGGAGGTCCTGACGGACTCCGCCCGGCTCGGCGAGTTCTCCAGGGTCTTCAAGCCCTCCGAACGGAAGGACGACCCGCCGACGCACCTCCACTTCCACCTGGCCCGGATCCTCCAGGGCACGGTGGGCATCCCCGAGACCGGCGGGATGTACCGCGTCGCGATCGCCGACGTCAGCGCTTGGACGGTGGGCGACTTCAGGTACTCCGACCACTGAGCCGCCGGCGGCGGAACGACGACGGGGCCCGACCGGTACGTACACCGGTCGGGCCCCGTCGTTCTCCGGACGGTCAGACGATCGCGGTGGCCGCGGTGGGCACGACGGTCGCGGTCGCGGTCGCCGCGGCGGGGAACGTGCCGCAGGTGAAGCCGAGACGGGTCATGGCCCGTACGACCTCCTGGGCGCTGAAGTCGCGCCGGTCCTGGCGGGTGAGGACCTCGCCGACCTGCTTCGCGGGGTACTGGCGGCGGCCGATGGTGACGAACTCGCCGGTGCCCGGCTCGGGCTTGACGCCCTTCATCGAGTCCAGCACGCCGCTCTTCGTCAGGTCGAAGGGGAAACGGGCGATGACACAGCGCATGATGCCTCTCAGGGGTGGAGGGGGGTACGGACGGGGGACGGGAGGGCGGTTCGGTGGGCGGGCGCGACGGCGCCGACGACGTCCCGGAGCCGGAGCCGGTCCGTGTACGAGGAGGCGGCGCGGGCGGCGGCGAGCTGGGCCCGGGTGACCAGGCCGGTGGGCCGGTCGTCGCCGTCGCAGACGAGCAGGTGCCCGGTCCGGGCGGCGGCCATGACGGACAGGGCCACTTCGACGGTCATGTGGTCGGAGGCCTGCGTCGCGGCCTCGTCGGACGAGGTCCTGCGGAGCTGCGTGCGGAGCGGTGTCACGGGGTGCCTCCTGCGGGGAAGTGGCGGGGACGCCGTACGGGGACGCCCTGTGGCGACGCCGTACGGGGGACGCCCTACGGGGAAGCGCGACCGGGCCGGGCGCGCCGGGCGTTCGGACGTGCCGGGTGCCCGGCGCGTCTCCCGGCGGTCGCGCGCGGAGGCGTTACGCGGCGGCGGGGCGGCGTTCGGCCCCGCGGGGGCGACGGCTCCGGCGGGAGCGGGCGGGGACGCCGTCGCGGCGCCGTTCGGCCGCGGGGGCCGCGATGACGACGGGGACGCCGGACGGGGTCTGCGCGCCGGTGATGCGGCGCAGCTCGTCCCCGCCGGAGCGGACCTCGGTGACGCGGGGCCGGATGCCCGCGTCCGCCATGAGGCGGACCATGCCGCGGCGCTGGCCCGGGGTGACCAGGGTGACGACGCTGCCGGACTCGCCCGCACGGGCGGTGCGCCCGCCGCGGTGCAGGTAGTCCTTGTGGTCGGCCGGCGGATCGACGTTGACGACGAGGTCGAGGTTGTCGACGTGGATGCCGCGGGCGGCGACGTTCGTGGCGACGAGCACGGAGACGTGCCCGGTCTTGAACTGCGCCAGGGTGCGGGTGCGCTGCCCCTGCGACTTCCCGCCGTGCAGCGCGGCGGCCCGCACGCCGCTGAGGAGCAGGTCGCGGGTCAGCCGGTCGACGTCGTGCTTGGTGTCGAGGAACATGATCACGCGCCCGTCGCGGGCGGCGATCTCCGTCGTGGCGGCCTGCTTGTCGGAGCCGTGGACGTGCAGCACGTGGTGCTCCATCGTCGTGACCGCGCCGGCGGACGGGTCGACCGAGTGGACGACGGGGTCGTTCAGGTAGCGGCGTACGAGCAGGTCGACGTTGCGGTCCAGGGTGGCGGAGAACAGCATCCGCTGCCCCTCCGGCCGCACCTGGTCGAGCAGCGCGGTGACCTGCGGCATGAAGCCCATGTCGGCCATCTGGTCGGCCTCGTCGAGGACGGTGGTCTCCACCTGGTCGAGCAGGCAGTCGCCGCGGTCGATGAGGTCCTTGAGGCGGCCGGGCGTCGCGACGACGACCTCGGCGCCGGAGCGGAGCGCGTGCGTCTGGCGGCCGATCGACACCCCGCCGACGACGGTGGTCGTCCGGAGCCGGAGCGAGCGGGCGTACGGGGTGAGGGCGTCGGTCACCTGCTGGGCCAGCTCGCGGGTGGGCACGAGGACCAGGGCGAGGGGCCGCCGGGGTTCGGCGCGCTTCCCTGCCGTCCGGGCGAGCAGCGCCAGGCCGAAGGCCAGGGTCTTGCCGGAGCCGGTCCGGCCGCGGCCCAGGGCGTCGCGGCCCGCGAGGGTGTTCGGCAGGGTCGCGCCCTGGATCGGGAACGGCACGGTCATGCCCTCGGCGGCGAGGGCGGCGAGCAGCGGGGCGGGCAGGTCGAGCGCGGCGAACGTCTCGACGGCCGGCAGCGCGGGGGTGACCGTCCGGGGGAGCGCGAACTCGGCCGGCGGGCCCGAGGGCGCCCGGCCCCCGCCCCGGGGACGGGTGCGGCCGGGGGGCTGGGAACGGCCGGAGGACTGCGAGCGGGCGGAACGGGTGGAATGCGCGTGCGTACGTGTGCGGTTCATGGCGAACCTTCCTCGATGCGGCGCGTATCAAGGAATTTCCGCGGCAGAAATGCAGCACGGACAATTGCGAGACAAGCCGGACCGAAATGGGGGGGTCCTTCTATGCAAAGAGCTGGGGCCCGCACCCCAAGGTGCGGGCCCCAGCTCGTGCTGCCGCGCGGCGCTCCGTGAGGAGCGCCGCGCGGCAGTGACAGCGTCAGGCGGAGACGATGTTCTCCGCGGTCGGGCCCTTCTGGCCCTGCGCGATGTCGAAGTTCACCTTCTGGCCCTCCTGGAGCTCACGGAAGCCCTGGGAGGCGATGTTCGAGTAGTGGGCGAACACGTCGGGGCCGCCACCGTCCTGCTCGATGAAGCCGAAGCCCTTTTCCGCGTTGAACCACTTGACGGTACCGGAAGCCATGTCTTTTCTCCTTCGGGGCAGTGCTCGGAAATCCACACCGTGCGGATTCCGTGTCGCCGCGATGATCGCCCCAGCCGGAAAAGACCGGCACTTCTCATGACCGTTGATGCTCATGCTTCGGGAACCACAACTGCAACTGCTTTCGACAGTAGCACGCTGGTCGGCGGAGTGCGGTGTGAGTAATTCTTTCCGCGTGGTCCGGTGAGAAATCCTCACGGCGCGTGCTGCTGAATTCTCACTTCGCCGGGACAGATTTCTTCGTCCGGCCCGTCACCTCTTCACCCCGGAGACCACGAGGAACGGCGGATGGCCGGCCTCCGCCGGGCGGTTCCCCAGCAGGGTCGAGTGCCGGGGGAGCACGGGTTCGTGGACGTCCAGGTCGGTGAAGCCGGCCTTGCCCAGGACGTCGAGGTAGGTCTGGCACGGCCAGTGGTGGTCGGTCGGGTCGAGCCGCCCGCCGCCCGGGAGGTCGAGGCGGGTCGGCCTCGGCTCGCCCTTGGTGTAGACGCGGCCGGGGTCGCCGGTGCGGAACGTGGAGAAGCGGACGCCGGTGCTGCGCGGGTTGGCGTCGAGCACGGCGTACCGGCCGCCGGGGCGCAGCACGCGGTGGACCTCGGCGGCGATGTCGTGCAGGCCTTCGACCTCCCCGACGGTGACGTAGACGAAGCAGGACATGGCGGCGTCCACGGAGCCGTCGTCGAGGAACGCGAGCCGGCCGTCCTCGATCAGCCGGTGCTCGACCCTCGGGTGCGGGTGCCGCTCGCGGGCGACGGCCAGCATGTGCGGCGAGACGTCGGCGGCCACGACGCGCGCGCCGGAGGAGGCCTCGGCGACGCGGACGGCGACCTTGCCGGGCCCGCAGCCGTGGTCCAGGACCGTGCGGACGGCGGAGGAACCGATGCCGAGGGCGTGGAAGACGGCCGGATAGCCGATGAGGCGCTCGGGGAGGTCGTCGTAGGAGTCGTAGTGCTCGGCGTTCTCGGCGTTCTCGGCGTTCTCGGCGTTCTCGGCGGTGTCGGCGTTCTCGGCGGTGTCGCCGGTGTCGGCTTCCTTTCGGGTGGTGCTGCTGCTCATGCGGGTCGCCTTTCGGCCTCGATCGACAGGGGGGAGCATCATGGGTGATCCACTTCTCCCGGAACGTACTGCTTGTCCCGTGGTGCCGGTATCTGCCCGATCGGGTGTGTCGCCATGCTTCGGGGAGGGAATTTCCCCAGGTCGGGGCGGGTACGGTCGGGCTGCCGGGGCCCGGGAGAAGTGCTCCGTCACCCGTCCAACGGGTGAACCCCCGATCCGGCCCGCCGTACGGAACCGCAGGTCGCAGGGGGCGCGGTCGTCAAGGCGGCGCGGTACGGGCCCCGGGGCGCCCCCTCACCCGCCCGGGCCAACGGCCTCCCCCGCCGCCGGGCGCCGCTCCCGGCCCCGTGGGTTGATGGGGGCACGGGGCCGCCCACCGGGGGCGCGCCGTCGTGCTGTCGAGCGAAGGGGAAGCCGCCGTGGCGCTCCACGAGATGAAGGCCCCGACGAGGGCCGACGCGAGGACGGACGTGTTCGCCTCCCCCCTCAGCGAGCGGGTCCTGCCGAAGTACCGCATGCCCGAGGAGCCCTCCCTGCCCGAGGCCGTCTACGCGATGCTCCACAACGAGCTGCTGCTCGACGGCAACGCGGCGCAGAACCTGGCGACGTTCTGCACGACCTGGTCGGACGACGAGGTCCGCCGGCTGATGGACGAGTGCCTCGACAAGAACATGATCGACAAGGACGAGTACCCGCAGACCGCCGAGATCGAGGCGCGGTGCGTGAACATCCTGGCCGACCTGTGGAACGCCCCGGAGGTCCCGGGCCGCGGGGCCATGGGCTGCTCCACCACCGGCTCCAGCGAGGCCGCCATGCTGGGCGGCCTGGCGCTCAAGTGGCGGTGGCGGGAGCGGCGCAGGGCCGAGGGCAAGCCCGTCGACCGGCCCAACATCGTCGCCGGTCCCGTGCAGATCTGCTGGGACAAGTTCGCCCGCTACTTCGACGTCGAGCTGCGCCAGGTCCCCCTGGAGGACGGCGCGACCGGCCTGCGGCCGCACCAGCTGCGCGCGTACGTCGACGAGAACACGATCGGCGTCGTCGCGATCCTCGGCGTCACCTTCACCTGCGACTACGAGCCGGTCGCGGAGATCGCCGCCGAGCTGGACCGGATCCAGGAGGAGACGGGGCTCGACGTCCCGATCCACGTGGACGCCGCCAGCGGCGGTTTCGTCGCGCCCTTCCTCCACCAGGACCTCGTCTGGGACTTCCGCCTCGAACGGGTCGCGTCCATCAACGCCTCGGGGCACAAGTACGGGCTCGCGCCCCTCGGCGTGGGCTGGGCGGTCTGGCGCACCGCCGACCTGCTGCCGAAGGACCTGGTCTTCGACGTGACCTACCTCGGCGGCGACCTGCCGACCTTCGCCCTCAACTTCTCCCGGCCCGGCGGCGAGATCGTCGCCCAGTACTACAACTTCCTGCGCCTGGGGCGGGCCGGCTACCGGCGCGTCCAGGGGGTGTGCGCGGAGACGGCCCGGTACCTGGCCGGGCGGGTGGCGGAGATGGGCCCCTTCACCCTGCTGTACGACGGGCAGGGGGCGCTGCCGGCCGTCTCGTACACCCTCACCGACCCGGCGGGGGCGGGCTTCAGCCTGTACGACCTCTCCGACCAGCTCAGGATGCGCGGCTGGCAGGTCCCCTCGTACCCGCTGCCCGCCGACCGGCAGGAGACCGTGATCCAGCGGGTCCTGATCCGGCACGGGGTGGGGCGGGACGAGATCGACCTGCTCGCCCGGGACATGCGGCACTCCCTGGAGCGCCTCACGCGGGGCAAGCCGGCGGACTCGGAGCGCGCGGGCTTCCACCACTGAGCCGGGCCGGGGACCGGTCAGGATCGGAGAAGCGCCGTGCGGACGGGCGGAGTTAGCGTGAGGTCCATGGACATCACCATCCACACCACCGCCCTCCCGCACGACGACCCGGACGCCGCCGTGGCCTTCTACCGCGACGCCCTCGGCTTCGAGGTCCGCAGCGACGTCGGGCAGGGGAGCATGCGCTGGATCACGGTCGGCCCGGCCGGGCAGCCCGGCACGTCGATCCTGCTCGCGCCGCCCGCCGCCGACCCCGGCGTCACGGAGGACGAGCGCCGCGTCGTCACCGAGATGATGGCCAAGGGCACGTACGGCTGGATCCTCCTCGCCACCCCCGGCCTCGACGCCGTCTTCGAGAAGGTCCGGGCCGCCGGCGCCGAGGTCGTCCAGGAGCCGACGGAGCAGCCGTACGGCATCCGCGACTGCGCCTTCCGCGACCCGGCGGGCAACCTGATCCGCATCCAGGAACTGCGCTGACCCGCCGGGTCGGAGGGAGGAGTCCGCGATGTGCCACCCCGCGTGGGCCCGCGCCCGCATCGAGGCGCAGCGCCCGGAGGACCCGACCGAGGAGCCGAGAACGCCCGCGCGCCGGGACTCGCGCGCCGACGGAGCCGACGGAGAGGCAGACGTCCTCGCGAAGACCGCGGAGGTGCCGGAGGCGGACCGCGTCCCCGCCGCCGAGGAGCGGATCACCGTGCTCGTCACGAGGACGGCGGGCTGACCGCTTCCCCGGTCTCCCCCCGGCGCGCCAGGACCTCCGCGACCCGCGGCGGCCGGTACGACGGGCCCTTGAGGACCTTGCCGTCCTCGCGCAGGACGGGGCGGCCGTCCGGGCCGAGCTTGGACATGTGGGCGCGGTGGACCTCGGCGAGGACGGCGTCGAGGTCCACGCCGTGGACGAGGGCGGTGCCGTACGCGGTGTGGACGACGTCCGCCAGTTCGTGCGCGATGTCCACCGGGCGGCCCGCCTCCGTCGCCTCCGCGACCTCGGCCACCTCCTCCTCCAGGAGCGCCTGGCGGTGCCGGGCCGGCTCGGGCGGGACGGCGGCCGGGCGGCCGGTGCCGAGGCCGAGGCCGAAGGCCCGGTGGAACGCGCGGACCAGGTCCTGCGGGCTGGTGGTCATGACGTCTTCCTTTCGCGACGCAGGGCGAGCACCGCGTTGTGGCCGCCGAAACCGAAGGAGTTGCCGAGGACGACGTCGCCGGAGCCCGGCAGCGGGCGCGGCACGTGCGTGACCACGTCCAGGGGGCAGGCGTCGTCGAGGTCGTCGCAGCCGATCGTGGGCGGGACGAGGCCGTGGTGGAGGGTGAGCGCGGCGGCCACCGCCGCCACCGCCCCGGCGGCCCCCTGGAGGTGGCCGATGTTCCCCTTCACCGCCGTCACCGGCACGTCCCGGTCCTCCCCGAAGACCCGGCGCAGGGCCGTCGCCTCGGCGAGGTCGCCCTCCACGGTGGCGGTGGCGTGCGCGCTGACGTGGGCGACGCCGGCCGGCGCGGCACCGGCGTCGGCGAGCGCCCGGCGCAGGGCGCGCACGATCCCGGAGCCGGTGGGGTCGGGCGCGACGATGTGGTGGGCGTCGGCGGACAGGCCCCAGCCGGCCGTCTCGCAGTAGATCCGCGCGCCCCGGGCCCGCGCGTGCTCCTCGGACTCCAGGACGACCGTGCCGGCGCCCTCGCCGTGCACGAAGCCGTCCCGGTCCTTGGCGAAGGGGCGCGAGGCCCGGGCGGGTTCGTCGTTGCGCGTGGACAGGGCCCGCATCGCGGCGAAGGCGCCCGTCACGGCGGGCGTGACCGCCGCCTCGGTCCCGCCGGCCACGACGACGTCGAGGTGCCCGTACCGGATGCGGTCGATCGCCTGCCCGATCGCCTCGGTGCCGGAGGCGCACGCGCTGACGACGGTCCGCGCCTCGCCGGTGATCCGCAGGTCCAGGGAGACCTGGGAGGCCGCCTGGGAGGGGACGGTCATGGCGGCGGTGAGCGGGGGCACGCCCCGGGGCCCCTTGTCGCGCAGCCTCCGGTCCCCGTCGACCAGGGCGGGCGCGCCGCCGATGATGGTGCCGAGGCAGACGCCCACCCGGTCCGGGTCGAGGCCGCTCTCCGCGGTCCCCGAGGGGGCGAGGCCCGCGTCCCGCCAGGCCTCGCGGGCGGCGACCACCGCGAACCGGGCGGCGCGGTTCATGCGCCGGGCCACGGCCGGGGGCAGCAGCCCGGCGGGGCCCTCCGGCACGGTCGCGGCGATGCGCACGGGCAGCCCGGCGAACTCCTCGCCCTCCAGGGTCCGTACGCCGCTGCGGCCCTCCAGGAGCCCTTGCCACAG
This sequence comes from Streptomyces sp. NPDC088915, assembly GCF_044749825.1. Classification (NCBI taxonomy): domain Bacteria; kingdom Bacillati; phylum Actinomycetota; class Actinomycetes; order Kitasatosporales; family Streptomycetaceae; genus Streptomyces; species Streptomyces sp. NPDC088915. The sequence continues at coordinate 440,917 of NZ_JBIVIR010000001.1, forward strand.
CGCCGGGGCGCCGACGCCGAGCGGGGTGATCGCGCCGAGTCCGGTGATCACGACCCGGCGCGGTGTCGTCCGGGCCACTCCGGTCGGGCCGCCGGACGGGGACGGGTGGTGCACGGGATCTGCTTTCCTGTCGTCGCAGTCTCTCAACTCCGCCGCTTTTGGCGGCAGTTGAATCACATCAAAGCGATTTTTCGGATCTCCGCGCAAGGCTTTGAGCCCTCGTCACTTTCTCCCTGCGCGGTAGAATCGTGGCCCATCGGGGGAGGGGAACAGAAAGCATGGAACTGCCGCAGTTGCTGCGTGCCTGGCGGATCGACGCGGGTGCGAAGCTCGGACGGGAAAGGGCGCTTCCGCAGAAGGAGGTCGCCGAACTCATGGGCGTGAGCGAGCGCTGGTACCGGAGCCTGGAGGCCGGGGATTCGGTATCGCTTTCCAGTGACGTACTGGGCCGGCTTTCCGCGGCGCTCGTCCTGGGCCCCGACGAACGCATGGTGCTCTACAGCCGCGCCCTCGCCGGCGCCGCCGGGATCGCCCTCGCGGACGAGACGGGCGAGACGGAGAGCCAGCTCGCGCTCCTGCACCTGGTCACGGCGCAGTCCCTCTTTCCGGCCTATCTCACCGACGGTTCCTGGAACATGCTCGGATACAACACGCTCATGGCCGCCTGGTTCCCCTGGGTGCGCGAACCGCACGCCAATCTCATGCGCTGGGCGCTGAACGACCCCTCAGCGCGCGAGCAGATGATCGACTGGCGGGAACACGCGGAGGTCTACCTCGCGATGCTCCGTTTCGCCCTGGCCGCGAACGCCTCCCGTGACACCCCCCGTGCCGCCCCGCTCAGGACGCTGCTCGACGGCGTACTGCGGGACCCCGAGTGCCGCCGACTGTGGGAGCTGAGACCGAAGGTCGTCGCCTTCCGCCAGGGCCACCGCTACCGCCTCGCCCTGCCGCACGTCTCGCCCGAACGGATCACCGTGACCTCCCAGGTGCTCCTCCCCGCCTACCGGCACGGACTCCGCTGCGTCTTCCTGCTGCCGTAAGCGACACCCTACACACGGAATACCCGGTGCGAACCGGCAAGTTTCTGCCGCTTCCGCCGCCGGCGACCGGCAATTTCCTGCCGGTCGCCTTTCCTTTTGTGCCGCTTCGGCGAGCGGTGCCTCCGCGAATCCGGACAACCCCGCCCGGCGGCAAACTTTTGCCGCTTGACGGCCACTTGGCCCGCTGGCAGCATCCAGGTCCCACGAACCATTTTCGGACAATCCCGAAGGTTTAAACGAAGCAATGGCATTGCAATTCGCGAGCACGGCCAACCGGACCGTTCTCGCCCGCAGTCATCAGAAGCGCCTCGACCAGGTCTTCGCCTCGACGGAATACCAGCGGGCCGACCACCAAGGAACCGAAAAGCAAGGAACCGAAAAGCAAGGAACCGAAAAGCAACGACCCGAATACCGGCGGGCCGAATACCGCAGCCGTTTCCGCACCTGGGAACGCGTCGCCACCGTCCGGAACAGCCCGATGCGGGCCCTCGACGCCGACGGCGAGCTCTTCTTCAGCCCCGAGCTCGTCCCCGCCCTCGCCCACCCGCTGCTCCGGCGGGCCGAACCGCACGTCCGCGAGACCGTGCTCGTCCACCGGCTCTACGAGTACCTCCGGTTCACCATCGACCTGGAGCAGAGCGCGGTCATCCCGGTCACCGGGCACATCAGCCGCGGCATGTCCGGGCTCGACCTGCCCGAGGCGATGCGCGCCGACGCGTTCAAGATCGTCACCGACGAGGCGTGGCACGCCCGGTTCACGTACGAGATCCTCCGGCAGGTCCGCGACCGCACCGGCATCGCCCCCGCCCTCCCGGACGCGCCCACGTTCACCACCGAACTGGCCCGCATCCACGACTCCCTGCCGCACGAGATCCGCGGCCTGGACGAGCTGCTCTTCGCCATCGTCAGCGAGACCCTCATCTCCTCGGTCCTGGAGGACCTGCCGCGCGACGAGCGGCTGCCCGAGGGGGTCCGCGAGATGGTCGCCGACCACGCGGTCGACGAGGCCAAGCACCACACGTACTTCTCGACGCTGCTGCGCCACCTCTGGCCTGCGACGACCCGCAAGGAGCGGGAGCTGGCGGGGCCGTACATCCCGCGCCTGATCTTCGCGTTCCTGGAGCCGGACTACACGAGCGCGGCCCTGGGCCTGCGGGCCTCCGGCCTGACCACCGAGGAGGTCGAGGAGGTCATGACCGACGTCTACGCGCGCGACCGGATCGTGGCCGACGTGCGCCGCGGCGCCGCGCCCACCCTCCAGTACTTCCTCGAAGCGGGCGCGCTGGAGCACGGCGCGACCCTGGAGGCGTTCCGGGAATCGGGGCTGGTCGCGTGAGGACGGCCATGGTCAGGACGGCGCACGCCCTGACGCCCACGGTCAGCCGGTACTGGCTCACCCACCCGTACGGCGAGGACCCGCTCCCGGCCGCCGAACCCGGCCGGCACGTCACGCTGCGCGTCGGACCGCGCGTCAAGACCCTCACGGTCGTGGCCGCCGACGCCGAGGGCTACGAACTGGCGGTCCGCAACCGGCACCGGGGCGACCGGCGCGACCACCTCTCGCCCCGGCTGCACGCCGGCGCGACCGTCGGGGTCTCCGCGCCGGGCGGCCGGTTCACCGCCGGACACCCGGCCCCCTTCACGCACTTCCTGGCCGCCGGCGTGGGGATCAACCCCGTCCTGACGGTCCTGGCCGGCGGGCGGCTGCGCGGCTGGACGCTCGTGTACGTCGACCGGGGCGCGGACGAGTTCCCCTTCCTCGACCGCCTCCGCGAGCCGGCCCGGGACCAGGACGGCACCGTCGTCACCCACGACACCGCGACCGGGGGCCGCCCCGACTGGCCCGGCGTCGTCGCCGGGATCCCGGAGGGCGCCGTCGTCGGGGTGTGCGGCCCGCCCGCCGTGGTCGCGGCCGTCCGCACCGCCGTCGAAGAGGCGCCCGGGGAGCGGCAGCTGATCACCGACGGGCCCGCCTCCGCCACGGGGGAGATCGCGGAGGCGGTGGAGTGCGTGAGGTCCGGCGTCACCTTCGAGGCCACCCAGCGGCAGCCGCTCCTCGACGCGCTCCACCGCAACGGCGTCGCCGTCCCCTCCTCGTGCCGCCAGGGCATCTGCGGGACGTGCGAGGTCGAGGTCCGCGCCGGGCGGATCGACCACCGCGACGAGGTGCTCACCGACGAGGAGAAGGCCGAGTCCGGCCACATGCTCCCGTGCGTCAGCCGGTCGATCGACCGGCGCCTCGTCCTGAACGTCTGACGCCCGCCTCCTGCCACGGGGAGGTCCGTGCCCGCGGGGAGCGCCCGCCACCGGGCGGTCTCCGCCACCAGGACGCCCCCACCACCACCGGAAAGACCCCATGAACGACCTCATCACCGCCTACGCGGACCGGATCGGGTTCGAAGGGCCCCTGGAGCCGACCGCCACCTGTCTGCGGCGGCTCCACGAGGCGCACCTCTACCGCGTCCCCTTCGAGAACTTCAGCATGCACCGCAACGCCGAGCGCGGCCTCACCGACGAGGTGCTCCGCGAGGCCATCGTGGACGGCCGCAGGGGCGGCATCTGCTTCGAGACGGGCCGGATGATGGCGCGGCTGCTCGACGCGTGCGGATTCACGTACGGGATCCGGCTCGGCAGCGGCTGCGACCCGCACCCGACCCCGGCCACCCACCAGGTCTTCGTCGTCGCACTCGACGGCGAGCGCCTGCTCTTCGACATCGGCTACGGCGCCCGGGGCCCCCGCGGCCCCCTCCCGCTCGTGGACGGCGCGGAGCTGGCGCACCCCGCCCTCTCCACCCGGATCCGCCTCGACCACGCCTCCGGCGGCCCGGGCGCCCCGGCCGCCCCGGCCGCCCCGGTCTGGACGGTCTCCGTAAAGGAGCACGCCGTCGGCGCCGCCGACTGGCAGGACATCTACCGGTTCGTCGACGTCCCCACCGGCGAACTCGACCTGGAGATGGCGCACTTCTCCACCACGTCCTCCCCCCCACAGCCTGCTCAACCGGCACAAGGTGGCGAGCATCCCCACCCCCGACGGCCGGGTGAGCGTGCGGGACGGGCACCTGACGGTCGTCGCGGACGGCCGCGGCACCACCACCCCCATCACCGAGGGCGCGGAGCTCCAGGAGGTGGTGAACCGCCGCTTCGGCCTCACCGTCTCCCCGCGGGACCTCGGCCTCGAAAGGCGATGACCATGCACTTCCTGACCGTGCCGGGCTACACCGGCTCCGGACCGGACCACTGGCAGACCCATCTGGAGAACACCTACGAGGGGTTCTCCCGGGTGGTCCAGGACGACTGGGCGACCGTCGACCGCGACCGCTGGATCGCCCGGCTCGACGAGGCCGTGCGCGCCGTCGACGGCGAGGTCTTCCTCGTCGGCCACAGCTGCGGCTCCGTCACCGTCGCGCAGTGGGCCGCCACCCGCCACGACGAGCGGGTCGCCGGAGCCCTCCTGGTCGCCCCGGCCGACGTCGAGGCCCCCGACACCCTGGACGCCATCCGGCCCCAGGCCCCCCTGCCCGCCTCCGTACTGCCGCTGCGGACCCACCTCGTGGTCTCCGACGACGACCCGTTCCTGTCCCGGGAGCGGGGCCTGGCGCTCGCGGAGGCGTGGGGCGCCACCGTCGAGGTCGTGCCCGGCGGCGGCCACCTGGCCACCCGGGACGGCTACGGGCCGTGGGACCACGCGGCCGCCCTGATCGCGCGCCACTCCGGGACCGTACCGAAGCGGCGGAGCGCCCCGGTCGTGGCGCCCGGGACCACCGAGGGACGTGCCCCCCTTGCGTAACGGCCTCGCGGCGGTGCCCCGGCCCGTCTGCTTCTACCTGGCCGCCTCGTTCTTCATGGGGCTCGCCAACACCATCTTCGACGTGGTGTTCAACTTCTACCTCGCCGAGCGCGGCATCAGCGAGGGCGACGCGGGCGTGATCTACGCCGTCGCCACCGGCGCCATGGCGGTCGCCGTCGTCCCGCTGCTCCTCCTGGGCAAGTACGTCTCGCAGCGGGCCCTGCTCATCGGCGCGTCCGTGCTCTACACCCTGCCCTTCGCGGGCCTGCCGTTCGTGTCCTCGATCGTCACGGCCTCCGTCGTGCTCAGCGCGATCCTCGCGGGCATGCTGGGCCTGCTCTCGGTGGGCAACGCCATCGCCGGCGCGCAGGTCCCGGAGTCCGGCCGCACCCGCCTCTTCAGCACCTTCTTCATCTGCTACCTGGGCGCGGGCGTCATCGGTTCCGCCCTGGTGTCGGGGATCGGCGACCGGCTCGACACGAGCGACCTCGACAAGTACCGCTTCTTCCTGCTCCTGTCCTTCGTCGCGGCCTGCGTGATGCTGCTCCTGCGCCTCCCGTCGGCGCGCGAGGTCCCGCGCCCGGCGGCCGGGACCGCGCAGGACCTCGCGGGCGCGGCGGGCGAGAGGCGGAACTTCGTCACCCTCTTCGTCGCCTCGGGCTTCCTGGGCGCGTCGATCGCGCTGTTCTTCCGCTTCGCCAACGTCCTGTTCGCCCAGATCTACGACATCCCGGTGAGCGACATCTCGCTGATCCTGGGCACGGACAAGATCGTCAGCATCTTCGGCGCCATCTTCGCGCCCGTCCTGGTCAAGAAGTTCTCGCTCCGCCCGAGCGCGGCCTTCTTCGGCATGCTGGCCGTCGTCGGCCTGGTCCTGCAGACGTTCACGGTCCCGCTGGTCGTCTTCGTCGTCCTCTACCTGCTGCGGCTGCTGTTCAACTACTGCCTGATGCCGCTGCTCGACACGGTCGCCATGTCCGGCTTCGCGCCGGCCCGCCAGGTCGTCTCGATCGCCCTGCGCCAGTCCTCGTTCTACCTGGGCGGGGCCGTCGCGGCCGCCGTCTACGGCAGCCTCCTGGACGGCGGGCGCTGGCAGGCGGCCCTGTGGGTCTCGGCGGGCTGCGCGCTCGTCGGCTCCCTGGCGATGACCCTGGTGCGGAACGCGGAGCGGGCGCCGGAGCCCGCGGGCGAGGGAAAGGTCCTGGAGAATGCCTGAGCCCGGGATGCTGGTGGTGGTCGACCCGTACTCCAGCGGCTCGGCGTTCGCCCGCCGGGCGAAGGAGCTCCACGGCCTGGACGCGGTCGCCGTCCTCACCTCGGAGACCCTCCCGCCCGCCCTCCTGGCGACGTACCCGCGCGAGGACTTCACCGCCGAACTGCGCTTCTCGACCGTCGGGGAGACGGCGGCGGAGGTCGAGCGGCTGTGCGGCGGACGCCGCCCGGAGTTCCTCGTCTGCGGCTCCGAGCCGGGCGTGGAGGCGTACGACGCGCTGGCCGCCCACTGGGACCTGCGCCCCAACTCCGGCCCCTCGGAGGTCCGTCGGGACAAGTTCCTGATGCAGGAGCGGCTGCGGGAGGCGGGCGTCCCGCACATCCCGCATCACAGGGCGACCGACACGGAGACGGCGGTCGCGTGGTGCGAGGGCAGCGGCCTGGCGGAGTTCGTCGTGAAGCCGGTGCGGTCCTTCGCCACCGACGGCGTCCTCTTCTGCGCCACGCCGGACGAGGTGCGGGCCGCGTGCGGCCGGCTCTTCGGCCGCGTCGACCTGGCCGGCGAGGTCATCACCGAACTCATCGTCCAGGAAGGCTGGTGGGACCGGAGTAAGTGGTCGACTCGGTGTCCCTGGACGGGGAGCCGTTCGTCGTGAACATGTTCCGCTACACCAAGGAGACGATCGGCGGGACCCCGGTCTACCGCGCCATGACGGCGGTGGAGGTCGGCGACCACCCGGAGGTCACGGCCTACGTGGCACGGGCCCTCGCCGCCCTCGGCATCGAGAACGGCCCCGCCCACAGCGAGCTCGTCCTCACCGACCGGGGCCCGGTCCTCATCGAGACGGGCGCCCGCACCCACGGCGGCCTGGGCCCGACCCTGGTCGAGCACGCCTCCTCGCACTCCCTGATCGACCTGGCCCTCGCCTCCCGGGTAGACCCGGACGGCTTCCGCGCCGCGACCCGGACCGCCCCCACCCTGCACCGGGGCGCGGTCGAGTGCTTCCTCTTCTCCCCGGCGACGGGCACGGTGACGGCGAACCGGGTCCGCGCCTCCTGCGAGGGCCTCCCCGCCCACCTCTTCGACACCTGCGGCCAGGCCCCCGGCGACCACGTCGAGAAGACCACCGACCTGATCACCTCGTACGGCCGCGTGGTCCTCTCCCACGAGGACCCGGAGACCCTGGCCCACGACACGGCCCACGTCCTCTCCCTCGACCGCAAGGGCGAACTCCTGGACGTGCGCCCGGACTGAGGCCCGCCCCGGACACCGACGGCACCTAGGCCCCGGACAGCGTCGTCGCCACCGACCGGAACCAGGCGCCGTGGGAGAACGGCGCGGGCGGGTTGACCTCCATGCCGAGCTCGGCCGCCGCCAGGGCGTAGTCCCCCTCGTCCAGGGGAAGGGCGAGCAGTTCGTGGAGCTCCCCCACGAGACGGGCCACGAGCTGCGGGTGGGTCGTGGCCGCGTAGTCGGCGACGGCGGCCTCGTGGTCGGGGAACTCGTCGACGACGTCCTGGGAGAACCAGCCGCCGAGCAGTTGCGCGGTCTCGGGGAAGCGCGCGTGCCACTCCCAGTGCGTCCGCGGGGAGGACGGCTCCGGGACGTCCCCCTCCTCGATGCTCCTTTTCAGGTGGTCGGCCAGCACCCTCAGCCAGTCGCCGATCTCCGACTGCGGCTTCCCGGTGTCCGGGACCGAGTAGAACTCGCCCAGCTCCCGCCGGACGCGCCCCGGGGGGTTGCGGCTGTACTCGCGCAGCTGGCGCTCCGCCTCCGCGACGGCCGAGGGGCGGGTGTGCCAGGTGTGCCGGAGGTACGCGTCGAGGGCGCGGCTGCGCCGCTCCGGGGTGTCGTCGGCCGGCTGCCCCAGGTACGCGCGCATCACCTGGTCCAGCTCGCCGTACCGGCGGTCGTGTTCGAGGGGCTTCATGGACATGTGCGGACGGCCCCTACAGGTAGAACGGGACGGAGGTGTGGACGGTGAAGCCGTACGGGCTCGACGGCTCGCGGCGCAGCACCACGCGCGCCGCGCGGACGTCGACGGGCCCGCGCCCGGCCAGCAGGTCGCCCTCGAGCTGGACCCGTCCCACGGGCTCCCCGCGGGACGGCCAGGCGGCCTCGATGGTGAGCCGGGCCCGGGTGCCCTGGGCGAGCCAGCGGTGGACGGCCTGCTCGTTGGCGGTCACCACCTGCTGGGTGGCCCACTGGGCGGTCTCCCGGTCGGGATACGTCGCTGATCGCGTCAGCATGATGACCTTCCTTCAGGAAGCGGGAACGGCCGGTCCCCGCCCCGATGTGTTCTCAGCTCGCGTCGAACGACCAGAAGACCCCGACCTCGTCCGCGCTCACGACGATCAGCCCGAGGTCCATCACGTGGTCGGTGAAGGCCCGGCCCCCGGCGAGCTCGCGGGCGAGGAAGTCCGGCGAGTCGGAGGCCCCGGCCAGGTCGGAGGAGGTGCGGAAGACGGCGTCGGCACCGAAACGGCCGAGTACCGTCCGGGCGTCCGCCAGTACGTCGTCCCGGTCGGGACGCGTCCGGACGGGCCGGCCCTCGCCGAACCACTCCTGGGACAGGGAGGCGAGCAGTTCGACGGCGGCGCCGGCCGTGACGGGGTGCGTCCACGCACGCACCTGCTCGGCGGTGGGCGGCAGGAACGGATAGCAGGGGCGGATGTTCTCCCTCCCCTCCCTGTCGACCCCCCACTCCAGCATCAGCCGGCCCCGGGGGTCGGTGACGGACCGCTCCATGACGGCCAGGACGTCCAGGGCCCAGTCGTCGTGCCGTCGGGGCCCGACTCTCGCGAAGGTGTACACCTCGTCGAGGAGTCGCTCGAGCGCGGTGTCCCAGGCGGTGCTGTCGGCGGGGTTCATGGGGCTTCCGGTCGGTCGTGGGGCGGGTACGGGTCACGAGGCGGGCGCGGGTCACGGAGCGGGCATGGACGTGTAGACGACGTAGGGCGGATCGAGCCTGGAATCGTACTTCAGGATCGTCTTCACGTTCTTGACGTCGATCGCCTTCGCGTCGAGCCCGTGATCCTTGTACCCGGTGCCCGGGACGGTGCCCGACCCGCCGGGGTCGGGTACGGGCTGCTTGGACACGTACCGGCCGCTGACCTCACCGTTGGGAGCCGGGCTGGTGAACGGCTGCGTCTTCCCCTCCGGGGGGTTGGTGGCCAGCCAGGCGTCGATGTCGGCCTGCCGGGTCCGCAGGTTGTGCTCGGTCAGCCGCTGTGCGGCGGCCATGTCCTTGAAGGAGGACGAACCGCCGATCGTGGGCCTGCGCTGCTCAGGCCAGTTGGCGTGGTCCTCGGCCTGGTCGCGCAGGCGCTGGGCGAGCTGCTCGTCGGTCTTGCCGACGTGCTTGTCCAGGGTGTGGCCGCCCCCCAGATTCTCGTTGCTCGCCAGGTCGAAGGCGTGGTTGCCGTGCGGGCCCGCTTCGGTCCACCGCTGCTCGTGCTTGAACTCCTCCAGCGCGCGGGCACCGAAACCGTGGGCGCGCGCGACGCCGGCCTCGAACTTGGGGGCGCTCAGGTACGCCTCGTCCAGCGGCCCCTTCAGCGCCTCCATGCGGGTGGTGAGGCCGTCGAGGACGCCGGTGTACCTGTCGACGATCCGGTTCAGCTTGGCCGTGTCGATGTTCAGCACGGTCTTGACGTCGAAGGAGAGGACCAGGCCCACGCCCTTGCCGATCACGTTCGTGACGGTGCCGAGGAGGCTCTTGGCGTCCTTGGGCTTGGCCAGGTCCTCCAGGATGTCCTTGACGGCCTTCTTCATGGCGCGTTCCATCTCGTCCCAGACGTCGCGGTTCAGGTCGACGGCCGCCTCGGCGTACTCGCGCAGGATGGTGGCGACGTCGTCGGCCGTGTCCTTCAGGACGGCGAGGACGGGCTCGCTGCCCGTGGGGACGCGCGGGGTGCCCGGGCCGGAGTTAGCGGTCTGGGCCCACTGGTAGCCGTGCCGCTGTTGTCCCCAGGCCGTTCCGCCCCACAAGGCGCTGCAGAAGGTCCGCATGGCGGCCTCCCAGTCGGCCTGCTGGTGGTTGGTGATGGTGCCGACGGCCTGGGTGAGCTGGTCCGCCACCATCGTTCCCGTGATGGAGACGTTGGTCCAGCTGTGGCTCAGGGAGTTGAGGTAGTGCTGCTGCGGGAAGGGGTGGACGTCCGCCACCCTCCCGACCCGGAACACGTTCTTGCACAGCGGCTGGAGGACGTCCCGGACGATCTCGGGGACGCCCTCCATCAGACCGCGCAGGAAGTCGTCGCCGCCGTCGTCGTCGCCCCACTTGATGTCGGGGACCGAACCGAAGTCCGGGGCCTTGTCGACGACCACGGGCAGCGGCCGCTGCTCGGCCGGCTTGCCCTTGGGGTGGGAGGCCGCGTCCGCCTTCGTGTAGGCGTTGGCCGTCTCGGTGAAGCCGACGGCGACGCCGCCGACGCCGAGCACGGAACGGCCCCAGACCTCCAGCCAGCGGTCGCCGATCTTCTTGTACGCCTGGGCGAACCTGCGGGCCTCTGTGCCCGCGCCCCCGGCGTCGGGGTACTTGCGCAGTTCCTCCAGGAGCTTGTTGGCGCCGCGCATCAGGAAGTCCTGCTGGCCGGCGACCCGGCCGGAGACCGACCAGAGGTCGCTCGGCTTGACGTCGATGGCGCCGCCGCCGCCCGGCTGCTGGGCAGGAGAGGGGCCGGCCATCAGGCACCGCCTCCCCAGCCCTGGAGCACGGATCTGTTGGCCGCGGCGTAGTTGAGGTGGCCCTTGGTCACGACCTCGTGGAGCCAGGCCTGCGCGGCCTTGAGGTCGTCGGCGTCGTGGCTCCACCGGTCCAGCTCGTCGATGAACGTCTCGCGGGCCTCGCCGTCCCAGTCCAGGACGGCCTTGGAGACGCGCCCGTAGAGCACGTCCAGCTTCTCGTTCAGGGTGCGGAGGATCTCCTCCAGGTCGCCCGAAAGGCGTTGCAGGGTGGTGAAGTCGACGGTGATCCGGTCGTCGTCCGGCATGCTGCTGATCCCCCGTGGTTCAGATCGCGTCGAGGCGGCTCTTCGGCCGGCTCTCGTCCTGTGCGGGCGCCGGGTCGGGCACGGTGAGGTCGCGGGCGGCGGCCGACACGTCCTCGCCCCGCTGCGTCTGCCGGAGCCGGGCCAGGAGGTCGAGCTCCTGCTGGGTGAAGCCGTCGCGGGAGGCGCGCGTGGCGGCCTCCAGGAGGACCAGCACCTGGCGGATGCGCACCGCGTCCTCGGCGACGCCGCGGTGCAGGGAGCGGTACGCGGTGGCGGTGGGTCCCTGCCAGCCCGCGGCGATCCTGTCGACGACCCCGTCCATGGCGCGGACCTGCTGCTCCAGGTAGCGCTGCATCCCGTCGAGGTCGTTCGCCAACGTGGTGAGGTTGTCCTCCGACACGCCCAGATCGGCGTTCTGCATCCCGGCCCCCGCCCGTCGCAACTGTTCGCACGCGTGTCTCCGCGTACGGATGTTCACTCTAGTGAACGTCTCGGGGAGGCGGCGCAGGTGCCCCGGAGGACATCGGCCCCGGCCGGGATCGACGGAACCGGGTAACGTCCTCGTCGTGTCCTTCGAGGCACCGGTTCGCGCGTGAGGGTGCGAGAGGCCCGTCCGACGTCCTCCGGCGTCGCCGCCCGCCCCCACCGGTGGATCCGCAGACCACTCCACTTCACGACCGGGAGACCCCGTGACCGACAGCAAGAACATCAACAACCCCGTGGGCCAGGGCGGCGGACAGCGCAAGAAGCTGTCCCGCGCCGAACGGCAGAACAACGGTCCGCACCGCAACCTCGACCGCCAGGGCGCCGCGGACCGCAAGGCGGAGCTGGTGCGCAAGATGAAGGAGAAGGTGGGCACGAGCGAGAGCACCGACGAGACGGACGACACCGCCGCCCAGAGCTGACGCACCACCGCCGCGGGGTGGCAGCACACGGACCCTGGGCCCGGACCGCGACGCGCGGTTCCGGACCCCGGGCCGACGCCGAGCCGCGCGTCGACCGGCGGAGTACCGGCGGTTCCCGGGAGAGGCCCCGGCGCACCCGCGACGGAAAGCGCAAAAAGAGATGACCGCGATCGAACGCCTGTGGGCAGCGTACGAGCTTCCCGCCGAGGACGCCCTGTTCTGCGCCGACGGCCGCTCCCACGCCGTCGCCCTCGACCCCGCCGCACCGAGCGGCTTCACCCTGCTCGCCCCGTTCGCGCTGGACGACGTGCTGGAAGGCGACCCCTCCCGGGTGTCCCCGGTCGACGGACGCGTCGCCGTGGACCTGGGGGAGCGGGGGCTGCTGTGGGGCGGCGAGGGCTCGTACGGATCGGAGGGCTTCCTCGCGCGTCTGACCGCGGACCGTGCCCTGATCTGGGCGATGTTCTTCATGGAGTCCAACCCGTTCGATCGCATTCGGCCATCGGGAAACGCCGCGACCTTCAGCTCGACCTCGGGGGTCGAGATCACGGTCGACATCGACGATCCGCGCATCCCGATCCCTCCGGAGCGGTGACGGCGGAGCCCCGGGCGGCGGCTCCCGCCCGCGCTCGGGCCGGGCCGGGCCGGGCCGGACCGGGTCGGGCCGGGCCGGCGAACGGTCCACCGGCGTTCCGCCCGGAGGAGCCGGGCCCGGTCCCTCCCGTCGTACGCGACGAACCCGGCGTCCGCCGGCGCGGCCCGGGGGCCGGTGCGGCTGGACGGGTGCAGTTCGGCACCCGCCCCCGGCGCCGTACGCCCGGAGCGGCGCGGCGCCGGATTACATGGGCCTGCGCCTCGGCGCGGGGCGTGCCGGTGCCCTTCTCCACGGCCCCGGAACCGACGACTGGAAGAGCACCATGGCAGAGCGCGACCCCCGCAAGCGCACCGGCCGCCGCAGCCCGCTACGTCGCGGGCTCGCCGCCGCCGCGCTCGCAGCCGGCCTGCTGGCGGCTTCGACGGCGCCCGGATACGGGACCGGCCCGGCCGGACCGGAACCCGGCCCGCAGTTCACTCCGCTGACGGCGGCGGTGATGACCGAACCGACGCCGTTCACCGCCACGGACGGCAAGACGCACCTCTCGTACGAACTGCTCACCACGAGCGCCCTGCCCGGCGGCACGCGGGTGCGGCTCGACCGCGTCGAGGTCCGGGACGCCCGCACGCACCGGGTGGTGGGCGCGCTGAGCGGCCGGGCGCTGGCCGAGGCCGCCAACCCGGTGGGCGACCCCCTGCCGGGCGCGGACGGGTACACCCCGCCGCCCCCGGCGCCGACGCCGACCGTCATCCCGGGCTCCCAGCAGTGGGTCATCTGGCTCGACCTGGTCCTCGACCGCGGCCGGCGGGTGCCCCGGGTCCTCGAACACCACCTCTCGGGCGCCGTCCTCGCCGCCTCCGGCCCCTCCGCGTTCGAGGAGACGGTCCAGCCCACCCCGACCGACCGCACCGAGCCGCTGAACCTGGACGCGCCGGTCCGCCCCGGCACCTGGTACTCCAGCGAGTCGTGCTGCGGCAACACCCACCACCGGCGCGGCCTCGCCCCGATCGACGGCCGCTTCTACGTGCCGCAGCGCTTCGCGATCGACTGGTACCGGGTCGGCGAGCGGGGGCAGACCTGGGAGGGCGACCCCGCGCGGCTCACCAGCTACCTGAGCTACCGGCAGCCGGTCGTCGCCGCGGCCGGCGGCAGGGTGGTGGAGGTCCGGGACGGGATCCCGGACAACGTGCCGCCCGTCGCGCCGCCGATCCCGCCGATCGACGAGACCGTCGGCAACCACGTCACCCTGGAGGTCGCGCCGGGCCGCCACCTGCTCTACGCCCACCTGACGCCCGGCTCGATCGAGGTCCGGGAGGGCGACCGCGTCGAACCCGGCCGGGTCCTCGGCCTGATCGGCAACAGCGGCAACTCGACCACGCCGCACCTGCACTTCCAGGTGATGACCACGCCCGAGTTCTTCCCGACCGACAGCCCGCCGTTCACCTTCCGCGGGTTCCGCGTCGTCGGCCGGGTCGAGCCCCGCATCTGGGACGACAACCTGGGCCTGCAGCCGACCGGCGTCCTGCCGATCACCCCCTCCCCGTACGAGGGCTTCCACCGCGCGCGGTACCCGCTCGATCGCGAGGTGCTGGAGTTCTGACCGCTTCTCGGCGGTCCCGGCGGGACCGCTCCACCGGACCGTGCCGGGCGTCGCGGGGCCGGGCGATCAGCACCCGTCCGGCTCTCGTGCGTCCGCGCACCGGGCCCCGGCCATGATCCGCCGGACAGGCCCTGAGCCGGTCAGGGCGAGCCCTGGAGGTACACGCGGATCCCGGTCACCGCGGACGCCGCGGCCGAGAAGGCGATGGAGCGGGTCTCACTGGTCACCGAGACCCGCTGTCGGCCGCCGCCGGTCACGACGACGCCCACCGTGCGGTCGTGCGCGTCCGGATGCTCCGCCGCGACGCCCGTGAAGCGCAGCTCGTCCACGCCGGTGAACACGACGAAGAACCGCACCGTGTTGTACTGCCTTCCCTCCCACTCCGGCCTGGGACGGTCCGGTAGCCGCGAGGTCTCGAAGCCGAGGGTGACCGAGGTGTCCCGTTCGTCGACGTGCACGTAGTACAGCGGGCAGGAGGAGAGGTCCGGCGGCGTCTCGTAGAGCGCCGCAAGCTCGGGCCAGAGGGGGAGGTCCATCTCAGAGGTGCTCATAGAAGGTGTTCACATGGGTCTCGGGGACGGTGGGGAAGAGCTTGCGTTCCAGGACGCTCGTGAACTGGTGCGGGCCGGCGTCCTCGCCGTCCGGGCCCAGGGTGAAGACGCTCAGGCGCCCTGCCAGTACAGTCGCGTTGGAGGTGTACGACAGGTCGAGCCCCGGCGCCGCCACCCGTACGGCCAGCCGGTGGCGGGGCAGCGGTGCGAGCGCGACGTCGGCCGTCACCGGCGGACGCCACCCCGTCATCTCGAAGTCCTCCACGTGCGAGAACGCGAGGTGACACTGCGCGGTGTCACCCGGCCCCCGGTCCCAGCGGTCCGGAAACCGGGGAAGGTCCAGGCGCAGCGTGACCACCGAGCCCCAGGCATCGAGGTGCACCGACCGCAGCCGGACTCCCGACAGCTCGGGAACCTCGTCGTAATACGGTGCGAAGACGTCCCGGCGGGGGACGAGATCGGTCCAGGTCATAGGAGTCATGCTCCTCCACGCCTTCGATCCGCCCCTCCCGGGCGCCGCCCCCGCGGCCTGCCGCGATCCCGGCCGGCGCCGCCGCCTCCGTCGGCAGGGGATGGAGGGCGACGGCGCCGTCCATGCCGATCCGCCCGATGGCGCCGGCCTGGTTGAGGGTGAACCACATCCCGCCGTCGCCCCCGGCGGTGATCGCCGAGGGGAACGCGCCCGTGATGGGGAGCGGGAACTCGGTGATGCGGCCGTCGACGGTGATGCGGCCGACGCGGTCGGCGCCGGCCTCGGTGAACCACAGCGCGCCGTCGGGTCCCGCCGCGATGCCGAACGGTCCGCAGCCGGGCGTGGGCAGGTCGAACTCGTCGATCACGCCGTCGGTGGTGATCCGCCCGATCCGGTCCGCCTTGTACTCGGTGAACCACAGCGCGCCGTCGGGGCCGGGGGTGATGACGGTCGGCCCGCTGTCGGGGGCGAGGCGGTGGCTCGTCGGCTCCTGGCCGGGGACGAGGCGCCCGATCCGGCCGCCGTGGACGAGGGTGAACCACAGGGCGCCGTCCGGTCCCGTGGTGAGGGCGTAGGGTCCCGCCGCGCTGTCGGCCACCGGATGTTCTTCGACGATCACAGGGGTCACTCGGGTCACAGGGGCTTCTCCAGGGCGTGGTCGGCCGCGATGCGGGCGATGTCGGCCGGTGTTCCGGCCATGATGGTGCGGGCGTGCTCGGTGACGAGGCCGGCGGGCCAGTCCCACCAGGCGGCGCGCCGCAACCGGTCGATGCCGGCGTCGTCGAAGCGCTGCCGGATCGGTCGGGCCGGGTTGCCACCGACGATCGTGTACGGCGGGACGTCGGCGGTGACCACGGCGCCGGCCGCGACGATGGCGCCGTCGCCGATCCGTACGCCGGGCATGACGGTCGCCCCGTAGCCGAACCAGACGTCGTTGCCGACGACCGTGTCGCCGCGGCTGGGCATGGCGGTGACGATGTCCAGGGTCTCCTCGGCCCACCGGCCGCCGAACATCGTGAACGGGTAGGTGGACACCCCCATCGTCGGATGCTCGGCGCCGGCCATCAGGAAACGGGTCCCCGTGGCGAGCGCGCAGTACCTGCCGATGACCAGGCGCTCGGGTCCGTAGGCGTAGAGGACGTTGCGGCGCTCGAACTCCGTGGCGCCGTCGGGATCGTCGTAGTACGTGTACGCGCCCACGGTGATGTTCGGCGAGGTGATCAGGGGCTTGAGGAACACCACACGCTGGTGCGCGGGCAGCGGGTGAAGGGTGGTCGGATCGGGTGACAAGGTGCTTCTCCTCGGGGAGGGGTGTGACCAGGGTGCGGCGGAAATGGGCCGGGGACGGCTTCGGTCTGGCTCGGGCTGCTGTCGGACGCCTTGTCCGAAGCGGTGACCGCATCGGGATCGGGATCGGGACCGGTGGAGCGTCGCGGTGCCGCGGGACCTTCCGCGGATACGGGCTTCGCGGGCCCGGACCGCGCCAACCCCAAGCCGGTGAACACGGCGGTGACCAGGGTGACGGCGCCGGCCACGAGGAAGGCGCTGTCGAGGCCGGTCTCGAAGGAGGAGCCGCCGGCCTGGCGGGCGCGGACGACGGCTCCGAGCACCGCCACGCCGAGCACCGCGCCGATCTGCCGGGTGGTGCTGCTGACGCCTGAGGCGAGGCCGCCTTCCTGCGGGCCGACCGCCTGGACGGCGGCTCCCGTCAGCGGGGACAGGGTCAGGGCGAAGCCGGTGCCGGCGACTGCCAGCCGCCACCACACGTTCCCGTAGCCGGTGTCGGCGTGCACCGTGCCGAGCGCGACGAGGCCCAGGCCGGCCAGGGCCAGGCCGGTGGTGACCACGGTCCGGAAGCCGTGCCGGGCGGCGAGCCTGCCCGCGTACGGACTGACGATCACCATGGCGAGGGACAGGGGAAGGGTCTGCAGGCCGGCGCGCAGGATCGAGCTGCCCTGGACGTACACGAAGAACTGGGAGAAGAAGAACGACGAGCCCATGAGGGCGAACCCCACCACGACCATGGCGGTGTTGGACACGGTGAACAGCCGCTGCCGGAACAGCCCCAGCGGCAGCATCGGGGCGGAGCGGCGCGCTTCGACGGCGACGAAGGCGGCGAGGAGGGCCGCCGCGGCGGTGAAGCAGCCCAGGATCACCGGCGACGTCCAGCCGCGGGCACCACCCTCGATCAGCCCGTAGGTGAGCACGCCCACCCCCAGGACGGACAGCGCCGTTCCGGGGATGTCGATCGCGGGGGCGCTCGGATTGCGGGACTCGTCGAGGCGGCGCAGGCCGACCAGCAGAAGGACCGCGCCGATGGGCAGGTTGACCAGGAAGACGGCGGGCCAGCCGAAGGCGTCCGTCAGCACGCCGCCGGCCACGGGGCCCGCGGCCAGACCGATTCCGCTGAGTCCGGCCCACAGCCCGATCGCCTTGACGCGTTCTTGCGGTACGGGGTGGGCGGCGACGAGCAGGGCCAGCGAGGCGGGGCTCGACGCCGCCGCCCCGATGCCCTGCAGCACCCGGCCGACGATCAGCCAGCCGAGCGAGGGCGCGAGGCTGCACACCACCGACGCGACGGTGAACACCGCCACGCCGGCCAGGTACACCCGCTTGCGGCCGAACCGGTCGGCGAAGACGCCGCCGGACAGCAGCAGCATGGCGACCAGTAGGACGTACGCGTCGACGATCCACTGCAGGCCGGTCAACCGAGTGTGCAGCCGGTGCTGCATGTCGGGCAGTGCCGCTCCGACGATCGTGTTGTCGAGCAGGACCATGAACTGGCCCAGGCAGGTCACCGCGAGCAGCACGGCCCGGTTCGGTCGACCGCCCGAGGCCACGGGCGAGGCAGCCATGGGGATTCCTCTCCGTCGTTGGGTACGCCCGGGCGCGTTCGACACGGACGGCGATACACTTGGGTGCTCTAACGCAGCCAGCGGCTGCGTTAGGGGACTGTAGAGAGGATTGCTTTGTAAACGCAAGTGCTGACTGCGTTAAGGTGGGGGCATGAACGAGCGAGAGCGAGCCCGGCGGCCCGGCGGGCGCAGCGCCCGCGTCGGCGCGGAGGTGCACCGGGCCGTCACCGACCTGATCGGCGAGCGCGGCTACGGCAACTTCACCGTCCGTGAGGTCGCGGCCCGCGCGGGCGTGGCCGACAGCAGCATCTACCGCCGGTGGGGCGGTCTGGAGACCCTGCTCACCGACGTGGCGCTCACCCGCCTCGACGCGCGGTCGCCGATGCCCGACACCGGGAGCCTCGCCGGCGACCTGCGCACGTACGCGGCCCAGGTGGCCCGCGAGATCACCGGGCCCGATGGCCCGGCGGTGCTGCACCTGGCCGTCGCCCTGTCCGGCAGCGGCGAGCGAGGCGTGCGGGCGGCCGAGGAGCTTCGTGCCGAACGCATCCGGCAACTGCAGTCCGTACTCGACCGCGCCCGCGAACGCGGCGAGCCCGCGCTCGACGCGCTCGACGTGCTGGACCACGTCCTGGCCCCGATGTACATCCGCGTCCTGTTCGGCATGGGCCCGCTCGCCCCGGACTACGTCGACGGCCTGGTCGACCGCTTGCTGTGACCGCGCTCCGGTTCCTGCAGCCGTGGCCCTCGTCAACTTCCCTTGATTCACTGGATAGATGGAACTAAGATCTACGGCAACATCGCGTGTCGGTCACCGGCTGGGTGAGACATGGAGGTGTCGGGACATGCCCTCGGAGGCATTCCTTGTCAGTCGAGTTGAACCACACGATCGTCCACGCCCGGGACAACCGGGAGTCCGCCGAGTTCTTCGCGGACCTTCTCCACCTTGAGATCACCGCCGAGTGGGGCCCGTTCATCGCGGTCGGCCTGGGCAACGGCGTCACGCTGGACTTCGCCACCGTCCCCGCGGACAGCATCACCCCCCAGCACTACGCCTTCTTGATCTCCGAGGAGGAGTTCGACGCGGCGTACGCGCAGATCAGACAGCGCGGCATCGAGCACTACGCCGACCCCCACCGGAAGCAGCCCGGCACGATCAACCACAACGACGGTGGCCGCGGCGTGTACTTCACGGACCCGGCGGGCCACGCCATGGAACTCATCACCGTGCCGTACGGCGGCCGGCCCTCGTAACCGCATGCCATGACGAAGGCCCAGGTCTCTGACCTGGGCCTTCGTTCGAAGAGCGGATGACGGGAATCGGACCCGCGCCACAAGCTTGGGAATGAAGATCCTTGAACGGTCATACTGGCTTTGACCTGCATGTTTGACCGAGGCGTGAGAGGTTCGAGTGAACTCCGGACGCCGTACACAACCGCTGCTGTCCGCTCCGCTGGGCACGGATGGGGCACGGGCCGTGGCAGCGCGATACAACCTGTCGGCGTGCATGCTCCGAGGTGCGGCGGGTCAGAGCGGGATGATGCGGACCTGGCGGCCGCAGAGCTCGGCCATGTCGTCGCTGTCGGACGTCAGCAGGGCGATGGGTTTCGGCTGGCGCAGGGCGACCTCGGCGACCGTGGCGTCGATGGCGTACTTGTGCCCGTGCAGCCCGGCGTCTTTGAGGAGTTCTGCCGCCGCTTTGGCTGCCCGCTCGGTGACAGGTTCCACCTTGACGCGGGACAGGGCCCAGGTCAGGCGGGGGATGTTGGTGCGGGAACGACTGACTTCCACCATGGTGTTCGCCCCGATCACGAGGTCGGCTCCCATGTCGTGGAAGACCTGCAGCATCGCGAGGAGCCTGCGGTCCTGTGCCATCCAGGAGGAGAGCCCCTCCGAGTCCAGGACGACGGTTTCGACGCGCTCGCTCACGCGGCGTCCGTGTTCTTGGCGGAGTCGGCGGTACCGAAGATCTTCGAGCGGGCTTCGGCGAGCTCTTCGTCGCTGAAGCGTCCGTGTTCTTCCTCGTGACGGCGAAGGTCGTCGCCCAGAAGCTGGTGCCGGATCTGACGGGCCACGGCTTCCGCGACGTAGCCGGAGACGTTGTCCGTGAGCTTGCGGAGCTCGGCCACCTGATCGCTGGGGAGTGTGACGGTGATGCGAGTCGTCGAGGACATACGGCAAGCATGCTGGAGTATGCGTGGGAGGGCTTGTGTTTCCCACGGGCACTCCACAGGCGAGGTCGCACGGCCGAATCGACCCTGCTTCTGGCGTCCCAGCCCGCGGCGGAGGGACGACAGGTCGCAGCGACCCCCTCGCCGGGCTGCTCGGTGTGAGCCCGGTCGACCTCAGCGCGGCCCGTGCCCTTCCGGCCGGTCCGTCGGAGCCGGCCTGTGATTCGCTCATCGGCGCTGCCACCACGCCAGACCGCACACGACAAGAGCAGAGCCCGTAGTCGTGGTGACACCCCGTACGGCGGCGAACGGGGTGGCTCGTCCCAGGCGACGAGCAGTTCGCGCCGCCTTCGTTCCGTGAGCTTGCCCATCGGGATCTCCTCCGGTCGGTCGTGTCACTCCGTTGAACTGAGGGCCCGGGTTTCGTGTGGTGACGGGGAAGAGATCCGGCCAGGCGGGAGGACCTGGCTGTACTCGTTCCACGCTGTCGGCCGACGGGACGCGATAGCGCATGTCGCCGTCCTGCACAAACACCCGGGAGACCCTCGGAGGCCCTCGCCCCGACGCGCCGCGCCATGCGCACGCACCACACCGGATGCGCCTCACACGCTCTTTCCGCCCGAATCCGGGCCTGATTCCCTGATCGGGAAGGCACTTGGACTCGACCACGAGGTGGGGTATGGAGCGCGCGACCCAGAGGGCAGCACGACGCGGTGCGCATGAGATCGGCGAGCGGCGGCCCGCCCGCTTCCTCGGCAGCCTGTCGGAGGCGGCCCGGGAGGAACTTCTGAGCATCGGTTCCCCGCGGCAGTATCCGCCCGGAGCGAAGATCCTCGCGGAAGGGACACCGGGCGATTGCCTGATGCTCCTGGAGAACGGCTACGTGAAGGTCACCAGGAGGCGTGCCAACGGGTGTGAAGCCCTGATCGCCATCCGGGCCGGCGGAGACGTGGTCGGAGAGATGGCCGTGATCGACGACGTGCCCAGGTCGGCCACGGTGACGGCGGGCGCGGACATCGACGTACACGTCGTCCAACGCCGAGCGGTGCAGAGATTCCTCGACAAGCATCCCGAGACCGCCCTTCAGATCGTGCGGCTCAGCAACCGCCGCCTGCGCAGCGCGAATTCCTGGCGCAGCGCGTTCGGCGAGTTCCCGGTTCAGGTACGGCTCGCCCGGGTGCTCGCCGAACTCGCCGAGAACCACGGCAAGTCCCTCGGCTCGCACACTCTGATCTGCGTCGAGCTCACGCAGGCCGAACTCGGAGCGCTCATCGGATCACGAGAGAGGGCGGTGCAGAAGGCGCTGGAGCGGCTCCGTGCCGAGGGGGTCGTGAGGATCAAGAACCGCGAGATGGCGGTGCTCAAGCCGGACCGCCTCCGGGCGATCGGACTCCTGCCGCCGATCGGCCGCTGACAGGAACCGACATCCCGCATTTTTGCGGCTTGCTCGGAGAGCCCGGCCCGTCGGCCGCACAGTTGGCGACCAGCACCACCGACTATCCGAACTCATCGAGTAGGTGATGGTTCACATGACGTCGCAGCCGACCGTCCCGTCCTGGGACAAGCCCCGGCCGGATGACGACCGCCGCCTCTGCCTGGCGGCGGACATCGAGCAGTACAGCTCCTTCGACACCCCGGGCCAGCGGACCGCGCAGGCCCAACTCGCCCGGATGCTCAGGGCGGCAGCCGAACGCAGCGGGCTGGACCACAGCACGTGGTCCGTCCAGCCGCAGGGCGACATGGAGTTCGCGGTCCTCCCGGCCGGCACTTCCGAGCAGGTGGTGCTGGGCGAGTACGTCACCCACCTCGCGGCCGAACTCGGTAGCTACAACGCCATCCGTCGACCCGCCGGGCGGATGCGGCTTCGGCTGGCCATCGACACCGGCGTGGCCACCACCGCCGCCCTGGGCTTCTCCGGCCCCGCTCCGATCGCCGTGGCGCGCTACCTGAACGCACCCGAGGTGAAGCGGGCCCTGGCGGCTGCCGGGTCGGCGAGCCTGGTCGTGGTGATCTCCGACCGGCTCTACCAGGACGTGGTGCGCTCGCGGTTCCACGGACACGACCCGGAGGAGTACCGCCGTATCCACGTCGAACAGAAGGGGTTCGCCGGGTACGGCTGGGTCCGGTTGCCCGGTGTGGACCCACAGGACGCGGAGGAGCCCCGGCCGGACGCGCCGGAGGGCGGGCCGCGGTCCCCGGCGCGAGCGGCGGAGGCGGAACGGCCGAGCTTCGTCCAGCAGGACGTCCACGGCACTGCCGTCCAGGGCGTGATCCACGGGTCCGTCATCCACGGGGTGGTGCCCGGCGGGGCCGGCCGATGAGCGGTGTCCCACCCGCGAGAGGCTGCACCTCCTGCGAGAACACGGCAGGCGGCAACCGCCAGCAGGACACCCGGGGCCTCTCCGTCCAGGGCCGGACCGGCGACGTGTACTACTACGCCGCCGCCTGCGACCACCGCTCCGCCACGAGTGCGCGGCGGTACACGTCCGGCTTCTCGCCGGCCCCCTACGAGACGCTGCGCGAGGAGCTGCACCGGATCGCCCGGGCCTGCTTACGCATCGTGGACAGCATGCGTGACGACACTGACGATTCGGGAGGTTCACCGTGGGACTGATCCCCTACAACCGGGTGTTCGACGTGCTGGAGCACCGGTTCCGGCTCGCCGAACTACCCTTTCCGGTCATCACGGCCGAGGGACCGACCCGGCTCTCCGCCCTGACGGCCCGGCGGGTTCTGTACAGCAGGTCGTCGGACCCGGTGCTCCGCGAGGAGATCTGGCGCGAGGCCGTCGACGCGGCGCAGTGCGACACCGGTGCGGGCGGATCCGAACGGCTGCTGGCGCTCTGGCTGGCCTTACCCGCCATGCGGCGCACCCTCCACCGGATCGCGATCCGGTGGCCGATCGACCGGCGGGAGCTCGAATCCGAGTCACTGCTCGCCCTACTGACAGTACTCGTGGACGTGGACCCGCGGACCCAGGAGGTGGGCCGCGCGCTGCTGCGCCCCACCATCAACAGGGTGTGGGCGTTCGCCCGGGCCCGCACTCGGGAGCGGCCGGTGGCGGACGTCGGGGCGCTGGCCGCCGCTCACCTCTCCGTGGAGTCCCCTGCTGAGTCGCCGGTCGGCGACTGGCACGACGGCTGGGAGCTGCGGGTGTCGCCACCCGCCCGGCCCGACGGTCTGTCGGCGACCGTGCGGTTCAGCGTCGCACCGGATCGGTTGGAGAGCTTCCGGTTGGGCGAGCTGGCAGGCCACCTGGGTCTCGGAGAGATCGTGCACCGGGCGCGGCGTCCGGGCGAGGGCAGCCGCATCGGCACCCTGTCGCTGCGTCCGGCGGGAGGGCGACGGTGACCCCGCGTTCCAGGACCTGGTTGTCGTTCGGCGAGGCGTTCGACTTGCCGCTGGTCATCGACCTGCGCACCGCCGCCCGCGCGCTCGGGCTCTGCCCCGCCACCGCGTACAAGCTCATTCACCAGGGTGGTTTCCCCTGCCGGTTCCTGCGTCTCGGGTGGCAGTACCGGATTCCCACCGCCGACCTGCTTCGGGCGCTCGGGATCGAGGAGCGCCCCGTCTACTCGGCTGATCTGCAAGCCGGCGCCGACCTCGAGGAACGGCGCCGGCGGACAGAAGAGTTCGAAACGGAGGACTACGCATGAGCATCGTGGCGGTCACCGAGGAGAAGCCCGAGGAGGCATCGATGACGACCTGCTTCGTCATCGCGCCCATCGGCAACGAGCACGCCCCGGACGGGAGTCCGGAACTCCTGGCATACGAGGAGAACCTGGAGATCTACGAGAAGGTGATCCTGCCCGCCTGCGCCAGGCACGGCATCGTTCCGGTCAGGGCGGACGGGATCGCCGACACGGGTGAGATCACCGAACAGATCTGCCGCCACGTGCTGCAGGACGACATCGTGATCGCCGACCTCACCGGGGGCAACGCGAACGTCACCTACGAGCTCGGGATCCGGCACCTGACGGGCAAACCGATCATCCACATCGGTGAGCACGGGCAGTTGCCGTTCGACCTCTCGCTGATCCGGACGATCATGTTCAAGCGGAGCCGAAGCGGTCTGGTCAGGGCGCGGCGGGACCTGGAGACCGCGCTGAAGGGTGCCCTGGACAACCGGTTCGAACCGCTGACCCCGGCCCGGATCCTGCTCGGGCTGCCGGTGGTGCCGTCGCCGGAAGTCGTGGTGGAGGCGGAGCCGGACGACTTGGATGCTCCCGGGCTGTTCGACCGGTTCGCCCGCGTGGAGGCGCAGACGGAAGCGATCGGCGAGACCACGGAGGCGATCGCCGGGTTCATGACGGTGATCTCCGAAGCCGCCGTGCAGATCGGTCCCGTGATGGAGCGGGCCGCCCAGCCGGGGACACCGATGAGTGCGTGGCTGCCGGCGATGACCGAGCTGGCCAGGGCGATGGCCGAGCCGGCCTCCGGTCTCCGGGAGGCCTGCACCCGTTTCGCCGGGCAGATGGTGGAGATGGACGCGGCGGTTCAGACGGCGTTCGATGTCATCGAGGCGATGCCGCCCGAGCAGCGCGCAGGTTCGGTGACCGGCTTCCTGGAGCAGATGATCAGCACTGCCGAGTCCACCCACGAGGTGGTCGGCGTGCTCGGCGAGGTCGAGGTCGGCATGCGGTGGCTGGTGAAGATGAGCCGGGAGCTGCGGGTGCCGGGCCGGGACCTCACGGCCGCGGTCAAGCAGGTCAGCGGTGTGATGACCCGGGTCGCGGACTGGGAGCGCAGGGCCCGCGCGTTGGTCTGATCGCGCGGCAGAAGGTTCTCCCTTCCACCGTCGCCGGCGGCTGAACCGGGCGACTGGATCTCGGCAGGCCATGAGTAGGTCCCGATAACGACGAAGCCCCAGGTCCCTGACCTGGGGCTTCGCGCAAGAGCGGATGACGGGAAGCGAACCCGCGCTATAAGCTTGGGAATCACCGCTGCTCAGCTAGATCATCAGGTGCCTGACCTGTGAAAAGAATGTCAGCGTGGCCCTGCCCGTGGGCTTGGGGATCCCCGTTTTGACCGCTGCTCACCGCTCCCAAGGGCACGGCCGGGGCACGAGTGACTTCCTCGGAGGCGCGACGCTTCCTCGCCGTTCTCATGCCCGGTGATCAGTCGTCGGGCGGCCCCTCCGCTTCCTGGAGTCTCTCGGCGATGTCATCGGCCCACTCCTGAGCCCACTGTCGCAGCTTGAGGGTCTGGTGGTCGTCGAGTCCGTACGCGGCGAATTCGGTGTCGTCGATCCAGTCCGCGCCGGTGAGCCGGGCCTGAAGGTCGGAGAGGTCGAAGCTGTCACGGGCGTGGCGGCGGCCGAGTTCTTCGAGTTCGACGTGCCCCCAGCGGTCGGCTGCCGCGCGGACGTCGATGAGGTCACGCGCCAAGCCGCGGTCTGCCAGTGCGCGCACTTTTGTGCCGACGACGTCCTCCAGGGAGAGCACCAGGCCGTGCTGAGTCTTCACGGGCGGGCGCCAGAGTGCTTCCTTGAGGACGTCGACCTCGCACTCCTCGCCGGTGGCGGTGTCGGTGACGATCAGTCGCGCGAACAGGGGGTCGGTCTCCAACCCCCGTACTTGCCAGCCGCGTTGTTCGAGACCGATGCACACGGTCGCGGCGATCTTCTCCATCGGCTCCGGGTTCTCGGTGGCGACATCGAGGTCCTTGCTGAGTCGATCGACCAGTCCGTGTGCCTGGACGGCGTAGCCACCCGTGAGTACGAGCGGGTAGGCGTCGCCCACGGCGAGGAGATCCGCGAGGAGTCGCCGGTGCAGTTCCGTGAGATTCACGCAGCAGCCTGGGCGTCGGGCGCCAGTTCGTTGAAGGCGTTCTCCCAGACGTCACGGATGTCCCGGCTGATCAGTGTGCGCAGAACGGGCCACATGGTGACCAGCAGGTCCCGGTTCAGATAGTGAACCAGGTCGTCACGCTGCCCCTCGGCCAAGACGATCCGGTAGCAGCTCATCCGCAATCGCGACTGGTCGAGATCGAACCGGGACAGGCCGGACCACGCGAGGTGCAGTGGAAGGACGACATGGCCGTGGGTGGGACCGTCGAGCTCCGAGAGCTCGGCGGGAAGCCGCCGGGCGAATCTGGTACGGCGGAGCTCGGGGGCACTGGGCGTGGCTGCCATGCCTTGATTATTCCGCAGGAGGGCGAGATGGCCGGCTGATTCCGATGCAGGGGAACACCCGGCTCAGGGCTTCTACCGGGCTGCAGCGGTGGTAACGATGGTGTAGAAGCAGGTCAGAGGGCTCCTAGGGAACCTCCGGCGAGACGACGAGGGGTTCAGACCCCCCACCGGCCCCATCTCGGGGTACTGAAGGGTGCGCCGACAGCGAGACTCGTCTGCCGACAGACAAGCCCCAGGTCTCTGACCCGGGGGCTTCATGAAAGAGCGGATGACGGGAATCGGACCCGCGCCACAAGCTTGGGAATCACCGGCACTCGACCTGGCCAACCCTGGTTCGAGCTGCGAAAACGTGCTCCGAGACGGCTTTTCGACCACTCCCCGAACACTCCTGTTGACCGCTGTTCACCGCCTTGAAGGGCACGGCCGTGGCACGGTGCCGGAGGCGGACGGGACGCGGCGGCCGGACAGCTTCCCGACAGGGGACCGGGACGGGCGCGGGGCCGTGGCCGTCACCTCCGCCTCTTGCGCGGGAGCACGATCCTGCGCGCTCCGGCGGCGGGACGGGGACGTGGGCAGGCCCCTCCCTCCGTCTCCCGGGCGTCCTCCTGGCCCCGGGCCTCCCGCAGGCGGCAGTCGGCGGCGGCGTGATGTGCCCCCGGCGTTCCTCCAGCGCTTCCGACAGGGGACGGTCCGGCGGCGAGATCGCGCGGGTACGGCCACCAGGCGCCGTCCGGCGGGCCGGCCGGGGAGGTCCGCAGTGTCAGAGCACAGGGCGTGCCGGGCGGGTGGGAGCGTGGGTGCCGGTCATGAGGCCGACCCGCCCCCGGGCTCCCGTGAGGGGCCCGGCGTGTCGATCGCCGGGGACGACGCCCGCGTGAGGGGGACGTACGAGGTGCTCCCGGTACCTCCGGCGTGCTCCGCGCAGGGGCCCGGCGAGGGCGTACGACCGGGTCTCTCCTCGCGGCCACGCCGCCGGACACGAGGGGTTTCCGTCATCCGCGCCATTCGACGAGGACGAGCGTCGCGTCGTCGGTGGTGGCCCCGTCACGGGCACGTACGAGCGTGTGGGACAGGTCGCGTGCCACGGCCCGGACGCTCCGGTCGGCCCGGTCCAGTCGGTGGACGCGGTCGAGCAACCGGTCCTCGCCGAACTGTTCCCGTCCGCCCTCGTGCTCCTCGACCAGGCCGTCGGTGAAGCAGAGGACGCGGTCGCCGGGTTCGAGCGTCACTTCGCCGATCTGCGGCTGGTCCCCTCCGAAGCCGACGGGGAGGGCCGTGGGGCTGTTCGGGCGGCGTACGACGCGGTGCTCGCGGATCGGCATGGGGGCGGGATGTCCGGCGTTGACCCACTGGAGGCGGCCGGTGTCCGTTTCCAGCCGCATCATCTGCGCGGTGACGAAGTGGTCGGGGGCGAACTGCTCGGCCACGGCCCGGTCCATGAAGAGGTACAGCTCGACGCCGATCCGGCGGGCGTGCCGGTACGCGCCGATGGCCACGGTCGCCATGGTCGCCGCGTCCAGGCCGTGTCCCGTCGCGTCGATCATGGCGAGGTGGAGGGCGTCGCCGTTCAGGGCGTGGTCGAAGCTGTCGCCGGCCACGTCGTAGGCGGGTTCCAGGGCCCCGGCGACCGCGACACGGGGAATCGACATGGCCAGGGGCGGCAGGAGCGACCACTGGATCTCCGCGGCGACGCTCATCGGTTCGCCGCGGCGGGTCCGGAAGAAGAGGTCGGTGTAACCGTTCTTGGTCCGCAGCAGGTCGGCGACCAGGCCCGCGACCCTGCGCAGGATGCGGCGGTCGTCGTCGTCGACCGTGTCCAGGGTGACGGCCGGGACCCCGGCCTGGTCACCGCCGGCCGGCAGCGGTACGTGGACGCGCGCCCCCTCGGCCGACGCGGTCTCGACCGGGCGTGAGGTGAGGAAGCACCGACCGGCCTCCGAGTGGTCGACCGGCAGCGGCTCGCCGCCCGCCGGTCCTTCCCCGGGAAGGGGGGCCAGCTTCTGCTGCCCGTAGTCCTGGAGGAGGATCCGCACCTCCCGGCATCCGAGCCGGGCCGGCAGGTCGGCGACGACGGGCCCGACCCGGTCGGGCGGCAGCTCGTGCGCGGGGTCCAGGAGCCCGCCCAGCAGCTCCTCCCCGAAGCTCTCCGAGCGGTCGGGAGCCCCGTGCTCGTACCGTCCGACGGTCACCGGGGCCTCCATGAGGGCGGCGGGGCGACGTCCGGGGACGGTGCCGGCATGCCGATCCGGCGGCATCGCGATGCGGCTTCCAGGACGCTGCACGGCGGCCGGGGACGCCACGCGTGCCCTGCCGGGGCCGGGGACGCCGTGCCGTCCTGTCGTCGAGGGACCGGTCAGGGTTCCTCGGTGTGGGCTCCGGTGCCGCTCGGAGGCCTGCTGGTGGCCAGCCAGGACCGGGCCGGGCCGGCGGTGCGGGCGGTGTCGACGGTGAGGTGGAGGCGGGAGCCTCCGCCCGGGACGGGGTAGCTGCGCTGCTCGCCGCCGGCGAAGCAGCGGCGGAGGACCTCCGCCACCGCGCGGGCGGCGTCCGGGGTGGCGGCGACGATGCGCACCTCGGCGTGTCCGGGTGGCGGCAGGGCTTCGGGGTCGTTGTGCTCCACAGCGGGCACCGTCCTTTCGCCCGGGACGCGTTCGCGGGCGTCCGGAGCGGGCCCGGCGCGCTTCCCGGTACGTCCACCGTACGTCCGGTGACGCCGACCTCGTGCGTCGACGGAGCGGCGCACGCGCGGAACCCGCGGAGTACGGTGAAGGAACGAGACCCCGCACCGCCCGTCGGCCCGGCACCCGTTGTGGCCACACCCCGGGTGGCGGCGACCTCCTGCAGACGGGCGGAACGGTCATGACCGACGCAGGCACTTCCCCCACCTCCCCGCTCCTCCTGCCCGACGAGATCCATCACGCCGTCCGGCCGGGCACCGCCCTGCTCCGCCTGGAGACGGCGCGGTCCCGGCAGGGTCTCCTCGACGGCGCGTGGTGGCCGCGCACGCGCGACGTCGAACGGGAGTTCCCGCCCCTGGTCACCGCCCTGAGCGAGCACCTCGGCCCGCTCAGCCGGGTCGGTCTCGACGCCTCCGCCTGGAACGGCATCCCGACCCGTCTGACCGTCGACGGCCGGGTCGTCCACTTCGACTCCTTCCCCGTCGGCGACGACACGGTCCTCATCACCCGCGGCGACAAGGACCACTTCGCGCTGATGGTGGTGCCGCCGGACACCGAGCCCGAGGCCGCGCGCACGGCCATGGCCCGTGCGGTCCGTGCCGACAACGTGACGCGGGCCGCCGAGATCCTCGTCACCGTCCTGCCCTCCCCGACGACCGGGCCCGAGGGACCGTCATGACCCGGACCGCGAAAGGAAGCCGGGCCCTGTGCCCCCGCCGCTCCGCCTGCCGTCGCGCGGCCCGGTGACGGTTGGAGAGGTCCGGAAGTGCCGGCGGTGGGGAAAGGACCTCAGTGCGCCGGGTGTCGGCGGCGCAGTACCGACCTCACGGCGAGGTAGAGGACGCCCACGATGAGGAGGAGCGTGCCGACAGACGCCAGGTACAACATGCCGTCGACGGCCGCGCCGATGACGATCAGCGCGATCGCGGCGATCAGCAGGACAGGGAAGAGGACCATGGTGTGCCTCGGTTCGCGGATGCGGGAACCTTGCGGCGGCGGTCGTCACAACGGCCCCGGCGCATTCACTCCGCCGGGACCGCCCTTCCGGACCGCCGCACGTGAGAGTGCTCGATCCTGGTTCCATTGTATGACTTCGGGCCGGTTGGTGACGAAAGGTGGAACGGGCCGCCGGGCGGGTCGTCCCGGGTGCCGGGTGCACCGCCCGCGGCCTTCGGCCGGAGGAGTGGTCGCAGGGTCAGGACCGGATGCCCGTGCGTCTGCGGCCGGGCGCCCGTCCCGACGAATTGCGGGTGCTGTGGCCCGGTGGCCGGGCGGCGGCCGGGAAGGGGTCGCCGAAGCGGTGGGCCGCGATGCGCGCGTCGTGCTGGGCGTTGAGCCGGTGGATCAGGAACAGGCCGAGCACGATCAGGGCGGCTCCCGCCGCGAGCGTGATCAGGATCTCCACGTCGTCACCTCCGCACGTTCCCCGGCAGGGAGATCATCCGTGCCCCGACGACCGGGTGCCGGAGGACCGGCGGGGCGGCCCCGCCATCGGTCTCCCAGGAGTCCTCGCGGCTTCGGACGTCCCGTGCGCCGCGGTCGGCCGCGGCTTCGCCGGACAGCAGTGCGCCGGCGGTGAGGACGCCGCCGGGGACGGCGGCGGCGGCCATGAGCCGGGCCGCCGCGGCGGGTTCGGTCCCGGGCGGGATCACCAGCAGGTCGCAGCGGCCGACGGCGTAGGAGAGCAGGATCATCTTGTCGGGATCCTGTTCGGTGAACCAGCCCACGTGCACGGTGTGCCCGGTGGCGGGGACCTTGTGAGGGACGACGGGCCAGCGGGCGGGGTTCACCGTGACGCGCGTGATGCGCCCGAAGCGGCTCTCCAGCGCGTCGACCAGTGACGGAAGCCCGACCGCGAGATCGCGTGAGCGGGGCCACCAGGCGCCGTCCAACAAGCCGGCGGGGGTGGTCCCCGGCGTCAGGGTCAGACGTGCCGGGAGGGGCGGAGCGATGGTGGTCATGATCGCGGACCCGTTCCCGGGCCGCTCCGCGGAGCGGCCCAGTGTCTTGATCGCCGGAAACGACGTCCGCGTGGCGGCGGATGTACGAGTTACTTCCGGTAATCCCAGCCTACTGCGCCCCGCGGCCGGACGAGTGGTTCCCGGCGAAAGGGTTTCCGCCGGACGGTTCCCGGGCGTCCGCCCCGACCCGGCAGGCCGGCCCGACGCGCTTCGACGGCGGGGAGCCGCCCGCGGGGCCGGAGCTCGTCACGCGGAGTGCCACGGGGTGGGGTTCCGGGATCTCCTCCGGGCGGGTTCCTACGATGTGCACATGGTTGCCCGCGATCCCCGACGGACCGGTTCGGAACCGGAGGAGGCGGTGTCCCGAGACGACGCCGAAGCCGGCAGCGGCCCTTCCGCACCGGCGGTCGGGGGGTACGGGCCGGCCGGTCCCGCTCCCGGACCGCGTCACGACGGTGCCGCCGAGGACGCCCGTCCCGCCGCCGGTCCGGCCGAACTGGCCGCCGAGCTGGCGGAACAGGTGAAGCCGAGGCTGCGCGGCTGGCTCCACGCCGGCATGGTCCCCGTGTCGCTGGTGGCGGGCATCGTCCTCATCTGCCGTGCGGGAACGCCGCAGACCGTGCTGGTCTGCACCGTGTACTCCGCCACGGCCTGGCTGCTGTTCGGGACCAGTGCCGTCTACCACCTCGGCACCTGGGGGCCGCTCGGCGAGGCCGTTCTACGTCGCCTCGACCACGCCAACATCTTCCTGATCATCGCCGGCACGTGCACCCCGCTCGCCGTCCTCCTGCTCTCTCCCGGCCAGTGGTCCGTCCTGTTGTGGACCGTGTGGACGGGCGCGTCGGCCGGCATCGCCTTCCGTGTCCTGTGGGCCGGGGCTCCCCGTTGGCTCTACACCCCCTGCTACCTGGCCCTGGGTTGGGCACCCGTGGGGTACCTGCCCGACTTCCTGCGGGGCGGCGGGGCGGCCGTGGTCTCCCTGATCGTGACCGGCGGCCTCCTCTACAGCGCGGGCGCGGTCGTCTACGCCCTCCGGCGCCCCGACCCCTCGCCCCGCTGGTTCGGCTTCCACGAGGTCTTCCACGTGCTGACCGTGGCAGCCTTCGCCGCCCACTACGCGGCCGTCTTCCTCGCCGTCCACCGGTCATGACGCTCCGTCGGGAGCCTGATCTCGCCCGCGGGCCCCGGTGCCGAAGCGTCCCGTCGGCGTACGAGGGCGACGACCGGGCGCACGGACGGCCGCGCGGCCGGGGAAGACCCGTCAGCACGTCGGAGGGGCCCGCGCAGGGCGCGGATCAGCCCCTACGGCACTGGCGGTCGAGGGCGGACCTCGAGAGGGCGCGCGGGCTCAAGGCGTCCTGACCGGGGCCGGATCACGAGGGGTGGGGGAGCGGTGGCCCGCCTTGACGGGGCGACGCGGGCGGTCCGCGAGGAGTCCGCAGGACGGACGCCACGGAGAGCGCGTGGCGCACGCGTGGTGCGCGGCTCCTGGACGGACTCGGGCAGCGAAGAAGCCCCGGGCCACTGGTCCGGGGCTTCGCGCAAGAGCGGACGACGGGAATCGAACCCGCGCCATAAGCTTGGGAATCACCCGGCACTTGGCCCCTGAGAGCCCGGATGACCTGCGGGAACGTTCGCTTGAAGGTTCGTTCCGAGAGGACGGGCGAACCCCCCTGTTGACCGCTCTTCACCGCGTCTACCGGCACGCTGTGGCACGCCTGGCCTTCGAGGTGTCCGGGGCGGACGGTGGGTTCTCGGGAAGTACGGGTAGCTCGTTGACCGGTTCAAGACCGAGCACGGACCCGGCCACGCCCACGTCCTCGAGGAGACGAGCGGTTCACCCCCAGCCCTACCTCGCGCCGCGTCCGCCGGGCACGTACTCCACCTTCACCACGCCCGGCGCGTACGGGAGCTGCTTCCTGCCCGTCAGCAGGGTGTCGGCGGAAGTGTCGCCCATGAGGTGGCGGCGGAAGAAGGCCGTCGTGTAGGCGGTGGTGATCCGGCGCTGGGTGGCCTCGTCCACTCCGAGGTGTTCCTGTTCCCGGCCGTCCTGGGAGACGCAGTGGCCGGGGCGTCGGCCGGGGACGGCGTCGTTCTTGCCGCCGACCTGTCCGCTCGACGGGGACCACTGGGTGTTGAAGTAGTCGTGGTTGCCGCCGGTCAGGGTGATGCCGTACAGGGGGGCCTTGTTCTCGCCCTTGTTCCAGTCGACGTACTTACCGGTGTTGACCTGGTCGCAGGTGCCCCACAGCACGGCGAGCGGGACCTTGGTGACCGGCTCGACGTCCCAGGTCGCGGTGGGGGCGAGGCCGAGTGCGGCCTTCAC
Organism: Streptomyces sp. NPDC088915; assembly: GCF_044749825.1. Taxonomy (NCBI): domain Bacteria; kingdom Bacillati; phylum Actinomycetota; class Actinomycetes; order Kitasatosporales; family Streptomycetaceae; genus Streptomyces; species Streptomyces sp. NPDC088915. Next base: position 474,198 of record NZ_JBIVIR010000001.1, read on the forward strand.
CTCGACGCCTTCGGGCCAGGCACCGTGCCGGTCGTCGGCGGCGTGCTGCATCACTCCGCCGCCACCCATGGAGTGGCCGAGGGTGCCGACCCTGGCGAGGTCCACATGGCCCGCGAACCCGGCGCGGCTCCCCCGACCCGTCTTCGTGTCCTTCAGCTTGCCCTGCAACGGGCCCTTTCCTGCGGCCAGTTGGCGCCACAGTTCCAGATGCCTGTTGATCAGCGCGGCGCGGGCCTGGTACACCGAAGGGGCTTGGCCCGAGCTGGTCGCGTTGATGCCGTTGGTGCCCATGGAGACCACGATGAAGCCCTCCCGGGCGAGGGCTCTGGCCAGGTAGTCGTAGCCGGAGCTGCTGGGCAGGGGGGAGACCCCGTCCCGGCAGGGCCAGGACCACAAGGGGACGTTCGCCCGGTCGACGAGCGCGCTCCGACGGGCCACCTCGTCCTCGTCACCGGCCTTCTCGGCTTCGGCCAGCGCCTTCTGCGCGGCCTCCAGCTCGACCTGTGCCGCACGGTCCGCGCAGGTGTGCCACAGTCCGTGCTGCATCAGGATCAGAGGATGCCTGCCACGCGCCACGTCCCTGGGGTAGTGGACGACAGCGGTGAGTTCGGCCTTGCCCTCGTAGGGAGCGGGAGGCGTGAACGCCTGGTCGCCCAGGTCGTACCGAGCCTCGATTACTTCGTGGGTTTCCGGCCCGGTCTCCTGGCCGGGCCGCGGGCCGGGCGCGGCTTTGCCGGCCGAAGCCTGCACGGGCACGACCACCGCCGCCGCGATTGCCGCCACGGCCCCGGCCACGAGGGCTCTGCGGCCCGCTGTGCCGGAGAAGAGCCGCTTGCGGTGTTTCGTTGCCATGGGTGTTCTTCCTCTCGGATCGTTTCCGGTCTTCACGCGGAGGCGGCGTCCGGCCGCCCCGCCCCGGATTCGAGGTTCGTCATCGCGGTCACCGTGTGTAAGTGACCTGCTGGAAAGTCGAAGGGGAGGGACCGCCGCGGGCCGCCGCTCACCGGCGCGCGCATCCCTCGCTCACGGCGTGCCTCGACACGGAGGCCGGCCCGTCCGTACTGCCTGCCCGTCGCGGACGTTCAGCGGCGACGCCTGGCGCCTCGTCCTCGCCGCACGGCCACGCCGGCGCCCGCGACCGCCGCCACGAGGAGGGCACACGCCACCCCGATGACGAGGAACGGTGAGCGGCCGGGCTCCACACCGTCGTGAGCCGCTGCCCAGGGGGTCCGCGACCCGGTCCCGGGGCGCGTGGTCGGTGACCCGGCCGGTTCGGACGGGGTGACGGCGCCGGTGCGGTCGGACGGGAGCGTGCGGCCCGTGGGATCGGCCGGGGGCACGGAGCCACCGTGGTCCGCCGGGGATGTGGAGCCGCCGTGGTCCACCGGCGGCGTGGAAGCGCCGGCCTCGCGGAAGGCGTCGTCGACGAAGGCCAGGACCTGGTCGTGAAGACGTGCCCCGGCCTCGCCGTCCTCCATCATGTCGACTCCGTGCACGTGACTGTCGAGGATGTGGAGCCGCTTGTCCTCGGCGCCGGAAGCCCGGTGGAGGGCCCGCACCTCGTCGACGAAGGTCATGTCGCCCGTGGCCGCGGCGAAGAACGACGGCACTGTCACCCTCGCGAGACCCGGGAGCGGCTTCATCAACGGGAGCTCGCGCGGCGAGGACAGGATGAGCAGGCCGACGAGGCCGGGGATCTCGGGAGCGACGGTCGCGGTCGCCGTGCCGCCCATGGAGGCCCCGCCCGCGAGGATGTGCCGTGCTCCCCGGTCCCTGAGCTGCCGGACGGCGGCCCGGACGTCCCGGTCGAAGTGGAGGTTCGCGGCCCGGCCGCCCCGCTCGGAAGCCCCGTCGTGCACGTCGCGCTGGTCGTAGACGAGGACCTGGTGGCCGGTGGCGGCGAGCTCCTCGGCGAACGCCAGCCAACTGCAGATGTTCCAGCCGTTCTCGTGGGAGAGGACCACGCCCCGCGGCCCGCTGCCCAGGACGAGACCGGACAGCCGGACGCCGTCCGAGGCCGTGAAGGTGATCGCCTTGCCGTGCAGCCGCTTCGGTACGCAGGCGTTGACGGGCACCTCGTCCCGTCGAGGAGCCTGGGGAGCCTGGGGAGCGGACTGTGCCGCCGCGGTGGCCGCGGTGCCGGGTCCTGCGAGCGGACAGCCCAGGACGAGCAGCAGGGTCAGTACGAGGGTGCCGACCGCGCGGCGGGGCCGTCGGCCGGGAGGAGCGGGGGTCATGGCTCCTTCGTAGTCGAGCCGTGTCAGGAAGCTGTCAGGTTCTCGTCGGCTTCCCGTCGTGCCGGACCGGACGGCGTGCATACCGGGACAATCGGTGCAGATCATCGGATCGTCGTGACTTACGATCGTCGCCATGTGCGCACACATCCTGGTCGCCGAGGACGACCCCAAGCAGGCCGAACTGGTGGCCCGCTATCTGGAGCGCCAGGGGCACACGGTCCGGACCGTCCACGACGGCCGCGCCGCACTCGACCAAGTACGCCGGCGGGAGCCGGACCTCGCCGTCCTCGACTGGATGATGCCCCGGGTGGACGGGCTCGACGTGCTGCGCGTCCTGCGGGCCGAGGGCCGGGACGTGCCGGTCCTGCTGCTGACCGCCCGGGTCTCCGAGGACGACCTGCTGCTCGGCCTCGATCTGGGTGCGGACGACTACGTCACCAAGCCCTACAGCCCCCGTGAACTCGTCGCCCGCGTCCGCACGCTGCTGCGCCGGGCGGCTCGGAGCGAGTCGCAGCCCTCGTCCGACGACGGGGACCTTCGCGTGGGCACCCTCCGGGTCAGTCCCGAGCGGCACGAGGTGACGGTGGACGGCCGCGCCGTCGAGTGCACGCCGGGGGAGTTCCGCCTGCTCGTCGCGATGGCCGCACGCCCGGGGCAGGTCTTCACCCGGGACCGGCTCCTCGACGAGCTGCACGGTTTCAGTCACTACACGACTCCCCGCACGGTCGACATGCACATCATGAACCTGCGCAGGAAGACCGAGGACGATCCCCGCGATCCGCGTCGGCTGGTCACCGTCTTCGGCGTCGGCTACAAACTGGTCCCGGCCGACGCGGACGAGCGGGCCGGCAGGTCCTGCCCGGCTCGGCCGACCGGGGAGCGGAGCGAGGGGAACGACGGGGCAGCCGTCCACGGAGCCACGCGTGCCGGGTCCTGAGCCGTCCGGCAGGCTCCCGCTCCACAAGCGACTGCTGTTCCGCCTGTTCCTGGTCTCCGTCGTGGTCGGCGCGTGCGGCGTCGCTGCCACGGCCTGGCTCGCCGCGCGGACCGCGACCGGCGCGATCGAGCGCGAACAGGGGCAGATCGTCGCCGACGACGCCCGGATCCAGGACCGGCTCCTGGCCTACGCGGCCACCCACGGCACCTGGAGCGGCGTCCAGCCGGAAGTGCGTCGCCTGTCCGGGGAGACGGGCCGGCGCATCGTGCTGACCTCGCTGGACCACAAGTCCCTCGCCGACTCCGCGTCGCGCACTCCGCCTCCGCCCGCACCCTCGGTGACCCTGCTGGACCCGCTCTCCGCCGCCCCCGCCGGCGACCGGATCGATCCCCGTGCGGTGGGGCCGTACCGGCTCACGGGGACCGAACGCGCCCTCCTCCACGACCACGCCGCACGAGAAGCGGCATGCCTCGCGAAGAACGGGATCAAGGCCGTCATCGACACCGCTCCCAGCGGTCGCCCCAGCGTCCGCCACCTCGGCCGCTCCGGCCCGCCCGTTGCCGCGCCCCTGTGCAAGCGAGTCCTGGAGCGGACGATCACCGACACCGAGCGCAGGGCCCTGGACCGGCTCGACACCCTCGTGGCCGAGTGCCTGAACGGAACGGGCATCACCGGCATCCGGGTCGGCGTCGACTTCTCCTGGTCCAGGACGACGGGCGGTCCGACCGCGGCGAACAACGACGACGAGATCACGTCCTGCGTCGCGCAGAGCCGCCGCGAACAGCTCAAGAGCCACGTCGCCCCGCCGGCCAGGCTGGCCCTGGGGCCGACCGGTGCGACCGGCCGCACCGCCTTCGGCGTCTCGCCCCGGAGCACGACCGAGATCATCGGCCTCGCGGCCCTGGTGTTCGCCCTCTCCGTGAGCGCCGCCGTCCTCGTCGCGGCTCGGGTCGTCCGGCCGCTGCGCGACCTGACCCACGCGGCCCGGCGGATGAAGGACGCCGGCGACAGCACGCCCGTTCCCGTCCGGAGCGGGGACGAGATCGGCCGGCTCGCCTCCGCGTTCAACGAACTCTCCGAACACCGCGCGCGACTGGAGAGCCAACGCAAGGACATGGTCAGCGACATCGCCCATGAGCTGCGCACCCCGCTCAGCAACATCCGCGGCTGGCTGGAGGCGGCCCAGGACGGTATGGCCACGGTGGACGCCGAGTACATCGCCTCCCTCCACGACGAAGCCGTCCTGCTCCAGCACGTCATCGACGACCTCCGCGACCTCGCCGCCCTCGACGACGGCCGACTGGTCCTGCACCCCGAGCCGACCCCGGTACGTCTCCTCCTCACCCAGGTCGCGGCAGGCCACCAGGCCCGCGCGGAAGCCGGGCTGATCGCCCTCGTCGTCGACGCGGACGACGATCTGTGGCTCGACGCGGACCCCGTACGGCTGCGCCAGGCGGTCGGCAACCTGGTGTCCAACGCGATCCGGCACACCCCGGCGGGCGGCACGGTCACCCTGGGCGGACATCCCACCGACAGCGAGGCGGAAGCCGGCGGCGCGTGCGGGGGCGTCCGCATCGAGGTCCGCGACACCGGCCCCGGCATCGCCGAGGAGGACCTCCCCCACGTCTTCGACCGCTTCTGGCGCGCGGACAAGTCCCGTTCCCGGCAGCACGGCGGCAGTGGGCTCGGCCTCTCCATCGTGCGCAACCTCACCGAGGCGCACGGGGGCACGGCGAGCGTGAGCAGCGAACCGGGGCAGGGCTCCGTGTTCGCCCTACGGCTGCCGGGGAGACACGACGACTTCCAGCACCACGGGACGCACCTCACCGGGCGTGACGGCACATCCGGCTCCTCCACGCCCTGAGCACAGGAGCGGCGAAGACCGCCTCAAGCACCGCACCGGGACGCCGTGGACGGACGAGCGACAACCGCGCCCGCGGCCCCGCCGACGAACGGGAACCGCTCCCGGCGCCGGGTCGGCGCCCTTGCGCGACGACGAAGGCCCAGGTCTCTGACCTGGGCCTTCGTTCGAAGAGCGGATGACGGGAATCGAACCCGCGCTATAAGCTTGGGAAGCTCATGTTCTACCATTAAACTACATCCGCGCAGCGGGCCGGATGACCGGTGCCGCATCGTTGCACACTGTACCCCATGCGCCAGTTGAGACGAAGCCGCCGCCCTCCTCGGGCGTGTGCGGAGTGCCGTCCCGGGGAGGGGCCCGCGGTCGCCTAAGGTGGCTGCTCGTCCACCGCATGTGTAGGGGAAGGGACTTGATGGGTTCCATGGAGCGCACCGTCGTCCGTTGTGCCGAGGGGCACGTGTTCAGTACCGCCTCGTTCCCGCTTCAGCAGCTCGGGGCCGGGCGGATCGGGCCCGGGCGGCTCATCCGGTGTCCGCGGTGTGCGCGGCTGCGGCACGCGGTGCCGGTGGAGCTCGAACGGCGCTGAGCCGGGAGCGCCGGGGCGCGGGGCCCTGCCGATTGGGGCAGGTCCGCGCCCCCTGCGTATCGTGGGGGCGTGCTTCTCTCAGACAAGGACATCCGGGCCGAGATCGATGCCGGGCGGGTGCGCATCGACCCGTACGACGAATCCATGGTGCAGCCCTCGAGCATCGACGTGAGGCTTGACCGCTTCTTCCGGGTGTTCGAGAACCACCGCTACCCGCACATCGACCCCGCCGTCGAGCAGCTCGACCTGACGCGCGAGGTCGAGCCGGAGGGCGACGAGGCGTTCATCCTCCACCCGGGTGAGTTCGTGCTCGCCTCCACCTACGAGGTCATCACCCTCCCGGACGACATCGCGTCCCGCCTCGAGGGGAAGAGTTCTCTCGGGCGGCTCGGGCTCGTGACCCACTCGACCGCCGGGTTCATCGACCCCGGGTTCTCCGGACACGTGACCCTGGAGCTGTCGAACCTCGCCACCCTGCCGATCAAGCTCTGGCCGGGGATGAAGATCGGCCAGCTCTGCATGTTCCGGCTGAGCTCGCCCGCCGAGCACCCGTACGGGAGCGAGCGGTACGGCTCGCGGTACCAGGGGCAGCGGGGGCCGACGGCCTCCCGCTCGTACATGAACTTCCATCGGACCCAGGTGTGAGGCGGTCGCAGTCATGAGTGAAGTACGCGAGAACCTGACGTACGAGGGGTTCGGGCAGGCCGTCCGCGAGCTGGCGCAGACCATCGCCGACGACGGCTACGAGCCCGACGTCGTGCTCTCCATCGCCCGCGGCGGCGTCTTCGTCGCCGGCGGCCTGGCCTACGCCCTGGACTGCAAGAACATCCACCTCGTGAACGTGGAGTTCTACACCGGCGTCGGCACCACCCTGGAGATGCCGGTCATGCTGGCGCCCGTTCCCAACGCGATCGACTTCAGCGACAAGAAGGTGCTCATCGCCGACGACGTCGCGGACACCGGCAAGACCCTGAAGCTCGTCCACGACTTCTGCGTCGACCACGTCGCCGAGGTCCGCTCGGCCGTCATCTACGAGAAGTCCCACTCCCTCGTGAAGTGCGAGTACGTGTGGAAGAAGACCGACGAGTGGATCAACTTCCCCTGGAGCGTCGAGCCGCCCGTCGTGCGTCGTGAGGGGCAGGTCCTCGACGCCTGAGGCGCCCCTCCCCGGACGTGAGGAAGGCCCCCGCCGACACCCGGCGGGGGCCTTCCTGTCCGTACGTACGCGTTCCTACAGCGTGCCCAGCTTGATCAGGCTCAGCAGCGCCACCAGCTGGATCGCCGACGCGCCCAGGGCCTTCGGCCACGGGAGGTCGTGGGAGCGGCTGACCATGACGGTGAAGAGGGCGCCCGCCGCCAGCCAGGTCAGCCAGCCGATGACCTGGACCAGGCCGTTCTCGCCGCCCAGGAAGAGGGCGAAGACCAGGCGGGGCGCGTCCGTGATCGACATGATCAGCATCGACAGGCCGACGGTCGGCTGCCAGGACCCGTCGCCGCCGAGCTGGCGGGCCAGGGTGTGGGTGACCGCGCCCAGGATCAGCCCGCCGACGACGAAGCCGAGGGCGGTCATCAGGACGTACGGGACCGCCGTCGACAGGGTCGCGTCGATCGCCTCTTCGCGGGCCGTGTCGAAGCCGAAGATCGCGAGCAGGCCGTAGAGGAAGGTGACGATCAGCGCCGGGCCCCAGACGGCGTGGTCCCGCGTCCGCAGGAACGTGTCCGCGGGGCGCAGCACGATGCCGCTCAGGAGCGCCTTCCAGGGGAGCCGGGGACCCGTCGGGACGGGGGCCGCGCCGGCGTGGTGGTCCGTGGCCGGGCCGTACGGGTCGTCCACGCTGAACACCTGCGTGTGGCCCGGGTTGTTCGCCGTGACCGCGTGCGGGTGCTGCTGCCCGTACGGGTCGCCGAAGTACTCCGGCTCGCCGTAGGGCTGCTGTCCGTGTCCCTGCTGCCCGTGTCCGTGCTGCCCCTGCTGCCCGTACGGCGGCTGCCCCTGGCCCTGCTGGGGCCACTGCTGCCGTGCTCCTGGCGGCGGGGCCGCGTCATACCCGTACGGCGCCTGCTGCGGTCGTCCTTGCGGGGGGCGGTTGTCCCGGCCGCGTCCGTTCCTGAATCCAGCCACGTCAATGAACGTACCCGCTTCCGCCGGTCGGGCGCTCCTTTGCGGCTGACCTGTGACATCCCCTAGGGGACGGTATGTACGGGAACGGCCGCCCCGCGCCAAGGCGGGACGGCCGTTCTCCTGAGCGGGTGGTGCCTACGCGGCGGGCTCCGGCTCCGGCTCGGTCTCCTCCGCCGGCTCCGGGTCGACCGGGGTCTTCACCGAGTCCAGGAGGAGCTGGGCCACGTCCACGACCGTGACGGACTCCTTGGCCTTGCCGTCGTTCTTCTTGCCGTTGACCGAGTCGGTCAGCATGACGAGGCAGAACGGGCAGGCGGTGGAGACGATGTCCGGGTTGAGGGACAGGGCCTCCTCGACGCGCTCGTTGTTGATGCGCTTGCCGATGCGCTCCTCCATCCACATCCGGGCACCGCCGGCGCCGCAGCAGAAGCCGCGCTCCTTGTGGCGGTGCATCTCCTGCTGGCGCAGGCCGGGGACGGCGGACATGATCTCGCGCGGCGGCGTGTAGACCTTGTTGTGACGGCCCAGGTAGCACGGGTCGTGGTAGGTGATGAGGCCCTCGACCGGGGTCACCGGGATCAGCTTGCCCTCGTCGATGAGGTGCTGGAGCAGCTGGGTGTGGTGGATGACCTCGTACTCGCCGCCGAGCTGCGGGTACTCGTTGGCGATGGTGTTGAAGCAGTGCGGGCAGGTCGAGACGATCTTCTTCGCCGACTTCGGCTTCTTCGTCGACTCGTCCTCGTCGTCCTCGCCGAACGCCATGTTCAGCATCGCGACGTTCTCCTGGCCCAGCTGCTGGAACAGCGGCTCGTTGCCCAGGCGGCGGGGGGAGTCGCCGGTGCACTTCTCCTCGCCGCCCATGATCGCGAACTTGACGCCCGCGATGTGGAGGAGTTCGGCGAAGGCCTTCGTCGTCTTCTTGGCGCGGTCTTCCAGCGCGCCCGCGCAGCCGACCCAGTACAGGTAGTCGACCTCGGTGAGGTCCTCGACGTCCTTGCCGACGATCGGGACCTCGAAGTCGACCTCCTTGGTCCACTCGACGCGCTGCTTCTTCGCCAGGCCCCAGGGGTTGCCCTTCTTCTCCAGGTTCTTGAGCATCGTGCCCGCCTCGGACGGGAACGCGGACTCGATCATCACCTGGTAGCGGCGCATGTCGACGATGTGGTCGATGTGCTCGATGTCAACCGGGCACTGCTCGACGCAGGCGCCGCAGGTGGTGCAGGACCACAGGACGTCGGGGTCGATGACGCCGTTCTCCTCGACCGTCCCGATCAGCGGGCGCTCGGCCTCGGCCAGGGCCGACGCCGGGACGTCCTTCAGCTGCTCCTCGGTCGCCTTCTCGTCGCCCTCCATGGTCTTGCCGCCGCCCGCGAGCAGGTACGGCGCCTTGGCGTGCGCGTGGTCGCGCAGCGACATGATCAGGAGCTTGGGGGAGAGGGGCTTGCCGGTGTTCCAGGCGGGGCACTGCGACTGGCAGCGGCCGCACTCGGTGCAGGTGGAGAAGTCCAGGAGGCCCTTCCAGGAGAACTGCTCGACCTGGGAGACGCCGAAGACGGCGTCCTCGGCCGGGTCCTCCCAGTCGATCTCCTTGCCGCCGGTGGTCATCGGCTGGAGCGCGCCGAGCGCGGTGGAGCCGTCGGCCTTGCGCTTGAACCAGATGTTCGGGAAGGCCAGGAAGCGGTGCCAGGCCACGCCCATGTTGGTGTTCAGCGAGACGACGATCATCCAGATGAACGACGTGCTGATCTTCACCATGGCGGTGAAGTAGATGAGGTTCTGGAGCGCCCCGACGCTCAGGCCCTTGAAGGCCAGGACGAGCGGGTACGAGGCGAAGTACGCGGCCTCGTAGTGCTCGACGTGGTGGATCGCGCCCTCCAGGCCGCGCAGCACGTAGATCGCCAGGCCGATGGTGAGGATGACGTACTCGACGAAGTACGCCTGGCCCGCCTTGGAGCCGGCGAAGCGCGACTTGCGGCCCGCCCGGCCCGGGAGGCTGAGGAGGCGGATCACGATCAGGGCCGCGATGCCGAGGATCGTCATCACGCCGATGAACTCGATGTACAGCTCGAACGGCAGGAAGCCGCCGATCACCGGCAGCGTCCAGTCGGCCTGGAAGAGCTGGCCGAAGGCCTGCGCCAGGGTCGGCGGCAGGGTCAGGAAGCCGACCGCGACGAACCAGTGGGCGAAGCCGACGACGCCCCAGCGGTTCATGCGCGTGTGGCCGAGGAACTCCCTGACCAGGGTCACGCTGCGCTGGTACGGGTTGTCGGTCCGGGTCCCGGCCGGGACGGGCTGGCCGAGCTTGAAGTACCGGACGAACTGGCCGATGGCACGAGCCAGCAGGGCAACGCCGACCACGGTCAGCGTCAGCGACACAATGATCGCGGCGAGTTGCATGACGGGCTCCTCGAGCGGGCCCGCTCAGTGCCTGAGCTGAGCCTACTAAGCGGTAACTTATTTAGTCCGTGCTGAGATTACCCGTTCGGGGCCCGCTGATGCAGGGGGCCTCGCGGTGATCTGTGTCGCTCAGGCAACCCTTGCCGGAGGCCTGGCGGCCCTTGCGGGGGCCAGGGCGACTCCTGCCGGAGCCTGGACGACTCCTGCCGGAGCCCGGACGACTCCTGCCGGAGCCCGGGTGACTCCTGCCGGAAGCCGGACGGCTCCTGCGGGAAGCGCGATGACTCCTGCCGGAAGTCGGGTGACTCCCGCCGGAACTCAAGCGATCCTCGCCGGACGAACCGCCGCGCGACCTGCCGCGCGGCGTCTGCGCACTGCTGGAAGCGTACGCGCCAGGACGAGCAGGTCCGTCCCCAGCCAGTGGTGGTCCACATAGTGGAGGTCGAGCAGCTCCCGCTCCTCCCACGGCAGGTCCGAACGCCCGCTGATCTGCCACGGCCCGGTGAGCCCCGGCCGTACGGAGAGCCGGCGGCGGCCCTCGCCCGCGCACTCCCGGTGGCCCGGGGTCAGCGGACACGGCCCGACCAGGGACATCCGGCCCGCCACGACGTGCAGCAGCAGGGGCAGCGCGGCCAGCGGGCTCCGGGTGCGGAAGGTCAGCATCGTGAAGGGCCGGCCCGCCAGACCCGCCACCGTCCGGCGGCGCAGCACCCCGCGACCGGGGGCCGCCGAGCCGAGCACGACCGAGAGGGCGACGGCGGCGAACAGAGGGGACAGGACGGTGACGAGGGCGAGCCCGCCCACGACGTCGAAGGCGCGCTTGGCCGCCGCGCCCCTGCCGGCCGTCGTGCTCCTGCGGACCGCCGTGCTCCCGCCGACCGCCGCACCTCCACCGACCGCCATTCCCTCACATCCTTCCGCGTGAGAATCATGGGATATTCGTGGAATATGCCCGCTTTGCCCGGGAAGGGGCACCCGGACTCTCTCACGGGTCGCCCTCCCGGAAGGGGGAATGACGCGCCTCTCCACCCCTCCGGAGCTGTTCCGTGAGCGGATGGGCGGGCGAAGAGTTGAGTCGGATCGACTCAGGTCTGTTGACTCCGCACCCGAGGTCGTGCATCCTTGAGTCAGTACCACTCAAGTCAGTCAGCTGGAGGAATCGAAATGGCACGTGCGGTCGGCATCGACCTGGGCACGACTAACTCCGTCGTCAGCGTTCTGGAAGGCGGCGAGCCCACCGTCATCACCAACGCCGAGGGCGCCAGGACCACGCCGTCCGTCGTCGCCTTCGCGAAGAACGGCGAGGTGCTCGTCGGCGAGGTGGCCAAGCGTCAGGCGGTCACCAACGTCGACAGGACCATCCGGTCGGTCAAGCGCCACATGGGCACCGACTGGAAGATCGAGATCGACGGCAAGAACTTCAACCCGCAGCAGATGAGCGCCTTCATCCTGCAGAAGCTCAAGCGGGACGCCGAGGCCTACCTGGGCGAGAAGGTCGTCGACGCGGTCATCACCGTCCCGGCGTACTTCAACGACTCCGAGCGCCAGGCCACCAAGGAGGCCGGTGAGATCGCGGGCCTCAACGTCCTGCGCATCGTCAACGAGCCGACCGCGGCCGCCCTGGCCTACGGCCTCGACAAGGACGACCAGACGATCCTCGTCTTCGACCTCGGTGGCGGCACCTTCGACGTGTCCCTCCTGGAGATCGGCGACGGCGTCGTCGAGGTGAAGGCCACCAACGGTGACAACCACCTCGGCGGCGACGACTGGGACCAGCGCGTCGTCGACTACCTGGTGACCCAGTTCCAGAACGGTCACGGCGTGGACCTGGCCAAGGACAAGATGGCCCTCCAGCGTCTGCGCGAGGCGGCCGAGAAGGCGAAGATCGAGCTCTCGTCCTCGACCGAGACCACGATCAACCTGCCCTACATCACGGCCTCCGCCGAGGGCCCGCTGCACCTGGACGAGAAGCTCACGCGCGCCCAGTTCCAGCAGCTCACCTCCGACCTGCTCGAGCGCTGCAAGGTGCCGTTCCACAACGTCATCAAGGACGCGGGCATCCAGCTCTCCGAGATCGACCACGTCGTCCTCGTCGGCGGCTCGACCCGCATGCCGGCCGTCGCCGAGCTGGTCAAGGAGCTCACCGGTGGCCAGGAGGCCAACAAGGGCGTGAACCCGGACGAGGTCGTCGCCATCGGCGCCGCCCTGCAGGCCGGTGTCCTCAAGGGCGAGGTCAAGGACGTCCTGCTCCTCGACGTGACCCCGCTGTCCCTCGGCATCGAGACCAAGGGCGGCATCATGACCAAGCTCATCGAGCGCAACACCACGATCCCGACCAAGCGGTCCGAGATCTTCACGACGGCCGAGGACAACCAGCCGTCCGTGCAGATCCAGGTCTACCAGGGCGAGCGCGAGATCGCGGCGTACAACAAGAAGCTCGGCATGTTCGAGCTGACCGGTCTCCCGCCGGCCCCGCGCGGCGTCCCGCAGATCGAGGTCGCCTTCGACATCGACGCCAACGGCATCATGCACGTGACCGCGAAGGACCTGGGCACGGGCAAGGAGCAGAAGATGACCGTCACCGGCGGCTCCTCGCTGCCGAAGGACGAGGTCGACCGGATGCGCCAGGAAGCCGAGCAGTACGCGGAGGAGGACCACCGCCGCCGCGAGGCCGCCGAGTCCCGCAACCAGGGCGAGCAGCTCGTCTACCAGACGGAGAAGTTCCTCAAGGACAACGAGGACAAGGTCCCCGGCGACGTCAAGGACGAGGTCGAGGGCGCCCTCGCCGAGCTGAAGGAGAAGCTCAAGGGCGAGGACACCGCCGAGATCCGCACTGCCACCGAGAAGGTCGCGGCCGTCTCGCAGAAGCTCGGCCAGGCGCTCTACGCCGACGCCCAGGCCGCGCAGGCCGCCGGCGGCGACGCCGGTGCGGGCCAGGCCAAGGCGGACGACGACGTCGTCGACGCCGAGATCGTGGACGACGAGCCCAAGAAGGGTGGCCAGGCGTGACCGAGGAGACCCCGGGCTTCGAGGAGAAGCCCGACGTCCCCTCCGGCGCCACCCCTGACGACGCCGCCGAGGCCGTCGAGGACTCCGCCCAGGAGGACGCGACGGCCCCGGCCGGGGACGCAAGCAGCCAGAAGCCGGACGGTGCCGCGGGCCTCACGGCCCAGCTGGACCAGGTGCGCTCCGCGCTCGACGAGCGCACCGCGGACCTCCAGCGGCTCCAGGCCGAGTACCAGAACTACCGCCGCCGCGTGGAGCGGGACCGGGTCACGGTCAAGGAGATCGCCGTCGCGAGCCTCCTGTCCGAGCTCCTCCCCGTGCTCGACGACGTCGGCCGGGCCCGGGACCACGGCGAGCTCGTGGGCGGGTTCAAGTCGGTGGCCGAATCGCTGGAGACCGTCGTCGCCAAGATGGGTCTGCAGCAGTTCGGCAAGGAGGGCGAGCCCTTCGACCCGACGATCCACGAGGCCCTGATGCACTCGTACGCGCCGGACGTCACCGAGACGACCTGCGTGGCGATCCTGCAGCCCGGGTATCGGATCGGCGAGCGGACCATCAGGCCCGCGCGCGTGGCCGTCGCCGAGCCCCAGCCGGGCGCGGCCCCGGCCAAGGACGAGAAGAAGTCGGCCGACGAGGAGAGCGGTGCCCCCGAGGAGGGGTGACGCAACGATCGTCCGGAAGGAGGGACGTCGATGAGCACGAAGGACTTCGTCGAGAAGGACTACTACAAGGTCCTCGGCGTCCCCAAGGACGCCACCGAGGCCGAGATCAAGAAGGCATACCGGAAGCTCGCCCGCGAGAACCACCCGGACGCCAACAAGGGCGACACCAGGGCCGAGGAGCGCTTCAAGGAGATCTCCGAGGCGAACGACGTCCTCGGTGACCCCAAGCGGCGCAAGGAGTACGACGAGGCGCGCGCGCTCTTCGGGAACGGCGGCCTCCGGGCCGGCGGTCCCGGCGGCGGCTCGTTCAACTTCGACCTGGGCGACCTCTTCGGGGGCGCCCAGGGCGGGGCCGGCGGCTTCGGTGGCGGCGGCGGTGGCATCGGGGACGTCTTCGGCGGCCTGTTCAACCGCGGCGGGGGCGGCGCCCGCACCCAGCCGCGGCGCGGCCAGGACGTCGAGTCCGAGGTGACGCTCAGCTTCACCGAGGCCATCGAGGGCGCGACCGTACCGCTGCGGATGTCCAGCCAGCAGCCGTGCACGGCGTGTTCGGGCACCGGCGACAAGAACGGCACCCCCCGGGTGTGCCCGACCTGCGTCGGCACCGGGCAGGTCTCGCGCGGCAGCGGCGGCGGCTTCTCGCTCACCGACCCCTGCGTGGACTGCAAGGGACGCGGCCTCATCGCCGAGACCCCCTGCGACGTCTGCAAGGGCAGCGGCCGGGCCAAGTCCTCCCGCACCATGCAGGTCCGCATCCCGGCGGGCGTGAGCGACAACCAGAGGATCCGGCTGCGCGGCAAGGGCGCGCCGGGCGAGCGCGGCGGGCCCAACGGCGACCTGTACGTCGTGGTGCACGTCGACGCCCACCCGGTCTTCGGCCGCAAGGACGACAACCTCACCGTCACGGTGCCGGTCTCCTTCACGGAGGCGGCGCTCGGCGGCGAGATCAGGGTGCCGACCCTCGGCGGCCCCGCGGTCACCCTCAAGCTGCCCGCGGGCACGCCGAACGGCCGGACCATGCGCGCCCGGGGCAAGGGCGCGGTCCGCAAGGACGGCACGCGCGGCGACCTGCTCGTCACGGTCGAGGTCGCCGTGCCGGAGGAGCTGGACGACAAGGCACGCGAGGCCCTGGAGACCTACCGCGAGGCGACCGCCTCCGAGGACCCGCGGGCCGAGCTGTTCCAGGCCGCGAAGGGAGCGTGACCCGGTGGAAGGGCGCCGACGACAGCCAGGATTGGGCAATAGGGCGTACGAACTGACCGACGAGTCGCCGGTGTACGTCATCTCGGTGGCGGCCCAGCTCTCCGGTCTGCACCCCCAGACCCTGCGTCAGTACGACCGGCTCGGCCTGGTCTCCCCGGACCGCACGGCGGGCCGGGGGCGGCGCTACTCGGCCCGTGACATCGAACTGCTTCGCCAGGTGCAGCAGTTGTCGCAGGACGAGGGCATCAACCTGGCCGGGATCAAGCGCATCATCGAACTGGAGAACCAGGTCGCGGCGCTCCAGAGCCGGATCGCCGAGCTGTCGGCGGCCGTGGACGGGGCCGCGGCGGCGATGCGGCAGCGCGAGGCCCAGGTGCACGCCTCGTACCGACGCGACCTCGTGCCGTACCAGGACGTGCAGCAGGCGAGCGCGCTGGTGGTCTGGCGCCCCAAGCGCGGCGAGTAGCCCCGCCGTTCACCGTGCCGTGAGGCCCCCTCCGTCTGTGGAGGGGGCCTCACGCGTGCTCCGGACAGGCCCTAGGGCCTGTCCGGCGGATCATGGCCGGGGCCGCGACGCCTGGCACGGTACCTCGCCGCGTTGCCGAAACGTCCCGATGGCTCCGCTATCGAGCCGCTCCGGCGCCTTGCGATGTACCGCACCAGACGCTGCGGCCCACCCGACCCTGATCCGCCGGACAGGCCCTAGTCGTCCTGGTCGAGGATGCCCGACTGGGCGATGAGGTAGCCGAGCTGGGCCCGGCTGCCGCTGCCGAGGGTGGCGGCGAGCTTGGCGATGTGGGCCCGGCACGTGCGCACGTTCATCCCGAGGCGGCGGGCGATGGCCTCGTCCACGTGCCCCTCGACGAGGAGCCGGGCGATGGAGCGCTGGACGCCGCCGATGCCGTCGGTCTTGACGTCGTACGGGATCTCCTCCCGGATCGGCACCGCCAGGCGCCAGAACTGGTCGAAGACGCCGCCGAGGTAGGCGACCAGGCCGGGGTGGCGCAGCTCCAGGGCGATCTGCCGGTCGCTGCGGGCCGGGATCAGGGCGACCTCGCGGTCCACGATGATCAGCCGGTCGATGATCTCTTCCAGGGTGCGGACCTGGACCTCGGGGCCGACGTGCTCCAGGTAGGCCAGGGTGAGTTCGGTGTGGCGGGCCGTGTGCTGGTAGAGGGTGCGCATGTTGATGCCGCGGCCCAGGAGCGGCGAGACGCGGTGGAGGGCCGCGGTCAGGGCCTGGGCGGGGCGGCCGCCGCCGGGCTGGACGGTGAGCAGTTCGCTGCGGCAGTTGGCGACGACCCGGTCGAGGGTGGCGTTGATGCGATCGATGCCCTCGAGCACGGTGATGGCGTGCGTGGTCGGTGAGTCGTGGGCGCTGATGGCCATGAACGGCTCGAAAGCGTCGGACAGGGCGACGGTGCGCCGGCGCCGGTCGAGGATTTCGCGTTCGATCGGCTGGAGGAGCTGGGCGAGGGCGGCGGAGGGCGGAACCGGACGCAGCCACCGGGCGTCGTCGGGATCGGGGTGGAGCAGGGACAGATCCAGGAGGCAGGGCGCCTCGACCGTCTCTGACCGGGGTATTCGTCCCGCCCGCAGTGCGGACGCGTACAGCTCGGAGCCTGCCGCGCAGAGCTCCGCATGCGAATGAGGGTGACCTGTCTCGTCCGCTTGTTTCCCCATATGTACACCCCCAGGCTCCTGCATCTCAGGAACATGATGCATGGGTTTGGTGGTGCAAGCGGAGAGAGTAAGCCATCGTCTTACTCGCGGGGGTCGCAAAGAGACGTTGCCTTCAAGTGAGGTTGCTCGGTGATGATGAAGAAGCTCATAAGTGCGGTGGCCGGAGTCGCCTTCATCGCGGCTGTCGCAGTGGGGGCCGTGGGCGTGACCCAGGACCCCGGCTGGCACGCGGAGCCGGCCAAGGTCCAGGCCGCTGTGAACGACCCGGGCTGGCACTTCGCGCCGGCCCAGGACCCGGGCTGGCACGCGGAGCCCGCCAACGACCCCGGTTGGCACGTGGCGCCCGCCACCACGGTGCTGGCCCTCGCGAACGACCCGGGCTGGCACGCGGCCCCCGCCGACCCCGGCTGGAGTTAAGCGGGATCATGAACGTTCCCGATGACCCCAGGTTCCGGCGGGAGATGGCCTCGGCCTACCGATCCGGCTGGCACTTCGTCGACCTCGCCACGGCCATCCCCCACCGCGGCGACTCGCTGAAGGTCACCCTCTTCGGAGAACCGATCGTCGTCGCACGGGAGCAGGACGAGGACGTCCGCGCCTACCGGTGCCTGCGCCGCCCGCGCGGGGCGCCGCAGCCCATCCGCTGTGCCATCCGGTACGGCATGATCTTCGTCAACCTCGACCAGCGCGACCACCAGCTGATCGAGCCCGAGACCCTCACCGCCACCCCCCGCAGTGCCTGAGCGATCCCCCCGTCGTTGTAGGTCGCCCAGGTACTTCCCCCACACAGCGGCGCCATCGCGGACCTGAAACGCGATGGCGCCGCTGTGCTGCGCCCGTGTTCCTTCCGGGCGCCCTCCGCGTCAGGCGCGGCCCATCGCCCGGGTGAGGGCGATCTCGATCACGACCCGGTCCGGGTTCGGGGTCGGCGTGCGCCCGTAGCGCTCCGCGTAGCGGGCGACGGCGTCCGCGACGACCTCCGGCTCCGTGCGGATCCGGGCGACGCCCTCCAGGGTGGCCCAGCGCCTCTTGTCGACCTGGCAGACCGCGACCCGCGCGCCCTCCGCGCCCGCCGCCAGGACGTTGGCGACCTTCCGGCTGTTCCTGTTGGTGATCACGCGCGCGTACCCGCCCTCGGGGTCGTACGTGACGCCGACCGCGACCACGTGCGGGGTGCCGTCCGGCCGCGGGGTGGTCAGGGTGCTCATGTGGTGCTCGCGCCAGAAGCGGAGATACGACTCGCCGGGGTTCCTGGGATCCGTTGCCATGCCCGGAAACTACCCGGGAAAGGACTCCCTCCGTTGACTTGAGCGGTATCGACTCAACTTTGTGTACTCTAGAAGGGTCACGGAAGTCGTGGAGTGACGTCGTGGCGCAACGCCGTGGAACGACGTCGTGGAGTGGATCCGTACGGGATCCACGGAGGCACCGCACGCCGAGGAGGAGCACCGCACATGGACGCCGAACTGACCAACAGGAGCCGGGACGCGATCAACGCGGCCACCGGCCGGGCCGTGTCCGAGGGACACGCGGACCTGACCCCGGCCCACCTGCTGCTCGCCCTCCTCGCCGGCCAGGACAACGAGAACATCACCGACCTGCTCGCCGCCGTCGAGGCCGACCAGGCGGCCGTGCGCGCCGAGACCGAGCGGCTCCTCGCCGCCCGGCCGAGCGTCGCCGGCTCCACGGTCGCGCCCCCGCAGCCCGACCGCGAACTGCTCGCGGTCGTCGCGGACGCCGCGCAGCGGGCCAAGGAGCTCGGGGACGACTTCGTCTCCACCGAGCACCTCCTCATCGGCGTCGCGGCCCGGGGCGGCCGCGCCGGTGAGATCCTCGACCGGCAGGGCGCGAGCGCGAAGAGGCTGCTGGACGCCTTCGAGACGACCAGGGGAGGACGCCGGGTGACCACACCCGACCCGGAAGGGCAGTACAAGGCGCTGGAGAAGTTCGGCACGGACTTCACCGCCGCCGCGCGCGAGGGCAGGCTGGACCCGGTCATCGGCCGCGACCACGAGATCCGGCGCGTGGTGCAGGTGCTCTCCCGCCGCACCAAGAACAACCCGGTCCTCATCGGCGAGCCCGGCGTCGGCAAGACCGCCGTCGTCGAGGGCCTCGCCCAGCGGATCGTGAAGGGCGACGTCCCCGAGTCCCTCAAGAACAAGCGGCTCGTCTCGCTCGACCTCGGCGCGATGGTCGCCGGCGCGAAGTACCGCGGCGAGTTCGAGGAGCGCCTGAAGACCGTCCTCTCCGAGATCAAGGAGAGCGACGGCCAGATCATCACCTTCATCGACGAGCTGCACACGGTCGTCGGCGCGGGCGCCGGCGGCGACTCCGCCATGGACGCGGGCAACATGCTCAAGCCCATGCTGGCCCGCGGCGAGCTGCGGATGGTCGGCGCGACCACCCTGGACGAGTACCGCGAGCGGATCGAGAAGGACCCCGCCCTGGAGCGCCGCTTCCAGCAGGTCCTGGTCGCCGAGCCGACCGTCGAGGACACCATCGCGATCCTGCGCGGACTGAAGGGCCGGTACGAGGCCCACCACAAGGTGCAGATCAACGACTCCGCCCTGGTGGCCGCCGCGACCCTCTCCGACCGGTACATCACCTCCCGCTTCCTGCCCGACAAGGCCATCGACCTCGTCGACGAGGCCGCCTCCCGGCTCCGCATGGAGATCGACTCCTCCCCGGTCGAGATCGACGAGCTCCAGCGCTCCGTGGACCGGCTCCGCATGGAGGAGCTGGCCCTGAAGAACGAGACGGACGCGGCCAGCAAGCAGCGCCTGGAGAAGTTGCGGCGCGACCTCGCGGACCGCGAGGAGGAGCTGCGCGGCCTCACCGCCCGCTGGGAGAAGGAGAAGCAGTCCCTCAACCGGGTCGGCGAGCTGAAGGAGCGCCTGGACGAGGCCCGCGGCCGCGCCGAGCGCGCCCAGCGCGACGGCGACTTCGACACCGCCTCCAAGCTGCTCTACGGCGAGATCCCGGCCCTGGAGCGGGAACTGGAGGAGGCCTCCGAGGCCGAGGCCCAGCAGGAATCGGCCAAGGACACCATGGTCAAGGAGGAGGTCGGCCCCGACGACATCGCGGACGTGGTCGGCTCCTGGACCGGCATTCCCGCCGGCCGCCTCCTGGAGGGCGAGACGCAGAAGCTGCTCCGCATGGAGGACGAGCTCGGCAAGCGGCTCATCGGCCAGTCCGAGGCCGTCCGGGCCGTCTCCGACGCGGTGCGCCGCACCCGCGCCGGGATCGCCGACCCCGACCGGCCCACCGGCTCCTTCCTCTTCCTCGGCCCGACCGGCGTCGGCAAGACCGAGCTGGCGAAGGCGCTCGCGGACTTCCTCTTCGACGACGAGCGGGCCATGGTCCGCATCGACATGTCGGAGTACGGCGAGAAGCACTCCGTCGCCCGGCTCGTCGGCGCGCCCCCCGGCTACGTCGGCTACGAGGAGGGCGGCCAGCTCACGGAGGCGGTCCGCCGCCGCCCGTACAGCGTGGTCCTGCTCGACGAGGTGGAGAAGGCGCACCCGGAGGTCTTCGACGTCCTGCTCCAGGTCCTCGACGACGGCCGGCTGACCGACGGACAGGGCCGGACGGTGGACTTCCGCAACACCATCCTGATCCTGACCTCGAACCTGGGCAGCCAGTACCTGGTCGACCCGGCGACCCCGGAGGACGTGAAGAAGCAGCAGGTCCTGGAGGTCGTGCGGGCCAGCTTCAAGCCGGAGTTCCTCAACCGGCTCGACGACCTGGTGGTCTTCTCGGCCCTCGACCGGACCGAGCTGGGCCGGATCGCGCGGCTCCAGATCGACCGCCTCGCCCGGCGGCTCGCCGAGCGGCGCCTCACCCTGGACGTCACCCCGGAGGCCCTGGAGTGGCTGGCCGACGAGGGCAACGACCCGGCGTACGGCGCCCGCCCGCTGCGCCGCCTGATCCAGACGGCGATCGGCGACCGCCTCGCCCGCGAGATCCTGGCGGGCGAGGTCCGCGACGGCGACACGGTCCGCGTGGACCGCTTCGAGGACGGCCTGATCGTGGGGCCGGCGGCCCGGTAGCCCCGGGTCAGAGGTCGAAGGCCTCGACGCGTACGAGGGCGGTGTCCCCGTCCTCGTACGCGATCGTGACGTCCACGAACAGCGCCTCGTCGTACGACGCCCTCACGCACACGTCCTCCTCGCAGGAGGAGGGCTCCCCGGCCGGGTAGGTCACGGTCAGCCAGGCCGCGGCCCCGGCCCGGTCCATCCGGAATTCGGCCTCGACCAGCGTGTCCTGGAAGTGGGCCAGCGTGCACCGGGCGTCCCGGGCGTCCGCCGGGAGCGTCCCCCGGGCGAAGGTCATCACTTCGGCGCAGTCGGCCGGCTTCGCCTCCCCCATCTCGGACCAGGCCATCGCGCCCCAGCCCAGCAGGGCCATCGGCCCGCCGCATACCACCGTCATGACGACCGTGGCCCAGACCCAGGTCCAGGGCCGTGCCTTCACCGGCTTGCGTTTCGCCACCGTCTCCTCCCCCATGGGGGCAGATCTTGTCAGCCCGCAGCGGATCGCGGGAGCAGGGGTTGCCACGGACCGCCCGGGATGGGAGAGGATGGCGAGCATCCGTACGAAGGGAAATACACGGTGAGCATCGACCCGTCCTCGATTCCGAATTTCGGGGGCCAGCCCCAGCCTCAGGCCGCAGGACCGGCGGGCCCCGTCGTCCCCGACCAGGACCTCGTCAAGCAGCTCCTCGACCAGATGGAGCTGAAGTACGTCGTCGACGACGAGGGTGACCTCGCGGCGCCGTGGGAGGAGTTCCGCACCTACTTCATGTTCCGCGGCGAGGACGAGCAGCAGGTCTTCTCGGTCCGGACGTTCTACGACCGCCCGCACTCGGCCGACGACCGCGCGCGCGTCCTCGACGCGATCGACGACTGGAACCGCCGCACCCTGTGGCCCAAGGTCTACACCCACCTGCACGAGGAGGAGGACGGCTCCGCCACCCTCCGCCTCATCGGCGAGGCCCAGATGCTGATCGGCACCGGCGTCTCCCTGGAGCACTTCGTGTCCTCCACGGTGAGCTGGGTCCGCGCCTCCATCGAGTTCGACAAGTGGATCGTGGAGCAGTTCGGCCTGGAGTCCCCGGAGGACAAGGCCGAGGGCGACGAGGCCTGAGCCCCGCCCGAGCGTGAAGGAGCCCGGCCCCCGGAAAGGGGGGCCGGGCTCCTTGCTTCCCGGCCTCGTGCCGGCCGGCGGCAGAAGGCGGAGCCGTCGGTGCTCGACCGCGTCCGAAGTCCGCCGTCAGGCCAGCAGACCGAGTTCGGTGATGCGGAGGGCGGCCTGGAAGCGGGTCTGGACGCCCAGGGTGTCGAGGAGGCCGGAGACCAGTCGGCTCAGGGTGCGGGAGGAGACGCCGAGGTGGCGGGCGATCGCCTCGTCCTTCACGCCGTCGGCGAGCAGACGGACGATGACCAGCTCCTGGCTGTCCAGGGCGGGCCGGGCCGTCGGGTCTCCCTGGTGCCGGGGCGGGGGCTGGTGCGGGAGCGTCGCGTTGTGCCAGTAGTGGTCGTAGAACGCGTGCAGGGAGCTGAGCAGCGTGCGGCCGTGGACCGCGAGGGCGCCCTCGCTGCTGTCCGCCGGGTTGATGGGCAGGACGGCGAGGTCGTCGTCGAAGAGGATCATCCGGATGGGCAGGGACTCCGCCGTCCGGGCCTCGCGGCCCGGGCGCGAGGCGTCCCTGAGGTACGCCGCCACGTACGGCACCTCGGCCGTACGGCGCTGGTAGAGGACATCGACCTCGACGTTCCGGCCTTCCATCTCCTTGTCGCGGAGCAGCATTCCGTCGATGACGTCCTCGGGCGGTGGGCCGCCGGGGTGCATCGACCTCATCCGGGTGCGCACCGCGCTGCCCGCGTCCTCCAGGAAGGAGTTCACCACCGCCGGCGTCGTGAGGGTCTCGATCTCGACCGGCTCGCGCCGCTCGTTGCGCAGGTCGGAGAAGTTCGTGGTGAGCGAGGTGATGGCGGACCTGATCCCCGCGAGACGCTTGGCGTGGGCCACGGACTGCCGTTCCTCGTGCGAGACGAGCCGGGCGAGTGCCGCCTCCGGCTCCACCGTGGTGAATCCGCACGGTGTGGACGGGGCCGGGCGGAGCAGTCCCATGGCGAGCAACCGGTCGCAGACCTCCTCCGTCTCCGCGGGCGAGCAGTCGGCCGCGGCGGAGACCTCTTCGAGCCCCCAGCCGGGATTCCGGTAGAGCAGTCCGTAGGCCTTGCGGTCCAGCCCGCTCCGGTCTTCACCGGTGCGCATGCAAATCCCCCCGTTCCGGCCTCCACGGGGATCACCCGTCGGCACCAGATGCGCTTGCGATCCTACGCACGGGGCGTTCGGCTCGCGAGCGTGAATCCTTGTGATCAACCTCAAAGACGGGGAGGGGCGGGGAAGGGCTGATCGAGGGGCCGGGCCGGGTGGGGACGGGAGTTCTTGTCGTCCCGTCCTCTGCGGGACGGGGTTTTCGCGGTCCCGTCCCGTACGTCCGCTTCTTCCCGGCCGTCAGTAGTACCGGCGCATGATCTCGGTCGCCCACTCCGGCTGGGTCGTCCCGCCGCGGGGGCCGAACTCGGACATGTAGGGCTTGATGTCCAGGACGGGGGTTCCGTCGACCGCGTCGAGGCCCTCCACGTGGATGTCCCGGCCATCGACGCGCAGCAGCCGGCAGCGGGAGACGCCGAGGCGGTTGGGGCGGTTCTTGCCGCGCTGGGCGAAGATGCCGACCAGCGGCCAGTCCGTGTTGCCGCGCGGGTGCCGGGCGCCCGTCTGCACCTTGTCCACCGGGACCCGGTCGAAGTGGTAGACGATCTCCACGTGCGAGAAGGAGTCCAGGCCCGCGATCGCCTCCGTGCCGAATCGCTCGTCGAGGCGGATCACCGCGGACACCTCCCCCCATTCGTCGTCGCGTACCTCGGCCCGTCCGCCGACCACCCGGCCGACCGGGTCCGAGACCACCTCGACCGGGGAGCTGTTCTCTGGCATGTGCCGCGCCTTTCACGGGTGGGGAGTGATCAAGGGCTACCGTACGTCGCTACGGGGGTGCGCGAAGGGGCTTCGAGGGGCTTGCGGTACGGGCGTTCGCCATGCGGCGTCCAGCAGTTCCCGCAGCCGGTCCAGTACTTTCCGCAGCTCGGCGTGGTCCGGGGCGGTGCCGTACACCACACCGACGGCTCCGGCCGTACCGACGCGCCATCCGGACGGTACGGGGATCTCCGTCATGTCCACCAGGTCCACGCCCGGCACCTCCGTGAGGCGCTCGACGAGTGCCGGCCGGTCCGGCGGCGGCGCGTCCGGCGGCGGGACCACCTTGAAGTGGAACGCCACCCCGCTCCGGCCACGTCCCGGCGGGGGTTCCGGGCTCTCCACGGGGAGGCCCAGGGCGAGCCGCAGGGCCGCCGCCACCAGGTCGTACCCCAGGGAACGCCGGACGAGCTCGGCCATGTGGCCGCCCAGGCGGCCGTTGACCTCGATGACCCTGGGTCCGGCCGGGGTCAGCTTGATCTCGGTGTGGGTCACGCCGTGCCGTACGCCCAGTGCGCGAAGCGCCCGCCGCTCCAGGCGCACGACGTCCGCCGCCACCGCGGGGGCCAGCGGAGCGGGAAGGAGGTGTCCCGTCTCCCGGAACGGCGGGGCGAGCGGGAGCTTGCCCGTCACCGCGACGGTCCGTGGTTCTCCGTCGACGACCACGGACTCCACGGAGACGTAGTCCCCCCAGTCGGGGCCGGCCAGCCCCGGATCGCCGGGAAGGTACTCCTCCAGGACGAACTCCCCGGGGGCGTCCCGGTCCGCGGTGAACTCCGCCAGCCGGGAGCGGCACTCGTCCGCCGACCGGACCAGGCAGGTGTCCACGCTGCCCGCCCCGGACCTCGGCTTGAGCACGGCGGGCAGGCCCACGCGGTCGATCACGCCCTCGATGTCCTCCACTCCCGGGACGGGAACGCACCGGGTGTCCTGGACGCCGTGGGCGGCTAGGCTCCGGCGCTGACGGAACTTGTCCGTCAGGACGTCCACGGTCTCCTCGGTGTGGAACGGCACCCCACAGGCCTCGGCCACCGACGCCGTGAGCCGCAGCCGCCGTTCGCTGAAGGTGACCACTCCGCCCGGGGTGAATCCGGCGGCCAGCCGGCCCACGGCCTCGGTGTCGAGGCCGGTGACGTCCGCGATCTCGGCGTGCCGTCCGACGCTCCGGAGCCCCTCCGCCACGCGCGGATGCTCCGGCTCGCACAGCAGCACCACCCTGCACAGCCCCCTGGCCGCCGCCAGGATGCGCATGGGCGCGGCGGAACCCTCGTCGTGGACCACGAGCAGGACGGGCAGGGCGGCATCGCCCATGGGTCGGCCTCCGGTGCGGCGGGGTGCGAAGGAGCGGGGGACGGTACGGGGAGGGTTACGCGCGGCGGGCCGTGATGTTCAGCCGGACGTAGTCCACGACCGGCTCCGGCAGCTTGGCGGCGACCGACCGGACGAAGTCCTCGTGGTCCTCCTCGGGCAGCCGGTCCAGGTGGGAGCCGAGCACCACGGTCGCGAGGTAGCTCCACAGCTGCTCGCCGGGCTCCAGCCGGGCCGGGTCGGGCAGCAGGTCGACCTCGATGTCGGTGAAGCCGACCTCGCGCAGCCGCTCGGTGGTCTCCTCGACCCCGGCGAAGTACCAGACCTCCTCCCGCTCGCCGGAGGCGCCGAGCACCTCCTCGACGGCGGCGTTGATCCGCGCGACGTTGCCCTCGCCGCCGCACTCCGCGACGAACTGGCCGCCCGGACGGAGATTCTGGGCCACGTTGGCGAAGAGCGCGGGGTGGTCGGTGATCCAGTGGAACGTGGCCACGCTGCTGACCGCGTCCACCGGGCCGTCCAGGCCCAGCGGCTTCGTCAGATCGCCGTGGACGACCTCCAGGCGGTCGAGCCGGTCGGCCAGCTTCACCCGGAGCCGGTCCAGCATCCGGGTGGAGCCGTCGACACCGATCACCCGGCCCTCGGGCACCAGGTCGAGCAGCGCCGCCGTGTCACGGCCCGTGCCGCAGCCGGCGTCCAGGACGGTCTCGTCGCCGCGCAGGTCGAGGCGGCCGAGGGTGCGCTTGCCCCACTGCTGGTGCGGCAGCGGGAGGGCGTCGTACGTCTTGGCGTCCCATTCACGGGGCACGGTGCTGCTCCTTCGTGTCGGTGCTGAGCGATGCGTGGGGGGAGTGGGGGTGGGGAGTGGGGGGCGTAGGAGGTCAGGCGGCGATCGGCGTTCCGTTCAGGACCAGCTCGACGTGGATCGGGTGGGCGTCCCTGACCAGGCGCAGGGCGTGACCCTCGGCCAGCCAGCCGCGCACGGCCGCGGCCGCGGAGCCGTCGCCCGCCGAGGGATCGGAGGGCAACAGCTGGACGAGGATGTTGCGCAGGCCGACCTGGGCGTCCTGGGCGGAGTACGGTCCGCGCAGGTCGATCCGGCCGGAGGCGTGGACGGTGTCCTCGGCCGCGGCGCCCCCGGCGTCGGCCGGCGCCGCGAACCGGAGTGCCTCCGCCGCCAGCGCGGACAGCACGTACTCCTGGGCGTTCGGCGCGAGGTCGGCACCGAACAGCTGCTTCGGCTGGTCCGACTCGGCCCGTACGCCGTCGACTTCGGCGATCACGTGCGCGCCCACCTCCCAGGCCACCTCGGCAGCACGGCGCAGGGCCGCGGTGAACGGCGCCGGGTCGGCCGGGACCGGCCGGGCGGTGAGGTGCTCGTCCCGCGCGGTCTGCACGACGACCCGGATCTCATTCGGCTCCTCCAGGGTGCGGTGGCCACTGCTCCGCCCGCGCGCCGCCAGGACCGCCCGCCGGGCCTCCGCCGGGGAGACCTCGCCCTCGATGTGGAGGGCGTACGAGAGCCTGGACCGCCCGCCGTCCGTGTCGGTCTCCACGACGGGGAGCACCTTGAGGAGCGTGAGGTGGCAGCCTTCGCCGGTCAGCGAGGCGGCCACGCTGTCGGCGACGGACGCGCCGAGGGCGACGAGCACCGACCCGACCGGATCGAGGCAGTTCGCAGAACCCGCGGAACCTTGGGAAGCGGCCGCCCCGCGACTCTGGTGGACGCTGAAGGACCGGGCGACCCGGGTGGACCCGAGGCGCATCGGCTCGGTGTCCACCCGGCAGCGGGCGCCGGGCTCGGGGTGCGCCTGCACCCCGATGCTCAGCTGAGCCTCCCAGGAGTCCTCCCGGATCTGCTCGGCCAGTGCCTGCCTGGCCGGCAGGTCGACTCCGTTCAGCATGACTCTCCTTCGGCCCCGGAGGCCGGTACGACGGCACCGGCGTCCGTTACGAGTGCCGCGTCCAGGGCCTGGCGCAGGCGGCGGATCAGCGGGCCGGGGTCCTCGGTGCCGACCGACACGCGCACCAGCTGCCGGGAGACTCCGGCCTCCCGGCGCAGCCGCTCGCTGAGGCGGGCGTGGGTGGTGAGCGCGGGGAGGGTCAGCGCGCTGCCCGCCGCCGTGCGCGCGCCGGCCGCGGCCAGGACGCCGTCGAGGTTCCCGGCCTCCGGCACTACCTCGAAGGAGAGCAGCGCGCCGAAGCCCTGGTGGGTCTCCAGGGCCCAGTCCGCGTCGTCGAACGTCGGCCGGTGCACGGTGTGGACGGCGGGGTGGCCGCGGAGCGCGTCCGCGACCCGTTCCGCGTGGGCCTGCCGGGCCGTCATCCGCAGTTCCAGGGTGGAGAGGGAGCGCTCCAGGAGGTGCGCCGCCCACGGGTCGACCCGGCCGCCGAGGAGTCCGGCCTGCTCGCGGATCGGTACGAGGTACCGGTTGACGCAGGTCACCAGGGCGGCGTTGAGGTCGTCCCACTCGTCGAGGCAGGGCGAGGCGTCCTCGACGACGACGACCGCGCCGGTCTCCAGGGGCCGGAGCTGCGCCGGAGAGAGGACGGTGTTGTCCACGACCAGGAGCAGGTCGTTCATCTGCGCGTAGGTGGCCACGTCGTTGAGCTGGGACAGCTTCATCAGCGGGTCGCTGAGGGACGGGGTGTACACGACCTGGGTCTCGGGGCGGACCGCCGCGGCGACCGCGTCGACCTCGGTGCAGTCGACGAACGAGACCGTGCGCCGGGCGCCGGTGAGCTCCGCGAGCAGGACCCGGCGCAGCGGGTCGCGGGTCTGGTCGGAGGCGATCACATGTCCGCCGGGGTTGGTGAGGGCGAGCAGTACGGCTGTGGTGGCGGCCACCACGCCGGGGAGCAGCAGCGCCGCGTCGGCGCCGTGCAAGGCGGCGAAGGCGTCCTCGGCCCGCTGGACGGGGCCGCGGGCCTCCGCGGACGGCGGCCCCGGGACGGCCGGGGCCTTCACGGTGACGTCGTACATGGTCACCGCCGGCAGACCGGGGCGTCGGAGAGGCCGATGCGCTGGTGGAAGTAGTGGAAGATGATCTCCTCGTGCAGGGCTTCGCCGTCCAGGGTCGGCTTCAGCGCGGCGCCGTCGTCGACCATCTCCACGAGACCGCGCTCCAGCAGTTCCGCGAAGGCGGAGGCGAAGGGTTCCATCTCCATCAGGTCGGCGCCGAAGCGGTCCTTGTAGCGCTGGAGGTCGATCGGCTGGTTGGCCTTGAAGTTGAAGCCGAGGGCGGTGCCGACGGCCTTGTGGCCGGAGAGGCGGCGGCCGAAGTTGAGGGGCAGGCCGTCGTTCTTCTGCATGAAGGAGACGTACTTGCTGATGTCGGTGATGTTGTGGGTCTGGAGGAACTCCTCCTGGTCGCCGGTCAGCCAGCCGTAGGCGCCGGGACCGTACGCGATCATGGTGTTGTAGTGCTCCCACTTGTTCTTCGACGTCTGCGGGATGTTGCCGCCGCTGTACGTGCCGGGGCGGCTCCACCAGCCGCAGGGGCTCGGGTAGTAGCCCTTCTCGAGGAGGACCTCGACGGCCTCCTGTCGCATCGCGTAGGTGGAGTCCAGGTCGGGGAAGCGGCCCTCGCTGATCAGGCGTTCGCGCACGGCGGGGTTGTTCCAGACGGCCCGGTTGCCGATGCCCATCTCCTCGCGGTCCGCGTTGCGCAGCCGGTAGATGGTGATCGTCGGGACGCCGAGGTCGGTGAGGATCGTCATGTCACGGCGGACGGATTCCGGGGTCTGGTACGGCAGGCCGAACATCATGTCGACGTTGAACGGGCAGCCGGTCGCCAGCAGGTTCTCGACGGCCTCGATGGACTGGGCCGAGGAGTGGCGGCGCTTGGTGAAGTCGTTGACCTCGTCCTGGAGCGACTGGACGCCGAGGCTGAACCGGTTGAAGCCCAGCTCCCGCGCGGTCTCCAGGTGGTGGCGCTGGAAGTTCTCGGGGTTGCCCTCGATGTTGAACTCGACGTCGTCCGACAGGTCGTAGTTCTCGCGGGCGTGGCGGACCAACGGCTCGATGTACTCGGGGCTGTTGAGGAGCAGCGCGGCCGTGCCGCCGCCGATGTAGAAGGACTCGACGCGGGCCTGGGACACCCAGTCGAAGCGGTCCAGGTAGCGGCGCGACTCCTCGATGAGGAGGTCGGACCACAGTCGCAGCGAGGGGTCCTCCTTGCCGCGCGGCACCAGTCGCTTGACGTAGTTGCAGAAATGACAGATGTAGTTGCAGAGGGGGAGGTGGAAGTACAGGTGGGCCGGGTGGCCGGCGCCGGGGAACGTGCCGTACTCCCGGGCGAGTTCCTCGCTGCTGAGCTGATCGCCCTCGTTCGAGGTGACGTTGATGTTGTACTCGTCGCGGGGGATCTGCAGCTGCGGGTTGCGGTCGAGGAGTCGGCCGAGGTTCAGTTCCAGGTCGACGGTGCCGTTGCCGCCGGTGGTGAGGCTGGACAAGGTGGGTCTCCTTGGGGTGGACGTCCGCGGCCGGCTTGTGGCCGGACAGGGGCGGGAACGGTCAGAAGTAGTAGGCGGACATCGCCGCCCGCAGCCAGGTGGGCTCGCGCACCGTCTCGGGCGCCGGCTGGAAGATCTGCTGGTACGGCTTCACGTCGAGGACGGGGGTGCCGTCCAGCGCGTCGAGTCCCCGTACGTGGAGCGTGAGCCCGTCGACACCGGCCAGCTCGCAGCGCGAGACGCCGAGCCGGTTGGGCCGCTCCTTGAGCCGCTGGGCGAGGATGCCGAGCGCCGGCAGGTCCCCGCGGCCGCGCGGCGGGCAGGAGCCCCGTACGGTGTCGGACTCGGGTACGAGGTGGAAGTGGAAGATCACTTCGAGGTGGGAGAACTGGTCGAGCCCGGCCACCGCGTCGGGGTCCAGTTGCTCGGGGTCGAGCTCGATGACGGCACTGACGTCGCCCCAGTGGTCGTGCCGGGGGACGGTGCGGGGCGAGCGGACGACACCGATCGGACGGAACCGGTACGGGGCCGGGTCCGGGGCGCTGGTGGGTTCCTGGTTCATGCGGACGTTCCCTCCTCCGTGGAACGGGGGACGAGCTGCTCCCTCAGGCGCCGGCCCAGCACCTCGACCTGTCCGGGCTCGATCATCGTGAAGTGGTCGCCCGGCACGTCGCAGACCACGGTGTGCGCGGCGACCGCGCTCCAACCGAGGTCCTCGGGCAGCGTGCCGTCCTCCATGGAGCGGTCCGTGACCCGGAAGACGGTGACCGTGCCGTCGTACGGCTTCACCTCGTAGGCCGCGAGGGCGTCCAGGTTGAACTGGTACATGTCGATCATGCGGCGCAGCCGGTCCGCGTCGAAGTCGGCGGGCACCGTCCCGGCGGCGACGGCCCGCTCGACGAGCACCGCCGCGCGTTCCTCGG
Organism: Streptomyces sp. NPDC088915; assembly: GCF_044749825.1. Lineage (NCBI taxonomy): Bacteria > Bacillati > Actinomycetota > Actinomycetes > Kitasatosporales > Streptomycetaceae > Streptomyces > Streptomyces sp. NPDC088915. Next base: position 504,619 of record NZ_JBIVIR010000001.1, read on the forward strand.
GCGCCAGGCCCCGGAGCCAGTCGATGTCCAGCTCCAGCTTGAGTCCGCGCCAGAGCAGGGCCCGCAGGGCGAAGTCGGGGTCGCCCGAGGGCGAGACGTTGATCCGGGTGTCGAGCAGTCCGACGAGCCCGACCCGCTCGCCGCGCGCCGTGAGCCGACGGGCGGTCTCGTAGGCGAGCAGACCGCCCATGGAGTAGCCGATCAGGTTCCACTCGGCGCCCTCGGGGTGGACGGTCCCGAGCTGTTCGATGAAGGCTTCGGAGATCTCCTCGATCGAGCCGAGCGGGGTCTCGCCGGGCTGCAATCCGACCGACTGCACGGCCCAGAACGGCTGGTCGGTGCCCATGGCCCGGGCCACGGGCGGATAGAGCAGGACCGTGCCGGAGACGGGCGGGAGGGCGTAGACGGGGCTGTCGCCGGTGCCGGCCTGGATGCGGACCGGCCGGCACCGGGACTCCGTGGATCCCCGGCGGATGATCTCGGCGAGCTCCGCGACGGTGGCCGCGGCGAGCAGGTCGGCGGCGGAGAGGTCGACCTGGAAGAGTCGGCGCACTTCCACGGTGAGCCGGATGGCGAGCAGCGAGTGGCCGCCGAGGGAGAAGAAGTCGTCGTGGATGCCGACGTCCGTCCTCCCGAGCAACTTTCGCCATACGTCGCACAGTTGGAGCTCCACGCCGTCGCGCCCGGCGCCCGGGGGCGCGGTGGTCGGGTCGGTGGAGGTCGCAGTGGTGGTGGGTGTCGCGGTGGTGGCTTCCTGGTGGAGCATGAGTTCCCCCATCCTCACGCCGGCGCGCGGACGCGCCGACGCGGCTGTGGTCGATCGGTGGTGCTCGGACCGTTCAGACGGCGAGCGGAGCCGGGTCGGCCTCTCCCGCCGTCGCACGGCGGCTCTGCGCCCACCGGACGGCCGGGGCCATGAGCAGGCCGCCCGCGAGGAACACCCCGCCGAGCACCAGCCAGCCGGGCGTGCCCCAGTCGACGAGGAGCAGCGTCAGCGAGACCGGGCCGAACATCTGGACCGCTGCGATCCCGGTGTTGAACAGCCCCTGGTACTGGCCCTGCTTGTCCGCCGGGGCGAGTTCGTAGCCGATCACCCAGGAGCCGGCCGACTGCACCATCTCGCCGTACACGTGCAGGGCGGCGGCGACCACGAGGGCCGCCGTGGCGGCTGCCCCGCCGCGGCCCGCCGAGAGGGCGAAGGCGAGGCAGGAGGCGAGCAGCACCAGGCCGGCCGTGCGGAAGGAGCGGATCGCAGGTTCCAGGGAGTCGATCTTCCTGGTCACCCTGACCTGGAGCGCGACGACGGAGAGGGTGTTGAGGAGGAGCAGGACGGCAGTCAGCGAGCGGGGCGCGTCGGTGTGCAGGGAGATCCAGAGCGGCATGATCACGCCCAGAATCGGGATGTACAGCAGCATCACCATGTTGATCAGGGCGAGCAGCGCGTACGGGCGGTCGCGGAGCACCGCGAGCCGCGGCTCGCCGGGCGCGCGGTCCGCGGCGACGGGCGCGGCGGGCAGCCGCAGGAACAGCAGCCCGCACACCACGAAGCTGAGCGCGTTGATCGCGAACATGAGGAGGTACGAGGTCCGGGTGTCCCACAACAGGGCGAGACCGCCGAGACCGGCACCGGCGGATATGCCGAGGTTGGTGAAGACCCGGATCCTGGCGCGGACGAGCACCAGTTTCTCGCCGCTGAGTACCGCCGGGATCAGCGCCTGCCGGGCGGCGTGCGCACCTCGGTCGAACGTCGCGTAGAAGGTCGCGATGACGACGAACAGCGGGAAGGACTCCGTCGCCAGGTACGCGGTGGTGGCGAGGCCGGCCAGCATCAGCAGGACGACCGCGGTGCCCCTTGCGCCCTTGCGGTCGGCGAGGTGCCCGAACGGAACGCCCGCGAACAGGCCGGCGATTCCCGCGATGCTGAGGCCGAGGCCCAGCTGGGTCGGCGAGAATCCCGCGATCCGGGTGAAATAGAGCACGGAAACCGTCAGGAAGACACCGTTTCCGAAGGAATTGGCGAGCGTTCCCAGGAGCAGCATGCGCCCCGGACCCCGCTCGATGAAACCGAACTTCATGCGGCGCATTCCCTCTCGTCCGTCCCGCCGAAATGGTTCCGATAGAACGCGCGCATGGCGGAGGTGATGTCACCGGTGTGACGGAGACAGTCGGCGTGCGTGCCCTTGACGAATTCAAGGGAGAAGCTCGCGCCGTCACGGCGGGACAGGCGCTCGCGCTCGTCCGCCGGGATCTTGGCGCTGTCGTCGGCGGCCAGGACCAGCAGCGGGATGCCGAGCCGCTCCAGCAGGTCCGGGAGGTGACCGAAGTCGTACGTCCAGCGCAGCAGGCTCCCCTCGGCCCACTCGTCCGCCACGTGCAGGTGCGGATGGGCGTCGAAGGACTGGTCGACGACGACCACGCTGCGGACCCGGGGGGCACCCCAGGTGACGGCGGAGACCGCCGCGACGAGGCCGCCGTACGAGTAGCCGACCAGGTGCAGTTCGTCCGGGAGCACATCGGCGAAGCGGTGCAGGTCGGCGGAGAAGTCCATCACGGAGAAGCCCCAGTCGGGGCACGGGCTGTCGCCGTGGCCGCGCAGGGAGGGGTGGACGGCCACCGCGCCCGCCGGGCACAGTGCGTCCCCGATCGGCCGCAACTGCCGCTTGTCGCCGCCGAATCCGTGCAGCAGCAGCATGCTTCCCGGGGCCCCGCCGGCCCGTGTCGCACCGGGCACGGTGTCGTAGTCCAGCAGCTCGATGCCACTGGAGTGACCGGCCAGGGCCGGTCCGGGAAGGACGTGCCCTTCAGGATCGAGCGCGCTCATCGATAAACCCCCTTGGGAAATGACCGAATGCAGCGACGGCGGCAGGGAACCGGCGGACCGCCGGAGGGATCGGGGCGGATGCTGCTCGCCGGACCTCGATCAGATTTCCCGGTCGGCGCAGGGGTGTCAACGTTCCCCGGTGTCCCCAGAACCGGGGACACGACGGCAGGTGCGGGAGCCCCTTCCCCTTGCCTACGGTTTATCGTCCGCCACAGTCGGAGGGATATCCGTGGGAATTGCGCTCATTCATCAGGCTGTCACCCGTCAGGCACGCCTGACGCCGGACGCGGTCGCGGTGGTGGACGGAGACACCCGTCTCGGGTACGCGTCCCTGGACGCGGCGGCCGGCCACTGGGCCGGGCTCCTCGCCCGGGCCGGGGTGGGGCCGGACACCCTCGTCCCCGTACTCCTGCCGCGCTCGGCCCGGCTGTACACGGCGCTGCTCGCGGTGCTCAAGTGCGGTGCCGCATATGCCGCGTTGGACCCGCGGTGGCCGCGCGAGCGGGTTGAGGAGGTGCTCCGGCAGCTGGACGCTCCGGTGCTCGTGTCGGACGCGGAGGAACCGTACGGCGATACCCCGTCGTGGCGGCCGCCGGCCCTCGGGGACGAGGAAGGTGCCGAGAACGGGTTCGTCGCGTACGACGGGACGGCCGACGCGCCCGCCGCCGTCTTCTTCACCTCCGGAACCAGCGGCACCCCCAAGGGCGTGGTGTCCCCGCACGCGGCCACCACGCGGCTCTTCGCACCGGACGGTCCGCTCGCCTTCGGCCCGGGCACCGTCATGATGCAGGCCTCACCCTCGCCCTGGGACGCCTTCTCCCTGGAGCTGTGGGGGATGCTCACCACCGGCGGCACCTGTGTCACCGCGGCCGAGGACTACCTGCTCCCGGACACCGTGAGCCGGCTCGTCACCGCCCACGGCGTCGACACCGTCTGGCTGACCGCCTCCCTCTTCAACCTGCTCACCGAGATCGACGTGGACTGCTTCGGCGGGCTGCGCCGGCTCTACATCGGCGGCGAGCGGCTGTCCGCCCCGCACGTCGGCCGCTTCCTGGCCCGGCACCCGGGCATTCGACTGCTCAACGGGTACGGACCGGTGGAGAGTTGTGTCTTCGCCACCGTCCATCCGATCGGCCCGGAGGACTGCGACCGGGAGCACGGCGTCCCCATCGGGCGTGAGGTCCCCGGCACCCGGATGCACGTCCTCGACGACGCAGGACGCCCGTGCGACCCCGGCACGGTCGGCGAACTGTGCGTCAGCGGGGCCGGATTGGCCTGCGAGTATCTCGGCGACCCCGCGCTCACGGCCCGCCGCTTCCTCGCCCCCGCCGCCGACGGGACCCGCCCGCGCACCTACCGGACCGGCGACCGGGGCTTCCGCGACGCGGACGGCGTCCTCCACTTCACCGGGCGCACCGACCGCCAGGTCAAGATCCGCGGCAACCGCGTCGAGCCCGAGGAGATCGAGGCCCACGCGGCCCGGCTGCCCGGCATCGCCCGCTGCGCGGCCGTCCCCGTCCCCGGCGTGCTGGGGAACTACGACCGGCTCGCGCTCTTCTACACGGCAGCCGGGGAGGAAGCCGGAACGCCCGAGGCGCTGCGGCGGACGCTCGGCCTCGAACTCCCCCCGTACGCCGTCCCCGACGTCGTCCAGCGGGTGGACCGGCTCCCCGTCACCGCCAACGGCAAGATCGACCGCCCGCGGCTGCTCGCCGGCCTGGGCACCTGACCCCGGACGACGGCTGATCCCGGCGGCCGACCGCACCGGCCCCCGTCGCACCCCTCCACGAAAGGCCCCTTCCGATGCCCGTCATCACCCTCATGTCACCCGATCCCGGCCCGGGCCGCCCGGCCCTCGCGCGGCTGGCCAAGGCGGTCACCGGGCTCCTGGGCATACCGGCGGAGCACTGCTGGGTGTTCTGGCAGCGGCTCGACGCCGACGCGGCGCACCGGCCCGACTGGCGGGACGACGGCTCCCCGTGCGCTCCCGTCGGCTTCGTCACCTGCAAGGAGACGTACCCGAGGGAACTCGTTTCGGAGCTGCTGCTGTTGCTGCGCGACGAGCTGAGCACGTTGCTCGCCGTCCCTGCCGACGAGGTCTACCTCGTCGTCCGACGGGCCGTGCCGGACGAACTGCTCGTCCGGGGAAACGTGTGGCGGGGAGACGCCGAGGTCCCCGCTCCCACCGGTTCCTGACCGCCCCGGCCGGCTTCCGGCCACCCCCGTCCGCCCCGTACACCGCCCCCTCGGAGGAGCTCCGTGTCCCGACGTCTGTTCACTTCGGAATCCGTCACCGAAGGACACCCCGACAAGATCGCCGACCAGATCAGCGACACCATTCTCGACGCCCTGCTCAAGGAGGACCCCTCGTCGCGGGTCGCCGTGGAGGCCCTGATCACCACGGGCCTGGTCCACGTCGCGGGCGAGGTGACCACCTCCGCGTTCGTCCCGATCGCCTCCCTGGTGCGGGACCGGATCCTCGACATCGGCTACGACAGCTCCGCGCAGGGCTTCGACGGCGCCTCCTGCGGGGTGTCCGTGTCCATCGGATCGCAGTCTCCGGACATCGCCCAGGGCGTCGACCACGCCTACGAGGTGCGGACGGCGGAGGGGGCGTCCGCCGACGCCGACACCGGGGGCGACGCGGACGCGATCGGCCGGCAGGGCGCCGGCGACCAGGGGATCATGTTCGGCTTCGCCTGCGACGAGACCCCCGAACTGATGCCGCTGCCGGTCATGCTGGCGCACCGGATGGCCCGGCGCCTGGCCGCCGTACGCAAGGACGGCACGCTCCCCTACCTGCGGCCCGACGGGAAGACGCAGGTCACCATCGAGTACGACGGTGACCGGCCGGTCCGGCTCGACACCGTCGTGGTCTCCGCGCAGCACTCCGACGACCTCGACCTCGACTCGGTGCTGGTCCCGGACATCCACGAGTGCGTGGTGGAGCCCGAGCTGGCCTCGCTCGACATCGACACCCGCGGCTACCGGCTGCTCGTCAACCCGACCGGGCGCTTCGAGATCGGCGGTCCGATGGGCGACGCGGGCCTCACCGGTCGGAAGATCATCATCGACACGTACGGCGGGATGGCCCGGCACGGCGGCGGCGCGTTCTCCGGCAAGGACCCGTCGAAGGTGGACCGTTCGGCGGCCTACGCGATGCGCTGGGTCGCGAAGAACGTCGTCGCGGCCGGTCTCGCCCGCCGCTGCGAGGTCCAGGTCGCGTACGCCATCGGCAAGGCCGAACCCGTCGGCCTCTTCGTCGAGACCTTCGGCACCGAGACCGTGCCCGTGTCGCGGATCCAGGAGGCCGTCGGCGAGGTCTTCGACCTCCGGCCGGCCGCGATCGTCAGGGACCTGGACCTGCTCCGCCCGATCTACGCCCAGACGGCGGCGTACGGCCACTTCGGGCGCGAACTGCCCGACTTCACCTGGGAGCGCACGGACCGCGCCGAGCGCCTCCGGCTCGCGGCGGGAGCCTGAGCCGGAGGTGGGCAACCGGACGGGAGGCAGGGGCTCGGCTGTGGCCGGGCTCCGTCAGTCCCAGCCGTACGCCATCGCGGCCCGGACCAGCTCGGCTTTGTTGCCGAGGCCGAGCTTGCTCCGCATCCGCTTGACGTACGTGTCCACGGTGTGGTGGCTGATGCCGAGCCGACGCGCAATCTGATGGTGCGTCAGTCCACGGGCGAGCATGCGGATCACCTGCCGTTCGCGTACGGACAGCAGCGCGGCTTCCTCCTCCGCGGTCTCCCCCTCCCGCTCCGTCCCGCGCGACCGCACGGCCGCCTCGCGCACGGCGGCGGCCAGGGCCACCGGATCGGACCGCTCGGAGAGATAACCGTTGACGCCCGGGCAAACGCTCTCCAGGTGACCGGTCGAGGGCATGAGCAGGACGCAGGACGCCCGGGTCACGGCCGCCTCGGCGGGCGTCGCCCGTTCGGGCGGCCGGTCCAGCACGAGGACGTCCAGACGCTCCGGCAGCTCGCGGACGGAGTCCCGGGAGCCGCCGGGGTCGTCCGGGCCGCCGGAACCGCGAGAACCGCCGGCGGCGACGTCGTACCCCGTGCTCAGGACGTGGACCCGCATGTCCGGCGCCTCCGAGAGGGCTTGGCTCACGGCCCACTCGATCAGCGGATGGTCGTGGATCAGTCCGATCTCGAACAACGGAACCCTCGCAGTGTCGTACGGTCGGGAAGGCTCGGGCGGGGCGCGTTCACGCGCGCAGCGCCTGCAGTATCCGGGTCACGGGACGCGCGCCGTCCAGATGGCTGTGCCGGGGCCGGTGCCCCGTCCTCATCGCCTCGGCCATGTCCTGGTAGACGAGCCGCCGCAGCATCGGGAGCGGCAGGACGGGCCAGACGTCGTCGACGTCACCGATCCGCGCGCTGACCGTGCCGTCGTCGACGGACAGGCAGTTGGCGGGGCCGAGCACCCGCAGCCGCTCGGACGAGGCGGCCGCCTCCGAGGTCGCGGTGAAGGAGAGCGTGGCCCCGCTGCCGAACTCGATGACGCCGGTGGCCCGGGTGTCGATGCCCCGGCACATCTCCCGGCCGGGGGCGAGCCAGAGCCCGGCGGGATCGCCGAGCAACTGGCAGGCCAGGTCGAGGTAGTGGACCGCGAGGTGCGCGACGGCGCCGCCCAGGGCGGCGGCGGGGTCCGACCGCCACGCCGTCCGGCCGAAGTGGGCCGGGGACCGGAACCGGGACACCTCCAGCGTCCCGGTCAGCGAGGGATCGGACCAGTCGGCCGCGCACACCGTCTCCGGCAGCCGGAGGCGGTGCTGGAGCATGACGCCGATGGGCCGGCCCGCCTGCTCCGCGACCGAGACCATCCGGTCGACCTCGTGCTCGGAGAGCGCGGGAGGTGCTTCGAGGAGGACGGCCTTGCCCGCCCGCAGGGCTTCGAGGGCCAGGTCGGCCCGTCCGCCGGGCGGGAGGCAGAGGCCCACCAGGTCGACCTCGGGGTCGGCGAGCACCGCGCCCCAGGAGGGCACGCGCCGCAGCGAGCCGGTGGCCAGGGCGTCGTCGGCCTCGACCACGGCGGTGACCCGGAACTCGGTGGTCCCGGCCAGGGCCTCGGCATGCTGGCGTCCCGCCACGCCGAAGCCGACGATCGCGACGTTCACGCCCACGGCCGCGGCTACCACCAGCCGTTGTCGTCGCCCGGCGCGTTCACCACCGAGGGAGCGGTGGTGGCCGGCGCGGCGGCCGCGACAGCCGTGATGGCCGGGGCCACCGTCGGCGCCGCGAGGGCGTGGCCGGCGACGGTGGCCTGTGCGGCCAGCAGCAGGCCGGTGGTGACGACGAGTACGCGTGTGCGCAGGGTCTTGCTCATGGTGGTGTCCCCCCGAGACGTGTGGAGCGGCGAGGCGCGGCAGGCTTCTGCGCACCCCGCCGTGGTGCCTGTGGGGTTCATGGTGTGCGCCTGGCGGGCGGTGATCAATGCCTCGGGGTGGCGGTCAGTGGCCATGACGCCTCGTTGCCACACCCTGCCGCGTCTCATATGATGAGACGAACTTGCGGTGCTGGGCGCTGTGCCGATATGTCGCGGGCCCTGCCGGACCTCTGCTCGGGACGAAGAGTCAGGTCGAGGACGCCAGGCGCTGCAGGCGGCCGACGGCCTCGGTGAGGACGTCGTCCCGTTTGCAAAAGGTGAAGCGGACCTGGGTACGGCCGGCGTCGGGGTCGTCGTAGAAGACGGAGTTGGGGATGGCGACGACGCCGCAGCGTTCGGGGAGGGCGCGGCAGAAGGCGTAGGCGTCCTTCTCGCCGAAGGGGGTGACGTCGGCGGTGACGAAGTACGTGCCCTCCGGCTGGTGGACCTCGAAGCCGGCCGCACGCAGGCCGTCGCCGAGCAGGTCGCGCTTGCGTCGCAGGTCGGCGCGGAAGCCGTCGAAGTACGCGTCCGGCAGGCGGAGCGCCTCGGCGATCGCGTACTGGAAGGGGCCCGCGCTGACGTACGTCAGGTACTGCTTGGCGGTCCGGACCGCGGAGAGGAGCGGGCCGTCCGCCGTGACCCAGCCGACCTTCCATCCGGTGAAGGAGAAGGTCTTGCCGGCGGAGGAGATGGAGACGGTGCGCTCGCGCATCCCGGGGAACGTCGCGATCGGGACGTGGGCGGCGCCGTCGAAGGTCAGGTGCTCGTACACCTCGTCGGTGACGACGAGCAGGTCGTGTTCGACGGCGAGCGCGGCGATGGCGCTCTGCTCCTCGGTGGTGAGGACCGTTCCGGTCGGGTTGTGCGGGGTGTTGAGGAGCAGCAGGCGGGTGCGCGGGGTGATCTTGGACCGCAGCTCGTCCAGGTCCGGGCGGAAGGACGGGGCCCGCAGGGTGAGGGGGACGCGCTTCGCGCCGGCCATGGCGATGCAGGCCGCGTAGGAGTCGTAGAAGGGCTCGAAGGCGATCACCTCGTCACCGGGCTCCAGCAAAGCGAGCATGGCCGCCGCGATCGCCTCCGTCGCGCCCGCGGTGACCAGGACGTCCGTGTCCGGGTCGAAGGTCAGGTCGTAGAAGCGGCGCTGGTGGTCCGCGATCGCCGTCCGCAGCTCGGGGACGCCCGGGCCCGGCGGGTACTGGTTGCCCCGGCCCTCCCGCAGGGCGCGCACCGCCGCCTCCCGGACCTCCTCCGGGCCGTCGGTGTCGGGGAAGCCCTGGCCGAGGTTGATCGCCCCGGTCCTGGCGGCGAGTGCGGACATCTCGGCGAAGATCGTCGTACCGAACTCGGCGAGGCGGCGGTTGAGCGGCGGTCGTGTCATGCCCGCCATCCTGGGCCCAACCTCTGGACTTGCTCAAGTGTGCTTTGGGCCGGGAACGGCCTGGGAATCCCCCTCGCACAGAAGAACGGGGGCAGTACTCATGGCACTCATCGGCACCTTCCTCGTGGTGGCGGCCGTCGTCGTCATCGGCCTCGTCACCACCGCCGAGAAGCGGCGCGCGGCCGCCGCCCGGCGCGCGGCCATCCGCAAGGCCCTCACCGCGTACCGCGTCGCGGCCGCCCGCTCCGGGAGCGGGAAGCGGAGCGGCCGGCGGAAGAGCGGCGGCAGCGGCAGTGACAGCGGCGGCAGCTGGATCGGCAGCTCCTGCGGATCGAGCAGCTCCTGCGGTTCCGGCAGCTCCTGCGGGGGCGGCGGATCGAGCTGCGGGGGTGGCGGCTGCGGCGGCAGTTGAGCGGGCGGGCCGCCGGCCACGGGGGTGTCGGCGGCCCGCCGGTACGAGCACGCGGGCGGACGGAGGCCGCCGGTTTTCGGCCGGCGGCCGTCGCGAGCACACGGGGCCGTCCGCCGGCGTGCGCCCCGGCGGCCGATTCCGGTTGAACAAGTGAACTGTGGGGTCCCCGAAGGGGTTGGAAACCACGGCAAGTTGGGTAAAAACGCTGCGAGTCGTCCGGCGTCCGTGGTTCTCTCGCTCCTGACAGAGACAGCCCTCGGACCGTGTGTGGACCCGAGCCGGCGATTCCCCACTCCCGTTGAAATCCTTCACCGGGGCGCCCCCGGCCCACCCGTCAAACCGTGTTTGCGGAGCCGACCCATGCTCACCACCCTGAAGACCTCCTACACCGACACGCGCGCGGCCGACCTGGCCTGGGCGCTCGGGCGCGAGCCGCTGCCCGCCCTCGCCGTCCTCGACCTCGAACTCTCCGGCGCCAAAATCCAGTTGAGGCTGCTCGGCGCCTCCCACCAGGTCCTCCTGGAGGAGGAGGGACGCACCTGCTCGGAGACCGTGGCGTGCATGCCCGGCAGCAGCACCCCCCTCCCGCTCGGCGTCTCCAAGCGCGTCGGCGGCTGGGAGTACGAATTCGCCGCGCGCGTCGAGACGCTCTCGGACGGCTCCTTCGCGGGCCGCGCCCAGGAGTTGCTCGCGCTCGTCGCCGACCATCCCCACGGACTCGCCGGCACCTTCCCCGGCTCCCCGCACGCCTTCACCGCCCTCCTGGCCCAGCGCCACGAGGGACAGGTGCGGTGGCGCACCTGGCACGCCTACCCGCAGGAGGGGCAGTTGGTGGCGACCAGGACCAGGGTCGGCGCGCGTATGCCCGCCGCACTCTGATGCGCCCCCCGAAAGCCCCGTGTGCACCCGTGCGGGTGACGAGGGGCGCTCGGGCCGTGACGTAGCGTTACTGCATGATCGAGCCGACCGTGACCATGCGACCCCAGGAGCGGGTGCGGCGGGCGCCCGCGCGGCGGCCCGCCCGGCCGCGCGAGGCGGTGCGGTTCCCGGTCCTCGCGGTGGTCTTCGTCTGCGCCGCCTGCGGCCTGGTCTACGAGCTCGAACTGGTGGCGCTCTCCTCGTACCTGATCGGGGACTCGGTCACCCAGGCCTCCGTCGTGCTCTCCGTGATGGTGTTCGCGATGGGTCTCGGCTCGCTCCTCGCCAAGCGGCTGCGCTGTCGCGCCGCCGTCGGCTTCGGCCTGGTCGAGGCCGCGCTCGCGCTGGTCGGCGGCTGCTCGGCGATGGTGCTGTACGCGGCCTTCGCCTGGTTCGGCGAGTCGCGGTACGTGGTCGTGGCGTTCTCGCTCGCGATCGGGGTCCTCATCGGCGCGGAGATCCCCCTCCTGATGTCGCTGATACAGCGGACCGGACGGAAGGGGGCGCCCGGGGAGCAGGACGACGCGGCCGGGACGGTCGCCGACCTCTTCGCCGCCGACTACGTCGGCGCGCTGGTCGGCGGCCTCGCCTTCCCGTTCCTTCTGCTCCCCTGGCTCGGCCAGCTCACCGGCGCGCTCGTCACCGGCGCGGTGAACGCCGTCGCGGGCGGCGGGCTCGTCCTGTGGGTGTTCCGCCGCGACCTGACCGCCCGCTCCCGGGCCCTGCTCCTCGCCGTGAACCTGGGCGTCCTGGCCGTCCTCGCCACCGCGACCGTCCTCGTCGACGACTTCGAACAGGCCGCGCGCCGGGCCGTGTACGGGGAGCACGTGCGGGTCGCCGTCCACACCGACCTCCAGGAGGTCGTGGTCACCGGGGGCCCGGAGGGGCCGCCCGACCTCTTCCTCGACGGCCGGCTCCGGGTCTCCGGCGAGGACGAGTACCGCTACCACGAAGCGCTCGTCCACCCCGCGATGAACGGCCCGCACGCGCGCGTCCTCGTCGTCGGCGGCGGGGACGGGATGGCCGTCCGCGAGGTGCTGCACCACCCCGGCGTCCGGTCCGTGACCGTCGTGGAGCTCGACCCCGGGGTCGTCCGCCTCGCCCGCACCGATCCGGCACTCGCCCGGCTCAACGGGCGGGCGTTCCGCGACCCGCGCGTCCGGGTGGTCCACGAGGACGCCTTCCACTGGCTGCGGGGCGCCGCCGACCGGGTGCGGGAACGTTACGACGTGGTCATCTCCGACCTGCCCGACCCCGGGATCACCCCCAGCACCAAGCTGTACTCGGAGGAGTTCTACGGGCTCGTGGCCCGGGTCCTCGACCGGTCCGGGCGGTTCGCCGTCCACGCCGGCTCGGTCACCGACCGGCCCCACACCTACTGGACGGTCGACTCCACCCTGCGCGCCGCCGGCTTCGCGACCCGGCCCTACAGCGCGGGCGGCCGCGCCCCCGGTTTCGCCGCGGGCCCCGACCGCGCCGACCGCGCCGCCGGTACGGGGCCGGGGCCCTGCGACTGGGGCTTCCTCCTGGCCGTCCCGGGCGACCGGCCGCCCGTCCTCGGCCTCGCCCCCGACGGGCCCCGGCCGCGCTCGCTCGACGCGGACGCCCTGGCGGCCGACGCCCGCCGCGCCGAACGGTCCCGGGGCGCCCAGGCGCCGCCCTCCTCGACGCTGGTGCACCCGCGGTACGGCGACTGAGGGGCGGGAGCGCCCGCGGTACGGCGACCGAGGGGCGAGGGGCCTCCGGTGCGGGGCGAACAGGCGACGCGGGGCCCCGGTCTGAGTAGGCTCGGCTCCCATGGAGCATGAGGTGTTCGTCCCGGTACCGGCCGAGGCCCTGCGCGCGACGCTCACGGACCCGGCCCGCGTGGTGCGCTGCGTGCCCGGTCTCCAGCGCGACGCCGACGCGGAGGGGGACCCCCTCGGAGGCCGGCTCAAGGTCCGGATCGGCGGCCACACCATCACCTACCGGGGCGCGCTGCGGATCGTCGAGCGGGACGGCGCCATCACCTACGAGGGCGAGGGCGTCGAGGCCCGGGGCAAGGGCGGGGCGGAGCTGTCGCTCACCGTGGTCCTCACCCCGGTGGCCGAGGGCACGAACCTGAGCTTCACGGGCGCCCTGTCGGCGACCGGCCGGCTGGCCGACGAGACGGACGGGACCCGGGCCGCGACGGGCGCCCGCCTGCTCGACCGGTTCGTGGAGGCGCTGGTGGGGGAGGCGGGGGAGGGCGCGGGTGCCGGTGCGGCCCCCGTCGCCGGTACCGATCCCGTACTCGGCGCACCTGACGTGCCCGACGTGCCCGACACACCCGGCGTACTCGACACACCCGGCGTACTCGACGGCGAAGGCCTCGACGGCGACCGTCTCGACGACAACGACGGGGTCGACGACGGCGTGGAGGAGCCCGGCGACCGCGACTCCGTCTTCGACGCGCCGGTGCCGCCCCCCGCCCTCGACCCCCTCGCCGACGAGGGCTTCGGGGACGTGCCGGTCGAGTTCCCCGCCCCGCAGCCCGCCGCCGAGGCCGCCCACGCGCGCCGGACCATGATCGGCCGGAGCGCCGAGGAGGTCGACCACGCCCCGCCGCGCGGCCGGTACGCCCCCGTCCCCGCCCCGGAGACGATCAGCGCCGGGGCCACCCTGCGCTGGATCGCCCCGGCCGCGGCCCTCGCGCTCGCCTCCGCCGTCGTCGTGGGCCGGGCCCTGCGGCGCCGCCGCTGAGAACCCGCTCAGCGGCGCCGCCGAAACGGTCGGCCGCGTTCCGTGCTCCACGGGCTTAGGGTCGAAGCGTGAGCATGCAGACGCGACTGACGGCGGGCGACGCCGAGTTGACCATCAACCCCGACAACGGCTGCCGGATCGAGGGCCTGCGCATCGGCGGCACCGAGGTGCTGCGCCAGGGCGAGCGGTACGGAAGCTTCCCGATGGTGCCCTGGTGCGGGCGGACCGAGAACGGCCGTTTCCGCAACGGCGCCACCACCCATCAGCTCCCGGTCAACGCGCCCCCGCACGCCATCCACGGCACCGTCCGTGACCTCGCCTGGAAGACCGCCCGCACCTCCGCGACCGAGGCCGTGTTCGTCTGCGAGCTCGGCGACCCCTGGCCGTACGGCGGCCGGGTCACCCAGGTCTTCGAGCTGGCCGAGGACTCCCTCACGCTCCGCTTCGGCGTCGAGGCCTATGACGACTCGTTCCCGGCCCAGGCCGGCTGGCACCCCTGGTTCCTGCGCAACCTCGGGCGGGGCGGTCAGGACGTACGGGTCGACTTCGCGCCCGCCTGGCAGGAGGAGCGCGGCGCGGACCACCTCCCCACCGGCCGCCGCATCGACCCCCTCCCCGGCCCCTGGGACGACTGCTTCGGCATGCCCGACGGCGTCGACGTGACCCTCACCTGGCCGGAGGAGCTGGAGCTGAAGGTCACCAGCCGCGCCGAGTGGGTCGTGCTCTACGACGAGCAGGCGGAGGCGGTCTGCGTCGAGCCGCAGTCGGGTCCCCCGAACGGCCTCAACACCCACCCGCGCCTGGTCACCCCGATCGACCCCCTGGAGGTCGAGAGCACCTGGAGCTGGCGCCGCCTCTGACCAGCGGGCCCCTTAAGCTCGTGGCCATGACTGACGTACGCGCTGAGCTGCTCCAGCAGATCAAGGACAAGGCCGTGGTGCACGGCAAGGTGACCCTCTCCTCGGGTCTGGAAGCCGACTACTACATCGACCTGCGCCGGATCACGCTGGACGGCGAGGCCGCCCCGCTGGTGGGGCAGGTCATGCTCGACCTCACGGCCGACCTGGACTTCGACTGCGTCGGCGGTCTGACCCTGGGCGCCGACCCGGTCGCCACCTCGATGCTGCACGCCTCCGCCGCGCGCGGGCAGCGCCTGGACGCCTTCGTCGTGCGGAAGGCGCAGAAGGCGCACGGCATGCAGCGCCGCATCGAGGGCACGGACGTCAAGGGCCGCCGCTGCCTCGTCGTCGAGGACACCTCGACCACCGGCGGCTCGCCGCTGACCGCCGTCGAGGCCGTCCGCGAGGCGGGCGGCGAGGTCGTCGCCGTGGCGACGATCGTGGACCGGGGCGCCTCCGGTGCCATCGCCGGGGCGGGGCTGCCGTACCTCACCGGCTACCAGCTGGGCGACCTCGGCCTGGCGTAACTGCCGCGAAGTCGTGACGTAGGTCCCGGGTCGGGGGTAGAACGGCTCTGACCTGCACTTTCTGTCAGGGGCGGGGTGTTTCACGTGAAACACCCCGCCCCTCGGCGTGCCGGGCCCATGGGAGCCCGCACGAGAGTCTGGAAGGATGGGGGCGACGATGACGTCGCCCCCAGGTCAGGGACAGCAACAGCACACACCCCGCACATCACAAGGAGCGGACGAATGCCCATCGCAACCCCCGAGGTCTACAACGAGATGCTCGACCGGGCGAAGGCAGGCAAGTTCGCCTACCCGGCCATCAACGTGACCTCGTCCCAGACCCTGCACGCTGCCCTGCGCGGCTTCGCGGAGGCCGAGAGCGACGGCATCATCCAGATCTCGACCGGCGGTGCCGAGTTCCTGGGCGGTCAGTACAGCAAGGACATGGTCACGGGCGCCGTCGCCCTGGCCGAGTTCGCGCACATCGTCGCCGCGAAGTACGACATCACGGTCGCCCTGCACACCGACCACTGCCCGAAGGACAAGCTGGACGGCTACGTCCGTCCGCTGCTCGACGTCTCCGCCGAGCGCGTCGCCCGGGGCGACAACCCGCTGTTCCAGTCGCACATGTGGGACGGCTCCGCCGAGACCCTCGCGGACAACCTGGCCATCGGCCAGGAGCTGCTCGCGAAGGCCGCCGCCGCCAAGATCATCCTTGAGGTCGAGATCACCCCGACCGGCGGCGAGGAGGACGGCGTCACCCACGAGATCAACGACGAGCTGTACACCACCGTCGACGACGCCATCCGTACGGCCGAGGCCCTGGGCCTGGGCGAGAAGGGCCGCTACCTGCTCGCCGCGTCCTTCGGCAACGTGCACGGCGTCTACAAGCCGGGCAACGTCGTGCTCCGCCCCGAGCTGCTCAAGGACCTCCAGGCCGGCGTCGCCGCGAAGTTCGGCAAGGCCGACCCGTTCGACTTCGTCTTCCACGGCGGCTCGGGCTCCACGGCCGAGGAGATCGCCACCGCCCTGGAGAACGGCGTCGTGAAGATGAACCTCGACACCGACACCCAGTACGCCTTCACCCGTCCGGTCGTGGACCACATGTTCCGCAACTACGACGGCGTCCTGAAGGTCGACGGCGAGGTCGGCAAGAAGTCCACCTACGACCCGCGCACCTGGGGCAAGCTGGCCGAGGCGGGCATGGCCGCCCGCGTGACCGAGGCGTGCGCCGCGCTGCGCTCGACCGGCACCAAGCTGAAGTAAGCGTGTGAAGGGCGAAGGGCCCGGCACCCCGCTTCCCGGGGTGGCGGGCCCTTCGCGTGCCGACGAGAGGGGTGAGAGGGCCTGATGTACGACTTCGACCGGGAGATCGACCGGCGCGGGACCTGGTCCGTCCAGTGGGACGGGATCGCGGACCGCTTCGGCGTGTCCGACCTGCTGCCCTTCACCATCTCCGACATGGACTTCGCCTCCCCGCCGGAGGTCCTCGCCGCCCTCCGCGAGCGCGTCGACCACGGGGTCTTCGGCTACACGGACTGGCGGCTCGGCGACTTCCGCGAGGCGATACGCCACTGGTACGCGAGCCGGTACGACACCGCGATCGACCCGGACTCCCTGGTGTACGCGCCCTCCGTGCTCAACCAGCTCTCGCAGCTCCTGCGGATGTGGACCGCGCCCGGTGACGGCGTGGTCGTCCACACCCCCACGTACGACGGCTTCCGCAAGGCCGTGACCGGGCTCGGGCGCGAGCTGCGCGGGGTCCCGGTCGGGGACGCGGAGGCCCTGGAGCGCGAGCTGGCCCGGCCGGACAGCCGGATGCTGCTGCTCTGCTCCCCGCACAACCCGACCGGCCGGGTGTGGACGGAGGGGGAGCTGACCGCCTTCGCGGAGCTGGCCGAGCGGCACGGCGTGAGCGTCGTCAGCGACGAGATCCACGCGGACCTGACCGGCGAGGGCCACCGGCACGTGCCGTGGACCCGGATCGCCGAGCGCGGCCGGGGGCGCCGCTGGGCGCTGGTCACCTCGGGCACCAAGGCCTTCAACTTCCCCGCGCTCTCCGGCTCGTACGGGATCGTGGGCGACCCCGACGAGCGGGAGGCGTTCGTGCGGCGCATGGAGACCGGCGAGGGGCTCGCCTCGCCCGCCGTGCTCTCGCTGACCGCCCACATCGCCGCGTACCGGCACGGCGCGGCCTGGCTGGACGAGCTGCGCGGCTACGTCGCGGGCACGATGGAGCTGGTCCGGGAGCGGCTGGCCGAGGGCCTCCCCGGGGTGGTCTGGGAGCCCCCGCAGGCCGGTTACCTGGCCTGGATCGACCTGCGGCCCCTCGGGATCGAGGAGACCCGGCTCCAGGAGGAGCTGGTGACGGCGGAGAAGGTCGCGATCATGCCGGGCGGGACGTACGGCACGCCGGGCTTCGTCCGGCTGAACGTGGGCTGCCCCCGGAAGAAGGCGGAGCGGGGCGTGGAGGCCCTGGTCAGGACGGCGAGCCGGCTGCGGACCGCCTGAGACCGCTCCGCGCGGGCGCGCGACGGCGCGTTTCGCGGGACCATGCGGATATGGCGGGTACGGCGGGTACGGCAGGCGGGGGCGGGCGGGGCGAGCGGGACGTGCGGATGGCCTCCGGGACCGGGCGGTGGATCGTCTTCACCACCGTCCTGGGCTCCGGGATGGCGCTGCTCGACTCCACCGTCGTCAACGTCGCCCTGCCGCACATCGGCGAGGACCTCGGCGCCGACCTGGCCGTCCTCCAGTGGACCGTCAACGCCTACATGCTGACCCTGGCCGGACTCATCCTGCTCGGCGGATCGCTCGGCGACCGGTTCGGGCGGCGCCGGGTCTTCGTGACCGGGGTGGTGTGGTTCGCCGCCGCCTCGCTGCTCTGCGGCCTCGCCCCGAACGCTGGGGTCCTGATCGCGGCCCGCGCCCTCCAGGGCGTGGGCGGGGCGCTGCTCACGCCCGGCTCGCTCGCGCTGATCCAGGCGAGCTTCCACGAGGACGACCGGGCCAGGGCCGTCGGGCTCTGGTCGGGCTTCGGCGGGGTGGGCGCGGCGATCGGACCGTTCGTCGGCGGCTGGCTGGTGGACGGACCGGGCTGGCGGTGGGTGTTCCTGCTCAATGTGCCACTGGCCCTCGTCTGCGTGCCGGTCGCCCTCCGGCACGTGCCGGAGTCGCGGGACGAGGCCGCGCACGGCCGCTTCGACGTGCTCGGCGCGGTCCTGGGCGCGGCGGCGCTCGCGCTCGTGACGTACGCGCTGATCGGCTCGGCCTGGTGGGCGGGGGCGGCCGGGATCGTGGTCGGGGCCTGCTTCGTGGGGGTGGAGCGGCGCCGGGGAGAGGCGGCGATGGCGCCGCCGTCGGTCTTCCGCTCGAAGACCTTCACGGCCGTCAACCTGGTCACCCTCTGCGTGTACGCCGCTTTCGGCGGTTTCTTCTTCCTGGCGGCCCTCCAGCTCCAGGTGGTCTCCGGCTACTCGGCGCTCGCCGCCGGTACGGCCCTGCTGCCGACGACCGTGCTCATGCTGCTCCTCTCGGCGAAGTCCGGGGAGCTTGGAGAGCGGATCGGCCCCCGGATCCCGCTCACGGTCGGGCCGCTGCTGTGCGCCGCCGGGATGCTGCTGATGCTGCGGGTGGGGGAGGACGCCTCGTACGTACGGGACGTGCTGCCCGCCCTGCTCGTGCTCGGGCTCGGCATGACGGCCCTGGTCGCCCCGCTGACCGCGACCGTCCTCGCCTCGGTGGACGTGGCCCGGGCGGGCCTGGCGAGCGGGATCAACAACGCGGCGGCCCGGGCGGCCGGACTGCTCGCGGTGGCCGCGCTGCCGATGCTGGCCGGGATGGGCCCGGAGGCGTACCGCTCGGCGGCCGAGTTCGGGGAGACCTTCCGGCGCGCGATGCCGATGTGCGCGGGGATCCTGGTGGCGGGCGCGGTCCTGGCCTGGACGACGATGCGGGGGGCGGGGGTGGGGGCGGCGGCGGTTGCCGGGGCCGGTGAGGGTGCGGGCGCGGGTTCCGGGACCGGAGCGGAGGCCGGCGCCGAGGCCGGCGCCGAGGCCGGTGCGGAGGCCGGTTCCGGGGCCGGTGCGGGCGCCGGTGCGGAGGCCCGTTGCCATCCCGAGTGCCGGGTGCACTGCGGGGTGCAGGCCCCGCCCCTCGACCCGGGCGGCCGGGGCGCCACCCGGCACCGACCCGGGGGCGGTCCGGGGTCCCCGCACTGAGGCAGACTGGGCCCATGGCCATCCACGAGAACCTCCTTGGGGGACCCGCCCCCACCCACCTGCCCGACGAACCGGGTCCGCGCGAGCTGCTCGCGAGCGGCACGGCCCCGGCGGAGGTCGCCGCGAAGTACCCGACCTCCTCGCTCGCCTGGGCGCGCCTCGCCGACGACGCCTTCGAGGGCGGCCGGGTCGTCGAGTCGTACGCCTACGCCCGCACCGGCTACCACCGGGGCCTGGACGCCCTGCGCCGCAGCGGCTGGAAGGGCCACGGCCCGGTCCCGTGGGAGCACGAGCCGAACCGCGGCTTCCTGCGCGCGCTGCACGCCCTGGCCCGGGCGGCCGGCGAGATCGGCGAGAAGGAGGAGTACGAGCGCTGCACGACCTTCCTGCGCGACTCCTCGGAGACGGCGGCGGAGACGCTCGGCTGACACCGGCGGATCCCCCGGGGCGGCGGCCGTCGAACGGCCGCCGCCCCGCCGTTTCTCCGAAGCCGCACGCCTTTTCGGAACCGACCCCGTGTTTTTCGGGTCTGTTCGAACGAGCCCGGTTACGATCCCGGGACCACAGCACCGACGAACGCCGGTACCGAGGCCCCACTTCCTCTTCCCCCACACCGGCCGAAGCAGGGGAGAAGTCTGTCGTGGGCAAACGTGCCGCACCCGCAGGACGGCGACGGGCGCAGAGCCGCCGACGGGGCGGGGGCGGACGCGGTCCCGTACGCCGGCTCGTCCTCCCCGCCCTGCTCCTGGCGTCCCTCGCCCTCGGCGGCGGCGCGGCCCTCGCCCACTTCAACGGCGGGGCGACCGACGGCCGGGCCGCCCCCGCCCTGCCCGCGCCCGGCCCCGAGGCCGTCGGTACGGAACCGGCGACCGCCCCGCCCGCCACCCGGCCCGCCACGGCGGAACCGGCCGCGCCGCCGACACGGGCGTCACGACCGGAACGGGCGCCCACGTCCGCGCCGGCACCGACGCCGACGCCGACGCCCACGACGAAGCCGAAATCGGCGTCGAAGCCGGCTCCGGAGCCCGGGACCGGCCCGGACAGGTCCGCCGTGCCGAAGTCCGGCCCCGGGACCTTCACCACCGCGGGGGCCTCCGGCGCCCCCACCGGCGAGAGCGGCGTCCTGCGCCGCTACCGGGTCCAGGTCGAGGACGGCATCGACCTCCGGGCGGACGGGGCGGCCGCCGAGATCCAGCGGATCCTGGCCCATCCGCGCGGCTGGGCCGCCCACGGCCGGGGCCGCTTCCAGCTCGTCTCCGAGGGCGAGGCCGCCGACTTCGTCATCCGGATCGCCACCCCCGACACGGCGGACGCGCTCTGCCTGCGCGAGGGCCTGGACACCGGCGGCGAGCTGAACTGCGAGACCACCGAGGGCGTCGTCGTGAACCTCCGGCGGTGGATGCTCGGCTCGCCGACCTTCACGGGGGAGCCCGCCGAGTACCGGCACCTGATCATCAACCACGAGGTCGGCCACGAGATCGGCATCCGGGAGCACATGGCCTGCCCGGGGCCCGGAAAGCCCGCGCCCGCGATGATGCAGCAGATCAAGGGCCTGGACGGCTGCGTTTCGAACGCTTATCCGTATGACGAAGACGGGAGCTACATCACGGGGCCGATCGTGCCATGATGCCGTTGGGACGGCGTGCGACGGAGCGCGCCTCCCGAGGGGACCGGAGCTCCCGTGCCGCACGAGGTGCCGCACGGTGCGAGCGGACCGCTACCCGGTAGAACGTACCGAGGAGACAGAGATGTCCACCTTCCCGGGTTCTCCCGATGCCTCCGGGGTCTCTCCCGACCCCGACACCTCCGGACCCGCTTCCGGTGCCTCCGAAGCCTCTTCCGGGGCTTCCGGGGCTTCCGGTGCCTCCGGGTCCGACGCGGCCGCCGACGCCCCGCACCTCGACTTCGCGGGCACGACGCCGTACGAGGACTACGTCCAGGCGGACGTCCTCACCCACCTCCAGCACCTCCGCTCGGACGACCCCGGCGAGATGGTCTTCCTGGTCACCACCCAGGTCATGGAGCTGTGGTTCACGGTGATCGTCCACGAGTGGGAGACCGCGAGCCGCGCCCTGCGCGAGGACCGGATCCCCGTCGCGATGGACGCCCTCAAGCGCTCCGTGCGCGAGCTGGAGGCCCTCAACCACTCCTGGCACCCGCTCGCCCAGCTCACCCCCGCCCAGTTCAACTCCTACCGGGGCTCGCTGGGCGAGGGCTCCGGCTTCCAGTCCGCGATGTACCGGCGGATGGAGTTCCTGCTCGGCGACAAGTCCGCGTCCATGCTCGTCCCGCACCGGGGCGCGCCCCGCGTCCACGCCGAGCTGGAGAAGGCGCTCCACGAGCCGAGCCTGTACGACGAGGTCCTCGGCCTGCTCGCCCGGCGCGGCCTGCCCGTCCCGGCCGCCGTCCTGAACCGCGACCTCGCGAAGCGGTACGAGCCCTCGCCCGAGGTCGAGGCGGTCTGGGCCGGGATCTACGCGGACCCCGACCAGAACGGCGAGCTGGTCCGGCTCGGCGAGGCCCTGAGCGACGTGGCCGAGCTGGTCTGGCGCTGGCGCAACGACCACCTGGTGGCGACCCGGCGCGCGATGGGCGCCAAGACCGGCACCGGCGGTTCGGCCGGCGTGGCCTGGCTGGAGAAGCGGGCCCGGAAGAACGTGTTCCCCGAGCTCTGGACGGCCCGCAGCCATGTCTGATCTCCTCAAGGGCCGCCTCAAGGACCAGCTCAAGGACCGCCTCAAGAGCCGTCGCGAGGACCACCTCGAAACCCGGGCCCGGGACCTCGACGCGGCCGACGGCCTCGCCGGGCACCGCGAGAAGTTCGCCCTCGACGCGGACACCGTCTACCTCGACGGCAACTCGCTCGGCGCGCTGCCCGCCCACGTCCCCGCCCGCATGGCCGACGTCATCACCCGCGAGTGGGGCGAGCTGCGCATCCGCTCCTGGGACGAGTCCGGCTGGTGGACCGCGCCCGAGCGGATCGGCGAGCGGATCGCGCCGATCGTCGGCGCCGGCCCCGGGCAGGTCGTGGTCGGCGACTCGACCAGCGTGAACGTCTTCAAGGCGGTCGTCGCCGCCGCCCGTCTGGCGGGCGACGGACGCGACGAGATCCTGGTGGACGCCACGACCTTTCCCACGGACGGGTACATCGCGCGGTCGGCCGCACGGATGACGGGTCACCGGATCGTGCCCCTCGAACCGGCCGCGATGGCGGAGGCGGCGGGCCCGCGCACGGCCGCCGCCCTCGTCAACCACGTGGACTACCGCAGCGGCCGGCTCCACGACCTGCCCGGCCTCACGGCCGCCCTGCACGCGGCGGGCGCGCTCGCCGTCTGGGACCTGTGCCACAGCGCGGGCGCCCTGCCCGTCGGCCTGGACGCGCACGGGGTCGACCTGGCCGTCGGCTGCACGTACAAGTACCTGAACGGCGGCCCCGGTTCGCCCGCCTACCTGTACGTCGCCGAGCGCCACCAGGCCGCCTTCGACTCGCCGCTGCCCGGCTGGAACTCGCACGCCGACCCGTTCGCCATGACCCCCGGGTACGAGGCGGCGGCGGGCGCCGTGCGGGGCCGGGTCGGCACCCCCGACATCCTCTCCCTCCTCGCGCTCGAAGCGGCGCTCGACGTGTGGGACGGGGTCGCGATCGATGACGTGCGGGCCAAGTCCCTCGCCCTGACGGACTTCTTCCTGGAGTGCGTGGCGGCGTACGTCCCCGGGGGCCGGGTCGAGTCGGTCACGCCGGAGGCGCACGGCGAGCGCGGCAGCCAGGTCGCGCTGCGCTGCGACGGGGCCCCGGCGGTGATGGCCGAGCTGATCCGCCGCGGGGTCGTGGGCGACCTGCGCCGCCCGGACGTGCTGCGGTTCGGCTTCACGCCGCTGTACGTCGGGTTCGCGGACGCGGAGCGCGCGGCGCGGGTCCTGGCGGAGGTGCTGGGCGCATGACGGGTGCGGGGCCCCGGTGTGGTTCCGGGGCCGGTCGCACGGTCCGATGATCACCTGATCCGCGGGGCTCCGGTCCTGGTACCGTCCCCGCAGGTCAGGCCAATTCGGCCCCGTACCCGAGAGGTTGGAACAGCCATGGATCCCGCCGCGCGCGACGCCGCCGAAGAGGCGTCGGCCTTCTCGCACCCGGCCGTCGCCCCGGACGCCACCGCGGCGTACGGCGACCACCCCGATCAGGTGGTCGACTTCTACGCCCCGCGCGACGGGCGCGTCCGGGCCCCGCTGGTCGTCGCCCTGCACGGCGGCGCCTGGCGGGCGCCGTACGACCGGGCGCACCTGTCGCCGTTCGCGGACTTCCTGGCCCGGCGCGGCTTCGCCGTCGCCAGCGTCGAGTACCGGCGCGGCGGCGGCACGGCCCCGGTCGCCGGGCGCTGGCCCGAGACCTTCGACGACGTGGCCGCCGCCCTGGACGCCGTACCGGAGCTGGCCGCCGCGCACCTGCCGCAGGCCGACCCGGGCCGGACCGTGCTCACCGGGCACTCGGCCGGCGGGCACCTGGCCCTGTGGGCCGCCGCCCGGCACGTCCTGCCGGCCGGTTCCCCCTGGCGGCTGTCCGAGCCGCCGCCGCTGCGCGGGGTCGTCGCCCTCGCCCCGATCGCCCACTTCGCGCGGGCGGTCGAGCTGGGGGTGTGCGGCGGCGCGGTCACCGAGCTCCTCGGCGGGCCGGAGGCGTACGGGGAGCGCGCGGCCTCCGCCGACCCGGCCGTCCTCCTCCCGACCGGGATCGCGACCACCGTCGTGCAGGGCCGCGAGGACGTGGTCGTGCCGTACGCCGTGGCCGACGCGTACGCGGAGGCGGCGGCGCGGGCGGGCGAGTCGGTCGGCCTGACGCTCCTGGAGGAGACCGGCCACTTCCCGCCGATCGACCCGGCGACGGACGCGTGCGCGGTGGTGGCGGAGGAGATCGCCCAGCTGGCCTGGTGACGGAGCCCGGGGCCCCCGTAGTACTCAGGACGGACGGGGAAGGATCCGTACGGAGCGGGACGACCCGCCCCGGCGGCCCCCGTACCGTGAACGGCGTGACTGAGACACAGACCCCCGGGACGAGCCGGGCCCCCGAGTTCCGCTTCGCCCAGGAGGCTCTCGGCGGGCTGCGGCAGGAACTCCTCGACGACGCCTTCGCCTACCGCCCGCTGTCACCTGTACAGGTGAACGCCAAGATCGCCCGCTTCCTGCCGAAGCGGATAAGGGCGCGTGCGGGATACTTCCCGCACGCGGTCGTCGCGCTCTGCGCCCTGATCGCCTTCACCGGCGGGGTCGACCGGGCCGAGACCTCCTTCATACCGCTGCAACTCGCGGTCACCTTCGCCCCGGCCGCGATCGTCCTGCTCACCCTGGTCCGGCCGGTCCTCGCCTTCTGGGTCTCGCTCGGCTCCGCGCCCTTCCTCGGCGCCGCCACCGACTACGACGGCGGCTGGCCCTGGTCGGTGATGACGTTCTTCACCCACCTGGTGGTCCTCGCCGTGGTCGCCGCCCGCACCCGGCCCCGCGCGGCGGCGTGGATGTGGGTGGTGACGGCGGGCTTCTGCATCTTCACCGAGGTGTTCCTCGGCATCGGACGCGGCTCCAACTCCTTCCCGATGCTCTTCGTCTCGGCGCTCGTCCTGCTCACCGTCACCGTCTTCCAGGTCCGCCGCCAAGCCCATCGCGCGGTCACGGCCGAGCAGACGGTCACCGCGCGGGAGCGTTCGAAGCGGACGCTCCTCGAAGAGCGCACGACCATCGCCCGCGAGCTGCACGACGTCGTCGCCCACCACATGTCGGTGGTCGCCATCCAGGCGGAGGCCGCGCCGTACCGGGTCGAGAACCCGCCGCCGGAGCTGGAGCAGGCCTTCCTCACGATCCGGGAGAACGCGGTGGCGGCCCTGACCGAGCTGCGCCGGATCCTCGGGGTCGTCCGGGCCGAGGACTACGAGGCGCCCGACGCCCCGCAGCCGACCCTGGCCGACCTGGACGCGCTGGTCGCCAACGTGCGGGAGGCCGGTCTCGACGTGGAGAAGACGGTGACCGGCGCGGTGCGCGAGCTGCCGCAGGGCGTGGAGCTGTCCGCGTACCGGATCGTCCAGGAGGCCCTGTCGAACGTGCTGCGGCACGCGCCGGGCGCGGCGGCGAAGGTCGAGGTGTCGTACGTGCTCGGCGGCCTGGGCCTGCGCATCGCCAACGGCCCGGCGCGCGGCCTGGTGAAGCCGTCGCCGGGGGCGGGCCACGGCATCACGGGCATGCGGGAGCGTGTGACGATGCTGGGGGGCGAGATGACGGCCGGGGCGACCGAGGACGGTGGCTACGAGGTGGCGGCCTTCGTCCCCGTGAGCCGTGAGGAGGCCGTGTCGTGATCCGGGTGCTGATCGTCGACGACCAGATGATGGTCCGGGAGGGCTTCTCGGTGCTGCTCGGCGCGATGCCGGACATCGAGGTCGTCGGGGAGGCGGTCAACGGCCGGGAGGCGATCGCGCAGGTCGCGGCCCTACGCCCGGACGTGGTCCTGATGGACATCCGGATGCCGGAGCTGAACGGCATCGAGGCCACGCGGGAGATCGTGGCGGCCGACGCGGACGCGAAGGTGCTGGTCCTGACCACGTTCGACCTGGACGAGTACGTGTACCAGGCGCTGCGGGCCGGGGCCTCCGGCTTCCTGCTCAAGGACGCCTCGGCCCGGCAGCTCGCGGACGGGGTCCGGGTCGTCGCGGCGGGCGAGGCGCTGCTCGCGCCGACGGTCACCAAGCGGCTGATCACCGAGTTCGCGAAGGCGCCGGGGGCGTCGCCGCGCCCGCCGGCGATGGCGCAGATCGGGGAGCTGACCGAGCGCGAGACGGAGGTCCTGGTGTTGATCGCGCAGGGCCTGTCGAACGCGGAGATCGCGGACCACCTGGTCGTCGCGGAGTCCACGATCAAGACGCACGTGAGCCGGATCCTGGTGAAGCTGGGGCTGCGGGACCGGACGCAGGCGGCGGTGTTCGCGTACGAGGCGGGGCTGGTACGGGTCGGTGGGTAGCGTCCGCCCATGGACACCACCGCGTACGCCCCCTGGTCCCCGGAGTTCGTCGCCGACCCCTACCCCGTCTACGCCGAGCTGCGGGCGGCGGGCCGCGCCCACTGGCACGAGCCGACCCGCCAGTGGCTGATCCCGCGCCACGAGGACGTCTCGGCGCTGCTCCGGGACCGGCGCCTGGGGCGTACGTACACGCACCGCTTCACGCACGAGGAGTTCGGCCGGGAGGCGCCGGACCCGGCGCACGAGCCCTTCCACACCCTGAACGACCACGGGCTCCTGGACCTGGAGGGCGCGGACCACGCCCGCATCCGGCGCCTGGTGTCGAAGGCGTTCACGCCGAGGACGGTGGAGAACCTGGCCCCGACGGTACGGCGCCTGGCCGCCGGCCTGGTCGGTGACCTGGTGGCGGCGGGCGGCGGCGACCTCCAGGCGCTGGTGGCGGAACCGCTGCCGGTCGCGGTGATCGCGGAGATGCTGGGGATCCCGGAGGAGGACGAGGAGCGGCACCGGCTGCGGTCCTGGTCGGCGGCGATCTGCGGGATGTTCGAGCTGAACCCGTCGGAGGAGGTGGCGGGGCGGGCGGTGGAGGCGTCGATCGAGTTCTCGGACTACCTGCGCGAACTGATCGGAAGACGCCGCAGGGCTCCGGGGGAGGACCTGATCACGGCCCTCCTCGCCGTCCCGGAGCTGACGGAACAGGAGATGATCTCGACCTGCGTCCTGCTCCTGAACGCGGGCCACGAGGCGACGGTGAACACCACGGTCAACGGCTGGCGGATCCTCCTCCAGGAGGGCGTCCGCCCGCGCCTCGAAAACTTGTCCACAGCTGTGGAAGAACTCCTGCGCTACGACACCCCGCTCCAGATGTTCGAGCGCTGGGTCCTCGACGACATGGAACTCGACGGCCTGCTGATCCCCCGGGGCGCGGAGGTGGCCCTCCTCCTCGGCTCGGCCAACCGCGACCCCTCCCGCTTCGGTCCCACGGCCGCCACCCTCGACCTCACCCGCCCCGACAACCCCCACCTCACCTTCGGCGCGGGCATCCACTACTGCCTGGGCGCCCCCCTGGCCCGCCTGGAACTGACGACCCTCTTCGACGAACTCCTGCGCCGGGCACCGGGAATGCGGCTGGTGTCGGAGCCGGTGCGGAAGGCGGGGTACGTGATCAGGGGGTTCGAGGAGTTGGTGGTGGAGGTGTGAGGACCGCTTGAGGTGGAGGCCGTCGCCTCTTCGACGGCGGTCGCGCAGGATCTTCCGGTTATTTATCCGGGCAAACGTGTGCTCGACACGGGCTCGCACCCTTCGGTGCTCGGCGTTGTCCTTCTCCTGGCCGCGCGGGAGGGGCGGCCGCTCCTCTTTCGGTGCGGAACGATCGGGCCGGTGCCGAGCTGAGCGCCGTCGGCGATCGCGGTCCTTCCCGGATTCGCAACCGGTCGACGTCCGCCACCGGTCGCGGAGCCGGCGCGAGCTGCCGCGTCGTAAGGCCGCCCGTAGTACACGGCCACCAGCAGCGCCCGGTCGGGCCCCCGGCCCGCCGTCTCCTCGCTCCCACACTCCGCCCATGCAGACAAAAAGCCCGGAAATGAACCTTCTTCACGAAGCGAGATCGGCGCAATGGCGGTGAACGCTACGGTATGCCGGGACGGGTTGGCGGTGGCCGAAACCGGCCTACCTCAATTCTTCCTCAGAAGAATGATCATGTTCCCCTGCTCCTCCGTGAACACGGCTATGTTCGTCGCACGCGGTCGCCTCACTGACCTAACGGCGACCGGAGAAGTTTCCATATGGGGGAATCATGCGTTTGACGATGGGCGGGACTGTCGTCCCGGTTTTCGCTCTGGCTCTGCTGGGTGGCGTGGCGGTCCCGGCGCACGCGGAGGACGGCGGGCCGGAGTCCGTGAACACGTCGGCCGAGGCGGTGCAGGAGGCCGCCGCGGAGGACGCTTCGCTGGAGCAGTTGCCGGAGGTGCCGGTCAACTCCGAGAGCGGCACGCAGGCGTGCGACAATCCGCGCCGCACATGGATCGAGATCCCCTCGAAGACCGCCGTCCACATGCCGGCCAAGTTCGGGGGGACGTCCTTCAAGGACGGGCCCGGGGGCACCATGGTGGTCAAGGTGGAGAAGTCGGGGAAGGTCCAGCGGGAAGTCAGCGTGGGCGGTGAGGTGGAGGTCAGCGGCATCGTCGCCAAGGCCAAGGTCTCGATCTCGGCCAAGATCGGCACCGAGGTCGGCATCAGCGTCGGGCACGAGTACCGCAGGAACGTGACCAGCGGCAAGTACGGCCACCTCCAGTACGGTTCCTGGGGGTACTCCGTGAAGTGGGCCAAGTACGAGACCAGCGCCGACCGGTGCGGCAAGAAGCTCGTCAAGAGCGGCACCGCGAAGCTGCCCACCTCGGAGGTCGGCTGGAACTACTGGGAGACGAGCTCATGACGCCACCGCGCAAGTTGATGGCCGTGGCAGCGGCCCTCGCCCTCGCGCCCTTCCTTGCGACCGGCTGCAGCGGTGAGGGCACGGCACCACCGAGCACTCCGTCGCCGTCGGCGACGGGCAGGCCGACGGCGACGCCCTCTCCCCCGGGGGAGGAGGAAGCCCAGGGCAGCCGGGCCAAGGCCGTACTGGAGACGATCTCGCCCGACGACCCGAAGTTCGTGGAATCCGGGCTGGAGCGGGTGCGGGATGGCGTGCACACCCGCTCCTCGCTCAAGAAGGGCAAGGCGTACGAAGTCTCCGTAGCCTGTGTCGGCACGGGAACCGTGAACCTGGTAATCGGCGGAAATCCCGCACAGTCCATTTCCTGTGACGGAACGTCGGCGAGCCGGCGCGTGCAGAATTCACCGGCGGAATTGCCGATCGATATCACCGCGACTCCCGGAGCGACAGGTATGGTCGCCTGGCAGATCACTGCCGCTTGACGGAAACGGTTCCTGCCCACCGCGAGAAGTGGTGGGCAGGAACCGTTTCTCGGGCTCTGTACCGGCCGGTGCCGGTATGGAGTGCGTGGCGAGGCTCCTGTCTCCGGTGGCGGGACGCAGTTATGAACGGGGCCGTCCTCAGTGCTGAGCCACCACGGGACCTGGCGCGACGTCGTCCTGCTCGAACGCCGCAGCCCGGCCGTCGGGTAGGGGGCCGGTGGCCGTTACGGGAGCGTCCGCGGGGCGGGGGCCGGTGGCGGCGCGAGCCGGTCCAGGAGGGACGTGACCTCCGCCGCGCCCGTCTCCCGGTACGGGCCCGCCGGCCACAGGGGGCGGTCGTCGATCCACGGCACGACGACCGGCTGTCCGTCGTCCGTGCGGTCCAGCCAGCCGCGCAGGTCGACCGTTCCGGTGGAGGACGGCGGCAGGCCGAGGCGGGGCTTCTTCTGCGGGCCGGGCGGTACGAGGGGCAGGACCGCTTCCGGCAGGTCGTCCGGGCCGCCGTGGGCAGGGAAGAGCACGAGCACGGGGACGTCGTCGCGCGGGTCGTGCAGCAGCGCGTACCGGCGGACGACGGGTACGGGGGCGGTCGCCGCCCTGACCAGGAGCCGGGCGGCCCCGGCCCCGCCCGTCAGGAACCGGAAGGTCCGGAAGACCAGGAGGAGCAGGGAGACGGCGCCCAGTCCGAAGAGGTAGGCGCGCTCGAACCCTTCCAGGGGCAGCAGCAGGAGGCCGCCCGCGCACGCGCAGGAACCGGCCGTGACCAGCACCTCGCTCAGGCCGGAGATCCGGCGCAGGCCCCGCACCCGCCACCACGGCGCCGACCGCACGTCCGCCTCGGGGCGGCGGGACCCCGGCGCGGACTGCCGCCCGGCCAGGGCGGCCAGCCGTTCGTACGCCGGGGAGGACGCGGTCCCGACGGGCGTCACGGCGGCCGGGACCGGGACCGGGACAGGGATCGGGATCGCGACCGGCACGGCGGCGTGCGCCGACCACTCCCCGGCGGTCAGGACGGCCCGCATCCTGCGGGCGGTCACCAGGGCCCCGGCGCCGACGCAGGCGAACACGACGCCGAGGCAGACGGCCCAGGCGACCACGTCACCGGTCCACGCGGGCCCCGGCAGGAACCCGACGACCACGCCCCCGACGAGCGCGACGACGCCCCCGGCCAGTGTCTGCCCGGCCCGCTCCCGGTACCGGTCCAGCGCCTCGGCGGTCCCCGCCGTGTCCAGCGCGCGCGTCATCACGACCCCCCTCGGTGTCCCCGCCCGTGACGCTGTCCGCCTCCCGTACGGGACTCCCCGCCCGCCCCCGGAAACCTCACGCCCTCGGCAGCCTCAGCCCCCACGCCCCCTCCCGCACCGTCCACGTCCGCCGCCGCACCGGCCCCGTCAGCCGGCCGTCCGCGCGGTAGCGGAAGTCCGGGCCCGAGACGGTGAGGGTGTGGGCGGTCGCGCGGCGCGGCGGGGACGACGGGGGGTGGACGGTCACCTCGGCCGCGCCGGCGACCGAGCGGGCCGTCAGGGCCTCCAGAGGGGCGTCCACGTCCGCGAGCAGGACGCCGTCCGCCTCCACCCGCAGGGGATGGAGACGGACCGCCGGGGGCACCAGGGTCCGGACCAGGGAGCGGCAGGTGCCCCAGACCGACGGGGCCGCCGGCGCCGGGGCTGGGACGGCCGGGACCAGGAGGTCCCCGAGGACGACGCCGTCGCTGTCGTCCACCAGGAGGTCCAGACGGCGCACCGCCCCGTCCAGGGCCGCCCGCGCCGCCGCCGGCGTGGAGCGCGGCACGCCGAGCGCGTGGGCCACCTCCACCGCCTCCGGGGCCCCGATCGGCACCAGGGAGAGGGCCCCCTCGGCCAGCTCCCGCTCGCGGTGCAGCAGGGTCACCGCGCGCAGCAGGGCGTGGTCGTCCCCGAGCAGCACGGGGCGCCGGGAGCCGCGCCGGGCCAGGGCCCGGGAGAATTCCTCCGGCCCGTCCGGCAGGCAGATCTTCGCCTCCGCGCCGGCGGACAGGACATCCTTCGCGATCCGCACGGACTCGCCGTCGCTTCGGCGGGCGACCGGGTCGACGATGACCAGCAGCTGGTCGTGATCCGACACCTCGGTCCTTCCTCGGGTAGCATCTTTGTGCAAGAGCCCCTTGCGCTATTGCGCCAGGGGCTTCGTCTATTCCGGGGCACACCGGTGAGGCGGCGTACGCCCCCTGACCTTGGACATGCCCCACCCGGAAGGGGTGTACGCCTGTGCCCGCACTTGTGCTGCTCGGTGCTCAGTGGGGTGACGAGGGCAAGGGAAAGGCCACCGACCTGCTCGGTGGATCCGTTGACTATGTGGTGCGCTACCAGGGCGGCAACAACGCCGGCCACACGGTCGTCGTCGGCGACCAAAAGTACGCGCTGCATCTTCTCCCTTCCGGAATCCTCTCGCCGGGGTGTACCCCGGTGATCGGAAACGGTGTCGTCGTCGACCCGGCGGTCCTGCTCTCCGAGCTGAGCGGACTGAACGAGCGCGGCGTCGACACGTCGAAGCTCCTGATCAGCGGCAACGCCCACCTGATCACCCCGTACAACGTCACCCTCGACAAGGTGACGGAACGGTTCCTCGGCAAGCGCAAGATCGGCACCACGGGCCGGGGCATCGGCCCGACCTACGCCGACAAGATCAACCGCGTCGGCATCCGGGTCCAGGACCTGTACGACGAGTCGATCCTCACCCAGAAGGTCGAAGCGGCCCTGGAGGGGAAGAACCAGCTCCTCGCCAAGCTGTACAACCGGCGGGCCATCGAGGCCGAGCAGATCGTCGAGGAGATGCTCCAGTACGCGGAGCAGATCAAGCCGTTCGTCGCCGACACCACCCTGATCCTCAACAACGCGCTGGACGAGGACAAGGTCGTGCTCTTCGAGGGCGGCCAGGGCACCCTGCTCGACGTCGACCACGGCACGTACCCCTTCGTCACCTCCTCGAACCCGACCGCCGGCGGCGCCTGCACCGGCACCGGCGTGGGCCCGACGAAGATCTCCCGGGTCATCGGCATCCTCAAGGCGTACACGACCCGCGTCGGCGCCGGCCCGTTCCCGACCGAGCTGTTCGACCAGGACGGCGAGGACCTGCGCCGCATCGGCGGCGAGCGCGGCGTCACCACCGGCCGCGACCGTCGCTGCGGCTGGTTCGACGCGGTCATCGCCCGCTACGCCACCCGCGTCAACGGCCTGACCGACTTCTTCCTCACCAAGCTCGACGTGCTCACCGGCTGGGAGCAGATCCCGGTCTGCGTCGCGTACGAGATCGACGGCAAGCGCGTCGAGGAGCTGCCCTACTCGCAGACCGACTTCCACCACGCGAAGCCGGTCTACGAGATGCTGCCGGGCTGGTCCGAGGACATTACCAAGGCCAAGACCTTCGCCGACCTGCCGAAGAACGCGCAGGCGTACGTGAAGGCCCTGGAGGAGATGTCGGGCGCCCCGATCTCCGCGATCGGCGTCGGCCCCGGCCGCACCGAGACGATCGAGATCAACTCGTTCCTGTAACCACAGGGGTACGTGAGAGGGCCCGCCCCCCGGTTCGCCGGGGCGGCGGGCCCTTTCCGTCGGCGCCCCCGCCCGCCCCGCCCGT
This sequence comes from Streptomyces sp. NPDC088915, assembly GCF_044749825.1. Classification (NCBI taxonomy): domain Bacteria; kingdom Bacillati; phylum Actinomycetota; class Actinomycetes; order Kitasatosporales; family Streptomycetaceae; genus Streptomyces; species Streptomyces sp. NPDC088915. The sequence continues at coordinate 537,395 of NZ_JBIVIR010000001.1, forward strand.
CCCCGGGGGCCTCACTCCTCCCCGCAGATCCGCAGCCCCTTCGGGGTGGCGCAGGGCAGGTGGCCGTGGACGCGGACGACGTCCTGGCCGCCGCCCCGGGTGAGGTAGGTGAGGAAACTGGCCGTCAGGGAGTCGGCCGGCGGCTCGCCCCAGGTGTAGGCGTACTCGATCTCCCGGTACGGGTAGCCGGACGTGCCCAGGGCGTCGACGTCGGCGTCGCGGCCGTCGATCGCCACCCGGTGCAGGCCCTTCACGGCGCCGCTCGCGCGCAGTTCGCCGTAGCCGATGGCTCCCGGGAGGCGGGCGACGGTGTCCAGGACCTGTTCGGTGGAGTCGAGTTCGCAGCGGGTGACCCTCGCCCGGGGGCCGTCGCGGTGCTCGCAGTCGAGGGAGGAGTTGCCCGGTTCGTTCTCGCCGAGGACCCGGCGCTGGAAGACCTCCCTGGTGCCGGAGCCGGCGTTCCGGCTCACCAGCCGGATCGGCAGGTTCGGGCCGCCGAGCGCGCTCCAGTTGGTGATGTCGCCCCGGTAGATGCCCTGGATCCGCTCCCGGTCGAGGTCGGCGACGGGTATCCCGTCGTGGACGACGAGGGTGAAGAGGGAGACGGCGACCATGGTCTCCCGCAGCTCCGGGTGGCCGTTCGGCTTGTGTCCGTCGGAGAGCGCGACGACGGCGGGCGGGCCCTCCTTCGCCGCGGCCGCCTTCCTCCCGGCGGCGTCCAGGGCCCGGACGCCGGTGGTCGAGCCGTGCGTGTCCACGATCACCGTCGCGCCCGCGCAGTCCTCCTCGTACTCCTTCGCGAGCTCCTCCGCGACGGGGGCGAAGGCCGTCGAGCCGGTGACCGTGAGGGTGCCCCGGGCACAGCCGATCGGCGGCGGGGGCTCTTCGCGGACGATGATCGCGGCGAGGGCGACGACGCACGCGGTGAGGAGGACCGTGACGGAGAGCGCGGCCCGGCTGAAGACGGGCGGCTTGTCGTCGGGGGTGATGCTGCGGGTGGGGTGGACGCGGCCCTCGGCGAGGCTGCCGTCGACCCTGACCGCGCCGCCGATCGGGCCGCCGCCGAGCAGGACGAGAAGCTTGTAGGAGGAGCCCCGGTTGAGGGGGACCTTCGGCAGCGCGATGCTGGTGGCGCCCTCGGCGGGGCCCGTCCAGGTGTCGGGGAAGTGGCTGAGGAGGCGGGGGTGGTCGGGGGCGGTGACGACGACCGCCTTCACGTGCCGCCCCTCGAACTCCACCGTGAGCCCCTGGTCGTCCCCGTCCGTGTAGTGGTCGGTGGTGACGGCCAGGGCCCCGTCGTTCTCGATCCGGAGCAGGACGAGGGTGGCGTCCTCCAGGCCGGGGCTGGCGTCGAAGTAGCCGCGCCGCACGGCCGTGCCGGTGCTGGCGGCGGCGCCGCTCGCCGCGCCGCCGATGGCCGTGTCGAGCTGGACGCGGTAGCCGATCCGCCGCTGGCGCGGCACCCACCACTGGTACCAGGCGACGCCGACCGAGACGAGGACGCCGACGAGCGCGGTGACCACGGCGACGAGGTTCTCGGAGGTGAGCCAGTCCATGCGCGCGACGGTACGCACGCGTGTGCGGTTCCGTGGGGGGCGTCGCCGCCCGTCACCAGGAGTTCTCCCTTCCGCAAGCCGGACGGCGAGCCGCGCCGCGAGCCGGGCCGCGAGCCGGGCCCCGGGCGGGTCATCAGCGGTTGCCGGGGGTGGGGAGCCTCTGTGTAATGGCCACGAGGGGGCTTCCGTACGAGGAGTACACGAGCAGTACCGAGCAGTGCAGGAGTACCCCATGCGCGTCGTCGAAGTGATCTCCTACGGCGGACCCGAGGTCCTCAGGATCGCCAACCGCCCCGACCCGGAGGCCGGTGACGTCCCGGGCCGGGTGCGCGTACGGCTCAAGGCCGCCGCCGTGCACCAGGCGGACCTGAGGATCCGCTCCGGGCGGTGGGCCGCCTTCCTGGGCGAGCTGGCCCCGCCCTTCGTCCTCGGCTTCGACTTCGCGGGCGTGCTCCTGGACGCCGCCCCCGGCCTCCCCGAGGGCACCCGGGTGGCCGGCTTCATCCCCTGGGTGACGGAGGGGACGGGCGAGGGCTCGTACGCGGAGGTGATCCGGGCCGACCCCGAGTGGCTGGCGCCGATCCCCGAGGACATGGAGTTCACCACGGCCGCCTCGGTGCCGCTCTCCGCCCTCGCGGCCTACCAGGCCGTCGACCTCCTGGACCTCCCCGGGGGCTCCCCGGTCCTGGTCAGCGGGGCCGGCGGGGTGGTGGGCCGCTTCGCCGTCCAGCACGCGGCGGCCGCGGGGTACCGGGTGATCGTCCTCGCCGAGGAGGACGACCGGCACGAGCTGCTCCGGCTCGGGGCCGAGGAGCTGGTCCCGCGCGGCGACCCGGCGGACGTCGTCGCCAAGGTCCGCGCCCACGTCCCCGAGGGGGTCGCGGCCGTCCTGGACGCGGCGCTCATCGGCGCCCCGCTGCTGCCCGCCCTCAGGGACGGCGGGACGTTCGTCTCGGCCTCCGGGGAGCAACTGCCGGACCGGGTCCGGGACATCGACGTCACCGCGATCCGTCCCCGCCCGGACGCCGCCCGCCTGAAGGCGATCCTGGACGGCGTCGCCGCCCGCGAGCTGACCACCCGGACGGCGGACATCGTCCCCCTGGCCTCCGCCGCCGAGGCCCACCGCCGCGCGGAGGCGGGCCACCGGCCGGGCCGGATCGTGCTGCTGATCTGAGCCGCCGGACGGGTCCTGGGTTCCGGGAATGCGGTTCTGAGCGGCCGGACGGGTCCTGGGCTCCGGGAATGCGGATCTGAGCCGCCGGACGGGTCCTAGGCTCCGGGAATGCGGATCTGAGCCGCCGGACGGGTCCTAGGCTCCGGGAATGCTGATCTGGATCAACGGACCCTTCGGCGGGGGCAAGACGCAGACCGCGTACGAGCTGCGCAGGCGGCTGCCGGGAAGCGTCGTCTGCGACCCCGAGCACGTCGGCTTCGGCCTGCACCGCATGACGCCCCCGGGGCTCCGGGGCGACTTCCAGGACCTCCCGGCCTGGCGGCAGGGGGTGTACGAGGTCCTGGACCTGGCCCTCCGCAAGCACCCGGGCGTGGTGATCGCGCCGATGACGGTCGTGGAGCCCCGGTCCTTCGACGAGACGGTCGGACGCCTGCGCGCGGCCGGTCACGACGTACGGCACTTCGCGCTCCTCGCCGAGCGCGCGACGGTCCTGCGCCGCCTGCGCGAGCGCGGCTTCGGGCACGCGGTGCGGGTCCTCGGCGGGAAGGACGCCCCGCTCCGGCGGGAGAGCTTCGCCGTCTCGAAGCTCGACCTGTGCCTGGACCGCCTGCGGGGCGAGGAGTTCGCCGAGCACGTCCGCACCGACCGCCTCACGGTCCCGCGGGTCGCGGACCGCATCGCCGCCTCGGCCGGGCTGACCCTCGCCCCCGACACCGGCGGCGCGCTGCGGGCGCGGCTGCGGCGGACGGCGACCGGGCTCCGGCACATCCGGTTCGACTGAGCGGCGCGCCCCGGCGCGTCCCGACGCCCCCCTGCCCCCGGCGCCCCCACCGCCCCGGGACTCCGGAGGCCTCCGGGGCTCCCGGGGTCGAAGAGGAAATCGGGAACGCCTTTTCGAAGATTTTGTGAGAGAGTCTCAGGTGACGGCGGTCGCCACGCGCACCGCCGATCGGGAACATCCCGGGGGGGATATCCATGAGAACCGAGCGAAACCCGCGTGCCCTCAAGGGGACGCCCATGACCGCCGTCGCCGCGGGCCCCTCTTCGCGGGCCGCGCGAAGGCCGGCGGCTCGGACGTGGACGGCCGACCGCTGTCCGTCGGACACCTCACGTCCGGCGGCCGGACGGGCCTGATCGCCCCCGGAAGCGTGATCTGTGGTGAGCGGTGCCCGAGAGGCCGGAGTGACGACGGCGGCTCGGGCGACCGGAGTGACGCGGGTGACCACCGGGACGGGGGATCTCCCGTATGTCCCGTGTTGCTCGTATGAGAATCTTTCGCACGACCGGCGGCCCGCGTCACGCGCCGCCGACGAGAACCATCGCAGGGGGACATCCCGTGATCATCAACCGACGTCGGCACGCGCTCAGGGGAGCGCTCGTAGCCACCGCCGTCACCGTCGCCGCGGCCACCGCCGCCGGCACGGCCTTCGCCTCCGGCGCTCCGTCCGGAGCCGAGGCCGCCACCAGGGCATCGGCCGAGCACAAGGCCGCCGAGGCCCCGCGGGCCGGCGCGTTCGACGCGCAGGACGGCCCGGAGGACATGGTCGTCTTCCCGATGTTCGGCACCCACAAGAAGACCACCAACCTGACGGTCTTCGACCCGACCTTCAAGGGCGGCTTCGCCCGCGCCGAGGACGCGGGCGTCAGCTTCTCCGCGTTCTCCGACTGGATCTTCACCGCCAACGACAACCACGGCAGCTGGGCCCTCTACAAGGACGGCCGGCTGACCTACAACTGGGACGACGACTTCGACATCCACGAGAAGCAGGTCGGCACGGGCTGGGGCACCTACACCACGGTCCTCTCGCCGGGCAGCATCGGCGGCGCCAAGGACGCCGACCTCCTCGGGGTCGACAAGTCCGGCGTCCTGTGGAGCTACCTCGGCTACTCCGACGGCCGCGTCACCGCCCGCACCAAGGTCGGCGGCGGCTGGAACGCCTACAACCAGATCGCCGGCTACGGCGACCTGACCGGTGACGGCAAGGCCGACATCGTCGCCAAGGACAAGTCCGGCTACCTGTGGCTGTACAAGGGCACGGGCAACTACAAGGCCCCCTTCGCCGGTCGCACCAAGATCGGTGGCGGCTGGGGCGCGTACGACCGCATCCTGTCCGCCGGTGACCTGGAGCTCGACGGCACGACGGACCTGATCGCCCGCAAGCCGAACGGCGAGCTGTACCGCTACTCGGGCACCGGCAACGCCGCGGCCCCGTTCAAGAAGGCCGTCAAGATCGGCACCGGCTTCCAGAACTACAACCTGCTCTGAGCCACCCGCCGCTCCGGGCACGCGAGCGGCACGCCCGGGGGAGGGCCGGATCTCCGCCCCTCCTCCGGGACCCCACCCCGGCGGCCCGCGCGGCACGCCGGTGAGCCGCCGCCACGGTCCCGCTCACGACGCCCGTCGGGACCGGCACCGGCTCCCAGGACTTCACCCTCCTCCGACATCCACATCCCGGCGGATCCGGCCCGGCGAGCACCCGGGGCATCGCATGCCCCGCCCCGCCGGGCGTGCCGGACCGCCGAACGCACCGCACGCCACACCGTTCCGGGCGACACACCGCCCGGAGCGTCCGAGCACCATCCGATGAGCATCCCAGGGGGGATCTCCATGCAGATCAACCGAGGCCGTCGCGCGCTCAAGGGCGCCTTCGTCGCCACCGCCGTCGCCGTCGCCGCGGCGACCGCCGCCGGCACCGCCTTCGCCACCGGCGCTCCCGTCGGGGCCGGCCAGGCGCGCGCCGAGGCCAACCAGCGGTTCCACGCCGAGCACGCCCCGCAGGCGAGCGCGTTCGGCGCCGAGGACGCGCCCACGGCGCCCCTCTTCATCATGACCGGCACCCGCAAGAGCACCGGCGAGCTGCACTTCTTCTTCCCCAACGGCAGGGGCGGCTTCGACCCCGCCGAGAACACCGAGATCCCCGCCACCGGCATCGCCGACCTGATCGACGTCGACAACGACGACGACGGGATCAGCGAGGGCGGCTGGGTCCTCTCCAAGAACGGCGTTCTGGAATTCAGCGCGGCCGTCGGCGAGGACTACGTCGAGAAGCAGGTCGGCACGGGCTGGGGCACCTACACCACGGTCCTCTCGCCGGGCAGCATCGGCGGCGCCAAGGAGTACGACCTCATCGGCGTCGACAAGGCCGGCGTGCTGTGGAGCTACCTCTCCTACCCGGACGGCCGCCTGACCGCCCGCACCAAGGTCGGCGGCGGCTGGAACACCTACAACCAGATCGCGGGCCAGGGCGACCTGACGGGTGACGGCAAGGCCGACATCGTCGCCAAGGACAAGTCCGGCTACCTGTGGCTGTACAAGGGCACGGGCAACTACAAGGCCCCCTTCGCCGGTCGCACCAAGATCGGCGGCGGCTGGGGCGCGTACGACCGCATCCTGTCCGTGGGCGACCTCGACCTCGACGGCACGACGGACCTGATCGCCCGCAAGCCGAACGGCGAGCTGTACCGCTACTCGGGCACGGGCTCGGCGGCGGCCCCGTTCAAGAAGGCCGTCAAGATCGGCACCGGCTTCCAGAACTTCAACCTGTTCTAAAGAGCCGGGCGTTGCCCTGAGCAACGGGCCCGGGGTGGACGGCTTCCGTCCGCCCCGGGCCTTCCGCTTGCCGGGCACTGTCACGATTTCTGGTCTAGACCTTGACAGGTCCAGACCAATCACGCTTCGCTGGCCCTTCCCGATCCCGGATCCCCCCACCCGGAAGGACGAGCGATGCTCCGTAAGCTGCTCACCCTGTTCGTCGCGCTCTGTACGGCCGTAGGCCTGGCCGTACTGCTCCCCGCGGCCTCGGCAGGGGCGGCCCCCGCCTGCGTGGCGGCGTGGAACTCCTCCACGGTCTACACCGGCGGCAAGACCGCCTCGTACAACGGCCACAACTGGTACGCGAAGTGGTGGACGCAGAACGAGCGTCCCGGCTCCTCGGACGTCTGGCGCGACGAGGGCGCCTGCGGCACCGGCGGCGGCGGTGACGGCGGCCAGAACAACGGCTTCGTCGTCTCCGAGGCCCAGTTCAACCAGATGTTCCCGAACCGGAACCCGTTCTACACGTACGCGGGCCTGGTCAACGCCCTCAAGTCGTACCCGGCCTTCGCCACCACCGGCAGCGACACGGTGAAGAAGCAGGAGGCCGCGGCCTTCCTCGCCAACGTCTCCCACGAGACCGCCGGGCTCTACTACATCGTCGAGCAGAACACGGCCAACTACCCGCACTACTGCGACTCCGGCCAGCCCTACGGCTGCCCCGCCGGCCAGGCCGCGTACTACGGCCGCGGGCCCATCCAGCTCTCCTGGAACTTCAACTACAAGGCCGCCGGCGACGCCCTCGGCATCGACCTCCTGAACAACCCCTGGCGCGTCGAGCAGGACCCGGCCGTCGCCATGTCCACCGGCCTCTGGTACTGGAACACCCAGAACGGCCCCGGCACGATGACCGGCCACAACGCCATGGTCAACGGCGCGGGCTTCGGCCAGACCATCCGCTCCATCAACGGCTCGCTGGAGTGCGACGGGAAGAACCCGGCCCAGGTGCAGAGCCGGGTCTCCAAGTACCAGCAGTTCACCCAGATCCTGGGCGTCCCGACCGGGGCGAACCTGTCCTGCTGACGTCCGCACGGGTACGTCGGGGAGGGGCCGGTCCGGGCGACAGCGGGACCGGCCCCTCTCGGCGTCACGGGAAGAGGGCGACGAGGGCGCATCCCGGCAGGAGCGTGCAGAGCGCGAAGACCGTGACGAACTTGACGACCCCGCCCTCGGAGCGGTGCGTCGCGTCGACCTTCTCCATCGCCCCGACCATCGCCCGGGTGGGCCTGCGCCGGTCGTAGACCACCGTGGAGGTCGTCCCGACCGGGTCCGGCTCCGTCAACTGGGTCGCGTAGAAACGCCGGTCCTCGTCCGGGTCGGGCAGGCACACCCGGTAGTGCACCCGGGGCTTCCCCTCCATCCAGTCGTTGAGGACGGAGACCGCCTCGCCCTCTATGCCGTGCCGACGCAGCTTCCCGGCCTTGGACCAGGCGAGGAAGTTGCCGGTCGTCAGGACCGGGGCGAGGCAGCCGACGACGATGAGCACCGCGCCGAGCACGTACAGGAAGCCACCCACGCCGTCAGCTCTGCCAGGCGACGAACTCGCTCCACGCGGCGGGCTCCACGGCGAACGTGGGGCCGTCGTCGTGCTGCTTGGAGTCCCGCAGGTGCACGGCGTGCGTGCAGGTGGCGACCTCGACGCAGTTGCCGCCGCCACCGTCGCTGTACGAGGACTTGCGCCACGTGAAGGCCACCTCGACGCAGTTGCCGCCACCGCTGTCGCTGTAGCTGGACTTGAACCACTGCAGGGTGTCGTTCATCTCCGTACTCCCGCCAACTCCTCGATGACGCCCAGCGACCGGCGCGGATCCAGGGCTTGTGCCCGGATCTTCGCATACCGGTGCCGGTGCGTACTCACCTTCGCCCGGTCGGTGATCAGCAGGCTCTCCCCCTGGATCTCCAGGAAGGTCACGTGGTCGTGAGCCGAGCTCTCCACGATGTTCAGCTCTCCTCGGTCACCTGCGTACTCTCCGCTCAGACCCGCGTCCAGCGGTAGTACCTGAAGGTTCACGTTCCTCCTGCGCGCGCACTCCGCCAAGTACTCCAGCTGCTCCCGCATGACCTCTGTGTCCCCGATCGGGCGCTTCAGTACCGACTCGTCGAGGATCAGCTCGATCTCGCACACCGGCTTCCGGTCGAACAGCACCTTCCGCGCCATCCGGCCGACCACCAGTTCCTCGGTCCGTTCCGGCGTCGGCTCCGGGTACCCGCCCGCGATCAGCGCCCGCGCGTACGCCTCCGTCTGGAAGAGGCCGTGAACGACATGGTCGGCATACAGCCAGAGAGAAACCGCCTTCTGCTCGATCGGCGCGTACCCACGGAACTGCTCCGGCAGTTTCTCCAGACGTACGAGCTCCCGCAGCTCCTCGAAGATGCCCGTCCCGTTGCTCAGCGCCTGTTCGAGCTGCGCCAGCATTTCGTCGCTCACCGGCTGGATCATCCGCTCCATCGCGCTGATCGCCGCGCCGGTATAACCCGTCTCCGTACCGAGCTGTTCCTGCGTCATTCCTTTCTTCACGCGCATTCTCTTGGCCAGCGACGCCGCCATCCGCGCCGCCGGACCCACCGGTTCCCTGTTCTCCACTCGGGCCATCGTGCTCCCCATTCGAACTCAACCGGTCTCAACCGGTCTCAATTGCTCCCCGCCCAATTCGACTGCATTCGAGCTGCGTTGACGCAGGTCGACAGAATGCCGACGTACCGTCAGCAGTCGTGGAAAACGCTAGCGTCGGCGCGGGAGCATGTCTCCGTGATTGAAGAGAATCGGGAAGTAAACGTCGACTGGATTCCAGTTTCCGGATTCCAACTCCGTAAGGCAGGCGTACAATTCGACGCCGTTCGAGTGGACGGCGAGGACGGGCGTCGGCTGGCCGACTGGATGGAGACGCTCACCGGCGGTGATCCGGGGCCGGTCGTCATCGAGGCGAACGGGCGGCGCGGGGTCTACTTCCTGGTGCCGCCGGGGACGACGTCCCACAAGTCGTGGCCGCGCGGGGTGACCCGGTTCGGTGCCGGGCCCGCGCACGTGAGCTACGTGCCGGTGCCCGCGCTGACCGGCCGGACCTGGCCGCTCGCGTGGCGGTGTCCGCCGACGGGGCCCGGCCGGTTCGTGCACCCGCTGCTCCTGCGGAGCGCCGTCGCGGAGCTGCTCGCCTGCCGGAACGACTGGTGAACCGGCCGCCGGTGCTTGTATGGCACGCATGAGAAACGGAGACGACGCCCCGGCCCGCTTCAAGGACCTCGCGATCGACGCGGTCGACCACCAGGCGCTGGCCGACTGGTGGTGCCGGGCGATCGGTTACGCGCGCAGTCCCATGGCCGACGGGAGCACGCGCCCGCGGGAGTGGCCGGTCCCCCTCGTGGACGGGGCGGGGGCCGGGCCGCTCATCTGGGTCAACCCGGTGGCGGAGGGGAAGACGGTCAAGAACCGCGTGCACCTCGACGTGTGGGGAGATCCCGACCGGCTCGTGGCCATGGGCGCGACCGTGCTCCGGGCGCGCGACCACGAGATCGACTGGTGGGTGATGGCCGATCCGGAGGGGAACGAGTTCTGCGTCTTCCCCGAACCGGACGCGACCGCCTAGGAGTCGCGCCCCGCCCTCTCCACCGCGTCGAGCGCCGCCGACAGCCGCTCCAGGACCCGTACGGTCTCGTCGAACGCCTCCTGCCCGCCCAGCTCCCGCAGGAGCAGCGCGGCGAGTTCCGCGTGGCCCGGGTCGATGCGGCGGACGGCCGCCCGGCCCGCGTCGGTGGGGGCGAGGAGCTTGGCGCGGCGGTGGGCCGGGTTCGGCTCGTAGGACGCCAGGCCCTCCCGTACGAGGAGGTCGGCCACCCGCTGGACGCTCTGCCGGGTGATGCCCATGACGCGGGCGATCCCGGCGACCGGCAGGGGTTCGGGCAGGACGGCCCCGAGGACCTGCCACCAGGCGGCGGTGAGGCCCGCCGGTTCGGCCAGCTTCTCCGAGACGGCGAGGAACTGGCCGTTCAGCCGGAAGACGCCCAGGGCGGTGCGGGACAGGGCGTCCTGCTGCGCGCGGCTCATCCGTTCAGTTCGGCGAAGGCCGCCGGGTCCGAGTCGTGGAAGAGGCGGAACCAGGCGTCCCGCTTCCCCTCGTACGCCCCGAGGCGGGCGAAGACCTCGCGTGCGAAGGCGACGGGCTCGGTCGGGCCCGCCGTGATGAGGTCGCCGTCCCGCACCGCGTCCGCGTCGACGTAGTGCTCGGCGCCCTTGTAGCCGGTGGCGGCCAGGTAGAAGGAGACCGCGCTGGTGTGGCGGCGGTCGTCGAGCAGGCCCTCGCGGGCCAGGCCCGCCGTCGCGCCGCAGATCGCGGCGACCGGGACCCCGGCGTCGAGGAAGGCGCGGGCCTTCGCGGCGAACGGGGCCAGCTCGTCGCCCTCGTCGTACTTCTCGGCCCCCGGCAGGATCAGCAGCGCGCTGTCCTCGGGGCGCAGGTCGTCGAGCGCGAGGTCGGGGACGATCCGGATCCCGGCGATCGTGGTGACGGGCTCGCCGGCGACCGGGCCGACGGTCCTGATCGTGTGGCCCGCGCGGGCGAGCCAGGCCGTGGCGTGGCCGGTCTCCCAGTCCGCGAGGGTGTCGTAGACGGCGAGGTGGACGATGCGGGTGCCGCTCTCGTGTGCCATGACAGCAGACTGTCATTTCGACAGGATACTGTCAAGAGTGAAGGTCGGGAGAACAACGTGTCGCGTCCCTCCCGGTCTCGGTGGACAAGATGGCCATGGCCCTTCCCACCTGCGGTTCCTTACCCTCGGGCGCATGACCCCTCATGCCGCACCCGATCCGCAGGCCGGCGCCGCCGTCAAGGCCGCCGACCGCGCCCACGTGTTCCACTCCTGGTCCGCCCAGGGCCTGATCGACCCGCTCGCCGTCGCCGGCGCCGAGGGTTCGTACTTCTGGGACTACGACGGGAACCGCTACCTCGACTTCACCAGCGGCCTCGTCTACACCAACATCGGCTACCAGCACCCCCGGGTCGTCGCCGCGATCCAGGAGCAGGCCGGGAAGCTCGCCACCTTCGCGCCCGCCTTCGCCGTGGACGTCCGCTCCGAGGCCGCACGCCTCATCGCCGAGCGCACCCCGGGCGACCTGGACAAGATCTTCTTCACCAACGGCGGCGCCGAGGCCGTCGAGAACGCCGTCCGCATGGCCCGTCTGCACACGGGCCGCACGAAGGTGCTCTCCGCCTACCGCTCGTACCACGGCGCCACCTCCACCGCGATCAACCTGACCGGCGACCCGCGCCGCTGGGCCTCCGACAACGGCACCGCGGGCGTCGTGCGCTTCTGGGCGCCGTTCCTCTACCGCTCGCCCTTCTACGCCACCACCGAGGCGGAGGAGTGCGCGCGGGCCCTCCAGCACCTGGAGGACACGATCGCCTTCGAGGGTCCGGCGACCGTCGCCGCGATCATCCTGGAGACCGTCCCCGGCACCGCCGGCATCATGACCCCGCCGCCCGGCTACCTCGCCGGTGTGCGCGAGATCTGCGACAGGTACGGCATCGTCTTCGTCCTCGACGAGGTCATGGCCGGCTTCGGCCGCACCGGCAAGTGGTTCGCCGCCGAGCACTACGACGTCGTGCCCGACCTGATGACCTTCGCCAAGGGCGTGAACTCCGGCTACGTGCCGCTCGGCGGCGTCGCCATCAGCGCCGAGATCGCCGCCACCTTCGACAAGCGCCCGTACCCCGGCGGCCTGACCTACTCCGGTCACCCGCTGGCCTGTGCCGCCGCCGTCGCCACCATCCGGGTGATGGAGGACGAGAAGGTCGTCGAGCACGCCGCGCACATCGGCGAGACCGTCCTCGGCCCCGGCCTGCGCGAGCTGGCCGAGCGCCACCCGTCGGTCGGCGAGGTCCGCGGCCTCGGCGTCTTCTGGGCGCTCGACCTGGTCAGGAACAAGGAGACGCGCGAGCCGCTCGTCCCGTACAACGCGGCCGGCGAGGCCAACGCGCCCATGGCCGCCTTCGCCGCCGCCGCGAAGAAGAACGGCCTGTGGCCCTTCGTGAACATGAACCGCACCCACGCCGTGCCCGCCTGCAACGTCTCCGAGGCGGAGGCCAAGGAGGGCCTCGCGGCCCTGGACGCGGCCCTCTCGGTGGCCGACGAGCACACGGTCTAGACCACCGCCCGAACGCGTACCGGAGAGGTTCCCTCCGTCTGGACTAGGGTGTCCGGAGCCGGACGGAGGGGACCCACCACCATGCCCGCGAGCGGAGGCGTCACCCGCAGCACCCTGCGACAGCAGATCGCGGACGCGCTGCGTGACGAGGTGCTCGCGGGACGCCTCAAGGCCGGACGGGAGTTCACCGTCAAGCAGATCGCCGAGCAGTACGGCGTCTCGGCCACGCCCGTCCGCGAGGCCCTCGTGGACCTCTGCGCGCAGGGGCTCCTCGACTCCGACCAGCACCGCGGCTTCCGCGTCCACCAGTACTCCGTGGACGACTACCGGCGGATGGTCGAGGCCCGGATGCTCGTCGTCGAGGGCGTCTTCCGCCGCCGCGCCACCGCCCTCCCGCCCCGGCCCCCGGCCCCCGAGCCCGGCATCGGGGTCGCGCTCGTCTCCGTGCGCCGCCGGGGCGAGGCCGCCGCGCGCGCGGCCCGCGCCGGGGACCTGGACGTCCTCGTCGGCTACGACATCCGCTACTGGCGCGAGCTGGGGCGCCTGATCGCCGCCAACGACCACCTCGCGGACTTCCTACACCGCCTCCGCGTCCAGGCCTGGGCCTTCTCCGTCCCCCACCTGCGCTCCGAGCGGGACCTGACGGGCTGGCTGTGGGGCGGGCACGTGGACCTCGTCGACGCGATCACCCGCGGCGACGCGGAGGCGGCCGTGACGGTCGTACGGGAGTACAACGCGCACGCGCTGGAGTGGGCGGACCGCCTTGAGCGCCCGGAGCGCCGGGGAGGGGCCTGAGCGGCGGGACCCGGCTGTCGTCCCGGGCGGGTCCGGCGGGTTGAGGGGGCGGCTCCGGGGGCAGGTCCTCAGCGGGTGGGCGTCGTCGGACGATCCGACTACCCTGGCCGTCCCTGCAACTGACGGAGAGCGAGCCTCCCTTGGCCTGTGACCTGTGGCTGGTCCCCCTCGTCGACGTGCTGTGCCACAGCCCCGACAACCCCTTCGCCGAAGAGATCGCCGCCTACGACGCCGTCCTCACCGCCTCGGGCCTGCCGACCGTGCCCGTCTACGCGTACATGCCGGGGCTCTCCGGCGACGTCGCCCCGGTCGCCGGCTTCGACTACGAGGCCCTGCACTTCCTGCGCCGCGCCTACCTGCTCCAGGTGCACGGGCTGCCGGTCGAGCCGGTCGGCGAGCTCGGCGGGGACTACGAACAGCTCCTGGAGATGTTCGAGACGACCGCCCAGCAGTCGCACCTGGTCTGGCACTACGACCACGCGGGCGCGTACGTCCCGGTCGACTTCCCGGTGCCGCTCGCCAGCGACGAGCTCCTGGAGGGCGGCGGGCCGCTCGGCTCCTCGCACGGGCTGCTGCGGGAGCTCCAGTTCGTGGCGCCCTCGATCGGCATCGACCCGGCGAACCCGCCGGCCGCCCCGCTGCCGCCGGAGCGGCCGACCGCCCTGGAGGAGCCGGCCGTCGGCCCCGGCCCGTACGACCAGGGGCCCTTCGCCCGGGAGCGCCACGTGTGGCTGGGGCTGCACGCGGCGGCGACCCGGAGCCTGGCCCAGGGCTCGATGATCATCCTGAGCTGACCCCTTCGGGCCCGGCGCCCCCGGAGGGGCCTCAGCGGGCCTCCGGGGGCCGCTGGCGCGGCATGTTCGGCCGGGTGCCCGGCGGCAGCGGGAAGCGGCCGCCCCCGGGCGGCTGGACGCTCTCCGGCCGGGACGGCACCACGCCGACCGACTGGAGCGCGAGCGGCGCGGGGCCCGAGCGGAACTCGACCATCCAGTCGGCGGTCTCCGCCCGTACCAGCTCCGTCACGTCCTCCGAGAAGCGGCGCAGCACGCCGAGACAGCGCTCGGCCGCCTCGCTGGCGGTGCCCTCCGTGGGCCCCAGGACCTCCCGGACGCTCTCCGAGGCCCAGTCGAACTGGAGCGCCTGGAGGCGCCGCTGCACCGCCTGGGCCGTCGCCACGTCCCTTATCCAGCCCGACGTCACCCCGAAGTACCGGTCGCAGGCCAGGCAGGCGGCGCCGAGCAGCAGCGACAGGTAGCCCCAGCCGGCCGTGCCCGCCGCGACCCCGGTCAGGTCGAGCAGCGGCAGCGCGGCGCCCGCGATCACCCCGACGGCGGTGCCGATCCGCAGGAGGCGGGCGGCGCGGCGCTTCCAGACCCGGTCGGACAGGTACCACTCGGCGGTGCGCAGCGCGTTCGCCTCCACCCAGCGGTACAGCTCGTCGAGCCGCTCGGCGGGCTCGCCCCAGTCCCCCAGGGGGAAGGCCCTGCCGGTCAGGTCGCGGCCGGACGGGGCACGGCCGGCCGGACCGGGACGACCGGTCGGTTCGGGGTGGACGTCTCCCCCGGGGTGCCCCGGCGGCTGCATCTCCGGCTGCTGGCTCACCGGGGGACTCCTCTGTTCGGCCCAGCGCCTCTGTTCCGCTCGGCGCTCGTCTTGCTCGTGTCGCTCGTGTCCTTCTGTGACGTGCGGTGCACGTGGTGCCTGCCCTTCCTACCGCCGAATGGAGGGCGACGGGCCCGGAATCCCGGGATTTCCGCCCACAAGTGGGTGTTGATCAGGTAGGGGAGCCCGCAGTTTCTCACTCGAAAGAGTGATGGAGGCAGGGCGGGCGGGGACCACGTAGGCTCGGCGTACCGACCGGACATATGGACCGGACGGACCGACCAGACGCACCGACCCTCAGGAGTGACCGTGATTCCCGGTGGTGGCCAGCCCAACATGCAGCAGCTTCTCCAGCAGGCCCAGAAGATGCAGCAGGACCTCGCCCGCGCCCAGGAGGAGCTCGCGGCGACCGAGGTCGACGGACAGGCGGGCGGCGGCCTGGTCAGGGCGACCGTGACCGGCTCCGGCGAGCTGCGCGGCCTGGTGATCGACCCCAAGGCGGTCGACCCGGAGGACACCGAGACGCTGGCCGACCTGATCGTCGCCGCCGTGCAGGCCGCCAACGACAACGCGCAGCAGCTCCAGCAGGCCAAGCTGGGCCCGCTGGCCCAGGGCATGGGCGGCATGCCGGGCCTCGGCTTCTGAGGCCCCGGCTTTCGGGACCTCGGCCGCGGCGCCGTTCCCCCGGGGCTTCTAAGGCCCGGCCCCAGCCACTACCGTAAGAATCAAGCACCCCGAGAAGGGCGTTCCGTTGTACGAAGGCGTGGTTCAGGACCTCATCGACGAACTGGGCAGGCTGCCCGGCGTCGGTCCCAAGAGCGCGCAGCGGATCGCCTTCCACGTCCTCCAGGCGGAGCCGACGGACGTCCGTCGGCTCGCGCACGCGCTCCTGGAGGTCAAGGAGAAGGTCAGGTTCTGCGCGGTCTGCGGCAACGTGGCACAGCAGGAGCAGTGCAACATCTGCCGGGACCCGCGCCGGGACCTGTCCGTCATCTGCGTGGTCGAGGAGCCCAAGGACGTCGTGGCGATCGAGCGGACGCGGGAGTTCCGCGGCCGCTACCACGTCCTCGGCGGCGCGATCAGCCCCATCGAGGGCGTCGGCCCGGACGACCTGCGCATCCGCGAGCTGCTCGCGCGGCTCGCGGACGGCGCGGTCACCGAGCTGATCCTCGCGACCGATCCGAACCTGGAGGGCGAGGCCACCGCGACGTACCTGGCGCGGATGATCAAGCCCATGGGCCTGCGGGTCACCCGGCTCGCGAGCGGCCTCCCGGTCGGCGGCGACCTGGAGTACGCCGACGAGGTGACCCTGGGCCGCGCCTTCGAGGGCCGGAGGCTGCTGGATGTATGACGACCTAGCCCACGCGTGGGTGCTCCGAGGAAGGCAGCTCGATGTCTGACCCCACACTGCACTCCGTCACGCAGGACCCCGACGACTTCGCGGTCCAGATCGCCGACTCCATCGAGAGCTTCATCGTCGCGACCACCGAGGTGGCCAAGGGCGACGAGCCGGGCAGCACGGTCCCCTTCCTGCTCCTGGAGGTCTCCCAGCTCCTCCTGGCGGGCGGGCGGCTCGGCGCCCACGAGGACATCCTCCCGGACGAGCGGTACGAGACGGACACCGGTCCGGAGCCGGACGCGGACGACCTGCGCGAGCGGTTCGCCGCCCTCCTGGACCCGGTCGACGTCTTCTCGGAGGTCTTCGACCCGTACGAGCCCCGCAAGGCCCCGGTCCCGGCCCGGATCTCCGACAACCTGGCCGACATCGTCGCCGACCTGAGCCACGGCCTGGCCCACTACCGGGCGGGCCGGACCAGCGAGGCCCTGTGGTGGTGGCAGTTCTCGTACTTCTCCAACTGGGGCCCGACCGCCTCGGCCACCCTCCGCGCCCTCCAGTCCCTCGTCGCCCACGTCCGCCTCGACCAGCCGCTCGCGGCCCTGGACGGCCTCGACACCGACGAGGACCTGGGCGAGGACGACCTCGCGGAGGAGGCGGGCCGGGTGATGCTCCAGGAGATCGCGGGGCCGCTGGGGCTGCGGTCGCTGAAGAGCTGACCCGGCTTTCCGGTCCGTTCCGGCCGGGTGATCACCTGTTGAGCGACTCGTCTCACCATGCGATACCTCGTAGGCGTTTTCGAGTCCCTCGTTAGACTGAGCCGATCGCAGCGCGGGCTGCGGCACAGACTGAGCGAGGAGCGCACGTGGGCCTTGTCGTGCAGAAGTACGGAGGCTCCTCCGTTGCCGATGCCGAAGGCATCAAGCGCGTCGCCAAGCGGATCGTGGACGCCAAGAAGAACGGCCACCAGGTGGTCGTCGTGGTTTCCGCGATGGGCGACACGACGGACGAGCTGATCGATCTCGCCGGACAGGTATCCCCGATTCCTTCCGGCCGCGAATTCGACATGCTGCTGACCGCCGGGGAGCGGATCTCCATGGCCCTGCTGGCCATGGCGATCAAAAACCTGGGCCACGAGGCCCAGTCGTTCACGGGCAGCCAGGCCGGTGTCATCACCGACTCGGTCCACAACAAGGCGCGCATCATCGATGTCACGCCGGGCCGGATCCGCACCGCCCTCGACGAGGGCAACATCGCCATCGTCGCCGGCTTCCAGGGCGTGTCCCAGGACAAGAAGGACATCACCACGCTCGGCCGCGGCGGCTCGGACACGACCGCCGTCGCGCTGGCCGCCGCGCTCGACGCCGAGGTCTGCGAGATCTACACCGACGTCGACGGCGTGTTCACCGCCGACCCGCGCGTGGTGAAGAAGGCGAAGAAGATCGAGTGGATCTCCTTCGAGGACATGCTGGAGCTCGCCGCCTCCGGCTCCAAGGTGCTGCTGCACCGCTGCGTCGAGTACGCGCGCCGTTACAACATCCCGATCCACGTCCGGTCGTCCTTCTCCGGACTCCAGGGCACGTGGGTCAGCAACGAACCGACAGGGGACTCCAAGGTGGAGCAGGCCATCATCTCGGGTGTCGCCCACGACACCTCCGAGGCGAAGATCACCGTCGTCGGCGTGCCGGACAAGCCGGGCGAGGCCGCGGCCATCTTCCGCGCCGTCGCGGACGCCGAGATCAACATCGACATGATCGTCCAGAACGTGTCCGCCGCCTCCACCGGCCTCACGGACATCTCCTTCACCCTCCCCAAGGCCGAGGGCCGCAAGGCCATCGACGCCCTGGAGAAGGCGAAGGGCGCGATCGGCTTCGACTCGCTGCGCTACGACGACCAGATCGGCAAGATCTCGCTGGTCGGCGCCGGCATGAAGACCAACCCGGGCGTCACCGCGGACTTCTTCCGGGCGCTCTCCGACGCGGGCGTGAACATCGAGCTGATCTCGACCTCCGAGATCCGCATCTCGGTCGTCACCCGCGCCGACGACGTCAACGAGGCCGTGCGCGCCGTCCACACCGCCTTCGGCCTGGACAGCGACTCGGACGAGGCCGTGGTCTACGGGGGCACCGGGCGCTGACCCCGCCCGGGCTCCGGCCCCGGTTCTTCCGCGACTCCCCCCGTGCGGCGGCTCCGGCCGTCCGCCCGGGGGGAGTCGCGTGTCATGGATTTGTGTGATCTGTGAACGACCTGTGAGCAAAAAGGCGTCAGATATCCCTTGAACTGCGACGATGTCCTGGACGACGATGCACTTCCCCCTTGCTGCAACCAGTAGTTGGGCGGGGCGCGTCTCCGTGGACACCCATGGGCGTGTGGCGTCGGGCGCGCTGTGAAAGCGGGGCATCGGGGGAGAACGGTTACGCATGAGGACGAACAACCCGCCGTCGAAAACGACGGCGAGCGCGTACAACCCTGCCGGGGGTAGGCGTGTCCAACAGGCGTGGCAGAGGTACTCGACATCGCGACCATCGCCCCGCTGCGCCGCGGGGGCACGGCGTTGCTCCCCGCACGGAGCGGCGTCGCCGTTCCCGCGCGCGGCCCCGTCGTCGCCCCCTTCCGGCGACCGCGGGCCCTCGGCGGAATGCCGGTGATCGCCCCCGTGCCCACCGACTCCCGGCCTCCCCGGGTGACAGGCATTCCGTCGCCCCGCACGAGCGACGAGGGCGCCCCGGCCGTCGGCACCACCGTCGACCACCTGACCGAGACCTACCGCGCCCACTACCGGTCGCTCCTCGGCCTCGCCGCGCTGCTCCTCGACGACACGGCCTCCTGCGAGGACGTGGTCCAGGAGGCGTTCATCCGCGTCCACTCGGCCCGCAAGCGGGTCCGTGAGCCGGAGAAGACGCTCGCCTACCTGCGCCAGACCGTCGTGAACCTCTCCCGGTCCGCGCTGCGCCGCCGCATCCTCGGCCTCAAGCTGCTCTCGAAGCCGATGCCGGACATGGCGAGCGCGGAGGAGGGGGCGTACGACCAGCTGGAGCGCGAGGACCTGATCAAGGCGATGCGCGGGCTCCAGCGGCGCCAGCGCGAGGTCCTCGTCCTGCGGTACTTCGCGGACATGACCGAGGTCCAGGTCGCCGAGACGCTGGGGATATCCCTGGGCTCGGTGAAGGCGTACGGCTCGCGGGGCATGGCGGCCCTGCGCGTCGCGATGGGAGCGACGTCGTGAGCGGGGCGCGCGGAGAGAAGGGCAGGACCCCCGAGGAGCGGGCCTCCGCCGAGGACGCGGTGGCCCCCGGGGGCCACGAGACCACCGAGGCCGGCACACCGGCCGGCGACCGCGCCGAGGACCACGGGGAGTCCGGGGACTCCGGGGACTCCGGAGAGCCGGAGGAACGCGGGGCGGGCGCCGGGGGCGGCGGGGAGGCCGAGGAGCACGGCGGATCCGGGGAGCCCGGGGGACGCCGCGCGTCCGGGGCCTCCGGAGAGCCCGGGGAGCCCGGGGAGTCCGGAGAGTCCGGGGGACGCGGGGCGGACGCCGGAGAGCCCGGGGAGCCCGGAGAGTCCGGGGGACGCGGGGCGGACGCCGGAGAGCCCGGGGAGCCCGGGGAGCCCGGGGGACGCGGGGCGGACGCCGGAGAGCCCGAGGGGCATGGGGTGGACGCCGATGACCACGAGGAGACCGGGGAGCCCGAGGGACGCGGGGGACACGGGGAACGCGGGGCGGAGCCCCGGAGTGACGGGGAGACCGGGGGCGACGGGGGCGCCGGAGGCCGTAAGGTCGCCGGGGGCCCCGGAGCCCGTGCCCGAGACGAACGTGACGATCTGAGTGGACAGCGCATGGTGAACACCGAGCCCGGGCCCGGCGAGGGCGACGGGGACGAGGAGCTGGCGCTGCGGCGGATGCTCCACGGCGCCGTGGGAGGACTGGAACCCTCCCTCGGTTCGCTGGAGCACCTGCGCCGCGCCGTGCCCGCCCGCCGCGCCCGCAAGCGGCAGGCCGTCGTGGGCGCCGCGGCCGCCGCGGTCCTCATCGGAACGGCCGTCCCGGCCTTCGTGCACGTCGCCTCCTCGGAGGGCACCACCACCGCCAGCCCCGTCAACGTCGGCCACGGCGAGGAGTCCCAGGGCGGCACCGGCACCGAGACCGGCGTCGAGGGCGGCCGGAGTGCCACGCCCCCCGCGAGCAGCGTCTCCCCGAGCGGGGACGGCGGGCAGGGCGCGGCCGACGGCCCCTCCGGCAAGCCGGAGCGGCCCGACGCAGACGCCTCCGGCGCGGTCCCGGAGGGCGCACTGGACGCCGTCGGCATCGCCCGCTGCACGTCCGGCCGGCTCGGCTCCGGCGGCGCGCAGGCCGGCGGACCCGACGCCGAGGGCAAGGTGTACGGCAGCTTCCGCGTCGTCAACGTCTCCGGCACCCCCTGTGTCGTGGAGGGCGCCGGCACCGTCGGCCTCGCGGCCCGGGGAGCGACCGACCCCGGACGCGTCTCGGTGGTCCGGCACACTTCCGGCGACGCGGGCGGCGGACTGCCCGACCCCTCGCAGGAGTCCTCCCGGCTCCTCCTGAAGCCGAACGGCTCCTACGAGGTGAAGTTCGTCTGGGTGCCGAGCGAGACCTGTCCGACGACCGGCGGCACGCCCACCCCGACGCCGACCACCCCCGTCGAACCGCCGACCACACCGCCCCCGACGCCCGCCCCGACCGAGCCGACGGACGCCCCCGACCCCAGCACGGTCCCGGACTCCGGCGGCACCGGCGGCAGCCCGGAGCCGGGCCCGGCGGCCGACGGCGGACCGGCGGCCCAGCTTCTCCTGGAGGACGGCGGACCGGCGGACGGCAGCGTCGTGGTCAGCCACACCGCGGAGGGCGGCGGCCCCTCGCTGTCGACCGTCGTCCCCGACGCCTGCTCCGGCACGGTCTACCGCACCGGCCTCCTCGGCGCCTCCTGAGGGCCTTTCCGGGGGTCGGCCCCGGCCGGGTCCCGGGCCCCGAACCGGCCCCGGTCCGGGCGTCGGCCCCTACAGGCCCAGCGCCGCGTCCCGGGAGGCCTCCGCCTCGCGGCGCACCAGCCGGAACCACATGAAGAGCACGAAGCCGGCGAAGACGAACCACTCCGCCGTGTAGCCGAGGTTCTGGAACGCCTTCGCGTCCAGGCCCGTGCCCGCGGCGGCCGCCGCCGGGACCGGCGTGAGCCCGGCGGGGGAGTCCACGAGGGTGATCCAGGCGTCGTAGACGTCGTCCGTCACCACGTTGACCAGGGACGCCGCGCTGATCATGCCGAGCTGCCCCTCGGGCAGCCCGCCCGCCGCGTTCACGCCCTTCGACCCCTGGTTCTCCGAGGCCTGGAGCGCGCCCACCACCGTGACCTCGCCGGACGGCGGGGCGGGCGCCCGCCCGCCCTCGGGGAGCCAGCCCCGGACCACCGGCAGGGACCGGCCGCCGTCCGTCCGCAGCATCGTCAGGACGTACGAGCCGGTCCGGCCGTCCAGCTCGCGGCCCGGCACGAGGAACTGCTCCCCGAACCGGCCGCGCGCCTCGGCCGTGCGGCCCGAGGTCTCCTGGTCCACCGGGAGCAGCACGTCCAGCGGCTCGGCCTTCGCCGCGCTCGGGGCGGGCCGCTCCTCCGCCTCCTGGTGGGAGTCGACGCGGTCCTCGAACTTGCCCAGCTGCCAGGTCCCCATGAAGACGCAGAACGGGATCGCGAGGAGGACGAAGAGGTTGATCCCCCACCAGCGGGGAGTGTTCAGGAACCGGTACACGCCCCCCACGGTACGCAAGTCCGCTCGACCCCCCGTCGCCCGGGTGCCCGACCAGGACCTGTCCGGCGGATCGGGGCCCGGGGCCCGTCCGGCGGATCAAGGCCGGACACCCCCTAGACCGGCCGGGTCCCCAGGTGCTTCGCGGCGAACGCCAGGTCCAGGGCGACCTGCTTGATCCGCTCCTCCACCACCAGGGAGCCGTGCCCCGCGTCGTACCGGTACACCTCGTGGACCGCGCCCCGGGCCGCCAGCCGGTCGACGTAGTTGTCGATCTGGCGGATCGGGCAGCGCGGGTCGTTGACGCCGGCCGAGATGTGCACCGGGGCCTTCACCTCGTCCACGTACGTCAGCGGCGACGAGGCCGCGTACCGCTCGGGCACCTCCTCCGGGGAGCCGCCCAGGAGGGTGCGGTCCAGTGCCTTCAGGGCCTCCATCTCGTCCTCGTACGCCGTCACGTAGTCCGCGACCGGCACCGCCGCGAGGCCGACCGCCCAGGCGTCCGGCCGGGTGCCGAGCCCGAGGAGGGTCAGGTAGCCGCCCCACGAGCCGCCGGAGAGGACGAGCCGCTCCGGGTCCGCGAGCCCGCTCGTCACCGCCCACTCCCGGACCGCCTCGACGTCCTCCAGCTCGATCAGACCGACCCGGTGCTTCAGCGCGTCCGTCCACTCCCGGCCGTACCCCGTCGAGCCCCGGTAGTTGACCCGCACCACCGCGTACCCGTGGTCCAGCCAGGCCGCCGGGCCCGACGCGAAGGCGTCGCTGTCGTGCCAGGCCGGGCCGCCGTGCACCTCGAAGACCGTCGGGAACGGGCCCTCGCCCTCCGCCGGGCGCTGCACGAGCGCGTGGACCCTGCCGCCGGGGCCCTCCACCCACACGTCCTCCACCGGCAGCGACGGCGGCGCCTTCGGGCCGGGCGGGTCCAGGACGATCCCGCCGTCCGTGGAGCGCACCACCGGCGGCTCGGCGGCCGAGGACCACAGGTACTCCACGCTGCCGTCCGGCCGGGCCGTCGCGCTCGACACCGAACCGGCCGGGGTCTCCACCCGCACCAGGGCGCCGGTGGCGATCTCGTACCGCCACAGCTCGCTGCGGGCCTCGAAGCCGTGCACGATCAGCAGGCCCGAGCCGTCCGGGTACCACTCCGCCGACACGTCGCCCGGCAGGTCGAGCCGCAGATCGGTCTCGGCGCCCGTCGCCACGTCCCAGAGCATCGGCTCCCAGCGCCCGCGCCGCTGGTGGCCGACGAGCAGCCGGGTGTCCCCGGCGGCCGGGGCGAAGCCCAGGACCGCGAGGCCCAGCTCCTCCGTACCGCCCTTGGTGTCGTCGAGCTCCGCGACCGCGCTCCCGTCCGAGGCGCGCAGGACCCGGAGCGCCGAGTGCATCGCGTCCCCGTGCTCGGTGTGCTCGACCGCGACCAGCGAGCCGTCGTACGACAGGTCGCCGACCCCGGCCGACTCCCGGTGGCGGTAGATCTCGACCGGGGCGCCGGCCCCGGGCCGTACGAGGTGGACCGTCGAGCCCTCCTCGTCCGTGGAGCGGCCCACCACGACCGTGCCCTCCCGGCCGATGGCGAGCCCCGCCGGGTAGGAGGGGGCCAGGCCCGGCACGGCCGGCTCGTCCGCGCCGCCCGCGAACGGCTGCCGCATCCACACCCCGAACTCGTCCCCGTCGGTGTCCGCGAACCACCAGACCCACTCGCCGTCCGGGGACAGCGTCCCGTCCGTCGTGCCGTTCGGCCGGTCCGTGACCTGCCGCTGCTCCCCGGTCGCCCGGTCCCACGCGTACAGCTCGTACGTCCCCGTCGCGTTGGACACGAACAGCGAGCGGTCCGGCGCCTCCTCGGCCCACTCGGGCAGGGAGACGCGGGGCGCGCGGAAGCGCTGCTCCCAGACGGGCACGTCGGGGCTCTCGGCGTTCTCGGGACTCTCGGCGTTCTTGCTCTCAGTCATGGCACCCATCATGCTCCGGGCGGCGGACAACCGGGTCGCGTCCTCCGCAGCCTGTGGATAACCTCGCCGACATGTACTCTCCGACCCCCGAGGACTGGCGCGAGGCCAACCGGGCGCGCTGGGACGAGCGCGTCCCGATCCACGCGGCCGGCTCCTTCTACGACCTCGACGCCTTCCGCGCGGGCAAGGACGCCCTGCGGGACTTCGAGCTCGCGGAGGTCGGGGACGTCACCGGGCGGACCCTGCTCCACCTCCAATGCCACATCGGCCTGGACACCCTCTCCTGGGCCCGGCGGGGCGCCGCCCACGTCGTCGGCCTGGACTTCTCCGAGCCGGCCGTCGAGACCGCCCGCGCGCTCGCCGCCGACCTGGGCCTCACGCAGGACCGGGCCGCCTTCGTCGCCGCCGACGTGTACGACGCGGCCGAGGCCGTCCCCGACAGCTCGTACGACGTCGTCTACACCGGCGGCGGGGCGCTGTGCTGGCTGCCCGACGTCGAGCGCTGGGCGGAGACCGCCGCCTCGCTCGTCGCCCCCGGCGGCTTCCTCTACCTGGCCGAGTTCCACCCGCTGACCGACTCGCTCGACGACGAGACCGGCAGCCGGATCGTGCACGACTACTTCGTCCGCGACCCGTGGGTGGACACCACCCCGGGCACGTACGCCGACCTCGACGCCACCACCGTCCACAACCGCAGCGTGGAGTGGGTCCACCCGGTCGGCGAGGTCGTCACGGCGCTCGCGCGGGCGGGCCTGCGGATCGACTTCCTGCACGAGCACGACGTCTCGCTCTTCCCCCGCTACGGCACCCTCCAGCGGCACGAGGACGGCTACTACCGCTTCCCGGCGGACCGCCCCCGCGTCCCCCTGATGTACTCGCTCAAGGCGACCCGCCCGGCCTGACCTGCCCGGCCTGACCTGCCCGGCCTGACCCGCCCGGCCTGAGCCGGCCGACCCGAGCGACCGGTCTGAGCCGCCCGGCCTGATCCGGCGGGCCGCTCCCCGGCCTCAGGCCGTGTCCCTCGGGCGCACGTGGTGCGTCCGGCGGCCGTCCGGGCCGAGGACCTGCGCCCCGATCTTGTGCGTGCGCAGCGACAGCGAGGTGCCCGTGATCCGCAGCGCCGGCGCGGCCCGGACGAGCGCCGCCGTCACCTCGTGCAGCTCGTCGACGGTACGGAGCCACATCGCGAGCGCCAGGTTGTGCGGTCCGGTGACCGAGGTGACGAGCCGGGTCTGGCGCAGCCGGCCGAGCGCGGCGACCGCCTCCGGCACCTCGACGGGCGGGATGTCCGCCGTCACCAGCGCCCACACCGGGCGCCCGGAGAAGCGCGGCGCGGGCAGGCAGTGGTGGTGGAACGCGCCGGCCGCCGTCAGGACGTCCAGCCTGCGCCGTACCGTCGACTCGCTCGTACCGCACTGCCGGGCGAGCTCGGCGGCGCTGCGGCGGGCGTCCCCCGCCAGCTCCGCGACGATCCGCCGGTCCAGGTCGGTGACGTACGGGTACGCGCGCGCGGGGGACCTGCCCTGTTGCTTCCCGCCCGTCAGCTCCGTGAGGTGCTGGACCTGCCCGGGGGTGAGCTGGTCGATCCGCGACCGGTACGGGCGGTTGTGCAGCCGCGTGACGACCTGCGCGCGGCACCGGACCACCCCGGGCAGGCGCCGCACCC
This sequence comes from Streptomyces sp. NPDC088915, assembly GCF_044749825.1. NCBI lineage: Bacteria > Bacillati > Actinomycetota > Actinomycetes > Kitasatosporales > Streptomycetaceae > Streptomyces > Streptomyces sp. NPDC088915. The sequence continues at coordinate 562,961 of NZ_JBIVIR010000001.1, forward strand.
GCCCGGCGAGGTAGCCGTCGAGGGCGTAGAGGTCGGGGGAGGCGACGAGCAGCACCAGGTCGGCGTCGCCGGTCACCTGGTGGACGCCGAGGGTGCAGGGGTCCTCCGAGAGCTCGCCCGCGGTCGCCTCGATGTCCCCGGCGACGCACTCCAGCTCCACCCACGCGTACAGGGTGGCGTCCTTGCCGCGCCGGGCGGCGAGCAGGGAACTCCAGGCGTAGCCCTTGCCGCTGAGGTGTTCCCAGCGCCGGGCGAGGGTGTCGGGGCTCGCCTCCAGGACGGCCGAGAGCTGGGTCCAACTGGCGCGCGGAGCCATCTGCAGTGCGTGGATCAGCGCCAGATCCGCCTCTCCCAGGACGGATTCCCCGGTATCCATGTGCCTCCTTGGCCGATCCCCGGAAAACCCCTCCCATGGGTTCCGGGGCGCCCCAGGATGTGCACCGGGGCACGTGCATTCAATCCCCTGACGGTGGCCTCCGCCATGACGTCGGGCACAACGCACGGACACGGCCGACCGTGACGTCCCCACGCGCGCGTAAGCAGGACGAGCAGGGAAGGGCGGGGATGACGAGGCACCTGCGGGGGAACGGACGTCCGTCCGGTCGCCCGGCCGGAACACCGGCCGTCGGCACGACCGGACACGTCCGGAGCATCGGGAACAGAGGGAACAGGGGGAACGCCGGGGGGATCGGGGACACCGGGGGCGCGGGGCGCCTCGGGGGCGCCGAGGGCGCCGGAGGCGTCGGGTCCGGGGCTCCCCCGGAGACCGAGCTGCTGTGGGGCGAACCGGTGACCGCAGGCCAACTCGCCGCCGCCGAGAGCGGATACGACCGCTGCGACCCGGAGGAACGGCTCCTGTGGGAGCGGCTCTCCGTCTTCGAGGGCACCTTCGGCCGGGACGCCGTCCGCGAGGTGTGCGCCTCCGGCACGCTCCCCCCGGCCCGGGTCACGGCGGTCCTCGACCGGCTCGCCCCCCTCGCGCTCCTGCCCGTCGACGACCTCTTCGACGGCGAGGAGGACGCGCCCCGCTACTGGATGCCGCACCCCATGCGCGCGGTGGGCGCCCGCAGGCTCACCGAACGCGGCGACCGCCGGTCCGTCGTCCTGCGCCACCGCAGGTGGTGCGCCCGGCTCGCCCGGCGGGCCGCCGACCGGTGGCAGAGCGGCCGGCAGCTCGACGCCCGCGACCTCGCCCTGCGGGAACTCCCCGACCTGGCCGCCGCCATGGACCCCACGAACGCGCCGCTGTCCCCGAGCGCCGAGGCCGGCACGTCCGTCGAGATCGCGGTCTCCCTGTGGTTCCTGTGGGTGGCCTGCGGTCGGGTCGCCGAGGGCCGGACCCGGCTGCGGCACGCCCTCGCCCTGCACCCGGGCCCGCCGCCGGCCCGCGCCCTGTGGCTCGCCGCCCACCTGGAGCTGGAGTCGGGCCGCCCCGAGGACGCCGACCCGCTCCTCGTCCAGGCCTGGGCGGCGGCCGTACGGGACGGCGACGACCGGTGTCTGGGCCTGCTCGCCCAGTTGCGCGGCTCCACCGCCCTGCACCAGGGGCGCACGCGCGCGGCGGCGGCCGAGTTCCGGGAGGCGCTGGCCCTGACGGAGGAGCCCCCGGACTTCGGCCCCGGCCGCGAGATGGGCTGGGCCGGGCTCGCGCTCGCCCTCGCCCGCACCGACCCGGAGGCAGCGCAGGAGGCCCTGGACCGGCTGCCGCTCGAACGGACGGGGCGGTGGGCCTGGGCGGGTCGGGACCTGTGGGCCGACGCCTGGGCGCACCACGCGCGTGCCGAGCTCCTCGCCTGGGACGGGGAGCGGGGGAGGGCCGTCGACCACGCCCGGCGGGCGCTCCGCGGCCATCTGGCGCTCGGCTCGGCGGCGGGCGCGTCCTGCGCGGCCGAGCTCCTCGCGGAGTTGCGGACCACGACCGGCAGGCCCGTCTCCGCCGCCCACCTCCTGGGCGCCGTGGACGTGCTGCGGTCCTCCGTCTTCGGCGAGGCGTACCGTCCGGCGGCCTCCAGCGCGACGGCGCGACGGCGCAGCGAGCGGGCCCTGCGGGAGGCGCTCGGCGCGGAGGAGCTGCGCCGGGCGTGCGAAGAGGGCGCCCGCCTGGGCCTGTTCGCCCTCTCGGAGGAGCCCTAAGGGCCTCCCCGGGAGCTTTTCAGGGTCCTCTCAGGGACCTCCGGCGTCTTCCCGGGGCCCCGTCGGGTAGTTACGGGGTGACGATCGGGAACAGCGGGTCCGGCTTCGTCACGTACGAGAGGAGGCGGGCGAACAGGGCGGGGTCGCCCTTCACCCCGACCCCGAGCTCCCCGGGCCCCTGCCCGGCGAGCAGGCCGAGGAGCTGCTGCTTGGACAGGGTCATGGTGAGTCCGGCGGGCGTCCGGGGTTCGGCGACCGCCCGGTGGGTGAGGGCGCCGTTGTGCAGGGTGAGCCGCCGCCGCTCGCCCACGGGGTCGTCCGTCAGGACCAGGTCGACGGTCAGGTCGTCGTCCCAGGCGCGCGGCCCGTCGATCGCGACGGCGATCGAGTCGATCAGCATGGGGACGGTGAGGGCCGCCGCCATCTCCGGGTTGGTCGTGTCGATCACCTCGCCCCCCGCCCCTTCCCGGAGCTCCTGCGCCGAAGTGAGGTAGAAGTTCCGCCAGGGGCCGTTCTCGGAGCCGTGCCCCAGCCGCTCGTAGACCCCGGCGAGGACCTCCTTGGCCTCCTCGTGCACCGCGCTCGCCGGCCGCTCCTCGCCGACGGGAACCTCCGGCGCGGTGGCGAAGACCAGGTGGTTCAGGAGGGTCGCGGCGAACCGCAGGTCGCCCTCCTCCACGTACGCGCGTGCCTTGGCGAGGGTCTCGGCGGGCCCGCCCGCCACCGCCACGTACCGCTTGGCGAGCTCGACCGGCGGGTGCTCCCACAGGTGGGCCGCGTTGCCGTCGAACCAGCCCAGGTAGCGCTGGTAGACCGCCTTCGCGTTGTGGCTCAGGGAGCCGTAGTACCCGCGCGCGTGCCAGGCGCGGGCGAGCGCCGGCGGCAGTTCGATCGTCTCGGCGATCTCCGGCCCGGTGAGGCCCTCGTTGAGCAGCCGCAGCGTCTGGTCGTGCAGGTACGCGTAGAGGTCGCGCTGCTCGGTCAGGAACCGCACCACCTCGTCGTGGCCCCAGGTCGGCCAGTGGTGGGAGGCGAAGGCGACGTCGTACCGCCCGTGGAAGTACTCGATCGCCTCGTCGAGGTACGCGGCCCAGATCCGGGCGTCCCGGACGACCGCCCCGCGCAGGGTCAGGACGTTGTGCAGGGTGTGGGTGGCGTTCTCGGCCAGGCACAGGGCGCGGCGATCGGGGAAGAGGAAGTTCATCTCGGCCGGGGCCTCGGTGCCCGGCGTGAGCTGGAAGACCATCCGCACGCCGTCGACCGTCTCCTCCTGGCCGGTCTCCGTGACGTCCACGGTCGGCGGGATCAGGCTGATGGTGCCGGTGGACGTCGTCTGCCCGAGCCCGGCGCCGATCTGGGCGTCCGGCGCCTTCGGCAGGTTCGCCCCGTACATGTAGGCCGCCCGGCGGGTCATGGCGTTGCCCGCGTACACGTTCTCGCTGACGGCGTGCTCCAGGAAGCCGGCCGGGGCGAGGACCGGCACGCCCTCCTCGGTGCCGTGGGGCAGGACGCCCCGGGCGCCGCCGAAGTGGTCGCCGTGCGAGTGGGTGTGGACCAGGCCGGTGACGGGGCGGTCGCCGCGGTGCTCCCGGTAGAGCGCGAGCGCCGCTGCGGCGGTCTCCGTGGAGATCAGCGGGTCGATGACGACGACCCCGCGCTCGCCCTCGACGAGCGTCATGTTCGACAGGTCGAGGCCCCGCACCTGGTAGATGCCCTCGGTGACCTCGTAGAGCCCCTGCCGGGCGCAGAGCCGCGACTGGCGCCAGAGGCCGGGGTGCGCGGTGTCGGGGCGGTCCGCCTCCAGGAAGCGGTAGGCGTCGCCGTCCCAGACGGTCCGCCCGGCGGCGTCCGTGACCGTACCGGGGACGAGGGCGGCGAGGAAGCCCCGGTCGGCGTTCTCGAAGTCGGTGGTGTCCTCGAACGGGGGGAGGGTGTCGCTCATGGGCGGGGTGCTCCGTTCGGCGCGGACGTGTGGGTGGACGTGTGCGCGGGCGTGTACGTGTACGTGTGCTCGGACGCGTACCGGATCCATCTGACCACCGGACCCCGGGACCCGCACGCCGGGCCGGGGAGGGGCGGAAGGCCCGCGGCGTACCTACTCTGGTGGGTACGGAGGTGACCCATGGGACGACGGCACCACTTCCACATCGACCACCTCGGGCACTCGGTCTCCGTGACCGTGGAGACGGGGCACTCGGCGGTCGTCGACGTCCTCGTCGACGGCAAGGAGACCGCCCGGGTCGAGATCGGCCACGAGCGGCAGGTCGCCCTCCCGGTCGGACTGCCGACCGAGCCGCCGACGACGGTGACCGTACGGGTGGCCGCGGGCCCCGGAGTACCGCGCTGTCTGCTGATCCCGGGGGACGAGGGGGACCCGCTGGTGATGGCGCCGAGGGCGTACTGACGTGCTCCGGGGGCTCAGGAGAGCCAGACCATGCCGATGATCAGGAAGACCACGAAGGCGATGCCGCCGGCCACGGCGGCCGTCTTGCGCGGGCGGCGCCGGGAGAGCTCCGCGAGCCCCCCGGTGGCGGCCGGGCGCTCGCGGCGCCGGGAGACGGGCGCGGCGGGTCTGGTCATCGGCGGCGGGGTGGGGGCGGGCACGTGCCGGGGCAGCGGCGCGGGGCGGTGCGGCGCGGGAGCGGGCGGGGCCTGCCGGTAGGAGCGCCAGGCGCCGGAGGAGAACCAGTCGGCGATGGCCTGGGCGGAGGGTCGCTGCTCCGGCTGCTTCGCGAGCAGGCTCAGCAGGTACGACTCGAACTCGGGCGGCAGCGCGACCCCGAGGTGCGCGGGCGGCGTCGGCGGGGTGTCGATGTGCTGGTACAGCAGGGCGGTCGCGGTGTCCGCGCGGAACGGGGGTCTCCCGGTCAGCAGTTGGTAGAGCACGCAGCCCAGGGAGTACACGTCGGAGGCGGACGAGGCGGGCTGCCCGAGGGCCCGCTCGGGCGCCAGGTAGAGCCCGGTGCCCACGATCTGACCGGTCGTCGTGAGTGCGGCGGAGGGATCGTCGACGAAGCGGGCGATGCCGAAGTCGGCGAGCTTCACCGTCCCTTCGGCGTCGATGAGCAGGTTTCCCGGCTTGATGTCCCGGTGCACCACGCCCTGCCGGTGCGCGGCCGCGAGCCCGGCGGCGGCGTGCGCGGCGACCACGGCGACCCGCTCGGGCGGCAGGACCAGGGGGTCGGAGGGGCTTCCGGCGAGGCTGTCGCCCTCGACCAGCTCCATGACGAGGAACAGCTTCCCGTCCCACGTGCCGAAGTCGAAGACGCCCACCACGTGCGGGTGGCTCAGCCGGGCGGCGGTCTGCGCCTCCAGGCGGAACCGGTCGCCCGCGGAGGGGTCGGCCGCGTTCGCCAGCATCAGCTTCACGGCCACGGCCCGGCCGAGGACCTCGTCGGTGGCCTGCCACACCTCGCCCATGCCGCCCCGGCCGATACACACGTGAAGCCGATATCGGTCCGCGACCAGCACCTGGAGACCACCCTTTCGAAGATCGATCAACCTGACGGAAGGGAACCAGCGTAGAGCCGCGCGCTCGCGCTCCTCGCCGCGCTCCCCCTCCGAACGCCCCCGCGGTGCACGACACCTGTGGTGCGGATGAACGGAAGGTGTCGGTGTGCGGCTAGCATCGCGCCCGAAAAGGCCTTCGGGACTCTTCGAGGGCCTTCGGTGAACAGGGAACGGAGCGGACCGTGGCGCGACCGCGCGTGGGTGTGGCGGTACTGACGATGGGCACGCGCCCGACCGAACTGCGGGCGCTGCTCGACGCGGTGGCGGACCAGGACGAGAAGGCCGCCCGGATCGTGGTCGTCGGCAACGGCACGGGCTCGCTCCCGGAGCTGCCCGAGGGCGTGACCGGGGTCGAACTCCCGGAGAACCGGGGGGTGACGGGCGGCCGGAACGTCGCGCTCGACACGCTCCGTGCCTTCGGCGACGTGGACGTGGTGGTGGACCTCGACGACGACGGCCTCCTCGTCGACCGGGACGTCTTCCGCCGCCTCGCGGACCTGTACGACGGGGACCCGGCGCTCGGCGTCGTCTCGTTCCGGATCGCGGACGAGAACGGCGAGACCCAGCGCCGCCACGTGCCCCGCCTCGGGGCGAAGGACCCCCTGCGCGGCGGCGAGGTGACGACCTTCCTCGGCGGCGGCCACGGCCTGTCGATGCGGATGCTCGACGAGATCGGCGGCTGGCCGGAGGAGTTCTTCTTCACCCACGAGGAGACGGACCTCGCCTGGCGGGCCCTCGACGCGGGCTGGAAGGTCGTCTACGAGCCGAAGCTCCTCCTCCAGCACCCGAAGACCAGCCCGGCCCGGCACGCCGTCTACCACCGCATGACCGCCCGCAACCGCGTCTGGCTGGCCAAGCGCAACCTCCCGGCCCTCCTCGTCCCCGTCTACCTCGGCGTCTGGACCCTCCTCACCCTGGCCCGCACCCGCTCCCTCCCGGGCCTCGGAGCCTGGCTCGCCGGCTTCGCCGAGGGCATCCGCCGCCCGGCGGGCCCCCGCACCCCGATCCGCTGGTCCACGGTCCTGCGCATGACACGGCTGGGCCGCCCGCCGGTGATCTGACGGAACCCGGGGGCGGGCCGTGGCCCGCCCCCACGGCCACCCGCCCGGACCGTCCGGAAACAGAAACAGGTCAGGCAGCTACTGAATTCAGTAACTGCCTGACCTGCTATTTCGGCTGTCGGGGTGGCGGGATTTGAACCCACGACCTCTTCGTCCCGAACGAAGCGCGCTGCCAAGCTGCGCTACACCCCGATGTCGCTGCTCTGTGTGTTCACGTCGCGGCGACATCGATTACTTTAGCCCACGCGCGCGCTGAGGCGAAATCCGGTATTCGGGGGCGCCGCCCCGGGGTCAGGGGCGGGCCGTCAGGGTGAGGAGGGTGGCCTCCGGGGGGCAGGCGAAGCGGACCGGGGTGTAGCGGTTGGTGCCGCAGCCCGCCGAGACGTGCAGGTAGGACGTGTGGCCCCCGGCCGTGTGGGTGGAGAGGCCCTGCGCCCGGTCCGTGTCCAGGTCGCAGTTGGTGACGAGCGCCCCGTAGAGGGGGACGCGGAGCTGGCCGCCGTGGGTGTGCCCGGCCAGGACCAGCTCGTAGCCGTCCGCCGTGAAGGCGTCCAGGGAGCGCAGGTACGGGGCGTGGACCACGCCCACCGTGAAGTCGGCGTCCGGGTCCGGGCCGCCCGCCACCCGCTCGTACCGGTCGCGCTTGATGTGCGGGTCGTCCAGGCCGGTGAACGCCAGCTCGGCCCCCGACAGCTTCAGCCGGCCCCGCGTGTTGGTGAGGTCCACCCAGCCCGCCGCGTCGAAGGCGTCCCGCATCCCCTCCCAGGGATTGTGGACGGCCCCGACGGCCGGCTTGTTGCCGTTGAGCCCGTGGCGGCCCTGCGCCTTCTCCAGGAGGTAGCGGGCGGGGTTGCGCAGCTTCGGGCCGTAGTAGTCGTTCGAGCCGAAGACGTACACGCCCGGGAACTCCATCAGCGGCCCGAGCGCGTCCAGGACCTCCGGCACCGCCTCGGGGTCGGAGAGGTTGTCGCCGGTGTTGACGACGAAGTCCGGGCGGAGCCCGGCGAGCGACTGGAGCCAGGCCCGCTTCTTGCCCTGTCCGCTCACCATGTGGATGTCGGAGACCTGGAGGACCCGCAGGTCGCCCATGCCCCGGGGGAGGACCGGGACCGTCACCCGGCGGAGCCGGAAGGAGCGGGCTTCGAAGCCCGCCGCGTAGACGAGTCCGGCCGCGGCCGTCGCCGTGAGACCTGCCGTGATCTTCAGGGGGATCCCGTACCGTGCGCGCATCCCCCCATCGTCGCAGACCCGTGCGAGGGAAATGCGCGGGCGGTGGGGGTGCGGCACCTGCCACACTTGGGTCATGACCACGCTCAAGGCGAAGCTCCAGGACGACCTCAACGCCGCGATCAGGGAGCGCGACGAACTGCGCTCCTCGACCCTGCGGCTGACCATCACCGCGATCACCAAGGAGGAGGTCGCGGGCAAGACCAAGCGCGAGCTCTCCGACGACGAGGTGCAGAAGGTGATCGCCAAGGAGGCGAAGAAGCGCCGCGAGGCCGCGGACGCCTTCGCCCAGGGCGGTCGCCCCGAGTCCGCCGAGCGGGAGCGGGCCGAGGGCCTCCTCCTCGACGCGTACCTGCCGAAGCAGCTCGGCGACGAGGAGCTCGACGGGATCGTCGCGGCGGCCGTCGAGGAGGCGAAGGCCGCGGGCGCCGAGGGGCCGCGCGCCATGGGCGCCGTCATGAAGATCGTGAACCCGAAGGTGGCCGGCCGGGCCGAGGGCGGCCGGGTCGCCGCCGCCGTGAAGAAGCTGCTCGCGGGCTGATCCGCGCAGAACGTACGAAGAGAGGGCGCCCCCGTCGCGGGGGCGCCCTCTCTTCGTACGCGATGGGGCCGGTCTCGGTCGAACGTCCCCTACGGGAACTACGGGAACTACGGGAACTACGGGAACTACGGGAACTACGGGAACTACGGGAACGTGATCCCGGGAATGTGCGGCCTGCGGTCGCCGGGCTTGCCGTCACGGGGCTTGTTCGGCTTCCCCGGCTTGTTCGGGCCCTCGTCCCCCTCCTTCTCCTTGTCCTTGGGGTTCTCGGCCCGCGGCACGGAGACGGGGGTGAAGGACGGGGTCTCGCCGGCGTCCAGCGCACCGGTCATCGCGATCCGCCAGATCGGTCCGGGGAGGCAGCCACCGCAGACCTTGTCGTAGTACTGGCCGCCGATGGTGATGTCGTGCATCGGCTTCTGCTCGCCGACGTCGTCGCCGACCCAGACCGCGGTGGAGAGGTTCGGGGTGTAGCCGACGAACCAGGCGTCCTTGCGGTCGTTGGTCGTACCGGTCTTGCCCGCGTTGTCGCGGTCGCTGAGACCGGCCTTCTGACCGGTGCCGTCCTCGACGACGCCCTTCAGCATCTGGTTGACCGTGTCGGCGGTCCGGTCGCTCATCGCCCGCGTGCACTTCGTCTGCGGCACGTTGAGCTTGTCGCCGTTGGCGGCCTTGATCGACTCGATGGCGACCGGGGTGCAGTACAGACCGCGGTTGGCGAAGGCCGCGTAGGCGGACGCCATCGCCAGCGGGGTGCTGACCTGGCTGCCGAGGGTGAGCGCCGGCGTCACGTCGAGCGGCTTGCCGTCACCGCGCGCGTACCCCAGCTTCTGCGCCATCTGGGCCGTCTCGCACAGACCGGCCTGCTGCTCCAGGAGCACGAAGTAGGTGTTGATGGACTTGCTGAGCGCACCCGTCATGTCCCAGGAGCCGGCCTCGGACTCCAGCTCGTTCTCCGGCTCCCAGTCGCTGCCGCCGGCGGGGGCGCCCTTGCAGTCGCGGAAGGTGCTCTCGTTCACCTTGATCTTCCACGGCGTGGTGTAGGACTGCGCCGGGCTGATGCCCTTCTCCAGGGCCGCGGCCGCGGTGAACGGCTTGAAGGTCGAGCCGACCTGGAAGCCGTACGTGCTGCCGCCCATCCGGTTGCTGACGGCGAGGTTGAGCGTCGTCTCGTTCTTCTTCGGGTCCAGGCCGTACGGGCGGGACTGGCCCATCGAGAGGATCTTGCCGGTGCCGGGCTGGACCTGCACCACCGAGGTGGCGACCGGGTCGTCCTTGTTGACCTTCGCGATGGCGGCCTCGTTGGCGGCGGCCTGGGCGCGCGGGCTGAGCGTGGTCTTGACGGTGAGGCCGCCCAGGTTCCACAGCTTCTGGCGCTCCTCGGCCGTCTTGCCGAAGACCGGGTCGCTGAGGATCGTCTTGCGGACGTAGTCGCAGAAGAAGCCCGCGCCGTCGACGGCGGTGATGCAGCCGTTCTTCGGGGTCTTGACCTTCAGCTTCAGCGGGGCTGCCTTCGCCTCGTCCGCCTCGGCCTGGCTGATGTCCTTCACGTCGGCCATCCGCTGGAGGACCACGTTGCGGCGCTTGGTCGCTTCCTCGACGTCGTTGATCGGGTCGTAGCGGCTGGGCGACTGCACGAGACCGGCCATCATCGCCGCCTCGCCGAGGGTCAGGTCGGCGGCGTGCTTGGAGAAGTACCGCTGGGAGGCGGCCTCGATGCCGTACGCCTGCTGCCCGAAGAACGTGATGTTGAGGTAGTTCTCCAGGATCTTCTTCTTGCCCAGCTCCTCCTCGACCTGGATCGCGAACTTCAGCTCGCGGACCTTGCGGCCGATGGTCTGCTGGGTGGCCTGCGCGACCTTCTCGGGGTCGTCGCCGGCCTCCTCGACGAAGACGTTCTTCACGTACTGCTGGGTGAGGGTCGACGCGCCCTCGGAGACCCCGCCGGACTGCGCGTTGCGGTTGATCGCGCGCAGCACGCCCTTGAGGTCGATCGCCCCGTGCTCGTAGAAGCGCCCGTCCTCGATCGCGACGATCGCCTTCTGCATGTACGGGGAGATCTTCTCGATCGGGACGACCGTCCGGTCCCGCGAGTACACCGTGGCGATCAGGCCGCCCTCGGAGTCGAGGATCTTGGTGCGCTGACTCAGCGGCGGGGTCTTCAGGTTCGAGGGGATCTCGTCGAACCCCTCGACCGTGCCCTTCGCGGCCAGCCCGAGTGCCCCGGCCGCGGGCAGGGCGATGCCTGCCAGCACGGCTCCCGCGAGCACACTGACACCGAGGAACTTGGCGGCCTGCTGGGTCCCGGTCAGACCACCGCCCGAGCGCTTCTTTGCCATGGGGGGCAGCCTAATCCGTAGACATGAGCGAACAGCGGGAGCGGGGCCCCTCGGAGCGTTCGGGTACCGGACCGTGACATCCGGGGGCGGCACGTGGACTTCCCGAGGGCCGGACCGGACACGCGCGTGCCCAGGTTTCCATTCGCCGGACACGCGCCCAGGCCTTGGCCTAAGCTGCTCACAACTGTCACAGCAGTGCGGTCCGACAACAAGGCCCGGTTGTGACGGCGGCATGAATTCCCGTGACCCCGAAACGCGGGAAGCTCGTGTCCGATTCCGGCACATGCGTCACGCGGCGTCCCAAGTGACACCGCCGAGGAAGGGCATATCCACGAGGTATGTCCGTTATCCCACGCATGTCCATCGATCACTCCCCTGGGTGATCTGACGCGCACGCATAGTCCGTTCGGGCCATTCAAGATTGGGCCCGAAGGGGGTGTTGCGCTGTGCCCACCTTCCGTAACGTCCCAACTGGCAGCGGTGAATATGCCGCTGCCGCCGTGGGGGAGCCTCGATTCGGGAGAGGACGGCGCCGGTATGGGCTGGGTAGCTGACTGGAGTGCGCAGGCGGCCTGCCGCACTACCGATCCGGATGAACTTTTCGTGCAGGGAGCGGCGCAGAACAGGGCGAAGGCGGTGTGCACCGGATGCCCGGTGCGGACCGAGTGCCTCGCCGACGCCCTCGACAACCGCGTGGAGTTCGGCGTGTGGGGCGGCATGACGGAGCGCGAGCGCCGCGCCCTGCTGCGCCGGAGACCGACCGTCACCTCGTGGCGCCGGCTCCTGGAGACCGCGCGCACGGAGTACGAGCGGGGAGCGGGCCTGCTGCCCGTGGCGATGGACGACGACGCGACGTACGAGGCGTACGCGGCGGTCGGCTGAACGCGCCGGGGCGCACGCCCCGACGCGCGGAAACCCTCCGGGCGATCTCAGACGATCCGGAGAGGGCGGAGACGGCTCAGGCCGGGGGCGTTCGCCCGCCGGTGAGCCGGTCACCGATGGCCCGCAGCCCGGCGAGGTCGTGCACATCGCCGGGCAGGGCGGCCACTTCCGCCACCGCCACCTCGGGGTGGCGCGCGGTGAAGCGGTCGCGCGTGTGCTGCTCGCGCGCGAGCACCCGCATGCGCTCGGCATGCAGGTGCAGGAGCCCTGCGGTGAGCTGCCGTACGTCCACGGCGTCGCCCGCGGTGTCGTCGTGCGGGTCGCGTGTGAGGTGCGCGGCTGTGTGATGTGCGTCTGTGGGGTGTGCGTCGTGCTCGTCGTGCGTGTCGCGTGCTTCGGATGCGTCGGCGTGCTGTGCGGCCGGATCGGCCGCGGCTGTGGGGGCAGCCTCGGATCCGGCGGGTACGGCAGGTGTGACGGGTGCGGAAGGTGCGGCGGCGGTGGCGAGTTCGGACGGCTCGGGGTCGGTGGCCGGGGAGCCACGCTGACCAGTCTTCCCGTCCCCCTGATCCACAATGCGACCCTCGTCAAGATTTTCCGCGGCGGCCCGCGCCCGCTCCGCCGAGAGGCCGGCGGCCCCGCTGCCGTGCACGCGGTTGAGGACGAGACCGGCCAGCGGCATCCGCTCCGCGGCCAGCCGCTCCACGAAGTACGCGGCCTCGCGCAGCGCGTCCCGCTCCGGCGTGGCCACCACGAGGAAGGCCGTGCCCGGGGCCTGGAGCAGCTTGTACGTGGCGTCGGCGCGGGTCCGGAAACCGCCGAACATCGTGTCCATCGCCGCCACGAACGTCTGTACGTCCTTGAGGAACTGACCCCCCAGCAGCTTTCCGAGCGTCCCCGTCATCATCGACATGCCGACGTTGAGGAACTTCATCCCGGCCCGGCCGCCCACCTTCGCCGGGGCCATCAGCAGCTTGATGAACTTCCCGTCCAGGAAGGACCCGAGCCGCTTCGGCGCGTCCAGGAAGTCCAGGGCCGACCGGGACGGCGGGGTGTCGACGACGATCAGGTCCCACTCGTCCCGCGCCCGGAGCTGGCCCAGCTTCTCCATCGCCATGTACTCCTGCGTACCGGCGAACCCGGCCGACAGGGACTGGTAGAAGGGGTTCTCCAGGATCGCCCGGGCCCGCCCGGCGTCCGCGTGCGCCTCGACGATCTCGTCGAAGGTCCGCTTCATGTCGAGCATCATCGCGTGCAGCTCGCCGCCGTCGGAGCCCTTGATCCCCTCCACCTTGCGCGGGGTGTTGTCGAGGGAGTCGATCCCCATCGACTGGGCGAGGCGGCGGGCCGGGTCGATGGTGAGGACGACGACGCGCCGCCCGCGCTCCGCCGCCCGCACGCCGAGGGCCGCCGCCGTGGTCGTCTTGCCGACCCCGCCCGCGCCGCAGCAGACGATGATGCGGGTGCCCCGGTCGTCGAGCAGCGGGTCCAGCTCCAGGACGGGAGCGGTGTCGATCCCGGCGGTCGCCGTCTTCTCCGTCACGCGCCCACCCCTTGCCTCCGCAGTTCCTTCGCCAGTCGGTAGAGCCCCGCGACGTCTCCCCCGTCGCCCAGGTACGGAAGCTCGTACGTCGGGACGCCGACGCCGTCCAGGACGGCGCGCTGCGCCCGCTCCAGCTCCACCCGCCGGGCGTGCTCGGCCGCCTCGTCGAGGAGCGGCTCGACCAGCCGCGTGGAGCCCGTGACGCCGACGGAGGCCAGGGTCTTCGCGATCGCCTCCCGGTGGTCGCCGGAGGCGGCCCGTACCGCCGCGGTGTCCAGGACGTGGGGCCGGACCATGTTCACCACGACCCGCCCCACCGGCAGTTCGGCCGCGCGCAGCTCCGCGATGCCGTCCGCCGTCTCCTGGACCGGCATCTCCTCCAGGAGGGTCACCAGGTGGACCGCCGTCTCGGGGGACTTGAGGACCCGCATGACGGCCTGCGCCTGGTTGTGTATCGGGCCGATCCTGGCCAGGCCCGCCACCTCGTCGTTGACGTTCAGGAAGCGGGTGATGCGGCCGGTGGGCGGCGCGTCCATGACCACGTGGTCATAGGTCGGGCGGCCGTCCTTCTCGCGTCGCCGGACCGCCTCGCACGCCTTGCCGGTCAGCAGGACGTCCCGTACGCCCGGCGCGATCGTCGTCGCGAAGTCGATCGCGCCGAGCTTCTTCAGGGCCCGCCCCGCACTGCCCAGCTTGTAGAACATCTGGAGGTAGTCGAGGAGCGCGCGCTCGGCGTCGATCGCCAGCGCGTACACCTCCCCGCCGCCCGGGGCGACGGCGATCTTGCGCTCCTCGTACGGAAGGGCCTCCGTCTCGAAGAGCTGTGCGATGCCCTGCCTGCCTTCGACCTCGACGAGGAGGGTCCGCTTCCCCTCCGTCGCGAGGGCGAGGGCGAGGGCGGCGGCGACCGTCGTCTTACCGGTACCGCCCTTGCCGCTGACGACCTGGAGCCTGCTCACGCTGTCGAGCCTAACCACTGGCGGCCGCGCCCAATCAGGAGGCCGCCCCCGAGAAGCTCCCTGGGGGCCGCCTCGGGGTCGCGCGGGAGAGCCCTCGGAGTCCCCTCCGGGGCCCCTCGGGGAGCCGCCTCGGGAAGCCGCCCCCCGGCAGCGGATACAGTCGGGCCCATGACCAAGTGGGAGTACGTCACGGTGCCGCTTCTGGTGCACGCGACCAAGCAGATTCTGGACACCTGGGGCGAGGACGGCTGGGAGCTCGTCCAGGTCGTGCCCGGGCCGAACAACCCCGAGCAGCTCGTGGCCTACCTGAAGCGGCCCAAGTCGTGAGCGGGACCGTCGAGGCGAAGCTCGCCGAGCTGGGCCTGACCCTGCCGGAGGTCGTGCCGCCGCTGGCCGCGTACCAGCCGGCCGTGCAGTCGGGCGTGTACGTCTACACCTCGGGCCAGCTCCCGATGGTGGCCGGCAAGCTTCCGGTGACCGGCAAGGTCGGCGCCGAGGTCACCGCCGAGGAGGCCAAGCAGCTCGCCGCCACGTGCGCGCTCAACGCCCTCGCGGCCGTGAAGTCGGTCGCCGGTGACCTCGACCGCGTCAAGCGCGTCGTGAAGGTCGTCGGCTTCGTCGCCTCCGCCGCCGACTTCACCGGGCAGCCGGGCGTGATCAACGGCGCCAGCGAGCTGCTCGGCGCCGTCCTCGGCGAGAAGGGCGTGCACGCGCGCAGCGCCGTCGGCGTGGCCGTGCTGCCGCTCGACGCCCCCGTCGAGGTCGAGGTCCAGGTCGAGCTGACCGAGGCCTGACCGCCCCGCGGGCAGTGTGAGCGAACGGCCGGCCGGCCCCCACCGGGGCGACCGGCCGTTCGCGCGCGTGGCGCCCCTTCCCGTAGCTTGCGCGCCCCTGCGCGTGGCCGCCCCGGTGCCTTGCGCGCCCTCGCGTGTGTGGCGCCCTCGTGCCTTCCGGTCCCGCGTGTGTGGCCGCCCCGGTGCCTTGCGCGCCCTCGCGTGTGTGGCGCCCTCGTGCCTTCCGGCCCCGCGCGCGTGGCGCCCCTGTACTTTCCGGCCCCGCGTGCGTGGAGTTCCCCGTCCCGTCCGCCCCCCGCGCGTGGTGCCTCCGCGTCTTGCCGGGTCCTGGCGCCCCCGCGCGCGTGGCGCGTCTTCCCGCCTTCCGGACCCGTGCCTTTCGGCCCCGCGGCGGCTCGCCCTCGTGCATTCCCGTCCTTGCGCATAGCATCCGGCCATGTCGAATGGTCAGTCGAAGCAGTCGAACGGACAGTGGTATCCGCCGGAGTGGCCCGACCGCATCCGCGCCCTCGCCGCCGGTGAGCTGACCCCGGTGGTGCCCCGGCGCGCCGCCACCGTCCTGCTCCTGCGGGACGGGGGAGCCGGGCCCGACGTCCACATGCTGCGCCGCCGCACCTCGATGGCCTTCGCGGGCGGCGCGTACGCCTATCCCGGCGGCGGCGTCGACCCGCGCGACGAGCAGCCGGTGCGCTGGGCGGGCCCGTCCCGGGAGACCTGGGCGGCCCGGCTCGGCCTCGACGACCCCGCGCAGGCCCAGGCCGTGGTCTGCGCCGCCGTGCGCGAGACGTACGAGGAGGCGGGCGTGCTGCTCGCCGGGGAGACCGAGGAGGGGGTCGTCGGGGACACGACGGGCGAGGACTGGGAGCGGGACCGCGAGGCGCTCGTCGCCCGCGAGCTGTCCTTCGCCGACTTCCTCGACCGGCGCGGGCTCGTCCTGCGCTCCGACCTGCTCGGCGCCTGGGCCCGCTGGATCACGCCCGAGTTCGAGCAGCGCCGGTACGACACCTGGTTCTTCGTGGCCGCGCTCCCGGCCGGGCAGCGGACCCGGAACGCCTCCACCGAGGCCGACCGTACGGTGTGGATCCGCCCGGCGGAGGCCGCCGCCGGCTACGACCGGGGCGAGCTGCTCATGATGCCGCCGACGATCTCGACCCTGCGCACCCTGGAGCCGTACGGGACGGCCTCCGAGGCCCTCGCGGCGGCGGAGGCGCGGGATCTGGCCCCGGTGCTCGCCCAGGCGCGCCTGGAGGGCGAGGAGCTGGTCCTGAGCTGGCCGGGCCACGAGGAGTTCACCAAGATCGTCCCGGCCGGAGGTGCGTGATGAGCGACGCCGCCGCCCTGCCCGGGCAGCCGCGCGGGCTCGTGGCCACCGGGCCCGCGACCGACCGCGCCGTGAACGTCCTGGCGCCCAACCCGTCCGCCATGACCCTCGACGGCACCAACACCTGGCTGCTCTCCGAGCCCGGCTCGGACCTGGCCGTCGTCGTCGACCCCGGCCCGCTCGACGAGGGCCACCTGCGGAACGTGATCGAGACCGCCGGGAAGCTCGGCAAGCGGGTCGCGCTCACCCTCCTCACCCACGGCCACCCGGACCACGCGGAGGGCGCCGGGCGCTTCGCCGAGCTGACCCGGACGCCCGTGCGCGCCCTCGACCCGGCGCTCCGGCTCGGCGACGAGGGGCTCGGCGAGGGGGACGTGGTGGCGGTCGGCGGCCTGGAGCTGCGGGTCGTCCCGACGCCCGGGCACACCTCGGACTCGCTCTCCTTCCACCTCCCCGCCGACCGGGCGGTCCTCACCGGCGACACGATCCTGGGGCGCGGGACGACGATGGTCGCGCACCCGGACGGGCGGCTCGGTGACTACCTGGACTCGCTGCGGCGGCTGCGCTCGCTGACCGTCGACGACGGGGTGCGCATAGTCCTGCCGGGCCACGGGCCGGTCCTGGAGGACGCGCAGGGGGCCGTGGAGTTCTACCTCGCGCACCGGGCGAGCCGGCTCGCCCAGGTCGAGACGGCGGCCGAGAACGGCCTCCGTACGGCGCCGGAGGTCGTCGCCCACGTGTACGCGGACGTGGACCGCTCGCTGTGGCCGGCGGCCGAGCTGTCGGTGCGGGCGCAGCTGGAGTACCTGCGGGAGCGCGGGCTGATCTGAGGCGCTGGGGGACCGAGGCGCTGAAGGTCCGGGGGACTGAAGGGCCGGGAGACTGAGGGGCTGGGGGACTGAGGGGCCGGGGGAGGGGCACGCCCGCGCGTGGAGGCGTATCGGGCGGCGGGGCCCTCATGTCACGATCCTGAACCAGGACGTGCCCCGGGTCTCGGCCCCCGGCGACCGGTGTTTTACGCTCCCTTTACATCTGGTCGTGGCTCCGGCCATAGCTTTCGGGGGGAACGCCCGTGTTCGTCGTCGCCATCCTGTTGTTCATAGCCGCAGTGGTGCTCTACTTCGTCGCCCGTGCGCAGGACTCGAAGGGACTCAGGCTCGGTGCCCTCGGCGCCGTGATCGCCGGTCTCTTCTCGCTGATCACGAGCATGACGTACGTGATCAGCGCGTACGAGGTCGGTGTGCCGGTCGCCTTCGGCAAGGTCGGCTCGCCCATGACCTCGGGCCTGCACCTGAAGTCGCCGTTCACCAGCGTCACCACCTTCTCCACCCGCCCCGTCGACCTCAACCTCTCCGACAAGGACGTGGTCGAGGTCCGCTCCTCGCAGGGCGGCGTCATGTACGCCGAGCTGACGGTGAAGTGGGCGGTCGTCCCGGGCAAGTCCGTCGAGCTCTACCGGCTCGCGGGCAGCGAGGACGCCATCCAGCAGCGGCTCGTCTTCCCGGACAGCCGTGAGATCGTCCGCAACGTCTTCGCCCGCTACACGAGCGAGCAGGGCTACGCCTCCGACCGCGAGAAGATCAACGCGGAGATCGGCGCCCTGGTCAAGGAGCGCCTGGCCCCGCGCGGCATCGACGTGACCACGGTCAACCTGCGCAACGTGAAGCCCTCGGAGGCCCTCCAGGGCCAGATCGACCGCAAGATCCAGCAGCAGCAGGCCACCGAGCGGGCCACCGAGGCCGCCCGCACCGCCAAGGCCGAGGCCGACCGGCGCCGGATCGAGGCGGAGGGCATCGCCCGCGCCAACAGGATCCTCAACGACTCGCTGACGGACAAGGTCCTGATGAACCAGTGCATCGACGCCTTCAAGGAGGCGGCGGCGAAGAACCCGGTCTACACCGTGCCCTGCGCGAACGGCGCCTCGGCCCCGGTGATCGTGGACGGTTCGAAGCGCTGATCCCGCACTGACCGGCAGTATGCGGAAGGCCGCCCCCGTGGACCGGGGGCGGCCTTTTCCGTGCGTACGCGCGCGTGCTCGGGTGTCTACCGCGAGCGCTTCGCGAGGCGCTCCACGTCGAGGAGGATCACGGCGCGGGCCTCCAGGCGCAGCCAGCCGCGCTGGGCGAAGTCCGCGAGCGCCTTGTTGACCGTCTCGCGGGAGGCGCCGACGAGCTGGGCCAGCTCCTCCTGGGTGAGGTCGTGGACCACGTGGATGCCCTCCTCCGACTGCACGCCGAAGCGGCGCGACAGGTCGAGGAGCGCGCGGGCGACACGGCCCGGCACGTCGGAGAAGACCAGGTCGGACATCTGGTCGTTGGTCTTGCGCAGCCGGCGGGCGACCGCGCGCAGCAGCGCGGTGGCCACCTCGGGGCGCGCGTTCAGCCAGGGCTGGAGGTCCCCGTGGCCCAGGCCGAGCAGCTTGACCTCGGTCAGCGCGGTCGCGGTGGCGGTGCGCGGGCCCGGGTCGAAGAGGGACAGCTCGCCGATGAGTTCACCGGGGCCGAGGACGGCCAGCATGTTCTCGCGGCCGTCGGGGGAGGTGCGGTGCAGCTTCACCTTGCCCTCGGTGACCACGTACAGGCGGTCGCCGGGGTCGCCCTCGTGGAAGAGCGCGTCGCCACGGGCGAGCGTCGCCTCACTCATCGAGGCGCGCAGCTCGGCAGCCTGCTCGTCATCGAGCGCCGCGAAGAGCGGGGCGCGCCGCAGAACGTCGTCCACGAGTTCTCTCCATACTGTCGACCTGCTCATGGGATCCGGATCCCATGATGCCGGACGTACAAAACAGTGCGATCAATCACAACAAGTTTGACGCACCGCGCCGCACTTCCGTACGTCAGGGGCCCGATCGGGGGCTGATCGGCCGTGCCCGGGGCAGATGTCGGTGGCGGCCCCTAGGCTGGCCGCGTGTCCAACTCGCCGGTGAGAGCGCAGGCCAAGGGGGCTGGAAGAGTGTCGGCCGAAAGTAATTCCGCCGTGGGCGAACAGGGTGCGTCGAAACGGGTGAAAGCGACAAATCGGAAGTCTGCGCGCGAGCCGGGACGCGCGACCGAACCCCGGGCGACCCGAACGGCCCGGACCGGGACGAGCCGCGCCGAGCCCGAGTCGCGGCTCGCGATGGTCCGCCGGGCGCGCCGGATCAACCGCGAGCTGGCCGAGGTCTATCCGTACGCCCACCCGGAACTCGACTTCCGCAACCCCTTCGAGCTGCTCGTCGCCACGGTCCTCTCGGCCCAGACCACCGACCTGAGGGTCAACCAGACCACCCCCGCCCTCTTCGCGAAGTACCCCACGCCCGAGGACCTCGCCGCCGCCGTGCCCGAGGAGGTCGAGGAGCTGATCCGGCCGATCGGGTTCTTCCGCGCCAAGACGAAGTCGATCATGGGTCTCTCCGCCGTCCTCAGGGACGACTTCGGCGGCGAGGTGCCCGGCCGCCTGGAGGACCTCGTCGCACTCCCCGGCGTCGGTCGCAAGACCGCCTTCGTCGTCCTCGGGAACGCCTTCGGGGTCCCCGGCATCACCGTCGACACCCACTTCCTGCGCCTCGCCCGGCGCTGGAAGTGGACCGAGTCCGACGACCCGGTGAAGATCGAGGCCGAGGTCGCCACGATCTTCCCGAAGAGCGAGTGGACCATGCTCTCGCACCGGGTGATCTTCCACGGCCGCCGCATCTGCCACGCCCGCAAGCCCGCGTGCGGCGCCTGCCCGATCACCCACCTCTGCCCGTCGTACGGGGAGGGCGAGACCGACCCCGAGAAGGCGGCGAAGCTGCTCAAGTACGAGAAGGGCGGCTTCCCCGGCCAGCGGCTCAACCCGCCGCCCGACTACCCGGGCCGCCCGGCGCCGCCCCTGGGCGCGAGCGGCTGAGCCCGCGAGCCACCCGCCCGTCCCGGGAAGCCACCGCCCGCCCCCGGCGAGCCACCGCACGTCCCGGCGGGCCACCGCCCGCCTCCGGGCCGGGGGGAGGCCCCGCCCCGGGAACGATCCCGTCCGTCCATCGCGTTGTGAACCAACGGGGGTGCCTATGACGCGCACTGAAGAAGAGACCCAGGGACACGAGCCCCACGGGTACGAGGCCCACGGGCTCGGCACCGGCGGCCTCGTCAGCCGCGACGGCCTGCCCGCCTGGCTCGCCCCCGTCGACCGGGCCGCCCGCACCGTCCGGCCCGAGCAGCTGAGCCGCTTCCTGCCGCCCGCGAGCGGGGACGGCCGCCAGTCCGCCGTCCTCGTCCTCTTCGGCGAGGGCGCGCGGGGCCCCGAACTGCTCCTCATGGAGCGCGCCGGCACCCTCCGCTCGCACGCCGGGCAGCCCTCCTTCCCCGGCGGCGCCCTCGACCCCGAGGACGGCGCCCCCGAGGACGGCGGGCTGCTGCGCGCCGCCCTGCGCGAGGCCCGGGAGGAGACCGGGCTCGACCCCGCCGGCGTCCAGCTCTTCGGCGTGCTGCCCCGGCTCTACATCCCGGTCAGCCGCTTCGTCGTCACCCCGGTCCTCGGCTGGTGGCGCGCCCCGAGCCCGGTCGACGCCGTCGACCCCGGGGAGACCGCCCGCGTCTTCACCGTGCCCGTGGCGGATCTCACGGACCCCGCCAACCGCGCGACCACCGTCCACCCCAGCGGCCACAAAGGCCCGGCGTTCCTGGTCGAATCCGCCCTGGTCTGGGGTTTCACCGCCGGAGTGATCGACCGGATCCTCCACTTCGCCGGCTGGGAGCTGCCCTGGGACAGGTCCAGGCAGGTCCCGCTCGACTGGCGCTCATGACAGGCTGACCCCGGGGCGACCGGAAACGAATCTGCGAGGCTATTGACGGTGAACGTGCTGGACATCTTGTTGCTGCTCGCCGCCGTGTGGTTCGCGATCATCGGGTACCGCCAGGGATTCGTCGTCGGCATCCTCTCCGTGATCGGATTCCTCGGCGGCGGCCTCGTCGCCGTCCTGCTGCTCCCGGTCCTCTGGAACGAGCTGACCGACAACAGCGAGGTCTCCACCACGGCGACGGTCGTCTTCGTGATGATCGTCATCGTCTCCGCCTCCGTCGGCCAGGCCTTCACCACCCACCTCGGCAACAAGCTCCGCCGGCACATCACCTGGTCGCCCGCGCGCGCCCTCGACGCCACGGGCGGCGCCCTGGTCAACGTCGTCGCGATGCTGCTCGTGGCCTGGCTGATCGGCTCGCTCATCGCCAACACCACGATGCCCACCCTGGGCAAGGAGGTGCGGAGCTCCAAGGTCCTGCTCGGCCTGGAGCGGGTGATGCCGGAACAGGCGTCCGGCTGGTTCGCCGACTTCCGCTCCACCCTGGCCCGCAGCGGCTTCCCGCCGGTCTTCAGCCCCTTCGTCAACGAGCCGATCACTCCGGTCACGCCCCCCGACCCGGCGCTCGCGAACAGCCCGGTCGCCGACCGCGCCCGGCGCTCCATCGTGAAGGTCGTCGGCACCGCGCAGAGTTGCGGCAAGGTCCTCGAAGGCACCGGCTTCGTCTTCGCCGAGCGCCGCATCATGACCAACGCCCACGTCGTCGGCGGCGTCGACGAGCCGACCGTCCAGATAGGCGGCGAGGGCAAGCTCTACGACGCCAAGGTCGTCCTCTACGACTGGCAGCGCGACATCGCCGTCCTGGACGTGCCGGACCTGAAGGCCCCGCCGCTCGTCTTCACCGACGAGGACGCCCGCAGCGGGGACGGCGCGATCGTCGCCGGTTTCCCCGAGAACGGCGCGTACGACGTGCGCTCGGCGCGCGTCCGGGGCCGCATCAGCGCCGACGGACCCGACATCTACAGCCGGGGTCAGGTGAACAGGGACGTGTACTCGCTGTACGCGACGGTCCGCCAGGGCAACTCCGGCGGCCCGCTCCTCACCGAGGACGGCGAGGTGTACGGCGTGATCTTCGCCCGCTCCCGCGACGACGCGAACACGGGCTACGCCCTGACGGCCGACGAGATCCGCGGGGACATCGAGCGCGGCCGGACCGCCGCCCAGCAGGTCGACACCCAGGCCTGCGCCCTCTGATCCCCGCGTATTCCCCATACTCCTCGTGCTGTGCCCCCCGGAGGCCCCGGGGGGCCTCGGAGGTCAGTCGCGGGGGTGCCTGAGCCGGGCCGAGACCCAGCGGGCCCGGCGGCGCAGGATGCGCGAGATCCCCACCCCTTGCACGGCGTGCGTGCGGCCCGGCTCCGGAGGTCCGCCCCTTTCGAGGGGTCCCGGTCCGGCGGCCGAGCCGCGGTCGCGTGCTGTCGTGTCACCGTAGTCGTGCGTCCAGCCCATACCCGGACGTGTGCCCGGGGCCCAAGGTCGGTAACCTCCCCGGACCCCGCCAATTGGAGTATGCGCGAGGCACATGGCCGTTCGAGGCAACTCCGTTCGTCGGACAGGAGTCCGACGGCGCGTCAGTGACCCGGCGGGGCGGGGGCGACGGGCCGTCAGCGGTCCGGCTCGGGGTCCTTCAGCCAGTTGACGAGCTCGGTGGTGAAGGCCACCGGGTCCTCCTCGTGGGGGAAGTGCCCGAGGCCGTCGAAGAGCCGCCAGCGGTAGGGCGCCTCCACGTACTCGCCCGAACCGGCCGCGCTGCGGGTCCGCATCACCGGGTCCAGGGAGCCGTGCAGATGGAGCGTCGGCACCCGCACCGGCCGCTTCATGCGCCGGTTGAACTGGACGCCGTCCGGGCGGGCGAGCGAGCGCACCATCCAGCGGTACGGCTCGATCGAGCAGTGCGCCGTCGACGGGACGAGCATCGCCCGCCGGTACGTCCCGATCGCCTCCTCGTCGGCGATCGGCTGCGGACCCGACCAGTCCCGGATCAACTCCCCCACGAGCGCGGCGTCGTCCGCGACGAGCCGGCGCTCCGGCAGCCACGGCCGCTGGAAGCCCCAGACGTGCGAGCCGGCCCGCGACTGGGCGAAGTCGGAGAGCATCGCCGAACGCCAGCGGCGCGGGTGCGGCATGGAGGAGACCACGAGCCGGCGCACCAGCTTGGGCCGCATCACGGCCGCCGTCCAGGCGAGGTAGCCGCCCAGGTCGTGCCCGACGAGCGCCGCGTCCGGCTCGCCGAGCGAGCGGACGACGCCGGTGATGTCGAGGGCCAGGTTGGCGGGGTCGTAACCCCGGGGGGTGCGGTCGCTGCCGCCGACCCCGCGCAGGTCCATCGCGACGGCCCGGAACCCGGCCTCGGCGAGGGCGGGCAGCTGGTGGCGCCAGGTCCACCAGAACTGCGGGAAGCCGTGCAGGAGCAGCACCAGCGGCCCGTCGCCCATCTCGGCGATGTGGAAGCGGGCGCCGTTGGCGGCCACGTCCCGGTGGGTCCACGGCCCGTCGAGCCGTACGGGTCCGCCGCCGGCGGTGCTGCTCTCGGGAAGGGTCATACGGACGAGCGTGCCACAACGGTGCCCTTGTCCAGGTCGACGGAGCCCTTGACCAGAGCCTTGGGCGCCTCGGGGCGCGGGTGCGGCTTGACGTTCTGCACGATCGCGGCCGTCCGCTTGGCGGACGCGATGGACTTCTCCGGCGGCTTGACCTTCTTGAACTTGGAGTACGCGAGGAAGCCGAGGAGCCCCGCGAGCAGCACGTTCGCCGTGAAGGAGAGCAGGAAGCACCAGACGAGGTTCCAGCCCCCGTTGCCGTTGTGCCCGCCGGTCCAGGTGTTGATGGCGTACGCGAGGGCGAAGCTCAGCATCGGCAGCGAGAACAGCAACGTCACCCCGGCGAGGATGCCCAGGATGCTGCCGATTCCGCCGCGCTTGACGTCCTGCCGGAGTTCAGCCTTCGCCAAGGCGATCTCGTCGTGCACCAGTGCCGACATCTCGGCGGTCGCCGAGGCGACCAGTTGGCCGAGGCTCGGCTCGCCCTTGTCGTACAGGTCGCTCATCGCTGCTCCCTCTCCTCGTCTACGGTCCGACTCAGATCATGCCGGACGGTCGGCCTCCTCGCTCGATGCCCCCGCCAGTTGGGCGCGCTGTCTGTGTTCGGCGGCCTTCCTCTCGTGGATCGCGGCCATCCGGAGGTGGTACTCCGGGCTGTTCTCCTCGTAGATGTCCGGGATGCCGTCCTCGTCCTCGTCACGCTCCTCGTCGGCGTAGAGCGCGTCGTACTTCCGCACCCGCAGCTTCAGCAGGACCGTGGCGAGGACGGCCGCGACGAGCGAGCCCGCCAGGACGGCGGCCTTCACCTGGCTGGTGAGCGCGGGGTCCCCGGCGAAGGCGAGTTCGCCGATGAGGAGCGAGACGGTGAAGCCGATCCCGGCGAGGGTGGCGAGGGCGAAGACGTCCGGCCAGTTCAGTTCGGGGTTGAGCTCGGCCCGGGTGAAGCGGGCGGTGAGCCAGGTGCCGCCGAAGATGCCGACGGCCTTGCCGACGACGAGGCCGAGGACGACGCCGAGGGTGACCGGCTGGGTGAAGACGTCCCCGAGCGACTTGCCGGAGACGCTGACACCGGCGGAGAAGAGGGCGAACAGCGGCACCGCGACACCGGCCGAGAACGGGCGGACCAGGTGCTCTATGTGCTCGCCGGGGGAGTGCTCCTCGCCTTCCCGGGTGGTGCAGCGCAGCATCAGGCCCATGGCGACGCCGGCGATGGTGGCGTGGACGCCGCTGTTGTACATCAGGCCCCAGATCACCAGGGCGAGCGGCGCGTACACGTACCAGCCGCGGACCCCCTTGCGGAGCAGCAGCCAGAAGACGGCGAGGCCGGCGAGGGCGCCGCCGAGCGCGGCGAAGTTCAGGTCCGTGGTGAAGAAGACCGCGATGATCAGGATGGCGAAGAGGTCGTCGACGACGGCGAGGGTGAGCAGGAAGGCGCGCAGCGCGGACGGCAGCGAGGTGCCGATCACGGCGAGGACGGCGAGCGCGAAGGCGATGTCGGTCGCGGTGGGGACGGCCCAGCCGTCGAGCGAACCGTCGCCGAGGACGTTGACCAGGGTGTAGACGAGGGCGGGCGCGGCCATGCCGCAGAGCGCGGCGACGACGGGGAGCGCGGCGGCCCGGGGGTCGCGCAGCTCGCCCGCGACGAGTTCGCGCTTGAGCTCGACGCCGGCGACGAAGAAGAAGACCGCGAGGAGGCCGTCGGCCGCCCAGTGCTCGACGGAGAGGTCCAGGCCGAGGGCGGCAGGGCCGAAGTGGAGGTCGCGCAGGGACTCGTAGCTGTCGCTCAGCGGGGTGTTCGCCCAGATCAGGGCGGCGACGGCGGCGAGGAGGAGCAGCACGCCGCCGACGGTCTCGGTGCGCAGGGCGTCGGCGAGGTAGCGGCGCTCGGGCAGGGGGAGCAGACCGAGGAACTTGCGGTCGGTGGGCGCGGACATGCGGGGGACCTCCGTCGGGCGGGCAGGGCGAAGCACATGCCGACCAGACTTCCCGGCGCACCTGGGTCTTTCTGTCGCGTTTCTGACGCGACCCTCACCCTACCCAAGGAGGCGGTGGGGCATCCGGCGAGAAGCAGCTTAGGGAGTTTCTCCCGGTTCGTCCCCTCGGGAGGCGCGTGGGGGCACGGGGGAAGGCCCGCCCCGAGACCGGGGCGGGCCTTCCCTTCGGTGCGTACCGATCCGTACGTACCGATCCGTACGTACCGCTCGTACGTACCGCTCGTACGTACCGCTCGTACGTACCGCTCGTGCGTACCGGCTGCGGCTCAGTCCTCGCTGGAGGTGGCCGGGAGCTGGGTCTGGATGAGCGACATGACCGAGGAGTCGGTCAGCGTGGTGACGTCGCCCAGCTCCCGGTTCTCCGCCACGTCGCGCAGCAGACGGCGCATGATCTTGCCCGAGCGGGTCTTCGGCAGCTCCGCCACCGGCAGGATCCGCTTCGGCTTGGCGATCGGGCCGAGGGTCGCGCCGACGTGGTTGCGCAGCTCGGCGACGAGGTCGTCGTCCTGGGTGGCGGTGCCGCGCAGGATCACGAAGGCGACGATCGCCTGGCCGGTCGTCTCGTCGGCGGCGCCGACGACGGCCGCCTCGGCGACGGCCGGGTGGGAGACGAGGGCCGACTCGACCTCGGTCGTCGAGATGTTGTGGCCCGAGACGAGCATGACGTCGTCGACCCGGCCGAGCAGCCAGATGTCGCCGTCCTCGTCCTTCTTGGCGCCGTCGCCCGCGAAGTACTTGCCCTCGAAACGGGACCAGTACGTGTCGATGTAGCGCTGGTCGTCGCCCCAGATGGTGCGGAGCATCGACGGCCACGGCTCGGTGAGGACCAGGTAGCCGCCCCCGCCGTTCGGCACCTCGTTCGCCTCGTCGTCCACGACGGTGGCGGAGATGCCCGGCAGCGGGCGCTGGGCGGAGCCCGGCTTGGTCTCGGTGACGCCCGGCAGCGGCGAGATCATCATCGCGCCGGTCTCGGTCTGCCACCAGGTGTCCACGATCGGGGTCTTGCCGGCGCCGATGTGCTCGCGGTACCAGACCCAGGCCTCGGGGTTGATCGGCTCGCCGACCGAGCCGAGGACGCGCAGGCTCGACAGGTCGAACTTCGCGGGGATGTCGTCGCCCCACTTCATGAACGTGCGGATCGCGGTCGGCGCCGTGTAGAGGATGGTGACGCCGTACTTCTGCACGATCTCCCAGAACCGGCCCTGGTGCGGGGTGTCCGGGGTGCCCTCGTACATGACCTGCGTCGCGCCGTTGGCCAGCGGGCCGTAGACGATGTACGAGTGCCCGGTGACCCAGCCGATGTCGGCGGTGCACCAGTAGACGTCGCTCTCCGGCTTGAGGTCGAAGACGGCGTGGTGGGTGTAGGCGGCCTGGGTGAGGTAGCCGCCGGAGGTGTGCAGGATGCCCTTCGGCTTCCCCGTGGTGCCCGAGGTGTAGAGGATGAAGAGCGGGTGCTCCGCCTCGAAGGCCTCCGGGGTGTGCTCGGCGGACTGGCGGGCGACGATGTCGTCCCACCACACGTCGCGGCCCTCGGTGAAGGCGGTGTCCTGGCCCGTGCGGCGGACCACGAGGACGTGCTCGACCTGCGGACACTTGGCGACGGCCTCGTCGATGGCCGGCTTGAGGGCGCTCGGCTTGCCGCGGCGGTAGCCGCCGTCGGCGGTCACGACCAGCTTGGCGTCGGCGTCCTGGATGCGGGAGGCCACGGCGTCGGCCGAGAAGCCGCCGAAGACCACCGAGTGGGCGGCGCCGACGCGGGCGCAGGCCAGCATCGTGACGGCCGCCTCGGGGATCATCGGCAGGTAGACGGCGACCCGGTCGCCCTTGCGGACGCCCAGCTCGGTCAGGGCGTTGGCGGCCCGGGAGACCTCGTCCTTGAGCTCGGCGTAGGTGATCGCGCGGCTGTCGCCCGGCTCGCCCTCGAAGTGGATGGCGACCCGGTCGCCGTGCCCGGCCTCGACGTGCCGGTCGACGCAGTTGTACGCCACGTTCAGCTCGCCGTCCGCGAACCACTTGGCGAACGGCGGGTTCGACCAGTCCAGGGTCTCGGTCGGTTCGGTGGCCCAGGTCAGCCGCTTGGCCTGCTCGGCCCAGAAACCCAGCCGGTCCGCCTTGGCCTGCTCGTACGCCTCCGCCGTCACATTGGCGTCCGCCGCCAGCTCGGCGGGCGGCGCGAAGCGGCGCTCCTCGCGGAGCAGATTGGCCAGGCTTTCGTTGCTCACGACATCTCCCTTTCCCAGGGCGTCCTCTGTGCGTATGTGTCCCGCGTCATAGCTCACCAGTCAGATGCCCGGGTGACAAGAGTCTCCAGGGAATTGGTTTAGACCTGTGAGCGGCTCGACGTGGGTGGCCCCTTCTTCCCGAGCGGTGGGAGAAGGGGCCACACAGTCTCACGGACGGACGGTGCCGATGGTTCAGGGCGTGTGCGGCCCGGGGTCGTACGCCGGGGGGCGTGCGCCCCGGCGGCGGGGGCTCGGGAGAGCGCCCGTTCGGGGGGCCTTCCCGGGAGCGGGTGCCTGCTCGGGAGCGCCCTCCCGGGAGCGGTCCCCCGCTCAGGAGGCGCGCGCTGTTTCCAGGCGGCTCCTCGGGTCGGCTGCCGCCCCGGTCTCCGCATCGGCCCCCGGCCCGTTCTCCGGTCCGGCCGGCAGGGCTGTCTGCAGGGCTGTCTGCAGGGGCGTCGGCAGAGCGGTCGGCATGACGCGGGTGAAGACGTCGTCGTAGGCGTCGTGGCCGTGCGGCTCGTCCGTGCCGCTGAGCAGGTACGCCTGTGCCTCGCCCACGTGGAAGTACATCCCGTGCAGCGTGAGGCTGCCGTCGGCGAGCCGGCGGGCCACCGGCTCGTACGCCCGCAGGTGCTCCAACTGCTGGACGACGTTGGTCAGACAGAGCTGCTCGACCGCGTCGGCCGGCAGGCGTCCCGCGATCCGGGCCCAGGCGTGGCGTCTGCTCGCCATCCGCTCCAGACTGGGCCGGCCGTGCCGGAGCCAGCGGCGCAGCGGGGACGGCGGATCGTCCGGACCGGCGTTCATGAGGGCCTGCATCGCGCCGCAGCCGGAGTGGCCGCAGACGGTGATCGACTCGACCCGCAGCACCTCCACCGCGTACTCGATCGCCGCCGCCACCGAGTCGTCCCCGCTCTCCTCGCCGGGGAGCGGGACGAGGTTGCCGACGTTGCGCACGGTGAAGAGGTCGCCGGGACCGCTCGCCGTGATCATGCTGGTGACCAGCCGGGAGTCGGCGCAGGTCAGGAAGAGCTGCGAGGGGCGCTGGCCCTCCCGGGCGAGCCGGGCCAGCTCGTCCCGTACGAGCGGGGCGGTGTTCCGCTGGAACTTGCCGATGCCGCTCGCCAGCTTCAGCCCCGGCGCGGGCCGGTCCGCGGTCGTCTCGCCGGACTCCTCCCGCTCGGCCGACGGCTCCCCGCACTGGTGGTTGTGCCAGGGGGTCCAGGGGCGGCAGCAGGAGTGCGGGGCCGCGCCGGGGGCGGGCTCGGCGATCCGGTTCCCGGAGGGTCCGGTCGTCTCGACCTTGCCGCCGTGGGCGAGGTGCCCGGTCGTCCAGTCGCTCAGCGTCTCGTACGCCGCGTGGTCCATGAAGGACCCGTCCAGCTCGACCACCACGTCGGAACCGGGCGGCAGTTGGTGCAGGGCCCGGCTCAGGCGGGGCACGGCGAGGAAGGTCAGCTGGCCTCTTACGCGCAGCAGTTGGCGCCCGTCGCGCTCCTCACGGGTGATCCGGGTGCGGGTGAGCCGGTGCAGGGCGACCGCGACGGCCACGCCGATGCCGAGGGCCACGCCCTCCAGGATGCCGATGAGGACGACCCCGGTCAGCGTCACCACGTAGACGACGACTTCACGGTGACGGGTGACGGTGCGGATGTGGGTGATGCTGACCATCTGGATGCCGACGACCATCACGAGGGCGGCGAGGGCGGGCAGCGGGATCAGGTCGAGCACGGGCACGAGCAGCAGGGCCGCGAGCACGATCCACAGGCCGTGCAGCATGGTGGAGGCGCGGCTCACCGCGCCCGCCGAGACGTTGGCGACGCTGCGGACCGCGACCCCGGCGACCGGCAGGCCGCCGAGTGCGCCGGAGACCACGTTCGCCATGCCCTGGCCGGCGAGTTCGCGGTCGAGGGCGGTGCGCGGGATGCCCAGGCCGTGGTCCGGGCGGGCGGCGACGAGCTTGTCGACCGCGACGGCGGAGAGCAGCGACTGCACGCTGGTGACGAGGGTGATCGTGAGGACGCCGGCGGCGATGCCGAGGACCGGCCCCTCGGGCATCCCCGGCAGGGCGTGGCTGCTCCAGGACGGCAGGTCGACGCGGGGCACGGCGAGACCGGCGACCACGGCCACCGCCGTCGCGCCCGCCACCGCGACGAGCGCGGCCGGGGCCTTGCGCAGGAGTCTTCCGGCGCGGCCCGGCAGGCGCGGCCAGCAGAGCAGCGCGGCCACGGTGAGCGCGCTGATGGCGAACGAGGCCGGCTGGACGTGCGCCAACTGGGCTGGCAGGCCCAGGGCGTTGTCCACGGCGGAGCTCTGGGGGGTGCCGCCGAGCACGATGTGCAGTTGCGCGAGGGCGATGGTGACGCCGATGCCGCCCAGCATGCCGTGCACGATCGCGGGCGAGACGGCGAGCGCGGAGCGGGCCACGCGCAGGGCGGACAGGCCGAGTTGGGCGAGTCCGGCGAGGACGGTGATGGCGCAGGTGGTGCGCCAGCCGTAGAGCCGGATGAGCTCGGCGGTCACGACGGTGAGCCCTGCGGCGGGGCCGCTCACCTGGAGCGGGGAGCCGCCGAAGCGGCCGGCGACGAGGCCGCCGACGGCGGCGGCCACCAGGCCTGCTTGGAGCGGGGCTCCGGTGGCGAGCGCGATGCCGAGCGAGAGCGGCAGCGCGATCAGGAAGACGGCGATCGACGCGGACACGTCGACGGCGGCGACGCGGAAGCGGCGCGGCCCCTCCGGGGGGCTGTGCGGCCGCTGGACGCGGGGTCGGGTGGTCGTGCGGTCGGGGGTGCAGAGGGTCATGTTCCCGTCTCCTCCGGGGCGGCGCGGTCGCGGCTCGCGCGGGACGAACGTGGGGCTCGCGGCCGTGGGTCACGGCGTACAGCGGCGGGATGTGCGCCAGGGGCCTCTCGACGCGAGGCCCTTCGAAGAAATCATCAACGCTCGGTAAATGGATCGTAATGGAGAGTAAAGAGTCTGGCAGTACTTTCCGGGCAAATGGTGCAGTGGTTCACCTGTTCTGGTGATTAGTGCGTATTACTCCGCTTGTCGTTTCATCTGCCCGGCCGTCGCGGTGCGACGTTGACGCCGCTCGCACGGAACCGAGGAGAGGTGGGCGGATGACTGCCGCCGGGAGAAGGACCACTGCCCAGAAGAGGGTGCTCGCCGCCGGCGCCCTCGCCGTCGCCCTGATCACCGGCGTCGCCGGCTGCTCGGGCTCCGACGGGGACGCCACGAAGGGCACGCAGGGCGGCGGCCCGGGCGCCAAGAAGGGACCGGCCGCGGCCCCGCAGACGGTGCCCCGGCTGATCGGCGACGGCTCGACCGCCTTCACCGGCGCCCAGCCGAAGCAGCGGGCCTGGCAGCGCCTCAAGCCGGGGGAGACCCCGCCGCAGTTCGTGGTCTTCTCGTGGGACGGCGCGGGCGAGGACAGCCAGAAGCTGTTCTCCCACTTCCGCCAGGTGGGCAAGAAGTACAACGCCACCATGACGTACTTCCTCAGCGGCGTGTACCTGCTGCCCGAGGAGAAGCGGAACCTCTACGACCCGCCGCAGCACGGCGCCGGCCGCTCCGACATCGGCTTCAACGACACCGAGGGCATCCGCGCCACCGTCCGTGAACTCCGCGGCGCCTGGCAGGACGGCAACGAGATCGGCACCCACTTCAACGGGCACTTCTGCGGCCCCGACGGCGGTGTCGGCACCTGGACCGTCGAGGAGTGGAAGAGCGAGATCAACCAGGCCAAGTCCTTCGTCAAGACCTGGAAGACGAACGCCGGTCTGCGCGCCGAGCAGCCGCTGCCCTTCGACTACGACAAGGAGCTCGTCGGCGCCCGCACCCCCTGCCTGGAGGGCCGGAAGAACTTCGTCCAGGCGGCGGCGCAGATGGGCTTCCGTTACGACACCAGCGGCGTCAACGACCAGATCTGGCCCAAGAAGGACCTGGGCCTCTGGGACCTGTCGATGCAGCTCGTGCCCGTCCCCGGCCGTGCCTTCCAGACGCTGTCCATGGACTACAACTTCCTGGTCAACCAGTCCCCCGGCACCACCCAGGGCGACCCCGCCCAGCACCGGTACTGGGGCAACCAGATGCGCGACGGTCTGGTGCAGGCCTTCGAGCGCTCCTACCGGGGCAACCGCGCGCCGCTGATCATCGGCAACCACTTCGAGTCCTGGAACGGCGGCACGTACATGAAGGCCGTCGAGGAGACCATCGCCACCGTCTGCGTGCAGAAGGACGTCAAGTGCGTCTCCTTCCGCCAGCTCGCCGACTGGCTCGACGCCCAGGACCCCGACGTCATCGCCAGGATGCGCACCCTGAAGGTCGGCGAGGCCCCGGCGGCCGGCTGGAAGCAGTTCCTCTCCGCACCGGCCGCCCCCGCTTCTCCGGCCTCCCGGCCGGCGGAGCCGGTGGGCGCCGCCGCTCCCGCGGCGGGCTGACCCGGCCCGGCGGGAACCGCCGCTACACCGCCAGCGGCTCGCCGAGGACGAAACCGGGGTCGACTTGCGCCGCCAGGTCGGCCCCGGTCTTGGCGTTGCCCCAGCTCTCCGCGTTCCGCAGGTGGAAGTGGACCATCTGTCGCGTGTACCGCTCCCGGTCGCGGTGGGCGTACGAGTCGTCCACCGCGTCCTGGAGGGCCTGGAGCGCCATGCGGTTCTCCGCCTCCAGGAGCTCGAAGCGGGACGGGCGGCCCTTCTCCATCGCGCGGACCCAGTCCGAGTGGCCCACCGCCACGAGCAGGTCCTCCCCGACCTCCTCGCGCAGGAAGTCGAGGTCGTCCGGGCCCTGCACCTTGTTGCCGACGACCTTGAGCGCGACGCCGAAGTTCCGCGCGTACTCCTTGTACTGGCGGTAGACCGAGACCCCCTTGCGGGTCGGCTCCGCCACCAGGAAGGTCATGTCGAAACGGGTGAAGAGGCCGGAGGCGAAGGAGTCCGAGCCCGCTGTCATGTCGACGACCACGTACTCGTCGGGGCCGTCGACCAGGTGGTTGAGGCAGAGCTCCACCGCGCCGACCTTCGAGTGGTAGCAGGCGACCCCGAGGTCCGACTCCGTGAAGGGGCCGGTCGCCATCAGCCGGACCTCGCCGTCGTCGAGCCGGACCGGACGCGCGCACGCCTCGTACACCGGATTGTCCTCGCGGACCCGCAGCAGCCGGGAGCCCTCCCCGGGCGGCGTCGTCTTGATCATCGTCTCGGCGGAGACGATCCGCGGGTTGGTGCCCCGCAGGTACTCCTTGATGAGCGGCAGGTGCGCGCCCATCGCGGGCAGCGCGGCGGCCTCCGCCTCGGACAGGCCGAGCGCGGCGCCCAGGTGCTGGTTGATGTCCGCGTCGACGGCGACGACCGGAGCTTCGTTGGCGGCGAGGTGGCGGATGAAGAGCGAGGACAGCGTGGTCTTGCCGCTGCCGCCCTTCCCGACGAAAGCGATCTTCATGTTCACCTAGGGTAGCCGCACGATCGCCACCCGTGGTCGGGTTGCGTGAAGAAGACCACTCCATCGTGGGGCGGGGCCGCCGGGCGCGTAGCCTCCCTACCTATGAGTACGCACGCCTCTGACCCCCTGGCCGCGCTCGCCTCCCTGCCGGGCGTCGCCGACGCGGTGGACTCCGTACGCAAGGCCGTCGACCGGGTCTACGGCCACCGTGTGATGCGCCGCCGCAGCAACGAGATCTCCTCCGAAGCGGCGCTGCGCGGAGCGCGCGGCTCGGCCGCCCTGTCCGGCGCCGACTGGGCCTTGGAGGAGGTCCGCCGGCGCACCGACTTCAGCGCCGACCCCGAGGCTCGCACGGTCGGTGCCGCCCTGCGCCTGGGCGCCGAGGCCGGGCAGCTGCTCTCCATCTGGCGCCAGTCGCCGCTGCGCGTGCTCGCCCGCCTCCATCTGGTCGCCGCAGGCGAACCGGACGACTCGGTGGGGCGGCCCCGGCTGGACGGCGAGAAGGTCGACGAGCCGCTGATCGAGGGTCCGGTGCCGACGCCCGCCGAGGTGGCCGGACGGCTCGACGGCCTCGCGGAGCTGATCGTCGCGGGCAGCGGGGCCCCGGCGCTCGTGACGGCCTCCGTGGTGCACGGCGAACTGCTCGCGCTGCGCCCCTTCACCTCGTACAACGGCCTGGTCGCGCGGGCGGCCGAGCGGATCGCCCTCGTCGGCAGCGGTCTCGACCCCAAGGCGGTCTGCCCGGCCGAGGTCGGCCACGCGGAGCAGGGCCGGGCCGCGTACCTCGCCGCGTTCGAGGGCTACCTGTCGGGGACGCCGGAGGGCGTGGGTGCCTGGATCGCGCACTGCGGGCGCTCGGTGGAGCTGGGGGTCCGGGAGTCGACGGCCGTCTGCGAGGCGCTCCAGCGCGGCGCGGCCTGAGGATCGCCGGGGGCAGGGGCAGGCCGGGGGGAGGGGCAGGGGCTCGGGCCCAGGTCCGGGGTCGAGCCCGCTTCCGGGGTTGAAAAGGGTTGCGGCGGTACCTCTTCAGGTACCGCCGCTGGCACGTCCACCCAGTTACCAAGCGTCCTCGATATGTGCCCATCAGGCCGGGAACTTCGCCCGTGGCCTGGTGCGGCTGGCCCGTAATCGACGGGTCGACGTCGCGTGGGTACCTGGTTTTCGTGCTAGGTCCGTGGGGCCTTCATGCTCAACAGGTGATCCTCTCGGATGTCCCAGGTCTCGCGGGCCTGATTCCTTTTTACTCCTCTTGGGGTGGAAGCGAAAGTGCTGGTTCCACTTCTCTGGTTTTTGCTCAAATTCGGGCAAAGCCGCCGGTGGGCCGAGAGCCGGCGAGGGCTGCCTGGCGGCGCCTGGCGGCGTACCAGACGAGCCCGGCTCCGACGGCTGCCGCCCCCACGGCCGCCGCGGCGACGAGCGCGGGCCGGGGCGGCATTCGGAACTCGGGCAGCCGCTGCTTGAGGCGGACCGGCTTCTCGAAGGAGAGCACCGGCCACTCCCGGGCGACGGCCTCGCGGCGCAGCGTCCGGTCGGGGTTGACCGCGTGCGGATGGCCGACGGCCTCCAGCATGGGGATGTCGGTCGCCGAGTCGCTGTACGCGTAGCAGCGCGAGAGGTCGTACCCCTCCGACTCCGCGAGCTCCCGGACGGCCTCGGCCTTCGTCGGCCCGTAGGCGTAGTACTCCACCTCCCCGGTGAAGCAGCCGTCCTCGCCGACCACCATCCGGGTGGCGACGACCCGGTCGGCCCCGAGCATCTCGCCGATCGGCTCGACCACCTCGGCGCCGGAGGTCGAGACGATGACGACGTCCCGGCCGGCGGCGTGGTGGGCCTCGATGAGGGAGGCCGCCTCGTCATAGATGATCGGGTCGATCAGATCGTGAAGGGTCTCGGCGACGAGCTCCTTCACCTGGGCGACGTTCCAGCCTTTGCAGAGCGCGGAAAGATATTCGCGCATCCGCTCCATCTGGTCGTGATCGGCCCCGCCCGCCAGGAAGACGAACTGGATGTAGGCCGTCCGCAGGGCGGCACGGCGGCTGATCAGCCCGCCCCGGTAGAAGGACTTGCTGAAGGTCAGCGTCGAGGACTTCGCAATGACCGTCTTGTCCAGGTCGAAGAAGGCGGCTGTGCGCGGCAAGGAGTGGTTTTCCACGAGCCCGAGCATAGGTGCCCGCCATTCGGCGTACGCTGGGGCGCGTGGGTTTGCCTGAGAAGCCTCTCGGGTACACCATGGAAGTCACGGATCGTTCGCGACCGTGCTACCCCGGTCCGGCTCCTCCCCCCCCGAGTCGGCCGGAGAGACGACCCCCGCTCTCCCCCCCGGCGGGGGTCGTCGCATGTCCGGAGCCGTTTCGGGCCTGTGGAACATCGCCCGCCCCCTTCTCTTCGCCCCTCGGCCGCGAGTCGGCCACCGGGTTGTCGTACTCCTGATTCCTCACTCAGAGTAACCGGCGGGATGCGTTCTGGGCAGTGCCCGGAGGGGTGGCGCGGTTATTCACAGGCCCTCACTTATCCACAGTTTTTCGGTGAGATCCCCACGATTTCCTGGACGGCCCCACGGTGATTCCTGTCGCGGAGTTCGCGGCCGGAGAGAATCACGAGAGGGGCGTGTGCCGTGGAGACATCCAGGACTTCAGAGGTCGGGACCGGGACAGGGGCGGGAGCCGGGGGCGCGGGGCGGGATCCGTCGGTGCAGGGGGCCCAGGCGCGGGGCGTGGACGAGGTGCGTCGGGCCGGGCCGCTGATCGTCACCGAGGACCTCGGGCTGCTCGACGACCTCCTCCGGCTGTGCGCTGCGGCCGGGGTCGAGCCCGAGGTGCACCACCGGATGCCGGAGCGGCGGGCGAGCTGGACGGACCCGCCGCTCGTCCTGGTCGGTGACGACGCCGCCGCCCGCTGCCGGGGAGCGGTGCGCCGGCCGGGGACCGTCCTCGTCGGACGCGACCGGGACGACCCGGGGGTGTGGCGCCTCGCCGTGGAGATCGGCGCGGAGTGCGTGCTGCGGCTCCCGGACGCCGAGGGCCTCCTCGTGGACCGCATCGCCGACGCGGCCGAAGGAGTGGGCCGACAGGCGCTGACCGTCGGCGTCGTCGGCGGCCGCGGGGGCGCGGGCGCCTCCACCCTGGCCTGCGGCCTCGCCCTCGCCGCCGCCAGGACCGGGCGGCGCACCCTCCTCGTCGACGGCGACCCGCTGGGCGGCGGCCTCGACGTGCTGCTCGGCGGCGAGCGCGAGGAGGGCAGGCGGTGGCCCGACTTCGCCGCCTCGAAGGGCCGGCTCGCGGGCGGGGCCCTGGAGGAGTCCCTGCCGTCGGTGCGGGGCGTCCGGGTGCTCAGCTGGGGCAGGGAGCCCGCGCTGCCGGTGCCGCCCGAGGCCGTGCGGTCCGTGCTCGCCGCCGCGCGCCGCCGGGGCGGGGTCGTCGTGGTCGACCTGCCGCGCGGGAGCGACCTGCCGACCGCCGAGGCCCTGGCCCAACTCGACCTCGTCCTGCTCGTCGTGCCCGGGGAGTTGAGGGCCGTCGCGGCGGCCCACCGGGTGGCCGCGACCCTCGGGACGGCCGTGCGCGACCTGCGGGCCGTGGTGCGCGGGCCGTACGCGACGGGGCTCGACGAGCGGTGGGTCGCCGACGCGCTGCGACTGCCGCTCGTCGGTGAACTTCCCTACGACCCGGGGATCGTGGCCGACCAGGACGCGGGCCTTCCGCCGGGTGCCGAGCCCCGGGGGCCGCTCGGCCGCTTCTGCGCCGCCTTCTGGGAGCGCGCGCTCACGCCCGGCGGTGCGGCATGACCGGGAACTGGGACGAAGCCGGTGGCACGGGGCTGCTGGACGCCGTGCGGCAGCGGCTCGCGGCGAGCGGGGCCGAACCCACCCCGGCCCGGGTCGCGGCGGCGCTGCGGGCCCAGGGACGGCTGCTCGGCGACGCGGAAGTGCTGGGAGCGGCAGAGGAGTTGCGGTGCGAACTGATCGGCACCGGGCCGCTCGAACCGCTGCTCGCCGACCCGGCCGTCACCGACGTCCTGGTCTCCGCCCCCGACCGGGTGTGGGTGGACCGGGGCGCCGGACTCGAACGGGTCCCGGTGTCCTTCCCCGACGCGGCGGCCGTCCGCAGGCTCGCGCAGCGGCTCGCGGCCGTCGCCGGGCGCAGGCTCGACGACGCCCGTCCGTGGGTGGACGCCCGGCTCCCCGACGGCACCCGCATGCACGCGGTGCTGCCGCCGGTGGCGGTCGGCTCGACCT
The DNA here is from genome assembly GCF_044749825.1 of Streptomyces sp. NPDC088915. NCBI lineage: Bacteria > Bacillati > Actinomycetota > Actinomycetes > Kitasatosporales > Streptomycetaceae > Streptomyces > Streptomyces sp. NPDC088915. The sequence continues at coordinate 600,507 of NZ_JBIVIR010000001.1, forward strand.
GTCTCTCGCTGCGGGTGGTGCGCCCGCGGGCCTTCTCCCTGGAGGAGCTGGCCGCGGCGGGCACGGTGCCGCCCGGCGGCGCCACGGTCCTGCGGGCCCTGATCGACGCCCGCGTCTCCTACCTCGTCAGCGGCGGTACGGGCACGGGGAAGACCACGCTCCTCGCCTCCCTGCTCGGCCTGGTGGGGGAGCGGGAGCGGATCGTGCTCGCCGAGGACTCGGCGGAGCTGCGGCCCGACCACCCGCACGTGGTGCGCCTGGAGGCGCGGCCCGCCAACCAGGAGGGCGCCGGGCTCGTCACCCTGCGGGACCTGGTCCGGCAGGCGCTGCGAATGCGGCCCGACCGGCTGGTGGTCGGCGAAGTGCGCGGCGGGGAGGCCGTGGATCTCCTGGCGGCCCTCAATACGGGTCATGAAGGAGGTTGCGGAACGGTGCACGCCAACACGGCGGCGGACGTACCGGCGCGGCTCGAAGCCCTGGGGACGGCCGCCGGGCTCGACCGGGCCGCCCTGCACAGCCAGTTGGGCGCCGGGCTCTCGGTCGTACTCCACCTCGTGCGGGACCGGGACGGACGGCGCCGGATCGCCGAGCTCCACGTCCTGGAGCGTGACCGGGAGGGGCTGGTCCGGACGGTTCCCGCCCTGCGGTGGGGCGCGTCCGGGTTCGTGCGGGAGCGGGGCTGGGAGCGGCTGGGGACGCTGATCGGAGGGGGAGCGTGGTGACGGCGGGGCCGGAAGCGGTACGGGGCGCGGCGCAGGGTGCGGCGGTGCTCTGCGCGGGGCTCGCCCTGTGGTGGGCGGTCGAGCGGCGGCGCGGGACCGGCCGGGCGCGGGCGGTGCTCGCGGGCGATGTGCCCGAGGAGGCCGGCGCGGGGACCTGGCCGGTGCTGATCGCGCGCTGGTGGGCCCCGCTGCGGGGCAGGCGTGCGTGGCTGTGCCTGCCGGTGGCGGGGGTCCTCGCGCTGCTCGGGGAGTCGCCGCTGCCGCTGGTGGCGGGGGCGCTCGCGGTGCCCCTGGTCGGGCGGCGGCTGCGGGCCGCCGGACGGCGGAGGGAACGTGAGACGCGGGCCGAACGGGTCGTGGCCCTGTGCGGGGCGGTCGTCGGGGAGCTGCGGGCCGGCTGGCAGCCCGCGCAGGCGTTGTCCTTCGCGGCCCGGGAGACCGGCGCCCTGGGCGACGAGGAGGCGCGGGTGCTCGCGGCGGCCCGGTTCGGCGGGGACGTGCCGGGGGCCCTGCGGAGGGCCTCCCGGCAGGACGGCGCCGACGGCCTCGCGGGCATGGCGGCCTGCTGGCAGGTGGCCGTAGACGGGGGCGCGGGCCTGGCCGCCGGGCTCGACCGGCTGGAGGCCTCCCTGCGGGACCGGCACGAGCAGCGGGAACGGCTGCGGGCCGAACTGGCCGGAGCCTGGGCCACGGTGACCGTCCTCGCGCTGCTCCCGGCGGCCGGTCTCGCCCTCGGCACGGCGCTCGGGGCCGACCCGCTGCGGGTACTGCTCCACACCCCGGCCGGCCTGGGCTGCCTGGCCGTCGGCGGGGCCCTGGAGGCGGCCGGTCTGTGGTGGGCCGCGCGGATCGTACGAGGAGGGGAGCGGGCGTGATGCCGCTGGACGTTCTTCAGATGGGGGCGCTTCTGACGGCGGCGGTGTGCCTGTGCGCGCAGGGCGTTCGGGAGGTGCTGCGCGAACTGGGGGCGCGCCGGACGCGGAGGCGGACGCGGAACCTCCTCGGGGCGCCGATCCCGCCGCCCCGGAAGGCCCGGGCGGGGCTGCCGCCGTGGGTGGGGTTCTGGGCGGTGCCGGTCGTGGCGGTCGGGCTCGGCTGGGCGCTCTTCGGTGGGATCACCGGCCTGGGCGTCGGAGCCCTGGTGGCCTGCGGGGTACGGAGGCGGCTCCTCGGACGCCGGGCGTCGGCCGATCCGGACGGCGGCGAGGAGGAGGCGGTACGGGATCTGCCGTTGGCGGCCGACCTGTTGGCGGCCTGCGCCGCCTCGGGGGCCGGGCCCGGAGAGGCGGCGGAGGCGGTGGGCCGGTCGCTGGGCGGCCCGCTCGGGGAGCGCCTGGCCCGTACGGCGGCCGAGCTGCGTCTCGGGGGCGAACCGGCCGAGGTGTGGGGGAGGTTCGGCGCGATACCGGGTGCCGCGGGGCTCGCCCGTTGCCTGGAGCGGGCCGGTTCCTCGGGGGCGCCCTCGGCGGAGGCCGTGGCCCGGTACGCGACGGCCCTGCGAGCCGCCCGCGCCCGTACGGCGGCGGCCGGCGCGCGCCGGGCCCAGGTCCTGATCAGCGCGCCCGTGGGGCTCTGCTTCCTGCCTGCCTTCCTGGCGGTGGGGGTGGCCCCGGTGGTGATCGGCCTCGCGTCGGGCCTGCTGCACGGATGAGAACGACGACGAGACACGACGACACACGACGACACACGACGAGACACCACGAGCGGAACGGAACGAGGAGGACGACATGGCAGGGACAGGGGCAGTGACGACGAAGGCGGCAGCGGTGATGACTGTGGTGACGGCGGTGACGGCGGTGACGGCGGTCCGGGGACGGGTCGGCGGATGGTGGCGGGCGCGACGGGAGGCCGCGCGTCGCGACGCGGGGATGAGCACGGCCGAGTACGCGGTGGGGACGATCGCGGCGGCGGCGTTCGCCGCAGTGCTCTACAAGGTCGTGACCAGCGGAACGGTCTCGGGGGCGCTGGAATCGATGATCGGGAAGGCGCTCGATGCGTCGTTCTGAGACGGATCGTTTCGAGACGCGTCGTTTCGAGGCGCGTCGTTCTGAGACGGGTCGTTCCGAAGCGTGTCGTTCCGACCGGGGCTTCGCGACCGTGGAGGCGGCGATGGTCCTGCCCGTCCTGGCGTTGTTCACGGTGACCCTGCTCTGGGCGCTTGCCGCGGCCGCCGCGCAGATCAAGTGCGTGGACGCGGCGCGGGCGGGGGCGCGGGCGGCGGCCCGTTCGGAACCGGTGGCCGCCGCGGAGACGGCGGCGCGGTCCGCGGCGCCCGAGGGCGCCCGGGTGTCGGTGACGCGCTCGGGGGAGCTGTGGCGGGTGACGGTGGAGGCGGCGGCCCCCGGCCCCCGGGGGCTGGGCCTCACCCTGCGGGCGGCCGCGGCGGCCCTCGCGGAGGACACCGGCCTCCTCGCGGAGGGCGGAGCGGCGGCCGGGGTCTCGGGGCCCGGGGGTCCGCCGTGAGGGGCGGTTGTCGCTCGCCCGGCCGTCGTCGGTCCGGTCGGCGGGGGGACCGGGGCGCGGCGACCGTGTGGACGGCGTTCGCGGCGTGCGTGCTGTGCGTGGTGTTCGGGGCGTTGCTCGCGCTGGGTCAGGCGGTGGTGGCCCGGCACCGGGCCGGCGGGGCTGCCGACCTGGCCGTCCTCGCCGCCGCCGACCGGGCCCTGTGGGGCGAGGCCGAGGCGTGCGCCGCCGCTTCCCGGGTGGCCGGTGCGCAGGGTGCCGAGCTGGTGCGGTGTGCGGTGCGGGGCGAGCTCGCCGAGGTGACCGCACGGGTGGTGCGCGGTCCGTACCGGCCGGAGGTCAGGTCGCGGGCGGGGCCTCAGGAGCCCCTGCCGGGTCCTCCGGAGCCGCCTCCCGGCCTTCCGGCACCCGAGGGCCCTGCGGAGCCGCCTCCCGGGCCTCAGGCGCCTGCCGGCCCCCCTCCGCCTCCCTGGCCCCTCCCCGGCGCCCCGGAGCCACCTCCCGGTCCTCCGGAACCGGCTCCCGGTCCCCCGGGGCCTCGCGGAGGAGTTCCGTGAGGAGGCGGACCGCGCCGCGTTTGTGGAGGGGGTCGTTGCCGTTGCCGCACTTCGGGGACTGGATGCAGGAGGGGCAGCCCGCCTCGCACTCGCAGGAGGCGATGGCCTCCCGGGTGGCGGCCAGCCAGGCACGGGCCGTGTGGAAGGCCCGTTCGGCAAAGCCCGCGCCGCCCGGATGCCCGTCGTACACGAAGACGGTGGGCAGCAGGGTGTCGGGGTGGAGCGGCACGGAGACGCCGCCGATGTCCCAGCGGTCGCAGGTGGCGAAGAGCGGCAGCATGCCGATGGAGGCGTGCTCGGCGGCGTGCAGGGCGCCGCCGAGGATCTCCGGGTTGATCCGGGCGGCGTCGAGCTGGTCCTCGGTGACCGTCCACCACACGGCACGGGTGCGCAGGGTGCGGGGCGGCAGGTCGAGCTTGGTCTCGCCGAGCACCTCGCCGGTGATGAGGCGGCGGCGGAGGAAGGAGACGACCTGGTTGGTGACCTCGACGGAGCCGTAGCAGAGGCGGCCGGCTCCCCAGGGGATCTCGGTGTCGGTGTCGAGGACGGAGAGGGAGGTGGTGTCGCGGGCGGTGGTGGAGTACGGCGGGGCGGCCTCTTCCACGAGGGCCACGGAGTCCTCGAGGTCGAACTCCCGCACGAGGTAGGTGCGGCCCTGGTGGAGGTGGACGGCGCCCTCGTGGACGGAGGTGTGGGAGGCCGCCTCGTCGACCGTGCCGAGGAGGCGGCCGGTGCCGGCCTCCACGATCCGCACGGGGCTGCCGCCGCCGCCCCGGATGTCGGTGAGGTCGGCGGCCCGCTCGCGGCGGGTCCAGTACCAGCCGGTGGAGCGGCGGCGCAGCAGGCCGGCGGTCTCCAGCTGGGGGAGGAGGTCGGGGACGGCCGGGCCGAAGAGGGCCAGATCGGGTTCGGTCAGCGGCAGCTCCGCCGCCGCGGCGCACAGATGGGGGGCGAGGACGTAGGGGTTGTCGGGGTCCAGGACGGTCGACTCGACCGGTTGTTCGAAGATCGCCTCGGGGTGGTGGACCAGGAAGGTGTCCAGCGGGTCGTCCCGGGCGACCATGATCGCGAGGGCCCCTTCGCCCGAACGGCCGGCGCGGCCCGCCTGCTGCCAGAGGGAGGCCCGGGTGCCGGGGTATCCGGCGATCAGGACGGCGTCCAGGCCCGAGACGTCCACGCCCAGTTCCAGGGCGGTCGTGGCGGCCAGGCCCAGGAGCTCCCCGGAGTGCAGGGACCGTTCCAAGGCGCGGCGCTCCTCGGGCAGGTAGCCGCCCCGGTAGGCGGCGACGCGGCGGGCCAGGGCGCGGTCGGTCTCGGCGAGCCGCTCCTGGGCGATCACCGAGATCAGCTCGGCGCCGCGCCGGGACCGTACGAAGGCGACCGAGCGGACGCCCTGCCGGGTCAGGTCGGTCAGCAGGTCCGCGGTCTCGGCGGTGGCCGTGCGGCGCACCGGCGCGCCGCGCTCCCCCTGCAGCTCGGTCAGCGGCGGCTCCCAGAGGGCGAAGACCAGCTCGCCGCGCGGGGAGGCGTCGTCGGAGACCTCGGTGACCGGCAGGCCGGTGAGGCGGCCGGCGGTCCGGGCGGGGTCGGCGGAGGTGGCCGAGGCGAGGAGGAAGACCGGCTCGGAGCCGTACCGGGCGCAGATCCGGCGCAGGCGCCGCAGCACCTGGGCGACGTGGGAGCCGAAGACGCCCCGGTAGGTGTGGCACTCGTCGATCACGACGTAGCGCAGGGCGCGCAGGAAGGAGGCCCACCTGGGGTGGGAGGGGAGGACGCCCCGGTGCAGCATGTCGGGGTTGGTCAGGACGAGGTTCGCGTACTGGCGGACCCACTCGCGCTCCTCGACCGGCGTGTCGCCGTCGTAGAGGGCGGGGCGGATCCGGTTGCCGAGCGGGGCGGCCAGTTCCCGCACGGCGCGCCGCTGGTCGGCGGCGAGGGCCTTGGTGGGCGCGAGGTAGAGGGCGGTCGCCCCGCGCCCGTTGGGGGCCTCGGAGCCGTCCAGGAGGGTGGTGAGGACCGGGGCGAGGTAGGCGAGCGACTTGCCCGAGGCGGTGCCGGTGGCGATCACCACGGACTCGCCGTCGAGGGCGTGCTCGGCGGCCTCCGCCTGGTGGGCCCACGGGTGCTCGATCCCGGCCTCCTGGATCGCCGCGATCACCTCCGGACGGATGCGGTGCGGCCAGACCGCATGACGACCCGCCCGGGCGGGCATGTGCTCCGTATGAGTGATGCGCGCGGCCCGGCTCTCGCCCGAGGAGAGCCGGTCCAGGACCATGCCGGGAGAGGGGCGGCTGCCCCTGTCCCCGGCGGGACGACTGGGGCGGTGATTCTTGGCCATCGGCATCGAGTGTGTCACTGCCATGACGGACAATGCTTCCAAGGCGTCGTGCATGGCTGTGCGTAAGTGATTGAATGCCATCGCGGCTGGCGATCCGTTCCTCGGCCCCGTCCGGGAGCCCCGAGAGAACGATCGCCCGATAGCAAGGTGCTGGAGGATCCGTGGACCTGTCCCTGTCGACTCGCAATGTGACCGGCGCTGGTGGTGACCGTACGGTCGTCGAGGTCGGTGGCGAGATTGATGTGTATACCGCGCCCAAGCTGCGCGAGCAGTTGGTCGAGTTGGTGAACGACGGCAGTTACCACCTGGTCGTCGATATGGAGAGCGTGGACTTCCTCGACTCCACCGGCCTCGGTGTGCTCGTCGGCGGCCTGAAGCGCGTCCGTGCCCACGAGGGCTCGCTGCGCCTCGTCTGCAACCAGGAGCGCATTCTCAAGATTTTCCGGATCACGGGCCTCACCAAGGTGTTCCCGATCCACACCTCGGTCGACGAGGCCGTCAACGCCGTCGACTGAGCCCGGGGGGTTCGCATGGCCACCGTTGAACTCCGCTTCAGCGCCCAGCCCGAGCACGTCCGGACGGCCCGCCTGGTGGCGGCCGCGGTGGCGCGCCGGGCGGGGGTGGACGAGGCGGTCCTCGACGAGGTGCGTCTCGCCGTCGGCGAGGCGTGTTCCCGTGCCGTCGGGCTGCACCGCAGCAACGACGTCACGACCCCCATCCGGGTCGTCCTGACCGAGGAGGAGAAGTCGTTCTCCATCGAGGTCGGTGACGAGGTGCCGGGTGCGGGGGTGGCGGCGGCCGATGCGGTCGGGGTGCCCGGCGCGCGGGCCGCGGCCCCGGTCGAGGACTTCGACGACGCCGACGGCGAGGACGAGATGGGCCTCGCGGTGATCCGCGGGCTCGTCGACGACGTCGAGGTGAGCGCCGGCGCGGACGGCGGCACCCTCCGTATGACCTGGCCGGTGAGCCCGGCGGACGTCCTGTCCTGAGACGCCCCGGTCCTGCGGGACGCGGAAGCGGTAGCAGTAGCAAGAGCAGCAGTACGAGAAGAGGCCCTGCCCCGCAGGGCCTCTTCTCGTACGACGGGCGCGCCCCGGCCCGGGGCGTTCGCGGTTGGTGCATCCGCGCGGGGGACTTCCGGGTCCCCGTATGTGCCGGTTCGTCTCCCTATGATCCGTCCCCATGGACCGATCCGTCCCCATGGACCCCCCTCCCCTCGTCTCCCTCGCCGCGGCGGTGCTCACGAGCGGGAACCGGACGATCGTGGTCGTCGTCGCGGCCGTCGCGCTCGCCGCGCTGGTCGTCGCCTGGCTCTTCGCCCGCCGGGTGCTCGCGGCCGGCGAGGGCACCGAGAGGATGCGGGAGATCGCCGCCGCCGTGCAGGAAGGGGCCAACGCCTACCTCGCGCGGCAGCTCCGGACCCTCGCCGTCTTCGCCGCCGTCGTGTTCCTGCTGCTCTTCGCGCTGCCCGCCGACACCTGGTCGCAGCGCGTCGGGCGCTCCCTGTTCTTCCTGGTCGGGGCGCTGTTCTCGGCTATTACCGGGTACCTCGGCATGCGGCTCGCCGTACGGGCGAACGTCCGGGTCGCCGCGGCGGCCCGGGACGCCGCTCCGGCACCGGGCGGACCGGAGCGGGACCCGGACGGGGTCGCGCACCGGGCCATGCGGATCGCCTTCCGCACGGGCGGGGCCGTCGGCATGTGCACCGTCGGCCTCGGGCTGCTCGGCGTCGCCTGCGTCGTCCTCGTCTACGCCGCCGACGCACCCAAGGTCCTGGAGGGGTTCGGACTCGGCGCGGCCCTCATCGCCATGTTCATGCGCGTGGGCGGCGGCATCTTCACCAAGGCCGCCGACGTCGGCGCCGACCTGGTCGGCAAGGTCGAGCAGGGCATCCCCGAGGACGACCCGCGCAACGCCGCCACCATCGCCGACAACGTGGGGGACAACGTCGGCGACTGCGCCGGCATGGCGGCCGACCTCTTCGAGTCGTACGCCGTGACCCTGGTCGCCGCGCTCATCCTCGGCAAGGCCGCCTTCGGCGACCACGGCCTCGCCTTCCCCCTGATCGTGCCCGCGATCGGCGTGGTCACCGCCGTGATCGGCATCCTCGCCGTCTCGCCCCGGCGGACCGACCGCGGCGGGATGAGCGCGATCAACCGCGGCTTCCTCGTCTCGGCGGTGGTCTCCCTCGCGCTCGTCGCCGTCGCCGCCTTCACCTACCTGCCGTCCTCCTACGCGGAACTGGAGGGCGTCACCGAGCCCGGCCTGCGCGAGCACGGGGGCGATCCGCGCGTCCTCGCCCTGGTCGCCGTGGCCCTCGGCATCGTCCTGGCCGCGCTCATCCAGCAGCTCACCGGCTACTTCACCGAGACGAGCCGCCGGCCCGTGCGGGACGTCGGCAGGTCCTCGCTCACCGGCCCCGCGACCGTCGTCCTCGCGGGCGTGGCCCTCGGCATGGAGTCCGCCGTCTACACGGCGCTCCTGATCGGGCTCACCGTCTACGGGGCGTTCCTGCTCGGCGGGACCTCGGTCGTGCTGGCGCTCTTCGCGGTCGCGCTGGCCGGGACGGGCCTGCTCACCACCGTCGGCGTGATCGTCGCCATGGACACCTTCGGACCGGTCGCGGACAACGCCCAGGGCATCGCGGAGATGTCCGGGGACGTCCGGGGCGCGGGCGCGCGGGTCCTGACCGACCTGGACGCGGTCGGCAACACGACCAAGGCCATCACCAAGGGCATCGCCATCGCCACCGCCGTCCTGGCCGCCTCGGCGCTCTTCGGCTCGTACCGGGACGCCATCGCCACCTCGGTCGCGGAGGTGGGCGCGCGGGCGGGCGAACTCACCCTCTCCATGGACATCTCGCAGCCCAACAACCTCTTCGGCCTGATCCTCGGCTCCTCGGTCGTCTTCCTCTTCTCGGGGCTCGCGATCAACGCCGTGTCCCGGTCGGCGGGATCGGTGGTGTACGAGGTGCGGCGGCAGTTCCGCGACCACCCCGGGATCATGGACCACACCGAGAAGCCCGAGTACGGGCGGGTCGTCGACATCTGCACCAAGGACGCGCTGCGCGAACTCGCCACGCCCGGGCTGCTCGCCGTGACGGCCCCGATCGCGGTGGGCTTCGCGCTCGGCGTCGGCCCGCTCGGCGCGTACCTCGCCGGGGCGATCGGCACGGGGGCGCTGATGGCGGTCTTCCTCGCCAACTCCGGCGGCGCCTGGGACAACGCGAAGAAGCTGGTCGAGGACGGGAACCACGGCGGCAAGGGCAGCGACGCGCACGCGGCGACCGTCATCGGGGACACCGTCGGCGATCCGTTCAAGGACACGGCGGGACCGGCGATCAACCCCCTCCTGAAGGTGATGAACCTGGTCGCGCTCCTCATCGCCCCGGCGGTCGTGCGGTTCGGGCACGGGGACGACGCGAACGCCTGGGTGCGGGCGGCCGTCGCCGCGGTCGCGCTGCTCGTGGTCGTCGTCGCCGTGCTCCTCTCCAAGAGGCGCTCCGTGGAAGCCGACTGACGTGGCATCCGTCTCATTCACGGAGACGGCGGGGGTACGTGAGCGGTCTCTCCCTTGGTTCAAAAGGCTTCAATACGGGATGAATCAGTCGTACGAAAGGTGGAAGTAGCCCGTTCGGCGTGTATGTTCCGGGGCCGAGAGCCTTGGAAGGGACCGATCCGGTGAACAAGAAGCTTGCGGCCGCACTGTCCGGCGGCGCGGTACTGGTGCTCGCGCTGTCGGGTTGCAGCGACGACGAGGGCAACAAGGTGGAGGACTGGGCGAAGACGTTCTGCGACCAGGCCAAGCCCCAGATCCAGAAGCGGGCCGACGCCCACCAGATCATCATCTCGACGGCGGCCGACAGCAAGCCCGCCGAGATCCAGGCCGCGGACTCGAAGGCGTTCCAGGACATCGCCGACGCCGACCGCGCCCTCGCGAAGGCCGTCGAGAGCGCCGGCGCCCCGCCCGTGGAGAACGGCGAGAAGGTCAAGCAGGACGCGGTCAAGGAGCTCAACGAGACCGCGGTGGCCTACGAGGGCCTCAAGAAGCAGGTCGACGCGCTGGACCCGTCGAACCAGCAGAAGTTCGCGGACGGCCTCCAGAACGTCGCCAACGGGCTGACCAGGATCGAGAAGATGGACCAGAACGCCCTGGCCAAGCTGGAGGGGGGCGAGATCGGACAGGCGATGGCCAAGCAGCCCGGCTGCCAGAAGCCCACCGCCTCGACCCCGCCGAAGCCCTCGGGCTCCGCCTCCCCGGGCGCCGGCTCCACCGCGGACGCGGGCGGCGCCGCCGAACCCACCGACAAGGCGTCCGCGAAGCCGAGCGGCAAGGCGTCCGCGAAGCCGGGTGCGAAGGCCACGGCCACCGAGAGCGAGGAGTAGGCCTCCCGGCCGTCGTGACGAGGCGGCCGTTCCGATGTCGGTGGCGGCCGTTGTCGGTGGCGGCCGTCACAATGGGCGGGTGAGTACGACCAGCCTGTCTTCCCGCCTCCCGGTGCCCGCGCACGCCGCCCGTCTGCGCGAGGCGCTGCTCGCCGCCGACTTCACCGCCGACGGTCTGCTCGACCTGCTCGGCGCCCCCGCCTACGCGGCGCTCGCCCGCAGCGAGACCGTGCCCGCCCTGCGCGCCACCGGCGGCGACGGCCCGCTGGAGGCCCTCGTCCGGCTCTTCCTGCTCCAGGAACCCGTCGAGCACGCCCGGGCCGCCGCCGCGCTCCCGCTGGACGAGGCCGTCGCCGACGGCTGGGTGGTCCGCGAGGACGACACCGTGCGCGCCACCGTCGACGTCCGGCCCTACGGCGGGCCCGACGGCGAGGACTGGTTCATCGTCTCCGACCTGGGTTGCGCCGTCGGCGGCGCCGGAGGCATCGGCAGGAAGGACGAGGGCGTCGTCCTCGGCGTCGGCGGCGCCTCCACCACCCTGGCCGGCATCACCGTCCGCACGCCGGTCTCCGCCGCGCTCGACCTCGGCACCGGCTCCGGCATCCAGGCGCTGCACGCCGCCCAGCACGCCACCCGGGTCACCGCCACCGACCTCAACCCGCGCGCCCTGGACTTCACCCGGCTCACCCTCGCCCTCTCCGGAGCCGCGGAGGCCGAGCTGGTCGCGGGCTCCCTCTTCGAGCCGGTCGGGGACGACACGTACGACCTGATCGTCTCCAACCCGCCGTTCGTGATCTCCCCCGGCGCCGGACTCACCTACCGGGACGGCGGGATGGGCGGCGACGACCTGTGCCGCACGCTCGTGCAGCAGGCGGGCGAGCGGCTCGACGACGGCGGGTACGCCCAGTTCCTCGCCAACTGGCAGCACGTGGACGGCGAGGAGTGGCAGGAGCGGCTGCGGTCCTGGGTGCCGCGCGGCTGCGACGCCTGGATCGTGCAGCGGGAGGTCCAGGACGTCACCCAGTACACCGAGCTGTGGCTGCGGGACAGCGGCGACCACCGGGGCGACCCGGCCGCCTACCGGGCCGCGTACGCCCGCTGGCTCGACGAGTTCGAGGCCCGCAAGACGCGCGCGATCGGCTTCGGCTGGATCACGATCCGGCGGAACGGAGCGGTGGAGTCCGGCGCGGTCGAGCCCTCGATCGTGATCGAGGAGTGGCCGCACCCGGTCGAGCAGCCCCTCGGGCCCACCGTCCGCGCCCACTTCGAGCGCCAGGACTACCTGCGGACCCACGACGACGCGGCCCTCCTCGCCGACCGGTTCACGCTCGCGCCCGAGGTGGTCCAGGAGCAGGTCGGCCTGCCCGGCGCCGAGGACCCGGAGCACGTCGTGCTCCGGCAGAACCGGGGGATGCGCCGCGCGACCCGGGTGGACCACGTCGGCGCCGGGTTCGCCGGCGTCTGCGACGGCACCCTCAGCGCGGGCCGCATCCTCGACGCCATCGGCCAGTTGACGGGCGAGGACCCGGTCCTGCTGCGGGACCGCACCCCGCAGGCGATCCGCCTCCTCGTCGAGGAGGGCTTCCTGCTGCCCGTCGACGGAGAGGTGTCGGAGGAGGGCGTTTGATACGGCCCGGGACGCACGGGTGATACGGGCCGGGGCGCACGGGTGATACGGGCCGGGGCGCACGAGTGATACGGGCCGAGGCGCACGAGTGATACGGATCGAGCTGGACGAGGCCTCGCTCGGGGCGACCAGGATCGCGCTCAGCCCGCTGCGCGATGCACCTGGCGCTGCCGGGACGGCACCCCTCCTAGCCGTACCAGGAGTGGGTCGTACGGGCGCGCCAGGTATGGCGGGAGGACGACCGGCTCCGGCCGCTGTGGGAGCTGTTCGCCGAAGGGCGGCGCGTCGTCTCCGACTTCCTGCTGCCCCGGCCGTTCGGCACGGTCCACGTCCACGAGGAGCTGGCCGCGCTGCGGGCCACCGACCCCGCGTTCGTCCGCGCGCAGGCGGCCGTCTGCCACCCCGGCATGGCCGCGCGCCCTTCCTGCGGCCCTACCTGAAGGACCCGGAGGCGGCCTGCGCGGCGCTCGCCGACGCCTACGCGGCCTACTGGGAGGGCGCGATCGAGCCGTACTGGCCGACCGTGCGCCGACTCGTCGAGGACGAAGTGCTCGTCCGGGCGAGGACGTTCGCGACCGACGGGACGGGACGTGCTGGAGATCGAGGCGTACGGGGTGGACGAGGAGCGGCTCGAACGGGTGCGGCGGGTCCCGGGAGTGCGGGGCGTCTCCGTGGAGGAGCGGGACGCGCGCCAGACCGTGCTCGTGCAGACCGACCGGGGCACCTCCGGCCGGGACGGCGCCGTCCTGGCGGCCCTCGACGGCGTCCGGACCGGGCGAATCGTGCGCCGCGAACCGTCCCTGGAGGACGCGTACATCGCGATCGTGGAGGAGGCGGTCGGGGCGCGGGAGGGCGCCGTGATCCGCGAGGACGCCATGACCCGCGAGGACGCCGTGACCCGTGAGGACGCCGTGTCTCAGGAGGCCTCCGCGTGACCGTCTCGCCGCGTGACCCGCGTGACCCGCGTGACCCGAGCGCCCCACGTGAACCGCGCACCCCGCGTCCGTTCGACGTCCCCCGGCTGATCGCCGTCGGCGTCCGCACCCACGTCTCGTGCATGTCGCGCTCCCCGATCGAGATCACGTTCGCCGTGCTCGTCCCGCTGCTCTACGCGACCCTCGCCGTCTACCTGTTCCGCGCCGCCGGGGACCCGGACCGGCTGCTCACCGCCTCTGTCGGGGCCGGGCTCATGGGCATCTGGGGCTCGGTGCTGTTCGGTTCGGGCGGCGCGGTGCAGAACCAGCGTCGGCTCGGCACCCTGGAGACCCTGGTCGTGGCGCCGGCGCCGCTCGCGCTCGTCCTGCTCCCGATCACCCTCGCGACCGCCGTCGTCGGCACGTACGCGATGGGCGCGACCGTCCTGTGGGGCGTCCTGCTCTTCGGCGTCCCGCTGGACTTCGCGCACCCGCTGCTCTTCCTGGTCGCGGTCCCGGTGTGCGTCCTCGCACTCGGCATGACGGGGCTGCTGCTCGCCTCCACCTTCGTCCTGCTGCGCAACGCCAACGCGCTGGCCAATCCGCTCGACACCCCCGTCCGGCTGCTGTCCGGACTGCTCGTGCCGGTCACCGTGCTGCCCGCCTGGACCCACCCGGTCTCCTGGGCGCTGCCCACCACCTGGGGCGCGCGGGCCGTGCACGCGGCGACCTCCGGCGGGGACGTGGCCGTGCCGCTGCTCCTCGCCGCCGCGCTCGGGGCCGGTTACGCCCTGGCCGCCGTCCTCGTCCTCGGCCGGGTGGAGCGCCGGGCCCGCGCCGCCGCCACCCTCGCCCTCGCCTGAGCCCCGAAAGGCCGGACAGACATGTTCCGTTTCCTCGCCGCCGCCCGGCTCGTGGTCGTCGGCGGATCCCTCTCCTACCGGGCGCTGTTCAACTGGGCCACCCCGCCGATGTTCGTCGGAACGCTGCTGGTCGGGCCCCTCCTCCAGGTTTTCTTCTTCGTCTACCTGGGCAGGGAACCGGGTGTCGCCGACGATCGCTTTCATCTCGTCGGAAACGCCGTCCTCGCAGCTTCCGCCTCCTGCGTGTACGGCGGCACGACGGCCGTCGCCAACGAGCGCCGGTACGGCACCCTCGGCGCCGTCCTGCTCTCGCCCCGGCACAGGATCCCGCTCTGGGCCGGACGAGCCCTCCCGTACGTCCTCAACGGGCTGTTCGTCAGCGCCTTCGTGCTCACCGCGGCCACGCTCGTCCTCGGCCCGGCCGTGCCCGCGGGGGCGCTGCCCGGACTCGCCCTCGTGCTGCTCGTCGCGGCCGGCGCCTGCTCGGCCTTCGGACTCGCGCTCGGGGCGCTCGGGCTCCGCTTCCGCGACGTGTTCCTGGTGTCGAACGTGGCCTCCTCCGGGCTGCTCCTCCTGACCGGCGCCGCCGTGCCCCGGGAGACGCTGCCCGGCTGGATGCGGACGGCCGGCGAGCTGCTTCCGCTCACGCACGCGGCGCACGCGGCGCGCGGGCTGACCGCCGGCGCTGGCCTCGACACCGGGCTGCTTGTGCGGAGCCGGCGGTGGGCGCGGGCTGGGCGCTGCTCGCCGTCACCCTCCTCGGCGTCTTCGAGCGGGGCAGCCGGCGCCGGGCCACGCTCGACGTGATGTGAGGAACGTGGCGCGAAGAACGTGATGTGAGGAAGGAGACGAGAAGCGAGAAGGGAGAAGGGGAGTGACATGAGCGACAGGAGAGGGGGCAGGCGGAGGAGCGGCAGGGCGAAGGAGGGACGAGGGGCAGGTCACTACCGGCCATCTTCGTGAAACCCGGCCGGGTGGCCCACGGCGTTCACCCGGAGTTCGCGCCCACGTCTTCCGGGGGTGCGAGCCTCCCCTCCGGGAGACGAACACCGCAGGTGAACGGAGTGGGGTACGGGCATGGAGAGCGGGCCGGCAATCTTCGCGGGAGCGGCGTTCACGCTGTTCGGAGGCGCGCTGCTGCTGTGGACCGCCGTACGCGCGCTGCACCGCGAGCCCGTCGCGCTCGGCGTCCCCCCGCGTGCCGCGGTCGCGCTGACGAGCCTCTCCGGCGCCGCCTCCCTCGCCCTCGGCGTCTGGTGCTTCGGCCGCCTCTGAGCACCCCCCGAGCACCCCACTCCGGTACCGTCGCCGATTCCCGGCGCGGCCCCCTCGCCCCGCCGGTCCGGGAGTCCGGGCGGCAGGAATGCCAGGACTCGGGTTACCGTTCGAGTGGCCGTTGCGGGCTTTCGCCGTTTGACACGGGGGCGGGTTGTACCGTCACACTCCGCAGCGACGGGAGCGTCACCGTCCGTGCCGCTGCCGTGCGTGCCGGTGCCGTACGGGCCCGGTACGCGTCCCGTACGTGCGCCCCGTACGTGTCCAGAGAGTGCCGAACCGGAGAGAAGAGCGAAGTTGTCCCCGACCAGCGAGACCGCACACGGCGGCCGCCGACTCGTCATCGTCGAGTCGCCTGCCAAGGCGAAGACGATCAAGGGCTACCTCGGCCCCGGCTACGTCGTCGAGGCGAGCGTCGGGCACATCCGCGACCTCCCCAGCGGCGCCGCCGAGGTGCCCGAGAAGTACACCGGCGAGGTGCGCCGCCTCGGGGTCGACGTCGAGCACGACTTCCAGCCCGTCTACGTCGTCAACGCCGACAAGAAGGCGCAGGTCAGGAAGCTCAAGGAGCTGCTCGCCGAGTCCGACGAGCTCTACCTCGCCACCGATGAGGACCGCGAGGGCGAGGCCATCGCGTGGCACCTCCAGGAGGTCCTGAAGCCCAAGGTCCCGGTCCACCGGATGGTCTTCCACGAGATCACCAAGGACGCGATCCGGGCCGCCGTCGCCAACCCGCGCGAGCTCAACCAGCGCATGGTCGACGCCCAGGAGACCCGCCGCATCCTCGACCGCCTCTACGGCTACGAGGTCTCGCCGGTCCTGTGGAAGAAGGTCATGCCGAAGCTGTCGGCGGGCCGCGTGCAGTCCGTCGCCACCCGGCTCGTCGTCGAGCGCGAGCGCGAGCGCATCGCCTTCCGCTCCGCCGAGTACTGGGACCTCACCGGCACCTTCGGCACCGGCCGTACCGGTGACGCCTCCGACCCGTCCTCGCTGGTCGCGCGCCTCGCCTCGGTCGACGGCCGGCGCGTCGCGCAGGGCCGCGACTTCGGCCCCGACGGGCGCCTGAAGACCGCGAACGCGCTCCACCTGGACGAGCGGAACGCGCGGGCGCTCGCCGCCGCGCTCGCCGACACGGCCTTCGCCGTGCGCTCGGTCGAGTCGAAGCCGTACCGCCGCTCCCCGTACGCCCCCTTCCGGACCACGACCCTCCAGCAGGAGGCGAGCCGCAAGCTGGGCTTCGGTGCGAAGGCGACCATGCAGGTGGCGCAGAAGCTGTACGAGAACGGCTTCATCACCTACATGCGTACGGACTCCACGATCCTCTCCGACACCGCCGTCAAGGCGGCCCGGGCGCAGGTCACGCACCTGTACGGCGCCGACTACCTGCCGGAGAAGCCGCGCGTCTACGCCGGCAAGGTCAAGAACGCGCAGGAGGCGCACGAGGCGATCCGGCCTTCGGGTGATCGTTTCCGCACCCCGGCGGAGACCGGTCTGACCGGCGACCAGTTCAAGCTGTACGAGCTGATCTGGAAGCGGACCGTCGCCTCCCAGATGAAGGACGCGACCGGCAACTCGGTCACCGTGAGGATCGGCGGCCGGTCCTCCGACGGCCGCGACGCCGAGTTCAGCGCGTCCGGCAAGACCATCACCTTCCACGGCTTCATGAAGGCGTACGTGGAGGGGGCCGACGACCCGAACGCCGAGCTCGACGACCGCGAGCGGCGCCTGCCGCAGGTCGCCGAGGGCGACCCGCTGACCGCCGAGGAGATCACGGCGGACGGCCACGCGACCAAGCCGCCGGCCCGCTACACCGAGGCCTCGCTGGTCAAGGAGCTGGAAGAGCGCGAGATCGGCCGCCCGTCGACGTACGCCTCGATCATCGGCACCATCCTCGACCGCGGCTACGTCTTCAAGAAGGGCACGGCGCTCGTGCCGTCCTTCCTGAGCTTCGCCGTCGTCAACCTCCTGGAGAAGCACTTCGGGCGGCTCGTCGACTACGACTTCACCGCCCGCATGGAGGACGACCTCGACCGCATCGCGCGCGGCGAGGCCCAGGCCGTGCCGTGGCTCAGGCGCTTCTACTTCGGCGAGGGCGCGACCCCCGGCGAGGGCGGTGCGGCGGACGCCGGGAACGGCGACGGCGACCACCTCGGCGGCCTCAAGGAGCTCGTCACCGACCTCGGCGCCATCGACGCGCGGGAGATCTCCTCCTTCCCCGTCGGCAACGGCATCGTGCTCCGCGTCGGCCGCTACGGCCCGTACGTCGAGCGCGGCGAGAAGGACGCCGAGGGCCACCAGCGCGCCGACGTCCCCGACGACCTCGCGCCCGACGAGCTGACCGTCGAACTCGCCGAGGAGCTGCTCGCCAAGCCGAGCGGCGACTTCGAGCTGGGCACCGACCCCGCCAGCGGCCACCAGATCGTCGCGAAGGACGGCCGTTACGGCCCGTACGTCACCGAGATCCTGCCCGAGGGCACCCCGAAGACCGGCAAGAACGCGGTCAAGCCGCGCACGGCCTCGCTCTTCAAGTCGATGTCCCTCGACACGGTGACCCTGGAGGACGCGCTCAAGCTGATGTCCCTGCCCCGGGTCGTCGGCGCGGACGCCGAGGGCGTCGAGATCACCGCGCAGAACGGCCGCTACGGCCCGTACCTGAAGAAGGGCACGGACTCGCGGTCGCTCACCGACGAGGAGCAGCTCTTCACGATCACGCTCGACGAGGCCCTCGCGATCTACGCCCAGCCGAAGCAGCGGGGCCGGGCCGCGGCCAAGCCGCCGCTGAAGGAGCTGGGCACCGACCCGGTCAGCGAGAAGCCCGTGGTCGTCAAGGACGGGCGGTTCGGCCCGTACGTGACCGACGGCGAGACGAACGCGACGCTGCGGACCGGCGACAGCGTGGAGACGATCACGCCCGAGCGCGGCTACGAGCTGCTCGCGGAGAAGCGGGCCAAGGGGCCGGCGAAGAAGACCGCCAAGAAGGCCCCGGCGAAGAAGGCCCCGGCGAAGAAGACCGCCGCGAAGAAGACGACCACCGCCAAGAAGACGGCGGCGAAGAAGACGACGACGTCGAAGACGGCGGCCACGAAGACGGCGGCGACGAAGACCGCGGCCGCGAAGAAGACGGCGGCGGCTTCGGCGGCGGAGAAGGTGGAGTAGCCGTTCTGTGACGGTGGTGAAGGGGCGGAGACCGGTGGTCTCCGCCCCTTCACCGTTCCTCCTGCCCTCCCGTCACAGCCTCGTCCGGATGTTCGGGCGCAGGCCGCGGGGAGGAAGGGCGTCCGGATAGGGTGGACGGATGACGCGAGCAGAGCAGCCAGACCGTCTCGGCGATTCCGACGCCGCACTCGTCGCGGATTCCCGGGAGCGCGCCGTACGCGCCCTCTTGCGCCACCAGCCGCTGCGCCGGCTGTGGAGCGCCCACCTGCTCGGCAGTACCGGCGACGCCCTCGCCCTCCTCGTCCTGGTCCTCCTCGGTTTCCAGGCGGCCGTGACGGAGGACGCGCTCGGGGGCGGCTACCGGGGGGCCGCGTTCGCCGTGGCCGCCGTCGTCGGCGCGCGCCTCGTCGCCTCCGTCCTCTTCGGGGCCGTCCTCCTCGGACCGCTGATCGCGCTCACCGGGCCCGGCGGGAAGCTCGACCGGCGCTGGACCATGATCGGCGCCGACGGCGTGCGGGTCGCGCTCCTCGTCGTCGCGCCCCTGTGGATCGACTGGACCCCCGGCAGCGCCCTCTGGTACCTGCTCGGCACCGTCTTCGTCACCGGCGCGGCCGAGCGGCTCTGGACGATCAGCCGCGAGGGCGCCGCGCCCGCGCTGCTGCCCGCCCCGCCCCTGGAGGGCGCCGCCGTACGGCCGCTGCCCGACCACCTCGGCGCGCTGCGCCGGCTGTCCCAGCGCACCGGTTTCCTCGCCGTCCCGGCCGCCGCCGTCGTCCTGCTCGTCGCCACCCTGGTCGGCGAGCTGCTCGGCGTCGGGATCGACTGGTTCTCGCTGCACCGGGCCGCCCTCGGCTCGTACGTCGCCGCCGGCCTGTTCGCCGCCTCCGTCACCGTCCTGTACGCGATGGCGCTGCCCGGCGGGGAGACGCCCCGGCCCCGTTCGCCCCTGGAGGGCCTGCGCCGGCCGTCCGCGAAGAAGGCCGACCCGAGGAAGGCCGACCCGAAGAACGGCGACCCGAGGAACGGCGGCGCGGACAAGGGCGGCGCGGACAAGGGCGGCAAGGGCGGCGGCGCCGAGAAGGCCGGCCGTACCGGGATCCTGACCCTCCTCGTCCTGGCCTGCGCCACCGTCGCCGGGGCGATCGCCGCGGCCGCGTCCGTCGCCGTGCTCCACGCGGACGACCTGGGCGGCGGCCCCGTCACGTACGCCCTCCTGATCCTGGCCCTCAGCGGCGCCACCGCCGTCGGCATCCGCACCGCCGGCTCCGTGCTGCCCGCCCTGTCCCGGCGCCGGCTGCTCGCCCTCGCGATCACCGTCACCGGGGTCGCCCTGATCGCCACGGGCCTGGTCCCGGACACGGCGACCGTCCTCCTCCTCGCCGTCCTCGCCGGATACGCGGCCGGGGTCGCCGCGAACACCGGCCACGTCCTGATCGACCAGGAGACCGAGGAGCCCCGCCGGGCCCGGACCACCGAGCACCTCCAGGCCACCGCCCGCCTCGCGATGGGCATCGGCGCGCTCGCCGCCCCGCTGCTCGCCGCCGCGATCGGACCGCACCGGATCGGCTCCGGCAGCTCCGTCCTCGCGCACGGCGGCGCCGCCTTCACGCTCGCGCTCGTCGGGGCCCTGCTGCTCCCGGTCGCCGCCCTCGTCCTCGCGAAGGCCGACGACCGGGCGGGCGTGCCGCTCCGCCGCGACCTGCGCGACGCGCTGCGCGGCTCCGACCCGGCCCAGGCACCGTCCCGGACCGGCTTCTTCATCGCCCTGGAGGGCGGCGACGGCGCCGGGAAGTCCACCCAGGTCCAGGCGCTCGCCGACTGGATCCGCGCCAAGGGCCACGAGGTCGTCGTCACCCGCGAGCCCGGCGCCACCCCGATCGGCAAGCGGCTCCGCTCGATCCTCCTCGACGTGTCGTCGGCGGGGCTCTCGAACCGGGCCGAGGCCCTGCTGTACGCGGCCGACCGCGCCGAGCACGTCGACTCCCTGGTCCGGCCGGCCCTGGAGCGGGGCGCGATCGTCCTCTCCGACCGGTACATCGACTCGTCCGTCGCCTACCAGGGCGCGGGCCGCGACCTGTCCCCGACCGAGATCGCCCGCATCTCCCGCTGGGCGACCGACGGCCTGGTCCCGCACCTGACCGTCGTGCTCGACGTCTCCCCGGAGACGGCGAGGGAACGGTTCACCGAGGCGCCCGACCGGCTGGAGTCCGAGCCGCCGGAGTTCCACGCGCGCGTAC
Source organism: Streptomyces sp. NPDC088915 (assembly GCF_044749825.1). Taxonomy (NCBI): domain Bacteria; kingdom Bacillati; phylum Actinomycetota; class Actinomycetes; order Kitasatosporales; family Streptomycetaceae; genus Streptomyces; species Streptomyces sp. NPDC088915. The sequence continues at coordinate 621,044 of NZ_JBIVIR010000001.1, forward strand.
GGGCCGGTTTCCTCGCCCTCGCCGCCGCCGACCCCAGCCGCTACCTCGTCGTCGACGCCGGTCAGGAGCCGGAGGCCGTCACCACCGTCGTGCGCCACCGGCTCGACCGGATGCTGCCGCTCTCCGAGGCCGAGGTGAAGGCCGCCGAGGAGGCCCGCCGGAAGGCGGAGGAGGAGGCGCGGCGCAAGGCCGAGGAGGAGGCCGCCCGCAAGGCCGAGGAGGAGCGCCTGGAGCGCGAGCGCCAGGCACAGCTCGCCAAGCTGCGCGCCGAGGAGGAGGAGCGCAAGCGGCGCGAGGAGGAAGAGGCGCGCCGCCTGGAGGCCGAACGGAAGGCGGAGGAGGCCCGCCGGAAGGCCGAGGAGGAGCGGATCGCCGCCGAGCGCGCCGCCGAGGAGGAGCGCAGGCGCCTCGCGGCCGAGGAGAAGGCCCGCAAGGAAGAGGAGGAGCGGCTCCGCAAGGAGGCCGAGGAGGAGGCCCGGCTGCGGGCCGAGGCCGAGGCGCGCCGCCTGGAGAAGCAGCGCAAGGCCGAGGAGGCGCTGCTCCGCGCCGAGGAGGCCCGCCGTGCCGCCGAGGCCGCCGCTGCCGCGAAGGCGGCGGAGGAGGCCGCGGCGAAGGCGGCGGCGGAGCGGCTCGCGGCCGAGGCGGCGGCGAAGGCCGCGGCCGAACGGGCCGCCGCCGAGCGCGCCGCGGCGGAGCAGGCGGCGGCCCAGCGGGCGGTCGAGGCGAAGGAGGCCCGGGAGCGGGCCGCCCGCGAGCAGGAGGCCCGGGAGAAGGCGGCTGCGGAGAAGGCGGCCGCCGAGGCCGAGGCCGCGGCCGAGCGCGAGGACCGCGCGAAGGCCGCGGAGGCGGCGGAGAGGGCGGAGCGGAAGAAGGCCGAGGTCGCGGCGAAGGCCGCCGCCGAGCGTGCCGCCCGCGCCGCCGAGGTGTCGGCGAACGAGGTCACCGTGCCGACGCCGGTCGTGAAGCCGGACGGAACGCGCCCCTCGGAGCGGGACGCCGGGAACGCCCCGACCGTCTCGCCCGACGAGGTCACCGTGACCACGCCGATCGTGCGACCGGGGGCGGAGACCGCCGTACGGCCGGGGGCGGAGAGCCGAGCGGGGGCGGAGAGCCGGCCGGAGGCGGAGACCGCTGTGCTGCCGCAGGTCCGTGAGGAGCGGGGGGCGGACGAGACGGCGGTGCTGCCGCAGGTTCGCGAGGAGCGGGGGGCGGACGAGACGGCGGTGCTGCCGCAGGTCCGTGAGGAGCGGGGCGCGGACGAGACGGCCGTGCTGCCGCAGGTCCGCGAGGAGCGGGGCGCCGACGAGACGGCCGTGCTGCCTCCCGTACGGGATCCCCGGAGCCCCCGGAGCCCCCGGCCCTCGCGGGACCCCCGGGCGTCCGAGTCCGCCGCCGAGCGGTTGCCGAAGGACTTCTTCCGCGACGAGCGGGCGGGCGGCTCCGCCGACGCGCCGCGGGGCGAGCCGCACGGCGCGAACGACCGCACCAGGGAGCTGCCCCAGCTCGACGAGAACGGCCGGCCGCGCCACCGTTCCGACTGGGCCGAGGAGACCCCGCTCGACGACCTGCCGACGCTGGCGGACGAGCTGTTCGGCCCGCACGAGGACGAGGAGGAGGGGCCCCGGCGGCGCCGCTGACACCGCCGGGCTTCCGGCTCTTCCGGCCCTTCCGGCCCTTCCGGCTCCTTCGGCCGGGAACCTTCCGGCCCTTCCGGCTCCTTCGGCCGGGAACCTTCCGGCCCTTCCGGCTCCTTCGGCCGGGAACCTTCCGGTTCCCGGCCGAAGGGCTGTGCGCGGAGGCTGTCAGAGGGCTGCCCCACAATGGAGGGCGTACCTGAGGAGGGGCAGACATGGCCGTATGGGACGACCTGGTCGGACAGACCCGGGTCGAGGAGCAGCTCGCCGCCGCCGCGCGCGACGCCGACGCGTTCGTGACCGCCCACGAGGCCGGCGAGCCCGTCCCCGAGGCCTCGAAGATGACCCACGCCTGGCTCTTCACCGGTCCGCCGGGGGCCGGCCGGGTCGACGCCGCGCGGGCCTTCGCGGCGGCCCTCCAGTGCGTGAGCCCCGACCGCGCCCTCGGCGGGACGCCGGGCTGCGGCTTCTGCACCGGCTGCCACACGGCGCTGATCGGCACCCACGCCGACGTCACGACGGTCTCCGCCGTCGGTACGGAGATCCTCGTCCGCGACATGCGCGACACCGTCCGCAAGTCCTTCACCGCACCGGCCAACGGCCGCTGGCAGATCATCCTGGTCACCGACGCCGAGCGGCTCAACGAGCGGTCGGGCAACGCCGTCCTGAAGGCGGTGGAGGAGCCCGCCCCCCGCACCGTCTGGCTGCTCTGCTCCCCCTCCCTGGACGACGTGCTGCCCACGATCCGCTCCCGCTGCCGCCACCTGAACCTGCGGACCCCCTCGGTGGAGGCCGTGGCCGACGTCCTGGTGCGGCGCGACGGCATCGAGCCCGGGACCGCCCTGGCCGCCGCCCGCGCCGGGCAGGGGCACGTCGGCCGGGCCCGCCGGCTCGCCACGGACGAGCGGGCCCGCGCGCGCCGCGCCGTCGTCCTCAAACTGCCGCTGCGGGTCGCGGACATCGGCGGCTGCTTCAAGGCCGCCCAGGAGCTGATCGACACGGCGGCCGAGGACGCGAAGCAGGTCGCGGAGGAGATCGACACGAAGGAGACCGAGGAGCTGAGGGCGGCGCTCGGGGCCGTGCAGGGCGGGCGGATGCCGCGCGGCACGGCCGGGATGATGAAGGAGCTGGAGGAGAACCAGAAGCGGCGCGGGCGCCGGACCCAGCTCGACACCCTGGACCTCGCCCTCACCGACCTGACCGGTTTCTACCGGGACGTGCTCGCCCTCCAGCTCCGCTCCCGCACGCCCCTGACGAACGAGGACGTGCGGGACGCCCTGGAGACCGTCGCCCGCGACACCACCCCGGAGCGGACCCTCCGCCGCATCGAGGCCGTCCTCGCCTGCCGCGAGGCCCTCGACCGGAACGTGGCACCGCTGCTCGCGGTGGAGGCGATGACGATGGCGCTGCGGTAGCGGGTACGGCGGGCGCGGTGACGAGTGCCTGGGAACGGCCCGTACGCGACCCGTCACGATTGGACACGTTCCGTACCGGTCCGGATACGCTCCGGGGATGGACTCCAGGCGCTTGCTCCGTACGTCCGCCGTGGCCCTCGCCGCGGCCGGTCTGATCCTCTCCGGCTGCTCGGGCGGGAGCGACGCCGCCGCGCCCCGCGGGACGGCCCAGGGCCGGTCGGCGCCCTCCGCCGCGCCCGAGGCGCTGAAGAAGTTCTACGCCCAGAAGCTGAAGTGGCGCGACTGCGGCGTGACCGGCTTCCAGTGCGCGACCCTGAAGGCCCCGCTCGACTACGCGAAGCCGGAGGCCGGGGAGATCGACCTGGCGGTCTCCCGGGTGCGGGCCACGGGCCCGGGGAAGCGGATCGGCTCGCTCCTGGTCAACCCCGGCGGGCCCGGCGGCTCCGCCGTCGGCTACCTCCAGGGGTACGCGGGCGTCGGCTACCCGGCGCCCGTCCGCGCCCGCTACGACATGGTGGCCGTCGACCCGCGCGGGGTGGCCCGCAGCGAGCCGGTCGAGTGCCTGACGGGCCCGCGGATGGACGCGTACACCCAGGTCGACCAGACCCCCGACGACGCCGCCGAGACCGACGCGCTCGGCGCCGCCTTCAAGGAGTTCGCGGCCGGCTGCGCGAAGCGCTCGGAGAAGATCCTGCCGCACGTCTCCACCGTCGAGACGGCCCGCGACATGGACGTCCTGCGGGCGGTCCTCGGCGACGAGAGGCTCCACTACGTGGGGGCGTCGTACGGCACCTTCCTGGGCGCCACCTACGCCGAGCTCTTCCCCGACCGGGTCGGACGGCTCGTCCTCGACGGGGCGATGGACCCCTCGCTCTCCGCGCTCGACCTCAACCGCGACCAGACCGCCGGCTTCGAGACCGCCTTCCGCGCCTTCGCCGCCGACTGCGTGACCAAGCCGGACTGCCCGCTGGGCACCGGGTCGGTCCCGGCGGCCGGCGAGGCGCTGAAGAAGTTCTTCCGCGACGTGGACGCCGAGCCGCTGCCCACGGGGGAGAGCCGGAAGCTGGGCGAGTCCCTCGCCACCACGGGCGTGATCGCGGCGATGTACGACGAGGGCGCCTGGCCCCAGCTCCGCGAGGCCCTCACGCAGGCGAAGGGCGGCCAGGGGGCGGGTCTCCTCGCGCTCGCGGACAGCTACTACGAGCGCGAGCCGAACGGCGAGTACGCCAACCTCATGGCCGCCAACGCCGCCGTGAACTGCCTCGACCTGCCGGCCGCCTACCGCGGCCCGGCCGACGCCGCGAAGGCCGTCCCCTCCTTCGAGAAGGCCTCCCCGGTCTTCGGCGCGGGCCTCGCCTGGGCGGCCCTCAACTGCACCTACTGGCCGGCCCCGGCCACCGGCCGCCCCCACCGCATCACCGCCGGGGGCGCCGCTCCGATCCTCGTCGTCGGCACGACCCGCGACCCGGCCACCCCGTACAAGTGGGCCGAGTCCCTCGCCGGCCAGCTCTCCTCCGGGACCCTCCTGACCTACGAGGGCGACGGCCACACCGCATACGGCCGGGGCAGCGACTGCGTCGACACGGCGATCAACACCTACCTCCTCGAAGGCACCCCTCCGACGGACGGAAAGCGCTGCTCGTAGGCCCTCCCCGGGGGTGGTCGGAGCACCCCCGGAAACTGTGTAGACTTGGCGACGCCGCTGCACCCACCATGGGACCGCACGGCTTGCCGCCTTAGCTCAGTTGGCCAGAGCAACGCACTCGTAATGCGTAGGTCTCGGGTTCGAATCCCGAAGGCGGCTCAGTGGGAACCCCAGGTCGGACTCGTCCGGTCTGGGGTTTCGTGGTTTTCGGGGTGGTTCCGGGCGGGGTGGTTCGGGGGCGTGTCGGGGCGGGCGTAGCGGGTGGCGATCGTGACGGCGCGTTCGTGCAGGGTGGTGCGCAGCCACTGCGGGGCGAGGACCTCCACGTCCACGGCGTGCTGCCACAGGGCCCATTCGGCGTGGCGGGAGTCCTGGAAGATCACGTTCAGACGCATCCAGCCGTCCGCGTCGGTCTCCTCGGCGCAGACGGCGAGGGCGGTGCCGACCAGGTGCTCGCGGCGCGCCGGGGCCACCCGTACGAGCACGGCGACCTTGTCGCCGCCGGTCCGGAACCGCGCGTTGCGCTCCTGCCAGGCCCGGTCCAGGTCGACCGTGTCCGGGCGCCGCGCCGGTTCGTCGAGCTCCTCGGCGGCCAGGACGCGCGACAGCCGGTACGTGCGGTCCTCGTCGGCCCGCCTGGCCAGCAGATAGCCCTGTTCGCGTACGGTGACCAGGCCGATCGGATCCACGGTGCGCCACTTCGGGGCCTGGCCCACGGCCTCGTAGCGGATGCGCAGCCGGTGGCCCGCGAGCACCGCGCGCCGGACCTCGGCCACGACGGCGTCGGAGAGCTCCTCGGGGGCCACCCGGCGCGAGAGGAGGTCGGTCTCCGGGTCGACGAGCAGGCGCTGCGCCGCTCCGGCCGCGTTGTCCCGCAGGCCCTCGGGCAGGGCGTCGACCACCTTGAGCATGGCCGAGGCGAGCGCCGAGCCGAGGCCGAACACCTGCGCGCCGCGCCGTGATCCGGCGACCAGCAGGGCGAGGGCCTCGTCGTGGTTCAGCCCGGTGAGCGCCGTCTGGAAGTCGGGCAGCAGCGCGAACCCGCCGTGCCGGCCGCGCTCGGCGTAGACCGGGACGCCGGCCACCGACAGCGCCTCGATGTCGCGCAGCACCGTTCGCGTGGAGACCTCCAGCTCGCGGGCGAGCGCGTCCGCGGTCATCCGACCGCGCTGGCGCAGCAGGAGGACCAGGGAGACCAGCCGGTCGGCGCGCATGAGAAAACACTAACGAAATACATGACCATAGGTGTCACGTTTTGTTGGCAGGCTCCTTCACACGGCGTCAGGTCCCGGCGGCTGCCGAGTCGATGGGCGTCCGCAGTGTCAGTGAACCGAACGGAGCAGGTGCGGCAATGGAACGTAACGCGGTCAACCCGGTGTCATGGTCGGTCGACATGGGCTTCAACCAGGGTGAGGTCGTCTCCGGGCACTCGCGCACCCTGTACATCTCCGGCCAGACGGCGATGAGCAAGGAGGGCAGGCCGGAGCACGAGGGCGACATGGCGGCGCAGCTGGCGCTGAGCATCGACAACGTCGAGGCGGTCCTCGCCGAGGCCGGCATGTCCCTGGCGAACCTCGTCCGGCTGAACGTCTACACGACCGACGTCGACCTCCTCTTCCAGCACTACGGCGTACTGGCGGGCCGCCTGGGCGCCGCCGGCATCGCGCCGACCACCACCATGCTCGGCGTGACGCGCCTGGCCGTCCCCGGCCAGATGATCGAGCTCGAGGGCACCGCCGTCGCGTGACGCCCCTCGGAGCGCCGGCCCCACGGACGCGGGGCCGGCGCTCCGGTGTGCCCGGGGCGCGTTCCCGGCGCCTACCGCTCCTCGTCACGGACGCCACGGGCGCCACGGACGGCGCGGCGGAGCCGGGCGAGGCGTTCGCGCAGGGCGCGCTCCCCGCCGTGCTCCGTGGGGCGGTAGTAGTCCTTCCCCACCAGCTCGTCCGGCGGGTACTGCTGCTCCAGCACCCCCTCGGAGGCCCGGTGGGGGTACCGGTAGCCGACGCCGTTGCCCTGTTCCCTGGCGCCCGCGTACCGGCTGTACCGCAGAGGGGCGGGGACCTCGCCGACGGCGCCCGCCCGTACGTCGGCCATCGCCTCGTCGATCGCGGTGATCACCGTGTTCGACTTCGGCGCCGTGGCCAGGTGCACGGTGGCCTGGGCCAGGGCGAGGCGCGCCTCGGGCATGCCGACGAGCTGGACCGTCTGCGCCGCGGCGACGGCGGCCTGCAGGGCCGTGGGGTCGGCGAGGCCGACGTCCTCGCTGGCGTGCACCACCAGCCGCCGGGCGATGAACCGGGGGTCCTCCCCGGCCACGAGCATGCGCGCCAGGTAGTGCAGCGCGGCGTCGGGGTCCGAGCCGCGGACCGACTTGATGAACGCGCTGACCACGTCGTGGTGCTGGTCGCCCTGCCGGTCGTAGCGCACGGTCGTCTCGGCGACGGCCCGCTCCACGGCCGGCACGTCGACCACCGTGCCGCCCGTCCCCGTCACCCCGTCGGCGCTCGCCTCCAGCGCGGTCAGCGCGCTCCGGGCGTCGCCGGCCGCGAGGCGTACGAGGGCGTCCTCGGCCTCCGGGGACAGGGTGACCGCGCCGTCGAGGCCGCGCCCGTCCCGCACCGCCCGGCGCAGCAGCTCGCGGAGCTCGTCCTCGGTCAGGTGCCGGAACCGCAGCACCAGCAGGCGCGAGAGCAGCGGGGACACCACCGAGAACGACGGGTTCTCCGTGGTGGCGGCGACGAGCAGCACGAGCCTGTCCTCGACGGCGCCGAGGAGGGCGTCCTGCTGGGTCCGGGAGAAGCGGTGCACCTCGTCGACGAACAGCACGGTCTGCTGGTGGTGGCGGCCCTGGCGGCGGCGCGCTTCGGCCATCGCGTCGCGCAGCTCCTTGACCCCGCTGGACAGCGCCGAGAGGGCGACGAAGTGCCGGGTGGCGGCGCCGGCGAGCAGCCGCGCGAAGGTGGTCTTCCCGGTGCCGGGCGGGCCGTGGAGCAGGACCGACACCGCCTCCCCGCCCTCCGCCAGCCGCCGGAGCGGCGCGCCGGGACGCAGCAGGTGCGTCTGGCCGACGAACTCGGCGAGCGTGCGCGGCCGCATCCGGGCCGCCAGCGGCCCGCCCGCCCGTACGGGGTCGGCGGGCGGGGGGTCGTCCGCCCGCACGGGCGCGGGCGGGGATCCGTCCGGCGTCGGTGGCGCGAACAGCCCGTCGTCCGGCGTCGGTAACGCGAACAGCCCGTCGTCCTCGGCGGCCCTCACTCCCCCCGCCCTTCGGTACGCGGCACGCCGTGGCGCCCGGGACGGACGGGGGACGGTGCTCTGCTGGACACGCGCGGCGGCCCTTCCTCGGTGGACAGGTCGGTCGTACGGTCCCGGCGGCTACGCGTACAGCGTGCCCCGGGCGACGACCACGGCGGACCCCGCCACCTGGACCGATTCGATCCGTTCCGGCGTCCCCGTCGCGCGGGCGCGCATCGTCGAGGGGCGCCCCATCTCGACCCCCTGGCGGATCTCGATCCACTCCCCGAACGGGATCAGTCCGTGCAGCGCCAAGTGTACGGGGAGCGAGCCCGCGGCCGACCCGGTGGCCGCGTCCTCCACCACGCCGTAGGCGGGCGAGAACATGCGCAGCCGCCACCGGGTGCCGGAGCCGGCGAAGCAGTTGGCCGCCATGTCGGGCAGCCGCGCGAGGATCCGCTGGTCCGGCTCCAGGGCGGAGAGCGCGGGCACGTCGTCCAGGCCGACGAACACGTGCCGCGGCCCGTTGTCGTAGACCTCGACCGGCAGGGTGCTGCCGGTGTCCGTCAGGCCGAGGGCGGCGAGCAGTTCGTCCGCGCGGTCGTAGGGCTCCCGGACGGGCAGGGGCTGCCACATGACGGCCGCGACGGTGCGGCCGTCGTCGTCCCGTTCCAGCTCGAAGACCACGGTGCCCCTGCCGGTCTCCATCCGGAGGTCCTTCGCCGGGTGCGTCCGGCCGAGCACCACGGCCGTGCCCAGGGTGGGGTGTCCGGCGAACGGCAGCTCGTTCACCGGGGTGAAGATGCGGACCCGCACGTCGCCGTCCTCCTCGGCGGGGAGGACGAAGACGGTCTCGGACAGCTGCATCTCCCGCGCGATCCGCTGCATGCGCTCGGCGGAGAGGCCGGAGGCGTCCAGGAAGACCGCGGTCGGGTTTCCTTCCAGCGGAACGTCGGTGAAGACGTCGGCCACCACGTACTCGTACGTACCCATGGGTTCCGTTCTCAAAGAGGGTGTCGGGGCGTCGGGGCGTCGGGGACTCAGTGGGTGTCGAAGAGGTCCTGGTACCGGGCGACCGCCTTCTCGGTGGCCGCGCGCTCGTCGGGGGTCGGGTGGAAGGGGTCCGCGGCCGGGGGCAGGGCGCCGAACCTGAGCAGGGCGGCCATGAGCAGCAGACGCGCCTTGGTGGCCGTCAGGTTGTTGCCCGAGACGAACACCGGATCGGTGCGGTAGGCCATGCCCCCGGTGTTGCCGCGGCCCGTGCGGACCACCGGCATGCCGGCGAAGACGGCGACGCCGAGTGCCGCGTTCCTCGTCGGGTCGGCCATCCCGAACGGCGACATGCCCTCGCACACGAAGCCGGACAGCGGCGCGCGGGCGAGGTTGGCGTCGATCCGGGCCAGGATCTCGACCTCCTCCTCGGCGACGGGCGGGTCGTCGGTGCCGGTCCCGGTCGCCGCGTACCGGCTGTACTTGGTGATCGACACGTACGGCATGGCCTCCGGCACGAGGCCCCCGGCGTCCTTCGTCCCGACGTCGACCGTGCTCACGCCGGTGTCCAGGCGCCCGGTCACGCCGGTCACCCGCCCGGGGAGCACGGTGAGGCGCACGTCCGAGCGGTGGGTGTGCCTGCGGGCCGGGAGGTAGGTGAGCTGCGGGGGGCCGTAGCCGCCGAGGTCGGCGACCACTCCTCCGTGGCCGCCGGTGACCTCGTAGCCGCCCGGCCGGGCGTCGACCTTGGTCACGTCCCGGGCCGAGTAGACGAGCTCGTCGACGATCACGCAGGCGCCGACGCGGTCCTCGCCCCGCTCGTCCAGGGCGACGCCCGACGCGATGAACTTCACGCCGTCCACCACGTTGCGGTCGCCGTCGGCGCTCAGGGACTGGTGACGGCGCTGCGCCGCGTGCCCGACGAGCGGCACCTTCGTGTCGATCAGCAGCCCGAGCCAGTACAGGGTCTCGTCGACGGTCGGGCTCCCCTCCAGCCACTGCACGCCGGCGAACTCGCCCGTGGCGAGTACGTCCTGGACCTGGTTGGTCGCCCGGGCGAGCTCCGCCAGGCCGGGCTCGCTCTGGAGGTGGTACGGGTAGTAGACGAAGAAGTCCCGCCCGAGGCGCTCGGACCCCGGGCCCGTGGTGGGACCGCCGGACGGGGCGGCGCGGAAGAACGCGAAGTCGGCGAGGGACCGCAGCTCGACGGGGGTGCCGTGGTCGGCGAGACCGAACCGCTCGATCTCCTCGTAGAGGCGGCGGGCGTCGGGGTAGAAGGTCTGCCGGGCGGCCTCCGGCGGCGCGTACGGGGCCGCCGAGGTCTCCTCCCAGGCCGATCCGTCGGCCTGCCGCGCCATGTAGGGGAGCGGGTAGAGGCCGTCGGACGGGTCGAGTTCGACGACGTACACCGCGGTGGCGTCGCCGGACGGCCGCTCGGCGTGGAACGTGCCGTCCCCGTCGAGCCAGCCGTCCGGCGGGGCGTACAGCTCCGCCGCGTCCCCTTCGAGCGGGTGCGCGCTGAACGCCTCGACGTACAGCGTCGCGGGCGCCGCGAGCCGCTGGGGGCGCAGGACGTCGCGGCGGTCCGGGCGGAGCGGAAGGCCGTGGCGAGCGCGGGCCTTGTTCGACGTGACCAGGTCCGGGGTGTTCAGGATCGTCGCCGTCGGCCCGGCGAACACCGCGATCCGCGGGCGCGCCGGACCGGCCCGCAGGACGCCGCCCGTCACAGCGGCCTCAGGTGTTCGACGGTGACGCCGTGCCGCTCGGCCAGCCGGCCGGCGATCAGCGACCGGTGGCACGCCTCGGGGTCGCGCTCGACGCAGAACAGCGCCGCGACGCCGCTGTCCGGCAGCTCGTCCACGAGCGGGTCGAGGTCGGCCGGGTCGAGGATCTCGGCGGTGTAGCGCCGGGTGTACTCGGCCGCGAGCTCGCGCCGCGAGCGCTTGCCGACCCCCTGGCGGTCGTCCTCGGCGTACTGCAGGTGGCGCAGCTCGGTGGTCGGGGCGAGCTCGCGGTGGTGCCGGTAGGCGATCCCGGCCCCGGCGAGGGCCGCCTGCAGCCGGAGCGAGTTCGCCCAGGCGTAGTCCGGTCCGCGGACCCCGCGGCGCTGCCGTACGTCGAGCAGCAGGCGCACGTCCGCCAGCCGCAGCCGTTCCAGGAAGGAATCGCCGTCGAATCCGTAGACGCCGATCGTTGCCAGCTTGAACACCGAGGTCTCCTCCTGTCGTTACGCGGGACGCGGAGCGACGATCAGGGCGGTCGTCTCCATGGGCAGCTCCGCGGTTTCGGCGACCTCCAGGCCCGCCCGGCCGAGGAGCCGGGTGATCCGGTCGACGGTGCGGTGCTCGCCGCCCGTCGTCACCAGGAGGTGCAGGTCCCACAGGGCGGGCAGCACGGTGGGGTTCTCGTCCTCGACGAACCGGTCGAGGATCAGCAGCCGGGAGGAGGAGTCCGCCATGGCGCGGCGGCAGTGCTCGAAGACGCGGACGACGGCCTCGTCGTCGTGGCCGGCCAGCACGCGGCACAGGAGGTAGACGTCGCCGCCCGCCGGGACGCCCCGGAACATGTCGCCCGGCACCAGCTCGACCCGGTCCGGGCCGACGGCGGCGGACAGGTGCTCCCGCGCCTTGGGCATCATGTGCGCGAGGTCGAAGAGCGTGCCCCGGGCGTCCGGCGCGGCCCCGAGGATCGTGGCGAGCAGCTGCCCGCCGCCGCCGCCCACGTCCACGACCTTCTTCCCGGAGAAGTCGAAGACCTCGGGCACCCGGTGGAAGAACATGCTGGCGGTGTTCATGGTGGCCTGGAACCGGCGGGCGGTGGCCGCGTCCTGCCCCAGGTAGTCGTAGAACGGGCGGCCGTGGGCCATCTCGAACCCCGAGCTCTCGGTGCCGATGGCGTGGTGGGCGTGGCCCCAGGCGGAGTAGAACTCCTCGCCGTACAGCAGGCACATGTCGCCCAGGGATCCGGGGCCTTCGAGGAGGGCGGCGCTCACCCGGGTGCCGCGGTAGCCCGTGGAGTCGCCGCCCTCGAATATGCCCATGGCCACCAGCAGGCGCATCAGGCGGTGGACGCCCCCCTCGCTCGCCCCGGTCGCCTTGGCCAGTTCGGCGTCGGTGTCGCGGCCGGCCTCGACGTGGTCGGGCAGGCCGAGTTTGACCGCGGTGTAGAGCGCCTGCGCCCTCCAGCCCCCGGTGATGATGTCGACCACGTCCCGCGTGGCCTGCACGTCGACTGTCATGGAGACCTCACCATTCCGACCCGCCGACCGGATCCGGCCGGTCCGCTTCGCCGCGGTGTCCCGCGGCACGACAGGGGTTTTCGGGCGACACGGGTCGCCCCCGACGCGGGCGGCGCCGTCGGGGGCGCCGCCCGCACCGGGCGATCTCAGGGCTGCCGCCGGGTGATGTTGAACATCCAGGTGATGCCGAACCTGTCGACGAGCGTGCCCGCCTCGTCGCCCCAGATCTGCTGCTTGAGGGGCATCGCCACGGTGCCGCCGGCGGACAGCCCCTCGAAGTACGCGCGCAGGCCGGGGTCGTCGCCGCCGAGATAGAGCGCGACGTTGGTGCCCGGGTCGAAGGGGACCCGCTCCGGGACGTCCCAGGCCATCACCGTGAAGCCGTCGGCGGTGGTGAGCGTGGCGTGCATGATCCTGTCGGCGTCGGGCGACTCCGACGAGCCGAAGTCGCCGAAGCTGCCCAGCTCCAGCTTGCCGCCGAGGACCTCGTGGTAGAACTCCATCGCCTCCCTGGCGTTCCCGTCGAAGGCGATGTACGGGTTGAGCCGAGATGTCACCTGGTGCTCCTTGCCGTGGGTGTGGACGGGCGGGCGGGACCTTCGCGACGCATCCCCTAGGTGGGGATCCCGCCGCGGTCGATCTTCGGCACCTCGATGCCCAGCGCGCGCAGCTGCTGGAACGGGTTCATGAACTCGCGCTGCTGCTTGATCCTCCCGTCCTGAAGCAGGAACGAGTGGATGAAGTGGTTCCGGTAGTGGCCGGGCGGATAGGCCGGGTAGAGGATCTTCCCCTCCCCGTCGCACTCGACCCAGAACCGGTTGGGGTCCTGCGTGTCGAAGATCTCGACGTTCTTCCACTCCCAGTCGGGGAACATGCGCAGCGACCACTCGCCGTGCGCCTTGAGCTTCTCGTGTCCCCGGGAGTCGACCGGTTCGCCGGTGTCGCTGGTCCACAGGCCGGCACTGCCGTCCTCGGTGAAGAGCAGGTAGCGCGTCAGCCGGTTCTCGCCCTTGCGGCTCATGTAGTCCGCGACGACGGCACGGTGCCGGGCGCGCAGGTCGAGGCCGGCGTCGGGTCCCTCGGGTCGGGCGTCTTCCGTTCCCATCTTCGTACTCCTCCATCCGTGGTGCGGGCATGGGCGTCGACGTGGGGCGCGCGGCCGTCCCGGTCGTCGGCCGGGACGGCCGGAAGCGGCGTCAGAGCCGCAGCTCGGGCCGGTAGACGTCCAGCCAGGTGCTCAGGTCGAGCACGCGCTCCATGCCGTTGCGGACGTCGATCGGCATGGTGGCCGGGTCCTGCCGCGTGATCTCCTCCAGCCGGCCGCGGTCGACCAGGCCGAAGACCGGGTCGTCGGTCGTGAGCAGCTCCTTGGACTGCTGGAGGAGCGCGCCGGTGTAGTGCGGGTCCAGCGTGGCCGGGTAGGGGGCCTTCACCCGGTCCAGCACCGACCGCGGCAGCAGGTCCGCGGTCGCGGCGCGGAGCAGGCTCTTCTCCCTGCCGTCGAAGGTCTTCATCGACCACGGGGTGTTGTAGACGTACTCGACGAGGCGGTGGTCGCAGAAGGGGACCCGGACCTCCAGCCCGACGGCCATGCTGATCCGGTCCTTGCGCTCCAGGAGCATCCGGACGAAGCGCGTCAGGTGCAGGTGGCACATCACCCGCATCCGCATCTCGTGGTCGCTCTCGCCCTCGGCCCGCTCGACCTCGCCGACCGCGTCGGAGTAGCGGTCGCGGATGTACGCGGGCAGGTCCAGGGCGGCGGTGATGTCGGCGTTGAAGCGGTCGGACACCTGCGCCCGCGCCCCGCTGACGAAGACGGCCATCCAGGGGAAGGTCTGCGCGGCCTGGACCTCCGGCTGGTGGAACCACCGGTACCCGCCGAAGACCTCGTCGGCGGACTCGCCGGACAGGGCGACGGTGGACTGCCGGCGGATGGCCTGGAACAGCAGGTAGAGCGAGGCGTCCATGTCGCCGAGGCTGAGCGGACTGTCCCGCGCGGTGATGACGGCCCGGCGCACGTCCGGATCGGCGATCGCGGCGTGGTCGAGCACGATCGCCTCGTGCCGGGAGCCGACGTGCGCGGCGACCTCGAGCGCGTACGGGGCGTCCGTCGTGCCCCGCAGGTCGTCGGCGACGAAGTCGTCCTCCCGTCCGACGAAGTCCACCGCGAAGCTGCGCACCTTCTCGCCGGGCTCGCCGTGCTCCCCGGGCCGGCCCAGCTTCGCGGCGGCCAGGGCGGTGATCACGCTGGAGTCCAGACCGCCGGAGAGCAGGGTGCAGCGCGGGACGTCGGAGACCACCTGACGGCTGACGATGTCCTCGAGCAGTTCGCGCACGGTGGCGACGGTGGTCTTCAGGTCGTCGGTGTGCGGGCGGGTGGGCAGCGTCCAGTAGCGGTGCTCGCGCAGGCCGGAGCGGTCGACGGTGACCAGGCCGCCCGGGACCACCTCGTTCATGCCGCACCACACGGAGCTGCCCGGCGTCTGGGTGAAGCTGACCAGCTCCCGCAGCCCGGCGAGGTCGACGGCGCGGTCCGCCAGCGGGTTGGCGAGGATCGCCTTCGGCTCGGAGCCGAAGAGCACCCCGTCGTCGGTGCCGTAGTAGTAGAGCGGCTTGACGCCCATCCGGTCGCGGATCATCACCAGCTTCTCGACCCGGGAATCCCAGACGGCGAACGCGAACATGCCGTTGAGCCGTTCGGCGACCCCCTCGCCCCACTCCAGGTAGCCGTGGAGCACGACCTCGGTGTCGCTGCGGGTCAGGAACCGGTGGCCGCGGCGCAGCAGCTCGGCCCGCAGCTCGGTGTAGTTGTAGACCTCACCGGTGTAGGTGATGGTCACCGGTCCGTCGTCGGTGGGCACCACCATGGGCTGGGTGCCGCCTTCGAGGTCGATGACCGCCAGCCGCCGGTGGCCGATCGCCGCGTGCCGGTCGAGCCAGCCGCCGGCGGCGTCGGGGCCCCGGCAGGCCATGGTCTCCGTCATCGCGTCCAGCCGCGCACGCTGCTGCGTCAGGTCCCGGTCGAACGAGACCCAGCCCGTCATTCCACACATCGACTTGCCCTTCTTCCTCTCGGGTCCACGGTCCGGAGCACGCTCACGGCTGGAGCCGGCCCGCGCTCCAGCCGGAACCGCCGCGCTCGTAGCGCAGCCTGCGGTGCAACCGGTCCTCCGGTTCGGCCTGCCAGAACTCCACCGAATCCGGCTCCAGCAGATAGCCCAGCCAGCGGTCCGGGCGGGGCAGCGCCGTGCCGTCCCGGCCCAGCTCGCGGGCCCGCTCGCGCAGCGCGTCCTCGTCCAGGAGCGGCGCGCTCTGGTGCGCGGCCACCGACATCGGGTGCGTGGCGGCGGGCCGCGCCGCCCACAGGGCCTCGGACTCCTCGTCGGGCAGCGGGCGGGCCGCGCCGCTCACGCTCACCTGGCGGCCGGCCTCGCGCCAGTAGAAGACCCCGGACGCCCGTCCCGAACCGGCCAGGTCCCGGCCCTTGCGGCTGTCGGAGTGGCTGGCGAACACCAGGCCCGTCGTACGGATCCCGAGGACCTGGACGATCCGGTTGGAGACGTGGCCGCGGGCGTCGACGGTGGCCAGCGCCAGCGCCCCCGGCTCGCGGACGGCGTCCGCGACGGCGCCGTCGAACCAGGCCCTGAGCAGCGCCATCGGTTCGGCGGGCGGGGCGGTGAACTCCTCGGCGGCCCGGGGCCGGGCCGGGGCGCTCACGACGCCTTCCCGATCGCGTCGAAGGCCAGGCCGCCTTCGAGCGGCCCGCCGGAGTGGGCGCCCTCGACGACGGCCTCGACGTCGGACACCATCCGGACGGCCGGCGGACGCCCGATGAGCTCGGTGGCCCGGTTGGGCGGCATCGGGGCCGTCAGGTCGGCGTCGGAGTCCCACAGCATCACGGCGCCCCAGCGGTCGGTCGCCGGGTCGGAGATCCAGAACTTCAACCGCATGCCGGGGACCTCCGTCCACGGCTCCACGCCCTCGTCGCGCAGGTAGACGCGCAGGGACTCGACGGTCTGGCCGGACCCGGTGAGGTCCCACCAGGCGATGGTGGCTTTCATGCGTTCAGTACCTCCGCGGTCTCCATCAGCGGTACGAGCAGCTCGGCCAGGACGCGCCCGCTGTCCCGGGTGAGCACGGACTCGAGGTGGAACTGCACCGAGCCGAAGTGCGGTCCGCGCAGGGCGTGCACCTCGCCGGTGCCGGGGTCGAGGCAGACCTCCACCTCGCCGACGCCGGGGCACTCCAGCCGGCCGGCCCGCGCGCGGGCCGAGTAGGAGTTGTAGAACCCCACGCGTTCGCGCGAGCCGAACAGGTCGATCTCGCGCTGGACGCCCTGGTTCGGGACGTCCCGGCGCCGCAGTTCGAGGCCGAGGCGCCGGCAGAGCAGCTGGTGGCTCAGGCAGACGGCCAGGAACGGCGCGCGCCGCTCCAGCAGCTCCTCGATGGACGAGGCGAGTCCGGCCATCCTGGGGTGGCCGGCGTCCCGGGGGTCGCCGGGACCGGGGCCCATGACGACGAGGTCGTGGGCGTCGAAGCGGTGGGGCGCGTCGAAGCCGCCGAGCTCCACGGTCAGCCCGAGGGCGCGCAGCTGGTGGGCCAGCATCGCGCTGAAGGTGTCCTCGGCGTCGACGACCAGCGCCCGGCGGCCTTCGAGCACCGGATGGGGCCGCGCGCGCTTCCCGGTCTCGCTGAGCCAGAAGTCCGCGATCGACTCGTTGCGCCTGCCCAGTGCCTCCCGGACCAGCGGGTGTCCGTGGAGCCGCCCGTCGGCGCCCAGCGCCGCGAGCACGCCGGCGGCCTTGGTGCGGGTCTCGGCGACCTCGGCGTCGGGGTCGGAGTGCCGGACCAGGGTCGCGCCGACGCCGACCTCGACGCGTGCGGTGCCGTCGGCGTCCGGGGTCCGGATGTCGGCGGTACGGATGAGGATGGCCGAGTCCAGGGCGCGCGCGCCGTCGGCGTCACGGCCGATGAGGGCCGCGACGCCCCCGTAGTACCCCCGGCCGCGGGGCTCGTAGCGGGCGATCACCCGGCAGGCGTTCTCGAGCGGGCTGCCGGTCACGGTGGGGGCGAACATCGTCTCCCGCAGGATGTCCCGCGGGTCGAGGTCGCTGTGCCCCTCGATGGTGTACTCGGTGTGCGCGAGCCGGGCCATCTCCCGCAGGAACGGCCCGGCCACGCGGCCGCCGCCCCGGCAGACCCGGGCCATCATCTTGAGTTCCTCGTCGAGGACCATGTACAGCTCGTCGGTCTCCTTGCCGTCGGTGAGGAACTCCATGACCTCCGACAGGACCGGTCCCGTGGCCGGGTAGCGGTAGGTGCCGCTGATCGGGGTCATGGCGGCGACGCCGTCGCGCAGGCTGACGTGGCGCTCGGGCGTGGCCCCGACGAAGGTGCGGGTGCCGGTGTGGACGACGAAGGTCCAGTAGGCGCCGCTCTCCCGGGTGAGCAGCCGGCGGAACAGGCTGAGCGCGCTGCGCGTCGAGTACCCGGCGATGCCGGTGACGAACGAGCGCTTGATGACGAAGTTGGAGCCCTCTCCGGTGCCTATCTCGTCCCGGAGCACGGTGCGGACGGTGTCCGCGTAGGCCTCGTCGTCGGTGTCGAAGTGCCCGCCGGTCAGGGTGATCGGCTCGTCCGGCAGCGCGTCGAGCACGTCGGACGTACGGACCAGCCCCTGGTCGGTCACCTCCATCGCCAGCAGCGGCGAGCCGTCCTCGGCGGCGGCGAAACCGCGCTCGGCGACCTGCCGGTGGGGCACCAGGACCAGCGTCTCGTGCCGGGGGCCGTCCGGCTGCCCGGTCCGGTCGGCCACCGGGATGTCGGCGAGCCGGGCCGGGGTGCCGATCCGGCCGAGCAGGACCTCCACGCGGTCCGGGCCCAGGGCCTCGGGACGGTGCAGCAGGGCGAAGGCTCCCGGGTCGGGGCCCAGCACCCGCCGGAGCAGCTCCGTGGGGTTCACCGGAACACCTCCTCCGTGGTCGTGACCACCGAGCAGCGGGCGGCCGCGTACGCGAGGGCCAGCCGGTGGTGGTCGGCGGAGAAGTCGCCGACGGCGTCGGCGACCAGGAACGTCCGGATGTCGTTGGTGAACGCCTCCAGGGCCGTCGCCACCACTCCGACGTGGGCGTACACGCCGCAGACGATCAGCTGGTCGCGGCCCCGGGCACGCAGCTGCGCCAGCAGGTCGGAGCGGAAGAACGCGCTGTAGCGCCACTTGGTGAGCACCCGGTCGGCCGGCGAGGGGGCGAGCTCGGGGACGATCTGGCGGTCGGCGGGGTCGACCCGCATGCCCGGCCCCCAGAAGTCCTTGAGCAGGCCGCGTTCCTCGTCCGTCATGCCGCCGGGCTGCGCGGTGTAGAACACCGGGACGCCGAGCCCGGCGCACCGCTCCCGCAGGAGGGCGCAGTGGCGCACCAGCGGGTCGCGGGTCTCCGGGGCGAAGGGCGCGAGGAAGTACCGCTGCATGTCGTGGACGAGCAGGGCCGCGCGGCCCGGGTCGGGCGTCCACTTCGCCGTGCCGGCGGGCAGTTCGGCCGCCGTCGGCAGCGGATAGGCCGGTATCGGGGCTATGCCCGCCATGGTTCTCCCTCCACTCGGTCCGTCGTCCGCTCCCGCGGAATCCGTTCCCGCGGAATCCGTTCCCGCCAGGCCGCCACCACGGTCCTCGCCTGGCGGGGGTTGAGCCGCGGGTCGCACAGCGTCGTGTACTTGTCGCCGACCCGGTCGGTGTCGTGCGGGGTGTCGGCACATTCGGTCACCGGGTCGGGGGTGGTCTCCAGGTGGATCCCGCCCGGTGTTCCGCCGGCCGCGCGCACGGCGGTCCGGAAGGCGGTGACCTCGCGGACGACCGTCTCCACGACGCGGGTCTTGCGTCCGTCGGCGGTGGTCACGGTGTTCCCGTGCAGGGGGTCGACCAGCCAGATCACCGGGTGTCCCGCGGTGCGCACGGCCCGGACCAGCGGCGGCAGCAGGCCGGCGGCGGCGTCGGCGCCCATCCGGGCGATCAGGGTGAGGCGTCCCGGCTCCTTCCCGGGGTCGAGACGCTCGCAGAGCCCGAGCAGCTCGGCGACCGTCGTCCGCGGCCCGACCTTGCAGGCCACGGGGTTCACCACGTCGGCCAGCAGCGCGACGTGGGCTCCCCGGAGCCGGCGGGTCCGCTCGCCGATCCAGGGCCAGTGCGTCGAGGTGAGCGCGAGCCGGCCCTCCCGGTCCGGTCGCAGCATCGGGATCTCGTAGTCGAGGAGCAGGGCCTCGTGGCTGGTCCAGACGGGCGGGTCGACGCGCGCCTCCGGCGTCGGACAGAGGTGGGCCATGAGCCGGCTCGCGGCGTGGTAGCCGGCCAGCATGCGCCGGGGGTCGGGGCGGCGGGCCTCCGGGTCCGGCTCCGGTCCGTTCACCAGGTGCCCCCGGTAGACGGGGATCTCGACGCCGCCGACCGTCTCGGTCGGCGCCGAGCGGGGTTTGGCGTACTGGCCGGCGATCCGGCCGACCCGCACCACCGGCTGACGGGTGACGGCGTTCATGACGTCGGCGAGTTCGTCGAGGAGGCCCGTCTTGCGCTCCGCGTCCGCCGCGGTGGATTCCGCGGGGTCCTCCGCGCAGTCGCCCGCCTGCACCACCTGCGCCTGTCCGGCGGCGACCTCGGCGAGCCGCTGCCGGAGCCTGCCCAGCGACTCCGTCTCCACGAGCGGGGGGAGGGCGGCCAGCGCCCTCCGGACCCGCTCGACTTCCGCCGGGTCCTCCCACGGGGGCTGCTGCCGTGCGTTCGGGGTGGGTAATTCTTCGAGGGGGATGACGTTCACGTGTGCTCCAAACCTACGGACGGCCGGCGCGTCGATGTCCGCCGGTCGATTCCCGGCGGCCGGTCACCCGTGGGGTTTCCCTTTCCACGGGTGACCGGGCTTTCCCCGGAATGCTTGATCTCCGGACGTCCGGTTTCCGGAATTTCGATTTCCGGAACCTCGATTTCCGGCACGGCGGAGCGGAATTCACGCGTGCGTGACGGGTCCGCCGATCCGCCGGCCGGGCAGGGACGGGACGCCGGGACGGGCCGGGGCGCCGAAGCGGGCCGGGGCGTCGCGGCGGGCCGGGGTGCCGGGGCGGTGGTGAGCGGCCGGGTCAGTGGTGGGCGGCCGTGGGCGCCGGCCCGCCGTGCGGCGGGTACGGGTTGTCCTGGAGGTAGAGCCAGGAGCCGTCCCACTGTTCCTTCACGGTGTCGCAGAAGGCGCCGGTGAAGGTCTCGCGGGTGCCGTCGGCCGCGTTCTGCGTGAGGGTGTAGTCACCCATGATGGACGCCG
Organism: Streptomyces sp. NPDC088915; assembly: GCF_044749825.1. Lineage (NCBI taxonomy): Bacteria > Bacillati > Actinomycetota > Actinomycetes > Kitasatosporales > Streptomycetaceae > Streptomyces > Streptomyces sp. NPDC088915. The sequence continues at coordinate 641,503 of NZ_JBIVIR010000001.1, forward strand.
TGCGGTCGCGCGTCTTGCCGTCCCAGGTGCGCCAGCCTCCGGCGGTCACGGTCTGGCGCGGGTTGACGGTGAGGACGGGATCCGACTTGAACCACTCGATGTAGAACGCCCGGATCGCCGCGTGGCCCTGGACGAGCGACCCGTCGTAGTTGACGACGGCCGCCTCGGGCTCGTGCAGGGCGATGATCCCTTCGACGTCCTTGTTCTTGATCCGCTCGCCCAGGATCATCAGCAGTTCGGCGGGGGTGCGCGCCGCCGTGCGCGCGCCGATGACGTGAGACGGAGCCGGCGTCGTGGTGGTGGCGGCCGGCTTGCTCGCGGCCACCGCCTCGGGCTGGATGAAGCTGGGGCCGATGAAGCTCCCCGTCGTTAAAACAAGGGCCGCGGCGACGAGCGGAAGGGTGTGCTTCATTTTGCTCATGACATCTCTCCCCGTGATGGAGATGGCAATAGGTGAATGCGACGCGTCTACGGCGTCAAGCTCGTCGGTCGGCCACCTTTTGCCATCCCGCCCCCTTGGTCGCGTTCATACAACAGTCCGTGACGGCCCCTGTCAACGCTCATGAAATGCGATGCGCGGAGGCTCCCTATTACGTCGTCCGGAAGGCAAAGCGGAATACCGGACGCACCGTGATGACCTGCGGACATCCCGGCTCTCGGAACACCGACCGGACGGAGGTCGATCACCGTCCGCACCGTGAACCTCTCATTCCGGTGAGCAGAGTGCGTCTCATAAGGGCGGCTTGACACGATATATCCACCCTCAAGCGGTCCGATGAGTGATGCACGTCACATAGGGAGGGGGCAGAGGTGTGATCACTTTCCGTGAACTGGGGCCGCGTCGCGGGTCAATGGCCGGTAAAGGACTCGTAATGCGATCTTGCGCGGATCTTTTCGAAGATCCTTCTGGAGGATCTTCCCGGGCCCCCTCGGAGGACTTCTTGGAGATCTTTTCGAGGGGCCCGGCCGGGGCGGGGTCCTCGCACGCCCCTCCCGAGGCCTCCTGCACGCGCACGCGCGCACGCGCGCGAAGAGGGTTCGCCCTTGCCGGAGGCATTGGTCTAGTCCAAACTGATCATCGACGAAGCCTCTGCAGAGTCGGCCGTGCACGGCCCGCCAGGCCGCCGCCGGTCATGATCGACAGGACGCGGTCATCGATGAGGGGGATGCCATGTCGGAGCGGGCGTCGGCCACGGGGGTTCCCGGGGGTGATCCGGACGACGGGCCGGGGCCGTTCGGCGCGCGGCTCCGGGCGCTGCGCAGACGGGCCGGGCTGAGTCAGGAGACGGCCGCCGCGCGGGCCGGGATCAGCACCCGGGCGCTGCGCGACATCGAGTGCGGACGGGTCCGGCGGCCCCAGGCGCGCACCCTCCAGCGGCTCGCCGAGGCGCTCGGCCTCACCGGCGACGAGCTGGCGGACCTGCTGGCCGCCGCCCGCGCCGGGGCACCGCGCGGCGCCGGCCGGCCGCGGCTCCTCATCCTCGGCCCGCTCTCGCTGCGGCGCGGCCGGACCCCCGTCCCCGTCACCAGCCCGATGCTGCGCCGCCTCCTCGGGCTGCTCGCGCTCAAACACCCCGAGCCCGCCACCCAGCGGGAGATCACCGACGTCCTCTGGCCGTCCGGCCCGCCCAGCTCCCACCAGAGCCTCGTCCACACCTACGTCAGCCAGGTCCGCCGGCTCCTCGAACAGGAGGGCTCCTCGCCCAGCGTCGTCCGGACCCCCGTCGGGTACCTCCTCGAAGCGCCCCGGAACCAGATCGACCTCGGCCACTTCGACGAGCTCCTCGACCAGGCGGAGCGCCTGCACCGCACGCCCGACCCGGCGTCCGCCCACGAGGCGCTGACGCAGGCCCTGCGCTGGTGGCGGGGCCCGGTCCTCGCGGACGCCGACCCGGTGCTGCGCCAGCACCCCGCCGCGGTGGTCGCCAACGAGCGGCGGGTCAAGGCCGTCCTGCTCCACGCCGACACCGCGCTGCTGCTGCGCCGGCCCGAGGAGGCCGTCCCGGTGCTGTGGGACATGGTCAACGCCGAGCCCCTCCACGAGGGCCTGCACGCCCGGCTGATCCTCGCCCTCGCCAGCTGCGGCGAACAGGCCGCCGCGCTGGGCGTCTTCAACCGACTGCGCGACCGCCTCGACGACGAACTGGGCATCGCGCCCAGCGCCGAGGTCCGCGACGCCCACCTGCGGGTGCTGCGCCAGCAACTGCCCCTCGCCCGGCGCCCCGGCCGCCCCGGCCCGCGCCCCGACCGCCCCGCGTCCCCCGGCCGCACCGCCTCCGCCGGTCCCCTCCCGGCCCAACTGCCCGCCACGGCCGGGCCCTACGTCGGACGGCGGCGGCAGATGCGGGAGCTGGACGCCCTCGTCGCGCCCGACCCGGCCGCCCGCGCACACGTGATGGCGGTGGTCGGCGCGCCCGGGGTCGGCAAGACCGCCCTCGCCAAGCACTGGGCGCACGCCCGGCGCGACCACTTCGAGGACGGGCAGCTCTTCGTCGACCTGCGCGGCCACTCCCCGCTCCCGACGCTGCGCCCCGGCGACGTCCTCGCGCAGTTCCTCCGCGCCCTGGGCGCCCCGCCCGGCGGGCTGCCCGCCGACGAGGACGAGGCCGCCGCGCTGTACCGCACGCTGCTCGCCGACCGGCGGATGCTGATCGTCCTCGACAACGCGCGCGACGCCGAACAGGTCAGGCCGCTCATCCCCGGCGCCCGGGGCTGCGCCGTGGTGATCACCAGCCGCAGCCGGCTCGCCGGTCTCGTCGCCAGCGACGGCGCCCACCAGCTCGTCCTGGACGTCCTCGACCCGGAGGAGGGCCGCGGGCTGCTCGCCGCCACCATCGGCGAGAGCCGGGTCGCGGCCGAGGAGGAGGCGGCCCGCAGGCTCGTGCGGGTCTGCGGCGGCCTGCCCCTCGCCATCCGGATCGCCGGGGCCAACCTGCTCGCCCGCGACGTCCGCATCGCCGACCACTGCGCCGCCTTACCCGGCGACGACATGCTCAGCCGCCTGCGCGTCGAGGGCGACCGGCGCTCGACCGTACGGGCCGCCTTCGACCTCTCGTACCGCGCGCTCCCGGCGGCGGGCCGGCGGATGTTCCGGCTGCTCGGCCTGATGCCGGGGCCCGACCTGACCGTGGGCGGCGCCGCGGCCCTCGCGGACACCACCCCGGCCGAGGCGGCCGGACTCCTCGCGGCCCTGACCGACGCCCACCTCGTACGGGAACGGGCGGCCGGCCGGTTCGGACTCCACGACCTGCTGCGCTCGTACGCCCGCGAGCTGGCCGGCCGGGAGGAGGCGCACGCCGCCCGGCAGCGGCTCTTCGACTGGTACCTCCACCACGCCGACGCGGCGGCCCGGCTGCTCCACCCGGCGGAGGCGGCCGTGTCCGCCGGGGCGGCCGCGCCCTCGGCCGCGCTGGTCTTCCCGGACCACGGCGAGGCCTCGGAGTGGCTGGAAGGCGAGCGGGAGAACCTGGCCGGGGCCGTCCTCCAGGCGTCCGGAACCGGCTTCACCACCGTCGCCTGGCGCCTGGCCGAAAGCCTCCACCCCTACCTCTCGACGAGGATGTACACGGGCGACTGCCTCAAGGTCGCGACCGCCAGCCTGTTCGCCGCCGTCGCCGACGGCGAGCCGCGGGCCCAGGCCTCGGCCCAGCTGCGGCGCGCCGAGTGCCACCGGGCGCTGGGGAACGACGCGCAGGCCCTGGAGCTGTTCGGCAGCGCCCTGGACCTCGCGCGGCAGGCCGACTGGACCGAGGGCCAGGTCCTCGCCCTGCGCCGCATCGGCGCCGCGCACCAGGAGAACGGCTCCGCGCGCCTGGCCTCCGGCTACCTCTCCCGGGCCCGCGAACTCGCCCGGAGCGGGGCCGGGACGGGGCCCGGGGCCGACGCCGCCGAAGGTCTCGACCTGTCCGGATGACGGCCCACCGGTGAGGCGTTTTTCAGCCAACTACCGTTTTGTTGCGGGAACTTGAACGTGCGGAAGGACAAGTACTCCGGCAGTTGCCACAGTTCTGCCGGTTGCCACGGGCATACCGGCGGCGGGCGCCGGAACCACAGGTGGGCACCGGTGCGCCCGTCCCCGGGCGGGCTTCCGGAGGCTGCCGGTCCTCTGGCCCGGCTGTAGGGGGCCGCCCAGTCCGGGGCCATACGGTGTGGCCGCACCGCAAAGCCGTTGCCCGAAGCGATCCCGAAGCGATCCCGAAGCGATCCCGAAGCGATCCCGAAGCGGTCGTGAAGCGGTCGTGAAGAGATCCAGAAGCGATCCCGAAGCGATGCGTACGCAATCCAGAACCGATCCAGAACCGATCCAGAACAGATCCAAAACCGATCCAGAACCGATCCAGAAGCGTTCCGGAGCCGCCGCCCCCCCGGACGGGCTCCCGCGCCGTTCCCGCACCGTTCCCTGCCGACCACATCCGTGCGACCAGAACGAGGTGACGATGGAAACCGCGACACAGATCCCACGCCAGGAGGCCCGGAGGGCCGCCCCCGTGGACGAGTTCGTGGTCACGTTCTACGAGCGGGCCGTCGGGCGCGCCGACTTCAGCCCCGCCGGGATCGCCGAGGAGCTGGGCGTCCCGCGCCACCGGGCCGAACAGGCGGTCGGCGTGCTGCGCGAACTGCGCCTGGTCAAGCCCGCCGAGGACGGCACGGGCCGGCTGGTCGCGGTCAGCCCGGAGGCCGCCCAGATGGAGCTGCTCGTCCCCCTGGAGCGCGAGATCCTCGACGGACGCCGCCGCCTCGCCGGGTTCAAGGGGCAGCTCAGCTCCTTCGCGGCCGCGTTCGAGAAGCAGTCCCGGGCCCGCGCCGAGTCGGTGGTGATCACCGACGACCGGGAGGAGATCGAGCTGCGCCTCCTCGAAGCCGCCCAGGCCTGCACCACCGAGGTCCTGGTGATGCAGCCCTGCGTGGCCCGCGAGACCCCCGAGCTGCGCCTGGCCCGCCCCCTCGTCCTCGACGTGCTGCGGCGCGGCGCGCAGGGCCGGATCCTCTACCCCCACACCGCCCGCGGCGACTCCGACACCCGCGCGCACCTCGGCGAGGTCCTGCCCGCGGGCGGCCGGGTGCGCACCACCAAGGAGGTGCGCGACCGCTTCCTGGTCTTCGACCGGAAGACGGCCTTCATCCCGGCCGGCGAGGGCGAGGCCATCGCCGTCGTCTACGACGGCGCGGTCGCGTCCTTCCTCGCCGGGCTGCACGCCCGGGTCTGGGAGTCCGCGTTCGACTTCGACTCCGGGGCGTCCGGCTACGCCGGGACGATGGGGGACCTGAAGGCGACCCTGCTCGACCTGCTCGCCTCCGGCGCCAAGGACGAGGCCATCGCCCGCCGGGTGGGCATGTCCGAGCGGACCCTCCGCCGCCACGTGGCCGCGATCATGCAGGAGCTGTCGGCCGGCAGCCGCTTCCAGGCCGGCGTCCTCGCCGCCCGGGCCGGCCTGGTCGACCTGTCCCTGGGGAGCGCCGCGTGAGCCGCTACGACCACGTCGACCCGTCCCCGGGGAGCCCCGCGTGAGCCGCTACGACCACATCGCGTACACCCCGTCCGTACGGAAGGCCCAGGAGGAGATGGGCAGCGCCACGGCGGCCGGCCGGCGCCTGCGGGAGCCGGACGGCGGGCCCGAGCCGCTCACCGCCGACGCGGCCGGCTTCATCCGCGGCCTGGACGGCTTCCTGTTCTCCAGCGTGAGCGAGAGCGGCTGGCCGTACATCCAGTTCCGGGGCGGCCCGCCGGGCTTCGTCCACGTCCTGGACCCGCGCACCCTCGCCTACCTGGACGTCCGGGGCAACCGGCAGTACATCACCACCGGCAACCTGCGCGGCGACGACCGGGTCGCGCTCTTCTTCATCGACCACGCACGCCGGACCCGCCTCAAGCTGTTCGGCCGCGCCACCGCCGTGCCGGCCGGCGAGGACCCCGCGCTCGCCGCGCGCCTGGACGCGACGCGCACCGAGGGAACGGTCGAACAGCTCGTCACCGTCCGGGTCGAGGCCTTCGCCTGGAACTGCCCCAACCACATCACCCCCCGCTTCAGCCAGGAGGAGCTCTCCGAGGCCCTGGCGCCGGTCCGCGGCCGTCTCGCCGCCCTGGAGGACGAGAACGCGGCCCTGCGCGCGGAGCTCGCCGCGCTGCGGGGGGACGGCGGTCCGCCTTCTCCGTGAGGCCCGGGAGGTCGTTGCGCCGCTCCGTCCACTGACCGAATTCGGCAGCCGGTTCCGGGCATTGAGGGGACCCCTCCCCGGGGCCCAGTCTGGAAACAGCGAAGAACCCTCGAAGCGAACGGAGAAATCGCGCGATGGTCAGCGACGTGATCGACCGCAACGACCGGTTCCGGGGAATTCTGGACCGGCTCGCCACCAAGTCGATCGACGACTACTACAACCCGTACCGGCTGTTCGAGTGGCCGGACCGGCTCCCCGAGGACATGTGGTGGATGAGCCCCGAGCTCACCACCACGTACGGTACGGAATGGGCCGAGAAGCTCACTCCGCAGCAGCTCCACGCGCTTTCCAAGCACGAGAGCATCAATTTTTACAGCCTCAACGTGCACGGCATCCGGGAACTGCTCATCGAGGTGGTCAACCGGATCCACACCGCCGGTTTCGAAACGCCGTCGGAGTTCTTCCACCACTTCATCGGTGAGGAGAACGAGCACATGTGGTTCTTCGCCGAATTCTGCCTCCGTTACGGCGGGAAGATCTACCGGCAGCCGGCCGGCGGCGCGGAGGCGGCCGCCCCCTCGGACAAGATCCAGAGCCTGCTGGTCTTCGCCCGCATCCTGATCTTCGAGGAGCTGGTCGACCACTTCAACTCGGCGATGGCCGAGGACGAGCGGCTGCACGAGACGATCCGCGGCATCAACCGGATCCACCACCAGGACGAGTCCCGGCACATCGCCTTCGGCCGCGAACTGGTCAACCTCCTTCACCTGGACCTCAAGAAGACCGCCACAGAGGAGGAGCTGGACCAGGTCTCCACCTATCTGCGCCGCTACATGAAGCACAGCTTCGAGTCCCTCTACCACCCCCAGGTCTACCGCGACGCCGGCCTGGAGCGCCCGCACGAGCTGCGCCGGGCCCTGCTCGAATCCCCGGCCCGCGCCGAGGCCGAGCTGCGCACCTTCCGCAAGACCGCCAAGTACCTGGAGAAGACGGGAATCGTCCGATGAACCGCCTGACCGGGAGCGACGGAGCCCCCGCCCTCGCCATCCTCGGGCCCGGGGCCACCCGGCTCGTCCGCGAGCTGGACGGGGTCTTCGCCGGCTGGGGGCTCGCGGACGGCGCCGAGGAGATCAGCGCCCCGCCGCTCTTCCCGGTGACCGACCTGGAGAAGTTCGACGTCTACACCAACTTCCCCCACCTCGCCTGGGTCGCCGGTTCGCTCGACCTGACCGAGGACCAGTTCAAGCCGGTGGAGGGGAGGTTCGGGCCCGGCGCGGTCACCGAGGCGCGGTACGGGCTCCCGCACGCCACCTGCTACGGCGCCTACCTCTTCCACGAGGGCGGGCAGGTCGCCGACGACGCCCTGGTGACCCTGGTCAACCGCTGCTTCCGCAACGAGGACCACTACGGCGGCCTGCGCCGGCTCGCCAGCTTCCAGATGCGCGAGGTCGTCGCGCTCGGCGGCTTCGAGCACACCCAGCACGTCCTCGCCCGCTTCACCGGACGCATCCAGGCCTTCGCCGCCGCGCTCGGGATCGAGCTGGGCAGGGAGGCGGCGGGCGACCCGTTCTTCCGGAACGACGGCGGCCGCGCCCTGATGCAGAAGCTCAGCCCGGTCAAGTACGAGTTCCAGTACGGCGACCTGGCGATCGCCTCCGTCAACACCCACCGCAACTTCTTCGGCGAGCGCTGCGGGATCCGGCTGGAGTCCGGCGAGCACGCCTACACCTCCTGCGTGGCCTTCGGCCTGGAGCGCTGGCTCGCCGTCCTGACGGAGCACTTCGAGGAGGACCTCGACGCGGCGCTCGACGCGGTACGGGTTGCCGCCGCCGAGCTCGCCAAGGGTGCCGCCACCGCGGGTGCCGCCGCCACAAGCAGCGCCGCCACGAGCACCGCCACGAGCACCGCCACCGCGGGTGCCTCCGCCGTCGAAGCGCCGTGACCCGGCCCCTGATCGGCGTCGACCTCGTCCCCCTCTCCCGGGTCCGCGACCTCCTCGCGACCGGATCCGGCCCTGGTCCCAGCACCGACCCCGGTCCCGTAACCGGTCCCGACCCCGGCACCAGCACCGACCCCGGTCCCGTAACCGGACTCGGCCCCGCAACCGGTCCCGACCCCGGAACCGCCCCCGGAACCGACCCCCACCCCGCACCGCTCCTCACCCGCCTCCTCTCCACCGAGGAGCTCGCCGCCTCCCGGACCCCCGACGGCGCGCCCGACCCGTCGGGGATCGCCGGGCGCCTCGCCGCCAAGGAGGCCGTCTTCAAGCTCCTCGGGTCCGTCGGGAAGCCCGTCCCCTGGCAGGGCATCGAGGTCCTGCGCGGCCCCGGCGGCCGGCCCGGGGTCCGGCTCTCCGGCCGGGCGGCCGAGCTGGCCCGTACCGCCGGGATCGGCCCGATCGACGTGAGCATCAGCCACGACGCCGGCTTCGCCATCGCCGTCGCCGCCGCCACCACCCCGTACGACCGCACCACCCCGTACGACCGCACCACCCCGTACGACCGCGCCTCCCCGTACGACCGCGCCTCCCCGTACGACCGCACCACCCCCGCACGACCGCACGACCGCCCCGTTCCGCTGGAGCAGTGACCCCGAAGGGAAACGCCATGAGTTCCGCAGGTATCGACAAGGTCCGGGACTGGATCCTCGGCCGTCACCCCGAGCGCACCGAGCTCGCCTCCGACGTCGACCTCATCGAGAGCCGGCTCGTCGACTCGCTCGCCTTCGTCGAGCTCGTCTACACGATCGAGGACGCCGCGGGCGTCGAGATCGACTTCGACAACATCGACATCGACGACTTCCAGACCCTCGCCAGCATCGAGAAGGCCTTCTTCGCCTGATCCCGCTCCGCCCGATCCCGAGGAGGGGTCTTCACCATGGATGCAGTCTCGTACACCGCCCAGTGGATGGCCGCGGCCCGCGCCGAGGAGTCCGAGCGCGAGGACGCGCTGTTCGTCGACCCGTTCGCCCGCGACCTGGCCGCCCCCCGCGGCTTCGAGCTGATCGAGCGCTACGCCGGCGGCGGCCTGCTGCCCTTCATCTCCATCCGCACCCGCTTCCTGGACGACGCGATCAAGGACGTCCTCGCCGAGAGCGGGATCCAGCAGGTCGTGCTGATCGCGGCCGGCATGGACACCCGCGCCTTCCGGCTCGACTGGCCGGACGGCACCGAACTGTACGAGGTCGACCACGCCCTCCTGATCGCCGAGAAGCGCCGCCGGCTCGCCGCCCTCGGGGCCGAGCCGCGCGTCGACCGGCGCGAGGTCTCCGCCGACCTCACCCAGGAGTGGCTGCCCGCCCTGGAGGCCGCGGGCTTCGACCGCGACCGCCCGACCCTGTGGGTCGCCGAGGCGCTGACCTTCTTCCTCACCGAGGAGCAGGCCGCCGGACTGCTCCGGCTGCTCGCCTCCGCCTCGGCCCCCGGCAGCCACCTGGCCTTCGACATCCTCGGCCGCGCCCTGCTGCGCAGCCCGTTCTCGAAGCGCTTCCTGGACACCCTCGCCGCCGACGGCACGCCGTGGATCTTCGGCACCGACGAGCCCGAGGAGTTCCTGACCGCGAACGGCTGGAAGACCACCGACCTGCGCGAGCCGGGCCAGCCCGGCGCCGGCGAGGGCCGCTGGCCGTACGACGTGCAGCCGAGGGACCGCCGCGGCGCCAACCGGCTCTGGCTGATCCGCGCCGAGGTCGTGAAGTCCTGATGACCCAGACGGCCACCGACCGCCGGATCACCCTGGAGCGCATCGAGTCGTACCTGCCCGAGCGCAGCGTACGGATCGAGGAGCTGGGCGAACGGCTCGGACTGCACCGGGCGCAGCTCGGCGTGTTCCGCAAGTTCTACGGCCTGGACCGGCTCCGGTACGACCCCGAGCTCCCGCTCCTGGACCTGCTGCGGCCCGCCGCGCGCGGCGCCCTGGCCGCCCTCCCGGAGGGCGGCCGGGTGGACTACCTGGCGTACGCCCACGTCACCCAGGCGGTCGCCCCCGCCGACGTGGACGTGGCGCGCCTGGTCGGCGACGACCTCGGGCTCGCCGACACCGAGGCGTTCGGCCTCAGCCACCAGGCCTGCGTCAGCAGCCTCGGCGCCATCGAGGTCCTCGGCGAACTGCTCCGCGCCGAGGGCGGCGAGGGCGCGTACGCCCTGATGGTCACCGGCGAACAGGCGTACTCGCCGGTCGTCCAGCACGTCCCCAACACCTCGATCATGGCCGACGCCGCCGCCTCCTGCCTGATCACCCTGGACGGCGAGGGGGACGTGGTCCGCTCCTTCGCCACCCGGACCCTGGGCGAGTACGCCCAGTGGCTGGAGCTGACCCCCGAACAGAACACCGAGTTCGGGGAGCAGTACGGCGGCCGGATCGCCGAGGTCATCCACCAGGCGGTGGAGGAGGCCGGGCTGACCCTCGACGACGTCGACCTGGTGATCCCGCACAACGTCAACAAGCTGGCCTGGCGGCAGACGATCAAGGAGCTGGGGGTGGAGCCGGAGAAGGTCTTCCTGGACAACGTCCCCCGCTACAGCCACACCTTCGCCTCCGACGTCTTCGTCAACTACACCACCCTGCGCGACGAGGGCCGCCTGGTGGACGGCGCGCACTACCTCCTCGTCTCCGTCGGCCTGGGCGCCACCTTCGGCGCCATGGTCATCACCCACCGGGCGGGGGGCGGTTCCCGATGAACCGTCAGGAGCTGATCCTCACCATCGAGAAGGCGCTCGGCGAGGTCCTGGAGCGGCCGGTCACCGGCCTCACGGAGGAGACCGCGCTCTTCGACGAGCTCCAGCTCACCTCCCTCGCCGTCCTGGGCCTCCTCATGACCGTCGAGGAGGCGACCGGGATCTCGGTCGACCCGGAGGCGCTCGACATCGACCACCTGCGGACCGTGGGCTCCTTCGCCGACTACGTCGAGGCCGCGCTCCGCGAAGAGGAGGGGACGCCATGAGCGGACTCGCCGTCCGGGCCGCCGCCGCGGTCCGCGCGCCCGAGGCCCGGGAACCGGACGACCGGGCCGCCGCGCTCGGCTACTTCCGCGACCTGCTCGCCCCCTTCGGGGAGAAGCCGGACGAGGAGCTGTTCGACGGCGGCCGGCACGTCCGGCACCGGGACCTCGCGGACCTGCTCGTCGCCGACGAGGGCGTCGGCGCCAGCAGGCCCGAGCTCCTGATCGTCACCCACGCCCTCCCGGACGTGGTGCCGTTCACCGCCGTCGCGCCGTACCTCACCGACCGCCTCGGCGGCCGGGCGGCCAACTTCGCGATCGCCCAGCAGGGCCTGGCCGCGCCCTTCACCGCCCTGCGGATCGCCTCGGCGTACGCGAAGGCGGGACGGGCGGCGGAGGTCGTGATCGCGGTCCTCGAACAGACCACCCTGCCGACGCCCTTCCCGCTGGTCCGGGAGACCCCGCTGGTCGACTCGGCCGCGGCGCTCGTCCTCGGCACCTCCACAGGGCGGGGGGACGGCCCCCGGTTCGTCCGTGCCCACGCGGCCGGTTCGGCGGCGGACGCCCTCGGCCGGGAGCTCGGGGAGGACGGCACGCTCCTCGTGCTCGGTCCCTGGGTGTCCGGGGACCTCCCCGGACACGGCGGCCCGGTGCACCGGGCGGCCCCGGGCAGCTACTGCACCGGCGTCTGGCTGGACCTCGCCGACCACTGGCGGGAGTGGGGGCGCGAGCACCGGCGGATCGTGCTGTGCGACACGGACCCGCGCTCGGGCCGTACGCACGTGGCGCTCTTCGCCGGCGACGGGGGCTGACCCCTCGGTCCCCTCGGTCCGGGTGGCCGTCGCGCTTCTACCCCCACCGGAAGCGCGACGGCCCGCCCGCGGCCTCCCGGCTCGTACAGACGCGGCCCCCCGGCTCGTACGGACGGTCCCGCCGCTCGTACAGACGCCCCCGGCTCTCGCAGACGGCTCCGACAGACACCCGACGACGCACCCGAAGGGAAGGCAGGAACACCATGACCACGGCTGAGGAGCAGCGGACCATCAGACTGGACTCCGCACGGGCCGGGAGAGGCCCGGCGACCTGGGGCCAGCGGGCCATCTGGGGCGTCGTGACCCGGCTCGGCGACGACGCCCCCCGGTACAACCTGCCGGTCCACCTCCCCGTCTCCCCGCCCCGCCCGGTGGACCGCGTGCTCGCGGACCTGACCGAGCTGCTCCTGCTCCACGACAGCCTGCACACCCGCTTCCTGCCGGACGGCGAGGACGGCCTCGAACAGGTCGTGGACGGCAGCGGCGAACTCCCGGTGGAGGTCCGCACGGGCCCGGCGGAACGCTCCGCCGAGGACGGCGCCGCCCTCCTCGGCGAGCTGGCCGGACGCCCCTTCGACCACACCCGGGAGTGGCCCCTCAGGGTCGGCCTGATCGAGTCCGGCGGCCTGGTCCACCGGCTCGTCCTGGCCGGCGCGCACACCGGCATGGACTACTGGGGCCTCGGCCGGCTCCTGCGCGACCTGGAGTCCGTCCAGGCGGGCGAGACCGCCGCGTCGCTGCGCGCGTCGCGCCCCGCCCTCCAGCCCCTGGAGGCCGCCGAGGTCCAGGCCTCCCCGCTCGGCCGCCGCCGCGACGAGGCGGCCCGCCGCCACTGGATCGAGCAGCTCACCGCGGGCCCCCGGCGCATCGTCCGGGAGCCGGCGGCGCCGGAGCTCGCGGACGATCCGGACCGCGGGTTCCCCAACGCGCTGCTGCGCTCGCCCGCCCTCGCCGTCGCCGTCGGGCGGGTCGCGGCGGAGCTGGAGGTGAGCGACGCCGCCGTCCTCCTGGGGGCGGCCTCCCACCAGCTCGCCCGGATGTCCGGGAGCGGTGACGTGCTCTTCCAGGTCGTGGTGGGCAACCGCTTCCAGCCGGCCGCCGCCGCCTCCGTCAGCACGGTGGCGCAGGAGGCCCTCTTCCGCCTCACGGACGCGGACCGGGACTTCGAGGACGCGGTGCGCCGGACCCGGTCCGTCGCGTTCAGCGCCTTCCGCCACGCCGCGTACGACAAGTGGGCGCTCGACCGCGAGGTGGCGCTCCTCGTCGAGAAGGGGGAGGCGGCTGACCACTCGTACTGGTGGAACGACACCCGCGACCCCGGCGTCGGGCCCTTCGACGGCGTCGAGAGGCCGAAGGCCCCGCTGAGCGAGCTGATCGGCCGGACCGAACTGAGCTGGCCGACGGAGTTCCCGGCCCGCAGGAACGTCTCGGCGGCGGTGGACGTGCTGACCGCCCCGGGCGCCCTGGACCTCGCCATGACCGCCGACCCGGCGGTCCTCGACCGCGCGGGCATGGAGCGCTTCCTGCGCGGGGTCGAGCGGCTGGTCGTCGCCGAGGCGATCGCGCTGGGGGACTGATGACGCCGCTGACGGAGAAGAGGTACGCGGGGATCGCCTGGACCGAGGCGGGCTACCGGGTCGAGGTCCTGGACGGCACCGGCCGCCGGGTGGCGGAGCCGCGCGACTGGGGCGCCGCCCGGGTCGCCGCACTCGTCGCCTGGCTGCGGGACCTCGACGGCGGGCCGGCCCCGGCCGTGGTCCTGGACAGCACCAACGGCCTGCTCGACGGCCCCATGACCGCCGCCGGCCTGGAGGTCTACCGGGCGGACCCCTGGCTCCTTCCGCCCCGGCCGGACTTCGGCTCCGTCACGGCCGGGCAGCTCGCGGAACGGGCCCTGGCCGCGCCCGGCGACCTGGCCCGGGTGACCGCCGAGGGCGGCACCCTGACCGGCCGCGCCGAGGAGTACTTCGAGGGCGTACGGCGCGGGGAGCCCGCGCAGAAGGCCCTGACGGCGGCCGGGCGCTGCTTCGAGCACGGCCGCCGGGACGTCCCGAAGGTGGCGCTGACCTTCGACGACGGCCCCGACCCGGTCTTCACCCGGCAGGTCCTGGAGGTCCTGGACCGCTACGGGGCCCGGGCGACCTTCTTCTGCGTCGGCCACCACGTCGCCGCGCTGCCCGACGAGGTGCGCCGGATCGTGGCGGGCGGCCACGGGCTCGGCAACCACTCCTGGTCGCACCCCTTCCTGTTCGACCTGACGCCGGGGCAGCTGCGCGAGCAGATCGACCGGACGACGGAGGAGCTGGACCGGGTGGCCGGCGCGGCCCCGGCCTGGTTCCGGCCGCCGTACGGGGCGCTGAGCCCCGAGGTGCTCGCCGCCCTGGCCGCGCACCCGGCCACCCTGACGATGTGGGACGTGGACGCCCGCGACTGGTCGCGGCCGGGGCCCGAGCAGATCGCCAAGACCGTCCTGGAGGGGGTCGGCCCCGGCTCGGTGGTCCTGATGCACGAGGGCGCGGGGGACCGGAGCCAGACCGTGGCGGCCCTCCCGGCGATCGTCGAGGGCCTGCTCGAACGCGGCCTGGAACCGGTCGCCCTGGACGAACTCGCCCCACCGCCCCGCACGGGCCCCGAAGGCGTCTGAGCCCCCCCGCGAACCCCGATCAACGACCGGAGGACTGAAGGGTCATGGAAGAACGCTTGGCAGAGCCCGCCCGGACGACGGCGCCCCCGCCGGGAGAGCCGGGGAAGCTGGAGACGCCGCCGCCGGAAGGGCCGGGGGAGCCCGGGGCGCGGGCCTCGGGAAAGCCGGGAGAGCCGGGGGAGCCCGGGGCGCGGGCCTCGGGACCCTCCCCGGACGAACCGGCGATCTGGTCCCGCAACTTCCGGTACTACTTCACCGCCCGCAGCGCCGGCCTGCTGAGCTGGGCCATGCTGCCGGTCGCGGTCGCGGCGGGTCTGCTCAGCGGTGGGTACGGCCTGGACACCGCCGGGTACTCGATGGCCTTCCTGGTCGCCCCGTTCGCCGGCCTCGTGCTGTTCGGCGGGGTGCTCGCCGACCGGTTCACCGCCCGCCGGATGATGATCGTCGCGGACCTGGCCAACCTCACCGCCCACATCCTGCTCGCCCTGCTCTTCCTCCACGGCATCGACCACCTCTGGCAGCTGTACGCGCTGCTCGTCGTCGCCGGCACCGCCAACGCCCTGTTCCAACCGGGCGCCTCCTCGACCGTCCCCCTGGTCTCCCGCGACGTCCAGGGCGCCAACGGCGTGCTGCGCACCTCCGAGGCGATCACCGGCCTCGGCGGCCCGGCGCTGGCCGGCGCCCTGGTCGGCTTCGGGTCCACCGGCTGGGTCATGGTGATCTCCGCCGTCGCCTACGGCACCAGCGCGATCTGCCTGTTCGCCCTCCGGCTCGGCGCGGTGCCCGCCCCGCCGGCCGGCGAGAGCCTGTGGCGCAACCTGGCGGTCGGCTGGCAGGAGTTCCGCTCCCGCAGCTGGCTCTGGGGCGTCATCCTGATCTGGATGTTCTACGCGGTGCTGTCCTGGGGACCGCAGCTCTCGGTGGCCGCCGGCGTCATCGTGCCCGAGCACGGCGCGAGCGCCTTCGGCCTGATCAACGCCGCGCTCGGCGCCGGCACGGTGGCCGGCGGGCTCCTCGCGATCCGCTACAAGCCCCAGCGTCCGCTCGCCGCCGGGGCCGTGGCGATGATGGCGTACCCGCTCTACCCGCTCGGCATCGTGCTCGGCTGGCCGGTCTGGCTGCTCGTCGCCGCGCAGGTCCTGGTCGGCGCCGGCATCGGCGTCTGGGGCGTCATGTGGGCCACCAGCGTGCAGACGCAGGTGCCGGGCGAGGTCCTCAACCGCGTCCACGCCTACGAGGTCGCCGGGTCCGTCGGCATGTACCCGATCGGCAGCGCGCTGGCCGGGCCCGCCGTCGGCGCGTTCGGCACCGACACGGTCCTCGTGGTCGGCGTGGTGGTCTCCTTCCTCACCGCCACCGCCCTCCTGGCGACCCGCCCGATCCGCACCCTGCACCGTGTCCCGGACCGCGCCTGACGGGGCCGGTCCGCCCGTGCCCGACGGGGCCCGCACGCCCCTGCCCGGCCGCCGGATCCGCACGCCCGTCGACGGCGTGCACCACCTGGCCGCCCGGAACGAGGAGGTGCTGGGCGTGCTGCCCGTCGCCGCCGCGGACCGGGTGGCCGCGGCGGGGCTGCCGCCGTGGCGGGCCGCGGAACACCTCGCCTCGCGGACCCTGCTGCGGTTCCTGCTGCGGGAGGTCGGCGAGGACGCCGGGGACGGGCCGGTCGCCGCGCTTCCGGGCGGTCGCCCGTACCTGCCCGGCCGGCCCGGCCCGGGGGTGAGCCTCTCGCACTCCGCGGGCTGGGTCGCCGCGGCCGTCGGCCGGGGCCGGGACGTCGGAGTCGACGTCCAGGTCCCGGCCCCCGTCGGCGACCGCCTGCTGCGGCGCTGCTGCCTCCCCGGGGACGCCGACGCCCTGGCCGCCCTGCCCGAGGACGCCCGCAGGCTCGGCTTCGCCCGGGTCTTCACCGTCCAGGAGGCCTGCGTGAAGGCCCGGGGAGAGGGCCTCTCCGGCCGCCCCTGGACCGTGCCGGTCCCCCTCGACCCCCGCACGGGCACCTGGAACCGCGTCCACTGGTCCGCACCCCACGACGACCGCGACGCGGTGCCGGTCGCCTGCGCCTGGACCGAGCCGGTGTCCCGGCAGGAGGGCGCCGGTGGCGGTGACGGGCTCCGACCCCGTACAAACACCCGTACGAACACCTGAACGGTGATCGATGGGACGAGGGGCGAGGGAGAAGCGTGAGCACTGCGGAGTTGGACGTCACCGAACGGACCCGGCTGCGGCGGATGCGGGAGCAGGGGAGCCATCGGCGGGCCGATCTGGACGCGGTGCTGGCCGCCGGGTTCCTGTGCCACCTCGGGGTCGTCGTCGACGGGACGCCGATGGTGGTGCCCACCGCGTACGGGGTGGAGGGGGACCGGCTCTACCTCCACGGGTCGGTCGCCGGCCGCAGCCTCGTCCGCGCGCCCGAGGCCACCGTCTGCGTGACGGTCACCCACGTCGACGGGCTCGTCCTCGCGCGGTCCGTCTTCGAGCACGGGGTGAACTACCGGTGCGCGATGGTCTACGGGGTCCCCCGGCTCGTGACCGACCCCGAGGAGAAGCTGCGGGGCCTGCGGGTGCTGACCGAACAGAGCGCGCCGGGGCAGTGGGAGTACGCGCGGAAGCCCAGCCGCAAGGAGCTGGCCGCGACCGCCCTCCTCGTGCTCGACCTGACCGAGGCCTCGGTGAAGACGCGGAGCGGGCCGCCGGACGACGGGGACTCCGAGGACGCGGCGCTCGGGCTGTGGGCGGGGGTCCTGCCGGTGGTGACCGCCTTCGGGGAACCCGTCACCGATCCCGCCCTGCCCGAGGGCTTCGCGCCGCCCGCCCACATCGCCTCCCGCGCGGGGCGCGCCGCGGGGAAGTAGGCGGAGGGGTCCGGGTCCGTACGCGTGCGCGCGGAAACGGCGGCGGGGTCGTGCCCCGTCGCCGGATTCCGCTCCCGCGCGTGCGTCCGGTCAGTCGCCGTGCCCGGTGCCTCCGCTGCCGAAGCCTCCGCTGGAGATGCCGCCCCACTTGCGCTTCTCCTCGTCCGGCGGCTGGGGCGAGGTCTCCGTGCCGGAGTGGTTGAGCTGGTACGGCATGAGCCGGTGCTCGGCGTCGGTGTGCGGCATCTCGGCCCCCTGGCGGTACTCGCTCGCCTCGCCGGGCAGGGAGCCGTCGTCCGGCCGGTGCGGCTGCTCCTCGGTCTTCGGCGGCGCCGACTCGCGGTTCCGGACGCGGATGCCGAACGCGAACGCGCCGATGAGGACGGCGACGACGATGAGACCGCCGAGAACCTGCGCCAGACCGGACTGCCAGACTCCAGCCGCCAGGTTCTCTGTTGCGCTGAGAGTGTTCATGTCTACGGATTACCCGATTCCGCTTCTTTGGATGCGCCGGGCGGGAATCTCTTCCGATTTATCTGAAACATATGCCCGCCCCCGTCGCGTCAATGGGATGTACGGCGAACGCACGCCGTGACCGAGACGACGCGGCCGAGACGAGGAGGGGCATGAGAAAGTCCCGGGCGAACGAGTTCCTGGAGTTCGCCTCCGCGCGCACGGGGCCCCTGTTCCGCTCGGCATGCCTGCTGACCGGCGGCGACACCCATCTGGCCGAGGACCTCACCCAGGAGACGCTGGGCCGGATGTACGCCCTGTGGGGCCGCGTGGCACGGATCGGGAACCCCGCCGCGTACGCCCAGACGGTGCTCGTCCGCACCTTCCTCAGCCACCAGCGGCGCCGCTCGGCCACCGAGCGCCCGCTCGGCGAGCTGCCCGACCGCGCCTCCGAGGCCGACGGGGACCCGGCGCTCCGCATCGCGCTCCTCGACGCCCTCGCCGGGCTCGCGCCCAAGGACCGGGCCGTCGTGGTGCTCCGCTACTGGGAGGACCGCAGCGTCGAGGAGACCGCCGAGGCCCTGCGCGTCAGCTCCGCGGCGGTCCGCACCCGGTCCGTACGGGCCCTCGCCAAGCTGCGGGAACGGCTCGGCGGCGGCCTCGCCGAGCTCGCCGTCCGCTGACCGGACCCCCCTCCCCACTCCTTCCGCCCCGAACCCGAGACGGTGATCCCGCATGCCCCGGAACGAAGACCCGCAGCACGACGGCCCCCACGACGACGGCTTCGAGGAGGAGCTCGGCGCGGTCCTGCGCCGCACCGGCGACGGCTTCGCCGCCGACGACCGGCGCGGGCTCGTCGAGGGCGGCCTCCGGCGCGGCCGGCGCCGCCTGGTGCGCCGGAGGCTCGCGGTGACCGGCAGCGCCCTCGCGCTCGCCGCCCTGGGCGTCGGCGGGGTGTACGGCGGCCTGCTCTTCGGCCCCACCGGAGCGGCGGACACCGCGTCCGTGGCGACGGCGCCGAAGCCGGCCTCCACCACCGGGCCGCCGGCCGACATCGCGCACCTCCCCGTCAAGGACCTCGCGGCCGTCCTCAAGGCCCACACCCCCGCCGGGCGGTGGAAGATCGACGACGAGGACGGGGTGGGCCAGAGCGTGCTCGGCGTGTACGACGACGGACACGGCAAGGCCGCCGTCTCCGTCTCCCTCGCCCGCGCCCACGGCGCCGGCGAGGGCATGGTCACCTGCCCCGACGAGGCCCACGCCCCCGACGTCGAGTGCACCACCGAGAAGCTCCCCGGCGTCGGCCGGCTGATGCTCCTCCAGGGGTACGAGTACCCCGACCGGCGCGAGGAGACCAAGAACTGGCGGGCGACCCTGCTCACCCGGACCGGCTTCCTCGTCGACGTGAACGAGTACAACGCACCCGCCGAGAAGGGCGCCCCGGTCAGCCGCGAGAACCCGCCCTTCAGCCTCGACCGGCTCAAGGCCCTCGTCACGGCCGACGCCTGGAGGTCACTGCTCGCGAAGCTGCCAGAGCCGCCGCGGCCGACCGCGCCCCCGAGCACGCCGGACGAGCCCTCCGCCGACGCCCTCCAGTCCACCCTGCGCTCCCTCCTCCCCCGGGAGGCGAAGGTGAAGGACAAGGGCGGGCAGAGCGGTTACGGGTACGTCGTCGTCGACGACGGCAGGGGCCGGAGCCTCGTCGAGATCAACGTCCAGACCGGCATGGCCGACGTCGCCGCCCACCTGCACGGCATCGGGGCCACCACCCTGCCCGACGGCCGCCTGGTCGGAGTGACCCAGGAGGCCGCGGAGAAGGGCGGCGACGGCGTCGTCGCGCGGACCGTCGACACCCTCACGCCCGACGGCTTCCGGGTCGTGATCACCACCCTCAACTCCGACGGCTACCGGGCCCCCGCCACGCGCGCCGAACCCGCCCTGACCGTCGAGCAGTTGAAAGCGATCGCGCTGAGCCCGAAGTGGTGGAAGCTGATCAAGTAGGACCGTGGGGGGAGGCGTACGGGGAGAGAACTCCTCCCCCGTACGCCCTACTTCGCGTCCGAGTACCGCTCCACCGTCGCCGTCGTGAACGGGAACCGCACCGGCGTCTCCCCGAACGTGATCCGCCCCGCCTCGTCCCCGGCCGCCCGGACCGCCTCCGTGACGGCCTCCGCCTCCTGCGCCGGACAGTGCACGATCACCTCGTCGTGCTGGAAGAAGACCAGCTCCGCCCGCATCCCGGCGAGGGAGCGCCGCAGGGCCGCCAGCATCAGGAGCGCCCAGTCGGCGGCGCTGCCCTGGACGACGAAGTTGCGGGTGAAGCGGCCCCGCGCCCGCGTGTTCCCCGAGGCGTACCCGGGCGTGAACTCGCCCTCCTCCACGGCCGGTTCCTCCCCGCCCTCCTGGGGCAGGCCCGCCTCGTCGGCGTCGCCCGCGCCGGCCGCGGGCGGGCTGGTCCGGCCGAGCCAGGTGCGCACGAGCCGGCCCTCCTCGCCCGCCCTCGCCGCGTCGTCGACGTACGCCACGGCGAGCGGGAAGCGGCGGCGCAGCGCCGCCAGGTTCTTCAGGCCGTCGCCGCTGGTCTGCCCGTAGACCGCCCCCAGGAGCGCCAGCTTGGCGTGCTCGCGGTCACCGGAGAAGGCGCGGGCCGAGAGCCGGGTGTACAGGTCGTCGGGGTGGCCCGCGACCTCCATCAGACCGGGGTCGCGGGAGATCGCGGCGAGGACGCGCGGCTCCATCTGGTCGGCGTCGGCCACGACGAGCCGCCAGCCCTCGTCGGCGACCACGGCCCGCCGGATCACCTTCGGGATCTGCAGGGCCCCGCCGCCGTTGGTCGTCCAGCGCCCGCTGACCGTGCCCCCGGGCAGGTACTCCGGCCGGAACCGGCCGTCCCGCACCCAGTCGGCCAGCCAGGACCAGCCGTGCGCCGTCCAGATCCGGTACAGCTTCTTGTACGCGATCAGCGGCTCCACCGCCGGGTGGTCGACCCGGGCCAGCTCCCAGCGGCGCGTGGAGCGCAGCCTGACGCCGGCCCCCGCGAAGGCCTTCACCACGTCGGCGGGCAGGTCGGGCCGGACGCGGCGGCCGAGGGCGGCCGACACCTCGTCCGCGAGCTCGGCCAGGCGGCGCGGCTCGCCCCCGCCCGCGTACCGCTCGCCGAGCAGTTCGTCCAGCAGCCCCCGGTGCACGTCGGCCCGCCACGGCAGCCCGGCCCGGTGCATCTCGGCGGCCACCAGCATTCCCGCCGACTCGGCGGCCGTGAGCAGCCGCATCCTGCCCGGGTGCTCGGCCAGGCCGTGGCGGCGCAGCTGCTCCGCGTAGACCGCGAGGAGCCCCTCGAAGGGCACGGAGGCCACCCGGCGCGGCTCGAAGAGCGAGTCCTGCGAGCCGGGCTCGGCGGTGCGGGGCGGCGGGTCGGGCGGCACCGGCGCGTTCCGCAGGCGCGCCCAGGCGGCGGCGGCCGAGCGGGGCTCGCCGAGCCGCCCCTCGTGCCCGAGGAGCAGCTGCTCGGCGCCCTCCACGTCGTAGCACCGCTCGACCCGCACCCCGGCGGCGAGCAGCCTCGGATACACCTCGGCCGTCGACCGCCACACCCACCGGGCCACCTCCGGCCGGTCCCGCACGGCCGCCACCAGGTCCGGCTCGCGCCGCACCGGCCCGGCGGGCGCCCCGTCCGGGCCGAGGGGCGCGAGCAGGGCCCCGTCCCCCTCCTCCTCGGCGGCCAGCGCCCACCTCTCGTTCATGGGGGCGAGTCTGGCAGTTGCCACTGACAGACCCGGTTCTCCTACGCTGGGGCGCGGACACCGGATCCGGACGTGGAGGGGGAGGACGATGTACGCGATGTCCCTGGGGGACGACGGAGCGGAGCTGTGCCCGCTCGAACCGTGGCAGGCGGACGAGTTCCTGGCGCACATGGACCGGGGGCGGGAGTTCATCGGCGCGCGCAACGCGCTCCCGGACGTCGTCACCGACCTGGAGTCCAGCCGGGCCTTCCTCCGGACGTACGCGGAGAGGACGGCGGCCGACACGGGCCGCATCCACGGCATCCGGCTCGACGGGACCCTGGTCGGCGCCGTGATCCTCCGGACGCTCGACACCGCGCACGGCACGGCGGAGGCGGGCTGCTGGCTGGAGCCGGCCGCGACGGGCCGGGGCCTGGTGACCCGGGCGGCGCGGGCGCTCGTCGACTGGGCGATCGAGGCGCGCGGGATCCACCGGGTGGAGTGGGTCGTCTCCTCCGACAACGCGCCGAGCATCGCCGTGGCCCGCCGCCTGGGCATGACCAGGGACGCGGTCCTGCGCGAGAGCCACGCCCACCGGGGCCGCCGCCACGACGAGGAGGTCTGGTCGGTCCTGGCGCCGGAGTGGCGCGCGGCGAAGGCGGCGGGAACGGTCGCCTGACGAGGGGACCGGGGCGGTGACCCGGCTCCGACCCCGGTCACCGCCCCGTCGTCCCACCATGACCGGTCGCCGGACGGCGCGCCACGCGGGGCGCCCCTCGCACCTGCCCCCGGGGGCGCCCGGCGGGGGCTGAGACCATGGGGAGGGGAACGGGCACCGGGACGGGACGCGAGGACGGCGTGGGCACCACCATCGACAAGGCCTTCGAGGCGCTGTACGCGAGCGACGACGGGTCGCTCGACACGGCGGCCTCGCTGCTCGCCGCCGACCGGGGCGCGGACGCGGAACTGGCGCGGCGAGGCGAGGAGTTCGTCCGGACGCTGTGGGGGCGCGGCTGGCAGCCCGCGGACCTGCTCCGCACGGCCCGCCGCGACCTGGCGGAGGAGCACGTACGGCTCCTCGCGGGCCTGATCAGGACGGAGACGGCGGGGTACGGGCGGCTGCCGCACCGCTGGGCGGCGCAGGTGGCCGAGCTGCCCGAGGGCCCCGGCCGCCCGGCCGACCGCTTCTCGTACGCGACCGCCGTCCTGGAGCTGTACCGGCTGCTCGTCCGGCTGCCGCGCCTGGACGCGGTCGGGCCGGCGCCGGGGGAGGCGCTGCCGCCGCCGGTCGCGGGGGAGCCCCGGATGCTGGGCCGGATCAGGGCGCTGCTCGCGAAGGCGGAGGCGACCGGATACCCGGAGGAGGCCGAGGCGCTGACGGCCAAGGCGCAGGAGCTGATGGCCCGGCACAGCCTCGACGAGGCGTCCCTCGCGGCGGGGGCGCCGTCCCCGGAGGCGCCCGGGGCGCTCCGGATCGGGGTGGAACCGCCGTACGAGCAGGCGAAGGCGATCCTGCTGGACGCGGTGGCGACGGCGAACCACTGCCGGGCGGTGTGGAACGAGGCGCACGGCTTCTCCACGGTGGTCGGCTTCGAGTCGGACCTGGACCCGGTGGAGCTGCTTTACACCTCGCTGCTCGTGCAGGGGACGGCGGCGATGACGCGGGCGGAGGCGGAGCAGCGGGCGGGCGGCCGCAAGCGCACGAAGTCCTTCCGGCAGTCCTTCCTGCTCGCGTACGCGAACCGGCTGGGCGCCCGGCTCTCGGCGACCTCCCGCCGGGTGGCCGCCGAGGCCCCGACCCTCCTGCCGGCCCTCGCCTCCCGCGAGGCGGCGGTCACCACCCGCACGGACGAACTCTTCCCCGAGACCCGCACCACCCGCGTCCGCGCCGCCTGGGACGAGGCGGGCTGGACCCACGGCGCAACGGCCGCCGACCGGGCGACCCTCCACCCGGAACGGCACCGGGTGGAGGGCGGGTCCCGGGGTCCGTCCGACGGGTAGGCCACGGGACCCCGACTCCTGGAGAGCCGGGCCCCACGGGAGCCCCCGCTCCGGAGCGCATGACCATTTCGTGCCGGATGGTACGGATACGCTTCCCGCATGAGCTGGCTCCGGGCCCTGAAAGGAACCGTCCGCTCCGGGCTCACCGTCGAGCGGCGGCGGCTGGAGCCGGTGGGGGCGGCGCGGGGCGCGCTGGGACTCGCGCTCGTCGTCGGGTTCTCGCTCGCCCTCTTCGGCCCCGCCGTCGCCGTCTCCTCCGCCTTCGGCGCCTTCCAGGCCGCCATCGCCACCTTCCAGCGCTCCTGGCGCCCCCGCCCCGTCCTCGCCCTCGCCTCCGGCGCCAGCCTCGCCGCGTCGACCTTCGTCGGCTACCTCGTCGGCGCCCACGACGGGCTCTTCCTCGCCCTGCTGCTCCTCTGGACGTTCCTGGCGGGGCTCGCCTGGGCCGCCGGCCCCACCGCCGGCCTCATCGCCTCCTCCAACGTGGCGATGATGCTGGTCACGGTCACCCTCCCCACCTCCGTCGCCACCGCCGCCGGCCACGCCGCCGTGATCTTCGCGGGCGGCGTCGTCCAGGCCGCCCTGGCCGCCCTCCTCCCGGCCCGCCGCTGGGGCGCCCAGCGCGACGCCCTCGCGGACGCGCTCGCCGCCGAGGCCGACTACGCCCGCCGCCTGCGCCACGACCCGGTCGCCCCCTTCGACCCCGTCCCGCTCATGACCGCCCGCAACGCCGCCGCCGTCACCCCCCGCCAGGCCCGCCGCCGCCCGGCCGAGCTGCACGGCTCCCGGGGCCTCGCCGAACGCATCCGCCCCGTCCTCGCCTCGCTCGCGGACCCGGCCGTCGGCGTCCCGGGGGAGGGCCCGCAGCGGGACCGGGTGCGCGAACTCCTCGACGCCGCCGCCGCCGTCCTCGACGCAGCCGCGCACGCCATCCGCCACGGCGACCCGGTCGCCCCGCCCGCCCCCGCCCTCGCCGCCCTCCGCACCCCCGGCTCCGGCTCCGTCCTCACCGGCCCGCCGCGCCGCGCCGCCGTCCGCCTCACCGCCCTCCTCGGCGACGTCCTGGAGACCGCCGAGCCGCACGCGGAGACGTCGGTCCGCACGGGCGTGGCCCGCTCCCGCCCCACCCTCCTCCGCCTCGCCCCCCTCGTCCTCGCCCAGGTCCGCGCCGAGCTGCGCCACGAGTCCCCGGTCCTGCGCCACGCGATCCGCGTCTCGGTGGTCACCGCCGCCGGCTACCTCCTCGGCACCGTCCTCCCCTTCGGCCACGGCTACTGGGCCCCGATGGCCTCGGTCATGGTGATGCGCCCGGACTTCTCGCAGACGTACGCCCGCTCGGTGGCCCGCTTCGGCGGCACCCTGGTCGGCGTCGGCCTCGCGACGGCGGTCGTCCGCTCGGCGCACCCGGGCGCGTACCTCTCGGCCGGACTCGCGGTGCTGTGCGCCTTCGGGATGTACCTGCTGATGCGGACGGGGTACGCGGCGAGCCAGGTCTGCGTCTCCGCGTACGTCGTCTTCCTGCTCGGCACGGCCGGCGGGGGAGTGGACCAGACCGTAAGGGAGAGGGTGCTGCTCACCCTCCTCGGCGGGCTCCTCGCGATGCTGGCGTACGCCGTCTACCCGGCCTGGGAGACCCCCCGGCTGCGCGGCCTGCTCGCGGACTGGCTGGAGGCCGTCGGACGGTACGCGGCCGTCGTCACCGCCGGGTACGCCGACCCCGCCGGCCCGGCCGACCCCGTCGTCCGCGAGGCGCTCCTGAGGACCCGCGCCGCCCGGGTCGCCTGGCAGGAGGCCCTGGAGCGCGCGGCACACGAGCCGGTGCGCCACCGGGGCCTCTCGCACGCGGCGGTCGAGCAGGCCGAGCACGCGCTCGGGGAGTTCGGCCGGGTGGCGATGCTCATGGAGGCCCACCTGCCCGACCGGGGCGCCGCACCCCTCCCGTACGCCGCCGTCCTCGCCGACTCCCTGCGCCGGTCGACCGGGCGGGGCGCGAAGGAGGTCCGGGAGCGCGAGGAGCCGGGCTGGGACGACCTGCGGAAGACGGTCGACGCCTGGTCCGGCGAACCACCGGACCACTTCCTCCTCCACAAGGGCGCCGTCCTGCTCCTGGAGAGCCTGGACGAACTCGCCACGGCCCTCTCGGAGACCACCCCGAGCCGCTGATTCCGACGGGATTCCGACGGGATTCCGGCACCGTGTCACCCGTCCCCGGGGTGTACGGAGTTGAGAGGAGTGAGGGTCGCGGACGGTCGCGGCCCCGGGACCCCGGGAGCACTCGGATGAAGAAGCACCTGCCGGCCGCCGCCGTGGCCGTCGTGGCCTCCCTGGCACTCGCGGCGCCGTCCGCCGTGGGAGCGGCCCCCGGGCCCTCCGCCGAGACCGCGACCACGGTGGCCGCCCCCGCCGAGGCCGACCCCGCCCCCACCCGGATCCGTACAGTCCGCTCCGGCGAGCGCGTGGACGCCGGACGGGGCTACACCGTCTGGCTGACGAAGGAGGGGAAGCACTGGGCGGGCCCGGACGGCTTCGAGAACTTCCGCAGCGTCGTCGACGGCAACGTCGACCGCTCCGAGCCCGGCGTCAGCCACCAGAGCGAGGGGACCGCCGAGGGCGTCTTCCACTCGGGCCTCTTCTACGGCCCCACCCGGGCCGGCCGCGTCGAACTGACCGACTCCGGGGGCCGCAGGACCGTCGCCACCCTCCTCGCGCTGCCCGGCCGCCCCGACTGGGGCGTCTGGTACGCCCACACCCCCGCGCCCACCGGGAAGGGCGGCCTCGCCGTCGCGCTGTACGACCGCCGGGGCACGCTCCTCGCCGACCTGCCGGCCGGACCCTTCTGAGCCGCCGGCCCACGACGCGCGGCGGGGCCCGGCACGGGGCGGGCCCCGCCGCGTCCCCCTTCCCGTCCCCACCGATCGCGAGGTCCGCCACCGTGCCGCACGAGTCCGCCACCGGAGACGACGGCCCCGCCGCCGGAGACGACGGGTTCACCGGGTTCGCCGTCGCCGCCTGGCCCCGCCTGGTCCGCACGGCCCAGCTCCTGACCGGGGACTTCCACGAGGCCGAGGACCTGGTGCAGACGACGCTCGCCAAGGTGTACGGGCGGTGGCGGCGGGTCCCCCGGGACGAGGTCGACCTCTACGTCCGCCGCGCGCTGATCAACAACAACCTCAGCCGGATCCGCCGGAAGCGGGTCGCCCACCTGCTGACGCCGGTCCTGCCGGACTCCCTCCGCCACACCTCCGGGGGCCACGCCGAGACGGTCGAACAGCGCACCGCGCTCTTCGCCGCCCTCGCGGACCTCACGCCCCGCCAGCGCGCCGTGGTGGTGCTCCGGTACTGGGAGGACCTGACGGAGACGGAGACGGCGCGCGTCCTCGACTGCTCGGTCGGCACGGTCAAGTCCCACGCCCGGCGCGGCCTGACGGCCCTGCGCGCCCACCCCCGCCTCGCCCCCGCACCCGGTACCGGTACCGGTACCGGTACAGGTACCGATGTCGGCCAGGCTCCCGCCTCCGCCCCGCCGTTCC
The DNA here is from genome assembly GCF_044749825.1 of Streptomyces sp. NPDC088915. Taxonomy (NCBI): domain Bacteria; kingdom Bacillati; phylum Actinomycetota; class Actinomycetes; order Kitasatosporales; family Streptomycetaceae; genus Streptomyces; species Streptomyces sp. NPDC088915. The sequence goes on from NZ_JBIVIR010000001.1 coordinate 668,614, forward strand.
CCGCCCCCTCCGGAGCCCGCCGATGACCCCCGCCCCCTCTCCCGACCCCGATCCCGACCCCTCCCCCTCGCCCCCCTCCGACCAGGAGCACGTCCGCGACCTCCTCGCGCGGGCCGTCCGTGACGTCGTCCCCGGCCCCGTCCCCCTGGCGGCCGTCCGGCGCGCGGGTCTGGCGCGGCGGCGGCGCCGGGCGGCGGGTCTGTCGGCGCTCTCGGTGCTGGGCGCCGCCGCGGCCGTGGCGGCGGTCGTGGTCCTGACCCCCGTACGCCCGTCCCCGGCCGGCCCCGCCCACGCCGCCGCGCAGCCGAGCACCGCCCGTACCCCGTCCCCCTCCCCGCCCCGCGCCCCGGACCCGGCGCCGGTCCGGGTGGTGGCCCCGGGCGAGCGCGTCGACGCCGGGCAGGGCTACACGGTGTGGCTGACGGAGGAGGGCAAGCACTGGAACGGCCCGGAGGAGTACGAGAACTTCCGCAGCGCCGTCGACGGCAACGTCGACACCTCCGAGCCCGGCGTCAGCCACCAGAGCGAGGGGGGCCCGGCGGGCGCCTTCCACTCGGGCCTCTACTACGGGACCCGTACGGCGGGCCGGGTCGAGCTGACCGCCCCCGGGGGCCGCACGGTCCTCGCGACCCTCCTCGAACTGCCCGGCCGGCCCGGCTGGGGGGTCTGGTACGCGCACACCGGACCGGGCGTCGGGGAGACCGCCGTGACGCTGTACGACCGGGCGGGGAAGCGGCTCGCCGGACTCCCCGGCTGAGGGGCCGGAAAAGCGCATACCGGCAGGTGGCACGCTCTGTCGCGTATCCGCTACAGCACCCCGCGTGCACGTGCATCTGCTCACGCAGCCGCATATGAACACGGCTATGATCCGAGCAAGTTGACACCTGCACCAAGCAACTCGGGAGCTACCAGTGCATCCTGCGCATCACGCGTACAACGGCATGGCGGCCACCGAGCTGCGCGGTGTCGTGTGGCAGAAGAGCAGGCACAGCAACTCCCAGGGTTCGTGCGTGGAGTTCGCAAAACTTCCGGGGGGAAACGTTGCCGTCCGCAATTCCCGCCATCCCGAGGGGCCCGCGCTCGTCTACACGCCCGCCGAGATAGAGGCGCTCCTGCTCGGCGTGAAGGACGGGGAGTTCGACCACCTGGTGTGAGCGCGCAGGACGTACGGGGAAGGGCCCGGCGGTCACCGCCGGGCCCTTCCCCGTGCACACGTGCCGTCTACTCCGGTCCGATCTGGAACAGCGCCCACACCACCTTGCCCCGGAGCGTCCCCGCCAGCGGGTGCCAGCCCCAGCTGTCGCTGAACGAGTCCACCAGGAACAGGCCGCGCCCCGACTCGGCGGAGAAGTCCTCCTCGCCGCCGCGCGCCTCCGGGCTCTCCACGCTGGGGTCGCGCACGGCGCACACCAGGCGCGAGGCCCAGCGCATCAGGTGCAGGCGGACCGGCGGGCCCTGGACGTCGTCCTGACACGCGTCCGAGGGCACCGCGTGGCGCAGCGCGTTGGTGACGAGCTCGGAGACGACCAGGGCCACGTCGTCGAAGCGCTCCGACAGCTCCCAGCGGTCGAGCGTCGCGCTGGTGAACTTCCGTGCCCCGCCCACGGCTTCGTACCGCGCGGGGAGCGCGCAGGAGGCGGAGGTGGAGACGGCGCCGGGATCGAGCGGCGGAAGGCCCTGCCGTAACGGCTCGAGCACGGTCGATCCATTCGTCCCCATGCGAGGCACTCCCGGGAATCGCGACTGTGGTGCGACAACACGACAACACGAACGAGTACGCGGCTGCGCGGGCCCCATGGTTCCGAATGCGACCCCCGGATGCAAGGGCAGATGCACGTGCACGCGCCGGACCTGTCCTTTCCTGTGCCTAATCTGTGCATAAGTCGTCCGCGCCGGGTCCACTACTGGAAGGGAACTTCCCCGGATCTGCACGCACTGTGCCCGTGGATGCCCGGAAGTCGCCGCCTTTCCGTAATCGAATGTGTACGCGCTGAAGCGTTTGGTGGCAGAATCCGGGGCTCGACGGGGATGCGACGGGGGATTCGACGGGGGTCGACACCGTAAATGGGGAGGCTGGGGCCGTGACCGCAGGCGAAACGGGCGGAGCGAACGGAAGCGTGGTGCGGCGCATCCTGCTGGGCTCCCAGCTGAGGCGGTTGCGCGAGTCGCGCGGCATCACCCGGGAGGCGGCCGGTTACTCGATCCGCGCGTCCGAATCCAAGATCAGCCGCATGGAGTTGGGACGGGTGAGCTTCAAGGCCAGGGACGTCGAGGACCTGCTCACGCTCTACGGGGTCGGGGACGAGGCCGAGCGCGGCGCCCTCCTCGGGCTCGCCCGCGAGGCCAACGTCGCGGGCTGGTGGCACAGCTTCGGCGACGTCCTGCCGGGCTGGTTCCAGACGTACATCGGGCTCGAAGGCGCCGCCTCCCACATCCGCGTCTACGAAGTGCAGTTCGTCCACGGCCTGTTGCAGACCGAGGAGTACGCCCAGGCGGTCGTCACGCGCGGCATGCCCGACGCCCCGCGCGCCGAGATCGACCGCCGGGTCGCCCTGCGGCTCGAACGCCAGAAGGTCCTCGTCTCCGAGCGCGCCCCGCAGCTCCACGCCGTCCTCGACGAGGCCGCGCTGCGCCGCCCGTACGGCGACCGGGCCGTCATGCGCGGCCAGTTGAAGCACCTCATCGAGGTCTCCGAGCACCCCGGCGTCACGCTCCAGGTCATGCCGTTCAGCTTCGGCGGCCACGCCGGCGAGAGCGGCGCCTTCACGATGCTGAGCTTCCCCGAGTCCGACCTCTCCGACGTCGTCTACCTGGAGCAGCTCACCAGCGCTCTCTACCTCGACAAGCGCGAGGAGGTCGCCCAGTACCGGCGGGTGATGGAGCGGCTCCAGCAGGACGGGCCGGATCCGGCCGAAAGCCGGGACATCCTCCGGGGTCTCCTCCAACTCTCCTGACGCATCAGTACGATGACGCCACATCAGGCGTACGGGTTTCGTACATCAGTCGCATCGCGCGGGTAGCGGGTAGAGGGGTCTCCACCATGTCGCACTTCACCGACCTGGCCCACCAGTACATCGACGGCGAGTGGAAGCCGGGCAGTGGCTCGTGGGACATCATCGACTTCAACCCGTACACCGGGGAGAAGCTCGCCTCGATCACCGTCGCCACTGTCGCCGAGGTCGACCGCGCCTACCGGGCCGCCGAGCGCGCCCAGACCGCGTGGGCCGAGACCAACCCGTACACCCGCCGGCTCGTCTTCGAGCGCGCGCTGCGGATCGTCGAGGACCGCGAGCAGGAGATCGCGGAGACGATCGTCGCGGAGCTGGGCGGCACCCGCCTGAAGGCGGCCTTCGAGCTGCACCTCGCCAAGGAGTTCCTGCGCGAGGCGGTCCAGCTCGCGCTGCGTCCCGAGGGCCGCATCCTGCCCTCCCCGGTCGACGGCAAGGAGAACCGCGTCTACCGCGTCCCGGTCGGCGTCGTCGGCGTCATATCCCCCTTCAACTTCCCCTTCCTCCTCTCGCTCAAGTCGGTCGCGCCCGCCCTCGCGCTCGGCAACGCCGTCGTCCTCAAGCCCCACCAGAACACCCCGATCTGCGGCGGCACCCTCGTCGCCAAGGTCCTGGAGGAGGCCGGGCTCCCGGCCGGCCTGCTGAACGTCGTCGTCACCGACATCGCCGAGATCGGCGACGCGCTCCTGACCCACCCGGTCCCGAAGGTCATCTCCTTCACCGGCTCCGACAAGGTCGGCCGGCACGTGGCCACGGTCTGCGCGGAGCACTTCAAGCACGCCGTCCTCGAACTCGGCGGCAACAGCGCCCTGATCGTCCTCGACGACGCCGACGTCGACTACGCGGTCGACGCGGCCGTCTTCAGCCGCTTCGTGCACCAGGGCCAGGTCTGCATGGCCGCCAACCGCATCCTGGTGGACCGCTCCCTGGAGGCGGAGTTCACCGAGAAGTTCGTGGCCAAGGTCAAGACCCTGCGCGTCGGCGACCCGGCCGACCCGGCCACCCACATCGGCCCGCTCATCAACTCCCAGCAGGCCGAGTCCGTCTCCTCCCTGGTCGACCAGACGGTCGCCGCCGGCGCCACCGCCCTGCTGCACGGCGCGGCCGACGGCAACCTCGTCTCCCCGTCCGTCCTCACCGGCCTCGCCGCCGACTCCCCGGTCCTGAGCCAGGAGATCTTCGGCCCGGTCGCCCTGATCGTGCCCTTCGACGGCGAGGAGGAGGCCGTCCGGATCGCCAACGACACCCCGTACGGGCTCAGCGGCGCCGTCCACACCGGGGACGTCGAGCGGGGCGTACGGGTCGCCAAGCGCATCCACACCGGCATGATCCACATCAACGACGGCACCGTGCACGACGAGCCGATCGTCCCCTTCGGCGGCGAGAAGCAGTCGGGCGTCGGGCGGCTCAACGGCGACTCGATGGTGGACTCCTTCACCACCCAGAAGTGGATCTCGATCCAGCACGGCCGCAGCCGCTTCCCCTTCTGATCCGAGCCGGCTCCGGGCCGGACCCAGTCCGGATCCGAGCCGGCTCCGAGTCGGACCCCGTCCGGGAACCATTGCGGACCGTACCTGTCCGCAAGCCTCCGTAACGTGCTCTGTGTCGGAAGAACCCGGCAGGACCCCGGCAGGACCCCGGCCCGGGGCACGTACGGAAGGCGGACGTCATGGTTGCTCTTGTTCCCGCAGGGACCCCCGGCGACGAGCGCGGCACGCTCCTCGACTTCGTGGAGGCCCAGCGCGCCGCGCTGCGCCGCGCCGTCCTCGGCCTGACCGAGGAGCAGGCGGCGAGCACCCCCAGCGCCAGCGGGCTGAGCCTGTCCGGCCTGCTCAAGCACGTCGCCGAGGTCGAGCTCAACTGGCTCCGGCTCGCGCAGCAGCGGCCCAACGAGAAGCAGCGGACCCGGGAGACCTGGGGCGAGGCCTTCCGGCTCGTGGACGGCGAGACGATCCCGGAGACCGTGGCGTTCTGGGCGGACGTGGCCGAGCAGACGGAGGACTTCGTCCGCTCGGTGCCGAGCCTGGACGACACCTTCCCGTTGCCGGAGGCGCCCTGGTTCCCGAAGGACGGGCGGGTCACGGTCCGCTGGATGGTGCTCCACCTCGTCCAGGAGATGGGACGGCACGCCGGCCACGCCGACATCATCCGCGAGAGCATCGACGGCAAGGGCTCCTACGAGCTGATCGCGGCGGAGGCGGAGGCGTCGGGCCGGTGATCGCCGCGCGTACCCTGGTCGGGATCGACCAGGAGGTACGTGGGATGTCGGCCATCCGTCTTCTCGTCCTGGGCGCGGTGCGGCAGCACGGCCGCGCCCACGGCTACCAGGTGCGCAACGACCTGGAGTACTGGGGCGCGCACGAGTGGTCGCACGCCAAGCCCGGCTCGATCTACCACGCGCTGAAGCAGATGGCGAAGCAGGGACTGCTGCGCGCGCACGAGGTCGCGCCGAGCGCGGTCGGGGGCCCGCCCCGCGTCGAGTACGAGCTGACCGAGGCGGGCACGGAGGAGTACTTCGCGCTGCTCCGCGCGGCGCTGACCACCTACGACCAGAAGGTGGACGTCCTGTCGGCGGGCATCGGCTTCATGGTGGACCTGCCCCGCGCGGAGGCCGTGGAGCTGCTGCGCCTGCGGGTGCGGGCGCTCGACGAGTGGCGGGCGGCGGTCACCGACTACTACACGCCGGAGGGCGGCCCGGGGCAGCTCGGGCACATCGGCGAGATCATGCACATGTGGATCGGCTCGGCCGACGCGGGCAAGGAGTGGACGCTCGGCCTGATCGGGCGGATCGAGGGCGGGGCGTACGTGTTCGCGGGCGAGGGCGACCCGTTCGTGGGGGTGCTCGCGAAGGGCGAGGAGAACCCGTACGCGACCTGAGGGGGCGCGGGCCCGTCCACAGGCCTCCGCCGCAGATCAGGTAATCAAGTTTGACTAACGGCTCACGAGGGCATACCTTGCTCCGCCGGTGGCACCTGATCAAATTTGACTAGACAGGTTTCGGGAGGAGACGGATGACGGCGGAAGCGATCCGCGTGGAGGGCGCGCGGAAGCGGTACGGCGACAAGGACGCCCTGGACGGACTCGACCTCGCCGTCGGGCGCGGCACCGTCCACGGCCTCCTCGGCCCCAACGGGGCGGGCAAGACCACGGCGGTGCGGATCCTGGCGACCCTGCTCCGGCACGACGCGGGCCTGGTCCGCGTCGCCGGGCACGACGTGCGCACCGAGGCCCGGGAGGTGCGGCGGCGGATCGGGCTCCTCGGCCAGCACGCCGCCCTCGACGAGGAGCTGGACGGCCGGCAGAACCTGGAGATGTTCGGCCGGCTCCACCACCTGGGCGCCCGGCGCGCCGGGACCCGCGCCGACGAGCTCCTGGAGCGCTTCGGCCTCGCCGACACCGGGCGCAAGCCCGTCCGGCGGTACAGCGGCGGCATGCGGCGGCGGCTCGACCTGGCGGCGTCGCTGATCACCGAGCCGGAAGTGCTGTTCCTCGACGAGCCGACCACCGGACTCGACCCGCGCGGACGCGCCGAGGTCTGGGAGTCGGTGCGCTTGCTGGTCGGCGGCGGCACGACCGTCCTGCTCACCACGCAGTACCTGGAGGAGGCCGACCGGCTCGCCGACCGGATCTCGGTCGTGGACCGGGGGCGGGTCGTCGCCGACGGCACCGCCGACGCACTGAAGGCCCGCGTGGGCGCGGACCGGATCGACGTGGTCGTACGGGACGCCCACCGGCTCGACGAGGCGGCGGCCCTCCTCCCGGCGGCGCGCGCCGAGGTGACCGTGGACGCCGACCGGCGGATGCTCAGCGCCCCCGCGGCCGACCGGACGGCCGCGCTCGCCGAGACCGTGCGGGCGCTCGGGGCGGCCGGGATCGAGGCGGAGGACATCGCCCTGCGGCGTCCGACCCTCGACGAGGTCTTCCTGCGCCTGACGGGCCGCGAGGACGGGGAGGCGGCGGCATGAGCGCCGCGTACGCGGTGGGCGACTGCTGGACGATGACCCGCCGCGAGCTGGCCCACTGGGCCCGGCAGCCGGTGCAGGTCCTGGTCGGCCTCGTCTTCCCGGTGATGATGCTGCTGATGTTCGGCCACCTGGTCGGCGGCGGGCGGGCCGTCGACGGCGACTACGTCGACTACCTGGTGCCCGGCATGCTCACCCTGACCATGGTCTTCGGCCTCGAAGGCACCATGACGGCGGTCACCCGGGACCTGGACAAGGGCGTGATCGACCGCTTCCGCGCCATGCCGATGACCGACGGCGCGGTCCTCGTCGGGCGGGCGGCGGCGGACATGCTCCAGTCGGCGGTGGGACTGCTCCTGATGACCGGCGTGGGGTACGCGATCGGCTGGCGGGCGCACGGCGGCCCCGGGGCCTTCCTGGGCGCGCTGGGGCTGCTGCTCCTGCTGCGCTTCGCGATGCTGTGGATCGGGATCCTCCTGGCCCTGGTCGCGGGGCGGGCGGAGCTGGTGCAGGCGGTCCAGATCCTGGTCTGGCCCTTCGGCTTCCTCTCCAACGCCTTCGCCTCGCCGGACGCGATGCCGGGCCGGCTCGGCGCGCTCGTGGAGTGGAACCCCATGTCGGCGACCGCGACGGCGGTCCGCGAGCTGTTCGGCAACCCGGGCGGCGAGCCGGGGCACCTGACGGCGGCGGTGGTCTGGCCGCTGCTGTTCCTCGCGGTCTTCTTCCCGCTGGCGGTACGGAAGTTCGGCCGACTCGGGCGGTAGCGCGGGCCGTGCTTACGTCAACGGCCGCCCGTCCTCGTCCAGTTCGAGCTGCGGGCGGCCGGTGACGATCAGCCAGGCCGGGAGCGAGGCCAGGCAGAGCAGGGCCAGCATGGCGGGGGAGGCGGCGAGGACGGCGCCGGTGAAGAGGCTGATCCAGCCCTGCCGGGTGGTGGCGAGCAGCACCCCGAGGACGGCGGAGGAGACGGCGACGGCCGGGTGGACCTCGGGGACGAGCGCCTGGGCGAGGAGGCCGAAGGCGGCGCCGATGAAGACGGCGGGGAAGATCCGGCCGCCCCGGAAGCCGCAGGCGGCGGCGGTGAGGAGGGCAACGAGCTTGACGACGGCCAGCTTCGCCAGCTCGCCCGAGGACCAGCCGCCGATGTTCGCCGTGAGCTCCTTGATCTCCTCCAGGCCCTTGAAAAGGGTCAGGTGCCCGCCGAGGGCGCCCAGGAGGCCGAGGGCGAGGCCGCCGGCGGGCAGCATCAGCAGGGGATGGCGCAGGCGCCGGAACGCGGCGTGGACGTACGGGAAGAGGAAGCAGGCGGCGAGGCCGAAGACGGCCGCGGCGGAGGCGATCACCAGGGACGCGAGGAGGTCGCCCCAGCCGGGGTCGGTCAGCGGCGGGAGCCCCAGGGCGAAGGTGGGCTCGGCCAGCAGCTGGGTGGTCATGGCACCGGCTCCGGCGGCGACCAGCGGGGCGAACAGGCGGTCCCAGAGGGACCCGGGGCCCGGGTGCCCGGCCAGGGCCTCGGAGATGACGAGGGCGGCGGCGACCGGGGTGCCGAAGAGGGCGCCGATCGTGGCGGCCGAGGCGAGCGACACCCAGGCGATGCCCGGCACGGCGGGCGCGGCCTTGCGGCCCAGCCAGTACGCGAGCGCGATGTTGGAGGCGATGATCGGGTTCTCGGGGCCGAGGCTGACCCCGCCGGCGAGCGCGAGGGTCCCGGCGAGCAGCAGCCCCGGCACCGCCCCCGGGGCGATCGGCCTCCCGCCGAGCCCGGTGGTCGCCGGATCGGGCCCGGCGTGCCCGGGCACCTTCCACACGACCAGGCCCACGGCGACGCCGGTCGCCGTGAGCACGACGATCATCCACAGCGAGGAGTACCCGCCGATCCCGAGGGCGTCGGGCAGGTCCTCCCAGAGCACGTCCTTGAACTCCTCCGACAGGGCGCTGACCCCCAGGAAGAGCAGGCTCGCCAGGACCCCGACCACGAGCGCGGGCAGGATCTGCGGCAACAGGACCCGCAGCGGGGCCTCGTCGGCGGCGGGGGACGGCGCGGCCGGGACGCGATCGGTGGACACGGCCCCACCATAGGTGAGCAAAAGCCGCGAACCGCCTAGGTCCGGCCGGGCCTTCCCGGGCACCTGTCACCAGGTGTCCCACCGCCCCGGCCGCGTCCCCACCCCGTCCCCACCCCGTTCACACCCCGGCCGCGCTCACACCCCGGCCGCGCTCACACCCCGCTCACTTCCGGGGCCCGCTCACACCCGCGGCGCGATCACCACCGCCGTACCGTAGGCGCAGACCTCCGTCCCCACGTCCGCCGCCTCCGTCACGTCGAAGCGGAACGCCAGGACGGCGTTCGCGCCGCGCGCCCGCGCCTGCTCCACCAGGCGTTCCATCGCCTGGTTGCGGGTCTCCACCAGGGTCTTCGTCAGGCCCTTCAGCTCCCCGCCGATCATCGACTTCAGACCCGCGCCGATCTGGCTGCCCAGATGACGGGAGCGCACGGTCAGCCCGAAGACCTCGCCGATCACCTGCCGGACCTCGTGGCCCGGGATGTCGTTCGTCGTCACGACCAGCACTTCGGGATGCGGCCCCTGGCCGCCCCCGTACTCCTCGATGCCCATCGGCATGCACCTCCTGATGCACCACCTTCTGCCCCGCGGAACCCCTCCGCATCCCGTGGGGGGCCGGGTGGAACCGGGGGCGCCCGGTCCACGTTGATAGCTTGGGGCAGCCCGTCCCCACGCCCCCACCGACCGCAGGAGCCCGGAACCCGTGAACACGCTTGCCCTCGGACCGAGCTGGCTGGACCCGGACTATCTGATCCAGACCTTCGGTCTGATCGGTGTCCTGGTGATCGTCTTCGCCGAGTCCGGACTCCTCATCGGGTTCTTCCTGCCCGGTGACTCCCTCCTCTTCACCACCGGCCTGCTCGTCACCACAGGGAAGCTGGACACGCCGCTGTGGCTGGTCTGCACCCTGGTGGTGGCCGCCGCGGTCATCGGCGACCAGGTCGGCTACCTCTTCGGCCGCAAGGTCGGACCCGCCCTCTTCAAGCGCCCCGACTCCAAGCTGTTCAAGCAGGAGAACGTCGAGAAGGCGCACGAGTTCTTCGAGAAGCACGGCCCGAAGTCCCTCATCCTGGCCCGCTTCGTCCCGATCGTCCGCACGTTCACGCCCATCATCGCGGGCGTCAGCCGGATGAACTACCGCTCGTTCATCACGTTCAACGTCATCGGCGGCGTGCTGTGGGGCGCCGGCGTGACCCTCCTGGGCGCCTCCCTCGGCAAGATCGACTTCGTGCACCAGCACATCGAGATGATCCTCGTCGGCATCGTCCTGATCTCCGTGGTCCCGATCGTCATCGAGTACCTCCGCGCCCGCTCCCAGTCCAAGAAGGCCCGCGCGGCCGAGGGCGGCGACCACGACGCCCCCGGCACCCCGCAGCAGGCCCCCCGCGGCCGCCACGCCAAGCGCTGACCGCCGACACCCCCTAGAAGCCCCTGGTGCGCTTCGCGGCCCGCCTGGCCGCCGCCGCACCGGGGGCCCGCAGGAAGAGGCGGGCCAGCTCGCTCCCCAGGTTCACCCCGATCGCGATCGCGAGCGCCAGCGCCGCCGCCTTCGCCAGGGACGCGAACCCCTGGTCCAGATTGTGCTGGGCGATCGCCAGCACCCCGAAGTACGTCGCCGAACCGGGCAGCAGCGGCCCGATCGCCGCCGTCACGTACGGCAGCGACGACGTGTGGTGGTACCGGGCGATCAACTGCCCGAAGAGCCCCACCAGACCCGCCGCCACCGCCGTCGCCATCACCGCGGAGCCGCCCGCGGTCACCGCGATCGACGCGTACACCACCCACGCCACCCCGCCGTTCAGCGTCACGAACAGCACCGTCGCCCGCGACTGCTGCAACAGGATCGCGAAGGTCGCCGACAGCGCCATCGACGCCAGGGTCTGCGTCACCGGCCGCTCCACCGCCCGCAGCGCCCCCTCCGGGTTCAGCTGCGCGTCGAACTGCACCGCCAGGTACAGCACCGACAGCACGCCCACCACGATCGCGACGAAGAAGTACATGACCTCCAGGAGCCGCGCCGAGGCCGTGATGTAGAAACCGGTCAGACCGTCCTGCACGGCCGCCACGAGCGCCCGCCCCGGGATCAGCGCGAACAGGCCACCGGTGATCACCGCCGACGGACGCAGGTCCGCGTGCAGCAGCGTCAGGAGCACTCCCATCGCCGCCGGCGGCATCGCCGCCACCAGGAACTGGTAGAACTCCGGCAGCCCCCGCCCCGCGCACAGCCACGCCAGCCGGTCCCCGAGCACCGCGCCGAGCGCCGCCACCAGGAACACCGTCAGCCCGCCGCCCAGCAGCACCGACGCCGCCCCCGCGAGCACCCCCGCCGCCGTCGTCAGCACCCAGCCCGGATACGGGTGCCGGTTCCGCCGGATCTCCGCGAGCCGCCGGTACGCCTCCTCCGGCGTCACCTCGTGCACCTGCTCGTCGTGCGCCGGCGCGTTGATGTCCGCGATCAGCTGGTACACCGCCGCGAGCCGCGTGTAGTCCGTGCCCCGCCGGCGCACCGTCCGGTTCGCCGTCACCGGGTCGTCCACGAGCGACGGCTGGTACGTCACCGACAACAGCGTGAACGTCACCGTCGGCTCGCACCGGTCGAGCCCGTACGAACGGCAGATCGCGAACATCGCCGCCTCGACGTCCTCCGCGCCCTCCCCGCCCGCGAGCAGCAGCTCGCCGATGCGCAGGGTCAGGTCGAGGACGCGCGGCACCGACGGCCCCGACTCGTCCTCCTTGCGCGGCGCCTCCGGCACCGGCCGCTCGCCCACCGGCAGCCGCAGCATGGTCCGCATCCGGTCCTGCCACGGCGCGTCCCGCGCCAGACGCACCAGCGGCACCCCGTAAGCGGGCGTGAAGGCGGGCGGCGAGTTCTTCGCCGAGTACGTGGCCGGGGGAGCGAACGCCGACCCCTCCGGCTCCCGCTCCGGCTCGGGCTCCGTCCGAAGCCCCGACGGCAGGGCGAACTCGGAGGTCGGGTGCTCCTCCTCCGGTGGCGCGGGCCGCTCCACCCCGGCCGGCGGGACGAACGCGCTCCGCGCCTCGTCCGACTGCGGTTTCCGGTCCTCCGGGGCCTCCTCGACCCCTTCGTCCCGCACGTCCATCGAGCCGCCCGGCTCCGCCACCACTCTGCCGCCCCGCTCTCCCTAGGAGGAATCGTGGCTTCCAGTATGGGCGCGCGGCGCACGGACGTGCGACGGCCGGACGACGGGCACGCGAAGGGCGGCACACTCCCCGGGGAATGCGCCGCCCTTCACACGCTCAGGACCGGAACCGGCTCAGCGGTCCCGGAACGGCTCAGTGGCCGCCCTGCTCCTTGGCGCGCGCGTACGACTTCTCGATCTCGGCCTCGGCCTCGGCGCGACCGACCCAGTCCGCGCCCTCGACCGACTTGCCCGGCTCCAGGTCCTTGTAGACCTCGAAGAAGTGCTGGATCTCCAGGCGGTCGAACTCCGCCACGTGGTGGATGTCCCGCAGGTGCTCCATGCGCGGGTCCGTGGCCGGCACGCACAGCAGCTTGTCGTCGCCGCCCGCCTCGTCCGTCATGCGGAACATGCCGATGGCACGGCACTTGATCAGGCAGCCCGGGAACGTGGGCTCGTCGAGGATGACGAGCGCGTCCAGCGGGTCGCCGTCCTCACCGAGGGTGTTCTCGACGTAGCCGTAGTCGGTCGGGTAGGCCGTCGACGTGAAGAGGCGACGGTCCAGACGGATGCGACCGGTCTCGTGGTCGACCTCGTACTTGTTCCGCGATCCCTTGGGGATCTCGATGAGAACGTCGAACTCCACGGGTGGCTCCTCCTGAATCAACACAAGTGAATGCTCGCGACACAGCGCGGTGGTTAAGTGTCCCTCACGCACGTGTGTGATCGCGAAAGGGGCTGGTCAGCAATGCCCGAGCCGAGGACCTGGCAGCTCACGGCGGGCTCCGCCGCCCTCGGTCTGGCCCTGGCCGCCGTGACGGCGACCGCGGCCGGCCCGTGGGACTCGGGCCAGCGTACGGCCGAGCGGACCCGCGCCGCCGCCCCCGCGGCGGGTGGCGCACGTCACGCCCCGCCCCCCGCCCCCGCCGCGCCCCGCCGCCCCGCGCCCGCCCCCAGCGCCCCCGGCGTCCTCGCCGCCCTGCACCCCGCCGCCCCGGCCGCCCCCTCCACCGGCCCCGCCGACGGACAGCCCGGCGAGCGCCCCGCCGACCTCGCCGCCGTCCTCGTCCCCCTCCTCGCCGACCCCGGCCTCGGCCCCCTCCGCACCGCCTCCGTCGTCGACACCGCCACCGGCAGGCAGCTCTACGGCGAGGGCGCCACCACCCCCATGACCCCCGCCTCCACCGTCAAGATCGCCACCACCGCGGCCGCCCTCTCCGCCCTCGGCCCCGACCACCGCATCGCCACCACCGTCACCGCCGCCCCCGACGGCACGGCCGTCACCCTCACCGGCGGCGGCGACCCCACCCTCGACGACACCCGCCTCAAGGCCCTCGCCACCGACACCGCCCGCGCCCTCACGACCCGCGGACACACCTCCGTACGCCTCGCCTACGACACCGGCCTCTACACCGGCCCCGCCGTCCACCCCATCGGCCCCAACGAGAACATCGCCCCCGTCACCGCCCTCATGACCCGCGCCGGACGCCTCGACGCCAGCCCCAGCGGCCCCGCGCCCCGCAGCGCCGACCCCGCCCGCGCCACCGCCACCGCCTTCGCCGCCCTCCTCACCGACGCCGGCGTCCGGGTCACCGGCGACCCCGCCCCCGGCCGCACCCCCAAGGCCGCCCCCCTCACCCGGACCTACTCCGCCCCCCTCGCCGACCTCGTCGAACGCACCCTCACCCACAGCGACAACGACCTCGCCGAAGCCCTCGCCCGGCAGACCGCCCTCGCCCGCGGGCTCCCCGCGAGCTTCGACGGCGCCGGAAAGGCCGTCCGCGCCGAACTCGCCGCGCTCGGCGCCCCCGTCGCCGGAACCCGCTTCGACGACGGCAGCGGCCTCGACCGCGACGACCGCGTCTCCGCCGCCCTCCTCACCGCCCTCCTCACCCGGGCGGCCGACCCCGCCCGCCCCGCCCTGCGCCCCCTCCTCACCGGCCTCCCCGTCGGCGGCTTCACCGGCACCCTCGCCGACCGCTTCGACACCGCCCCCGCCGGAGCCGGCCTCGTCCGCGCCAAGACCGGCACCCTCACCGGCGTCAACACCCTCGCCGGCACCGTCGTCACCCCCGACGGACGCCTCCTCGCCTTCGCCTTCCTCGCCGGCCGCACCCCCTCCCCGTACCAGGCCCAACCCGCCCTCGACCGCCTCTCCGCCGCCCTCGCCGGTCAAGACCCGTCATAACCGGGCCCGTACCGAACACACACCGAACGGGCCCCGAGACCGTACGGTTGACACATGACGAGCATCGGTGGAGCAGGCACAGCCGGGATGGTCGACTGGAACCTCGCGGTCGCGACCGCGACCCGCCTCGTGCGGCCCGGACCCGAAGTCGGCCGCGACGAGGCCCGCGAGGTCGTCGCCGAACTCCGCAGGCACGCCAAAGCCTCGGAAGAACACGTCCGCGCCTACACCCGCATGGTCCCCGAGGGCCACGAACCCCCCGACACCCCCGTCCTGATCGTCGACCGCGCCGGCTGGATCAAGGCCAACGTCGCCGGCTTCCGCGAACTCCTCACCCCCCTCCTCGGCAAGATGCAGGAACGCCGCTCCGCCGTCCCCGGCAGCGCCGTCCTCGGCGCCGTCGGCGGCAAGGTCACCGGTGTCGAACTCGGCATGCTCCTGTCCTTCCTCGCCTCCCGCATCCTCGGCCAGTACGAGACCTTCGCCCCCGCCGGACGCGCCCCGGCCACCGGCGCGGACGGCCCCGGACGCCTCCTCCTCGTCGCCCCCAACATCGTCCACGTCGAACGCGAACTCGAAGTCTCCCCGCACGACTTCCGGCTCTGGGTCTGCCTCCACGAGGAGACCCACCGCACCCAGTTCACCGCCGTCCCCTGGCTCCGCGACCACCTCCAGGGCGAAATCCAGTCGTTCCTCGCCGCCACCGACGTCGACCCCGGCACCTTCGTCGAACGCCTCCGCGAAGCCGCCCAGACCCTCGTCGGCGGACGCCCCGAGGGCGAGGAGGGCGAACCCGCCCCCTCCCTCGTCGAACTCGTCCAGTCCCCCGAACAGCGCGAGATCCTCGGCCGCCTCACCGCCGTCATGTCCCTCCTCGAAGGCCACGCCGACCACGTCATGGACGGCGTCGGCCCCCAGGTCGTCCCCTCCGTCGCCGAGATCCGCGAGAAGTTCCAGGCCCGCCGCGCCCGCGGCGCCTCCCGCCTCGACCTCGCCCTCCGCAAGCTCCTCGGCCTCGACGCCAAACTCCGCCAGTACCGCGACGGCGAACGCTTCGTCCGCGCCGTCGTCGACCAGGTCGGCATGGACGGCTTCAACCGCGTCTGGACCTCCCCCAACACGCTCCCCACCAAGAGCGAGATCGCCGCCCCCGCCGACTGGATCGCGAGGGTGCACCGTAAGGCAGACTCGTGAGACGCGTGGGGCGGACGGCACGGGAACACCGGTCGACCCTCCGCCAATCACCCGTCCGAGGGACCCTGACCACGGGGTGAGGCGTGCAATGCTCGGGTAACGGCCGGGTTTCTGTCACCATCGACGCACTCTGAGTGACCGAACCCCCCATTCCGACCGTTAAGACTCCGACCGAGGCACCCCACCCCATTCACGAAGGGCACCGGACATGGGTCCCCATCCTGCGGTCGCGGCGATACGCCTGGCGGTCCGCCGCGTACTCCACGACGTCCTCACCGAACACCGGGCGGAGCAGCCCGCCGAGCACCGGAACGGCACTCCCCCCACCGCGTCCGACGCGCACGCCCCCCTCGTGCTCGTCGCCTGCTCCGGAGGCGCCGACTCCATGGCACTCGCCTCCGCCCTCGCCTTCGAAGCCCGCAAACTCCCCGTACGCGCCGGCGGCATCACCGTCGACCACGGCCTCCAGGACGGCTCCGACACCCGGGCCGCCGAGGTCGCCGAACGCATGACCGCGCTCGGCCTCACCCCCTCCGAGGCCGTCACCGTCACCGTCGGCCGCGAAGGAGGGCCCGAGGCCGCCGCACGCGACGCGCGCTACGGCGCCCTCGACGCCGCCGCCGAACGCCACGGCGCCGCCGCGGTCCTCCTCGGCCACACCCGCGACGACCAGGCCGAGACCGTCCTCCTCGGCCTCGCCCGCGGCTCCGGAATCCGCTCCCTCTCCGGCATGGCCGCCGTCTCCGGCGCCACCCGCCGCTACCGGCGCCCCTTCCTCCAGCTCGACCGCCAGACCGTCCGCAAGGCCTGCGTCGCACAGGAACTCGCCGTCTGGGACGACCCCCACAACAGCGACCCCGCCTACACCCGCTCCCGACTCCGCCACGAAGGCCTCCCCGCCCTGGAGAAGGCCCTCGGCAAAGGCGTCGTCGAAGCCCTCGCCCGCACCGCCCAGCTCTCCCGCGACGACGCCGACGCCCTCGACACCTGGGCCGCCGACGCCGAGACCGCCGTGCGCGACGAGGCCGGCGCCCTGGAATGCGCCAAACTCTTCGGACTGCCCCCCGCCGTACGGCGCCGCGTCCTGCGCCGCGCCGTCATCGCCGAGGGCGCCCCCGCCGGATCCCTCTTCGCCCGCCACATCGAGGAAGTCGACCGCCTCGTCACCGGCTGGCGCGGCCAGGGAGCCATCAACCTGCCCGGCCGCGTCGAAGCCCGCCGCCAGGGTGGCAGACTGGTCATCCGGCAAGGCTGACGCACGCTGCAACGAAAGTGACCCGGGTGAACGAGAAGGACATGGGCACCGACCTCCAGTCGGTGCTCATCACCAAGGAAGAGATCGACGCCAAGCTGGCAGAGCTGGCCGCGAAGATCGACGCGGAATACGCGGGCAAGGACCTGCTCATCGTCGGCGTCCTCAAGGGCGCCGTGATGGTGATGGCGGATCTGGCTCGCGCCCTGTCCACCCCCGTCACCATGGACTGGATGGCCGTCTCCTCCTACGGCGCCGGCACCCAGTCCTCCGGCGTCGTCCGCATCCTCAAGGACCTCGACACCGACATCAAGGGCAAGCACGTCCTGATCGTCGAGGACATCATCGACTCCGGCCTCACCCTGTCCTGGCTCCTGTCGAACCTCGGCTCGCGCGAACCCGCCTCCCTGGAGGTGTGCACCCTCCTGCGCAAGCCCGAGGCCGCCAAGGTCGCCATCGACGTCAAGTGGATCGGCTTCGACATCCCCAACGAGTTCGTCGTCGGCTACGGCCTCGACTACGCCGAGAAGTACCGGAACCTCCCCTTCGTCGGCACGCTCGCCCCGCACGTCTACGGCGGCTGATCCCACGGCCGTACGGGGAACCCGCACCGCCTTCCCTCCGTTGAACCACGGGAAGGCGGTCGCGGGCGACGATGCTGAGGTACCGTCCGAAGAACAGCTTTTTCACACAGCAGTACTCACAGCAGCATTTTCCTACGGGCAGGAGGGACGGAGCGCTATCGCTCCGTATGGATGGACGTGAAGCGATACTTCCGTGGGCCGGTCATGTGGATCGTGCTGGCCGTCCTCGCCGTGGTCGTGCTGATGCAGGTCGTCGGCTCGTCCGAGGGCTACAAGACGGTGGACACCGGCAAGGTCGTCCAGGCGATCGACAAGAACCAGGTCAAGCAGGCAAAGATCACCACCGGTGACGAGCAGCTCATCAAGATCGAGCTCGTCAAGGGCCAGAAGATCGACAAGAGCGACAAGATCCAGGCCAGCTACATCGGCAGCCAGGGCGTCGCCCTCGCCGACAAGCTCCAGGAGAAGTTCGAGGCCGGACAGATCGAGAAGGGCTACACCGTCTCCCCGACGAAGCAGTCGCCCTTCGTCTCGATCCTGCTCTCCCTCCTCCCCTTCGTCCTCATCGTGGTCGTCTTCCTCTTCCTGATGAACCAGATGCAGGGCGGCGGCTCCCGCGTCATGCAGTTCGGCAAGTCCAAGGCGAAGCTCATCACCAAGGACACCCCGAAGACCACCTTCGCCGACGTCGCCGGCTCGGACGAGGCCGTCGAGGAACTCCACGAGATCAAGGAATTCCTCCAGGAGCCCGCCAAGTTCCAGGCCGTCGGCGCCAAGATCCCCAAGGGCGTCCTGCTCTACGGCCCCCCCGGAACCGGCAAGACGCTCCTCGCGCGCGCCGTCGCCGGCGAGGCCGGGGTCCCGTTCTACTCGATCTCCGGATCCGACTTCGTCGAGATGTTCGTCGGCGTCGGCGCCTCCCGCGTCCGCGACCTCTTCGAGCAGGCCAAGGCCAACGCACCGGCCATCGTCTTCGTCGACGAGATCGACGCCGTCGGACGCCACCGCGGCGCCGGCCTCGGCGGCGGCCACGACGAGCGCGAGCAGACCCTCAACCAGCTCCTCGTCGAGATGGACGGCTTCGACGTCAAGGGCGGCGTCATCCTGATCGCCGCCACCAACCGGCCCGACATCCTCGACCCGGCGCTCCTGCGCCCCGGCCGCTTCGACCGGCAGATCGCCGTCGACCGCCCGGACATGCAGGGCCGCCTGGAGATCCTCAAGGTCCACCAGAAGGGCAAGCCGGTCGCCCCGGACGTCGACCTCGGCGCCGTCGCCCGACGCACCCCCGGCTTCACCGGCGCGGACCTCGCCAACGTCCTCAACGAGGCGGCGCTCCTCACCGCCCGCAGCGACCAGAAGCTGATCGACAACAAGGCGCTGGACGAGGCGATCGACCGCGTGGTCGCGGGCCCGCAGAAGCGGACCCGCATCATGTCGGACAAGGAGAAGAAGATCACCGCGTACCACGAGGGCGGCCACGCCCTCGTCGCGGCGGCCTCGCCGAACTCCGACCCCGTCCACAAGATCACCATCCTGTCCCGCGGCCGCGCCCTGGGCTACACGATGGTCCTGCCGGACGAGGACAAGTACTCCACCACCCGCAACGAGATGCTCGACCAGCTCGCCTACATGCTGGGCGGACGCGCCGCCGAGGAACTGGTCTTCCACGACCCGACCACCGGCGCCGCGAACGACATCGAGAAGGCCACCGCCACGGCCCGCGCGATGGTCACCCAGTACGGCATGACCGAGCGCCTCGGCGCGATCAAGTTCGGCGGCGACAACACCGAGCCCTTCCTCGGGCGCGAGATGGCGCACCAGCGCGACTACTCGGAAGAGGTCGCGGCGCTGGTCGACGAAGAGGTCAAGAAGCTCATCGAGACCGCCCACAACGAGGCCTGGGAGATCCTCGTCGAGAACCGCGACGTCCTCGACAACCTGGTCCTCGCCCTCCTGGAGAAGGAGACCCTGGGCAAGGAGGAGATCGCCGAGATCTTCCGCCCCATCGTGAAGCGCCCGGCCCGCCCGGCGTGGACCGGCTCCTCCCGCCGCACCCCCTCCACGCGCCCGCCGGTCCTCTCCCCCAAGGAGCTGGCCCTGACGAACAGCGCGAACGGCTCGGCCACCCCGGTGGAGACCACCAAGGGCATCGACATCGCCCCGGTGGACCCCCCGTCCCCGGAGGACTGACCTCCCGGCCGACCGGACGGACCCGGAATGGATCCCGCGCCCCCACAGGTTTTAGCCTGTGGGGGCGCGGCCATTCGCGCACACAGTCAGACGGAACGAGGCAAAGATGACCGACCCGGTGACGCTGGACGGCGAGGGCAGGATCGGCGACTTCGACGAGAAGCGCGCCGAGAACGCCGTACGAGAGCTCCTCATCGCGGTCGGCGAGGACCCGGACCGCGAGGGCCTGAGGGAAACGCCGGCGCGGGTGGCGCGGGCGTACAAGGAGCTTTTCGCGGGGCTGTGGCAGAAGCCCGAGGACGTGCTGACGACGACATTCGATCTGGGGCACGACGAGATGGTCCTGGTGAAGGACATTGAACTGACTGCGACCTGTGAGCATCATCTCCTCCCATTTCATGGCGTAGCTCACATTGGTTACATTCCGGCAGAAACGGGCAAGATCACGGGCCTGTCCAAGCTGGCGCGTCTCGTCGACGTCTTCGCCCGCCGTCCCCAGGTGCAGGAGCGCCTGACGACGCAGATCGCCGACTCCCTGATGGACATCCTCGAAGCGCGCGGAGCGATCGTCGTCATCGAGGCCGAGCACATGTGCATGACCCTGCGTGGGGTCCGCAAGCCGGGCGCGAAGACGACGACCTCGGCGGTACGTGGTCAACTGCGCAACGCTACTACGCGTGCCGAGGCCATGTCCTTGATACTCGCTCGCTAGTAGCGGGAGGTTCACACCGCTCCATACCGTCCTCGATCAGTGGAATTGATCGCTGATCGAGGGGGATCGGTATGGGATACGGGCCTACCAGCAAGATGCTGGTGAACCTGGTGAACGGCTGCGCTCCGGCGAAGGACGTGGCGCCGGGCAGTGCGATGTGGACGCTGGACGGCGACCGGACGGTGCGGACCACGGTCGTGGACGTGACGGCGGTGAAGGCGCGCACCGCCGTCGACGTGGTGACGGACCACATGACCTTCACCGCCAGCCCGGACCTGCTGCTGTTCACGCCGGAGGGCTGGGTGCGCGCGGCCGACGCGGCGGGGAGGACGGTCGCCTGGACGCATGCACGGAAGCTGTGCCGGGAGCGGTTGACGATCAGGCCGGGGTACGAGTTCGGGTACTTCGTCGGGGCCACGTGCGCGGACGGCACCGTTCACAAGAACTATGTGTCCCTGATCGTCAATGACGAGGGCTTCGCTTCCCGGTACGCGGCTGCTCTGACGGCCTGCACCGGGCTTTCCGCACGGTTGGAGGCGGTCAGTCGGCCGTCTGGGTACCTCAAGCGAGACGTGGCGGGTTTCCGAGTCCGTGTGGTCTCGTCGTACCTGTCTGACCTGGTACGTCAGTACGTGGGCGGCGACGCCCACCACATGCGCCAGCGCTTCCCCCGTGTGGTCCTGCGGGACACGGAGACGTTCACAGGCTTCATGGACGGTTACGTGGACGGGGACGGCTGTCGGGTGACGTGGGGGGACTACGAGGGGCGGGTGGTGGCAAGCGCCAATGTCCCGTTCCTGAGCGAGTGGGCACCGATCATCGGAGCGCGCTTCACACCCGAGGGCGTACCGGGCCGGGTGTCGCGGCTCTACATTGCCGATCGTTGGCCCAGCCGAGACACCTATCGGCCTGAGGAGCACCCTTTGCAGTTGCAGGAGTCCTCCTGGATCAACGTCCACGAAGTCCGACCCCGTCCCGCCCTCGGCACCAAGCCCTTCACCTTCTACGGCTACCGCCTCGCCCCGCACCCCACCTTTCTCCTGAACGGGCACCTCGTGCGCGGAACCGCGTAGTGCGAGGCGGCGTCCGTTCAGGCGTTCGGAAGATCATGACGTCTGGTGGAGGTCCCGTCCATGTCGGTGCAAGCCGCTCGTCATCTGTACCTCGCGCGGCACGGGGAGGCGACGGCGGACGAGAGCGGGCTGTCGGAGGACGGGCGGCGGCAGGCCGTGCTGCTCGGGGAGCGGTTGCGGGGGGTTCCGCTCTCGGTGGTGCATCACGGGCCGCTCGCGCGGGCCGAGGAGACGGCGCGGGTGGTCGGGGAGCGGCTCGGCGGGGTGCCCCTGCGGTGTTCCGCGCCGGCCGGGGACTACATCCCGTACGTGCCGTCGCGCGAGGAGCTGCCGGAGGAGTCGGCCGACGCCACGCTCGACCGGCTGGCGCGGTTTCCGGCGGAGGAGCGTGAGCAGGGGCCCGGTCTGGCGCGGGAGGCCCTTGAGCTGTTCACGGGGCCCGTGGACGGGGAGGAGCCGCGTCATGAGCTCGTGGTGACCCACGCCTTCCTGATCGGCTGGCTGGTCCGGGCCGCCCTGGACGCTCCCCGGTGGCGGTGGATGGGGATCAATCAGGCCAATGCCGCGTTGACCGTTATCCGGTACGCGCCCGGTCGGCCCCCGTCCGTCCTGGTCTTCAACGACACCGGGCACCTGCCCGCCGAGCTGCGGTGGACCGGCTTTCCGCCCGAGCTCAGGGTCTGAGGGGCGGGGGCTCCGTCACTGTGCGGTCGACGGCCCGTTCTCGTCGTCCTCGGGGAGCTTGCAGACGCGTTCCAGGAAGAAGGCGGCGGCGATGACGGCCAGGCCCGCCAGGACCGCGAAGGCCGCGTAGAGGGCCTGGTCGCGGCGGGCCGGGACGTCGAGGAAGCCGAGGAGGAAGACGCCCGTGCCGCCGTACATGCCGGCGACGAGGGCGGCGACCAGGGCGCTGGCCTGGCCGAAGACCACCGCGCGGGCCGCCATCAGGGGTTCGACGCCCTTGGCGCCGGGGCGGCGCTCCCGCTGGGCCCTGAGGCGGGTGCGGATCGAGAGGGCGGTCGCGGTGAGGACGACGGCGATCACGGCGAGGACGACGGGCGCGGCGACCGGCACGCTCGGGAGGGAGCCGACCGCGTCCCAGAGGCGGGCGCCGCCCCAGGAGAGGACGCCGGCCGCCAGGAACAGTCCGGCGAGCACCTTCAGCCGCAGTTGTTTCACCGGGTGTCCTTCGTGTGGTCGTGGGCGGTCTGCCACGAGCCTAACGACTATTCGGGCAGACGGAGTTCCAGGTCGGTACGGAGGGTGACGCCCTCGTCGCCGGCGGCGGCGAGGAGGTCGGCGACCGGACCGTGGCCGGGGAGCTGGGCCTCGGGGTCCACGTCGTGCCAGGGGGCGAGGACGAAGGCGCGCTGGTGGGCGCGGGGGTGGGGCAGGGTGAGGACGGGGTCGTCGGAGACCACGTCCGCGTACGCGACGATGTCGACGTCGATGGTGCGGGGGCCCCAGCGCTCCTCGCGGACGCGGTGGAAGGCCTCCTCGACGGCGTGGGCGCGCTCCAGGAGGGAGGAGGGCGGCAGGGTCGTCTTCACGAGGGCGACGGCGTTGAAGTACGAGGGCTGGCTGCCGGGGTCGACGCCCCAGGGTTCGGTCTCGTAGACGGGGGAGACGGCCTTGACGCGGAGGCCGGGGGTGTCGGCGAGGGCGTCGACGGCGCCCTGGAGGGTCTCCAGGCGGTTGCCGAGGTTGGCACCGAGGGCGAGGACGGCCCAGCGGGGGTTGGAGAGGGTGGTGTCGGCCGCGTCGACGGTCTCGACGACGGAGGCGGGTACGGGCTGGACGGTCGGGTCGCTGTGCGTCGCTTTCATCGTCGGCTCCGGGTGATCGTGACGGTGACGTCGTCGAAGGGCACGGTGATGGGCGCGTCCGGCTTGTGGACGACGACCTCCACCTCCTGTACCCCGGCGTGGCCCAGGCACTTCTGGGCGATGCGTTCGGCGAGGGTCTCGATGAGGTCGACGGGTTCGCCCTGGACGACGTCGACGACTTCTTCGGCGACGATCCCGTAGTGGACGGTCTTCGTGAGGTCGTCCCCGGCGGCGGCGGGGCGGGTGTCCAGGCCGAGGGTCAGGTCCACGATGAAGGTCTGTCCCTCTTCGCGCTCCTTGGGGAAGACGCCGTGGTGGCCCCGGGCCTTGAGGCCGCGCAGCGCGACACGATCCACGCGAATCACTCCTGCTGTCGTAGTTCGGGTGGCCACGCAGCCGGGTGCGGACGGCCGGGTGTCCGTCGTCGAATCTACCCGCGAGGACCGACAGGGCGTGCCCGCGGGGGGCGGGGGGTGGGTGGAAGTGCAGGTCAGAGGGGCGGTTCGGGGTCGCCCGGGGCGTCGTCCAGGGTGGGTTCGGCGGGGTCGGGGTCGTCGGTCCCGGCGAGGACGGGGGAGGCGTGGTGGGACCAGAGCCGCCAGCCGTCGGGGGTGCGGCGGAAGGCGTTGGTGGCGACGACGAGCTGTCCGACGAGGGGTCCGAGTTCGTCGCCGTCCTCGGCGGGGCCGCCGCTGAGGATGTTCTCGGTGCAGGTGACGAGGGCGGTGTCGCCGGCGAGGGAGACGTGGAGGTCGGTGAGGAAGAACTGGATGTACTCGGTGTTCGCCATGATCAGGGCGTACGAGCGGAGGACCTCGCTGCGGCCGGTGAGGACGGGCCAGCCGGGGTGGACGCAGGTGACGGGGGTGGCGTCGTCGTCGAGCCAGAGGCCGGAGACGGTGTCGAAGTCGCCGGTCTCCATGGCTTCGTAGAAGGCGGTGTTGGCGGCTTCGACGGCCGCTTCGTCGGTGGCGGGGGTCACCTGGCTCCTTCGACCGCGCGGGCGACCCGGACGGCGTCGGCGGTGGCGCGGATCTCGTGGACGCGGACGGCCCACGCGCCCGCGTGGGCGGCGAGGGCGGAGACGGCTGCGGTGGCGGCGTCGCGTTCGCGGGCGGGGGGCGGGGCGGCGCCCTCGTGGGCGAGGACGTGGCCGAGGAAGCGTTTGCGGGAGGCGGCGACGAGGAGGGGGCGGCCGAGGGCGTGGAGCTCGGGGAGGTGGGCGACGAGGGCGAGGTCGTGGGGGGCGAGTTTGGCGAAGCCGAGGCCGGGGTCGATGACGATGCGGTCGGGGTCGACGCCGCCGTCGACGACGGCCTCCAGGCGGGTGCGGAGTTCGGTGAGGACTTCGGTGACGACGTCGTCGTAGACGGCGAGGCTGTTCATGGTGTCGCTGAAGCCGCGCCAGTGCATGACGACGAAGGGGACTTCGGCGGCGGCGACGGCGGGGACCATGCCGGGGTCGGCGAGGCCGCCGCTGACGTCGTTGACGAGGACGGCGCCGGCGTCGACGGCGCGGGCGGCGACGGTGGCGCGCATGGTGTCGACGGAGACGGTGACGCCTTCGGCGGCGAGGCCGCGGACGACGGGGACGACGCGGCGGAGTTCTTCCTCCTCGTCGACGCGGGTGGCTCCGGGGCGGGTGGACTCGCCGCCGACGTCGACGAGGTCGGCGCCTTCGGCGACGAGGTGGAGGCCGTGTTTGACGGCGGCCGTGGTGTCGAACCAGCGGCCGCCGTCGGAGAAGGAGTCGGGGGTCACGTTGACCACGCCCATGACCGCGCAGCGGTCCCACTCCGGCAGGCCCCGGGCCGTGCCCCGGCCGATCGTCGTACTCATGGGACCAGCGTAGGGCTCGGGGCGGGGTCAGGCGGCGCGGGCCTCGTGTTCGGCGGGGGCGGCGGGGGTGAGGTGGGCGCAGGGGCGGGGGGCCGGGGCGGGGCGGCGGCGGGTGAGGGGGCGGGGGAGGGAGAGGTTCACGAAGCCTTCGGCCTGCATGGCGGCGAGGCCGATGCGGGGGAGGTCGCGGCTGGTGCGGTAGACGACGAAGCGGGGTTCCCAGCGGGGCCGGAACTTGGCGTTGAACTTGTAGAGGGACTCGATCTGGAACCAGCGGGAGAGGAAGACGAGGAGTCCGCGCCAGAGGCGGAGGACGGGGCCGGCGCCGATCTTCTCGCCGCGGGCGAGGGCGGCGCGGAACATGGCGAAGTTGAGGGAGACGCGTGCGATGCCGAGGGCGGGGGAGGCCTGGAGGGAGGCGACGATGAGGAGCTCGTTCATGCCGGGGTCGGCGGAGCGGTCGCGGCGCATGAGTTCGAGGGACATGCCGTCGCGGCCCCAGGGGACGAAGTGGATGATCGCCTTGAGGTCGCCGTAGGGGGAGTCGGGGTCGTCGTCGCCGTGTTTGTGGGCGGTCGCTATCACGGCGTCTCCGTCGCCGGGGGTGCCGATGCGGCCGAGTGCCATGGAGAAGCCGCGTTCGGTGTCGGTGCCGCGCCAGTCGGCGGCGGCGCGGCGGATGTGTGCGAGTTCGGTGTCGTCGAGGTCGCGGACGCGGCGGACCCGGGTGGTGTAGCCGTTGCGTTCGATGCGTTTGACCATCTGGCGGACGTTGCGCATGGCGCGGCCGGAGAGGGAGAAGTCGGCGACGTCGACGATCGCCTCGTCGCCGAGTTCGAGGGCGTCGAGGCCGGTTTCGCGGGTCCAGACCTGGCCGCCGGTCTCGGAGCAGCCCATGACGGCGGGGGTCCAGGAGTGGATCTTGGCTTCGTCCATGAAGCGTTCGATGGCGCCGGGCCAGGCTTCGACGTCGCCGATGGGGTCGCCGCTGGCGAGCATGACGCCGGAGACGACGCGGTAGCAGACGGCGGCCTTGCCGCTGGGGGAGAAGAGGACGCCCTTGTCGCGGCGGAGGGCGAAGTGGCCGAGGGAGTCGCGGCCGCCGTGCTGGTCGAGGAGGGCGCGCAGGCGGGTCTCGTCGTCGTCGGTGAGGCGGGCGGCGGGGTGTTCGGGGCGGAAGGCCAGGTAGATGGTGGTGAGGGCGGTGAGCATGCCGAGGGCGCCGAGGGAGTAGCCGACGGTCCAGTCGACGTCGTGGGTGTAGGCGACGGGGCCTTCGACGCCGAAGAGTCCGTAGAGGACGTGTTCGAGGCGGTCGGCGAGGCTGGGGCTGCCGAGGGTGCGGCGCGGGTGGGCGCTGACGATGACGAGGCCGAGGGCGAGGGATCCGGCGCCCATGACGACGAAGTTGGCGAGGGCGCGCCAGCGGCTGCGGGGGTCGGGGAGGGCGGCGAATTCGCGGCGGTGGCGGAGGAGGAGGGCGAGGAGGGTGAGGGAGAGGAGGGCGCCGAGGATCGAGTGGCGCCAGACGAACTGGGCGGTGGCGCCGAGGGGGAGGAGGACGACGGCGGCCCGCCAGGCGCGGCGCTTGTGGCGCTTGAGGCCGTGGGCGAGGAGCAGGAGGAGGACGCCGGCGCTCAGGGAGAGGGCGGCGGAGAGGGGGCCGAGGGTGCCGGGGAGGACTTCGGCGACGGCGTGGACGCGGCTGGCGCGGAAGCGGGGGAAGACCCCGGCGGCGATGTCGAGGAGGCCGATGAGGGTGCAGGCCGTGCCGACGAGCGAGGGGACCTTCTCGGGGCGGGGGCCGTGGAGAATCCGGCGTACCCGAACCGGAACCAATCCTCTTTTGTCCCCATCTACCGTGACAGACATGGCTTCCCGTACTTCCCGTGGTCCTGCGCAGGGTCTTTGACTCCGGTCGGGCCCTGCGGCGCGTTCGGCGGGCCGTTCCGGCTGGTGCGCCTTCTAGGACGGCGGCGTGCGGAGCCGGGTTCATCGGTGCACGGGAAATTCTCGGAAAGAGGGCTCGGTCGTCCCATGGGTCTCACCAGTACCAAAGTCCTCGTGCTGGCGGTCGTGACGGCCGTGGCGCTGTTCCTGGCCACGGTCCTGCTGTGGCCGCGGCTCGCGCGCGGTGGGTGGAGGTCGGTCGCGGGCCGGGTGGGGCTGCTGCTCGTGACCCAGGTGACGCTGTTCGCGGCGGTGGGGCTCGCGGCGAACCGGTCGTTCCTGTTCTACGGCTCGTGGGCCGATCTGTTCGGGCAGGAGCAGGACATGGGCGTGGTCGTCGACCACGCGGCCGGTTCGAAGGGCGTGCGGGTGCTGGGGACGCGGGCGCTCGACGTGCCGGGCGGCGGGCGCCGGGAGGTGGGCGGGCAGATCCAGGAGGTGGTGGTGGCGGGGGAGCGGTCGAAGATCGTCTCGCCGGCCTACGTGTACCTGCCGCCGGAGTACTTCCAGGAGCGGTACGCGCGGCGGACGTTCCCGGCCGCGGTGGTGCTCACGGGGTATCCGGGGACGGCGGAGAACCTGATCAAGGGTTTGAAGTATCCGAAGACGGCGTACCTCCAGGCGAAGGAAGGGCGGATGCAGCCGATGATCCTGGTGATGCTGCGTCCGACGGTGGCGCCGCCCAGGGACACGGAGTGCGTGGACGTCCCGGGGGGTCCGCAGACGGAGACCTTCTTCGCCCAGGACCTGCCGAAGGCGGTCTCGGAGGCGTACCGGGTGGGGACGGAGCCGCGGAACTGGGGCTTCATGGGGAATTCGACGGGGGGCTACTGCGCGCTGAAGATCGCGCTGCGCCATCCGGACCGGTTCGCGGCGGGGGCGGGCTTCTCGGCGTACTACAGGGCGGCGGAGGACGTGACGACCGGTGACCTCTTCCGGGGGGACGACCGGCTGCGCAAGCGGGCGGACCTGCTGTGGAGCCTGGACCACCTGCCGCAGGGGCGGTCGTCGTTCCTGGTGACGACGTCGAAGAGGGGCGAGGGGAACCTGAGGGGGACGCGGGAGTTCATCCGGAAGGTGAAGAGCCCGGCGGGCGTCTCGTCGATCGTCCTGGAGAGCGGCGGCCACAACTTCAACACGTGGAACCGGGAGATTCCGCCGGGTCTGGTGTGGATGAGCGGGAAGCTCAGCGCGGGCTGAGCCTCCCGCGGGTCGCCGGGGGGTCGGTTACGCGGCCGAGGCCCGGCGCAGGGCGCGGTGGACGCCGGCCGGGGTGAGGACGCCGAGGGGGGTGCCGTCGGCGTCGGTGACGGTGAGGCGGCCGGTGTCGTGCTGGAGGAGGACGGCGAGCGCCTCCTTGAGGGAGGTGCCCAGGGGTACGGGGGCGGGGTCGCCGTCCCCGGGGCCGCCGGCCGGCACGGGGTCGAGGTCGGCCTCGCCGACGGGGGTGACGGCGAGGCGCTTGAGGCCGCGGTCGCTGCCGACGAAGTCGGCGACGTACGGGGTGGCGGGGGAGCCGAGGACGGTGGCGGGGGTGTCGAACTGTTCGATGCGGCCCTGTCCGTAGACGGCCATACGGTCGCCCATGCGGACGGCCTCCTCGATGTCGTGGGTGACGAGGAGGACGGTCTTGCGGACGGTGGCCTGGAGGGCGAGGAACTCGTTCTGGAGGCGTTCGCGGACGACGGGGTCGACGGCGCCGAAGGGCTCGTCCATGAGGAGGACGGGCGGGTCGGCGGCGAGGGCGCGGGCGACGCCGACGCGCTGGCGCTGGCCGCCGGAGAGCTGGGCGGGGTAGCGGGAGCCGTAGGTGGCCGGGTCGAGGCCGACGAGGTCGAGGAGTTCGGCGGCACGCGCGCGTGCGGCGGATTTCTTCCAGCCGAGGAGGGCGGGGACGGTCGCGGTGTTGTCGAGGACGGTGCGGTGGGGGAAGAGCCCGACCTGCTGGATGACGTAGCCGATCTTGCGGCGCAGGGCGACCGGGTCGACGCCCGCGATGTCCTGTCCGTCGACGAGGACGCGGCCGGAGGTCGGCTCGACGAGCCGGTTCACCATCATCATCGTGGTCGTCTTGCCGCAGCCGGACGGGCCGACCAGGGTGACGAGTTCGCCCTCGGCGACCTCGAAGGAGAGGTCGTCCACGGCGGTGGTGCCGTCGTCGTACCGCTTGGTCACGTGCTCGAACCGGATCATGGTTCCCCATTCTGGCCCCTGGACGGCGGGGGAGTGTGAAGGGCGTGTTGCCGCATTGTGGCGGATCTCGGGGATTGTCGGTGGCGGGGGTTAGGGTCGTCCACACATGCGTTCGGGTGGGTGGGGTAGCGGGGGGAGGATGATGAGCGCGCCGAACTGTCTGGTCACGAACGACTGGATCTGCGGGGAGTACCTCCGCACGCGCCGCGAGGAGTTGACGGACGCGCTGCTCCAGCATGTGGGAATCACGGTCGCCTCGGTGCTGATCGCGCTCGTCGTCGCGGTGCCGCTGGCGCTCCTCGTGCGGGCCAGGCCCCGGTTCGCCGGCCCGGTCCTCGGTCTGACGACCCTGCTCTACACGGTCCCGTCGCTCGCGATGTTCTCGCTGCTGCTGCCGTTCTTCGGGCTGTCGGCGGCGCTCGTGGTGACCGGCCTCGTGCTGTACGCCCTGACGATCCTCGTGCGGAACACGCTGGCGGGGCTCGCCGCGGTCCCGGCCGAGACGCGGGAGGCGGCCCGGGGCATGGGCTACGGCTCGCTGCGGCTGCTGTGGGCGGTCGAACTGCCCCTGGCGCTGCCGGTCCTGATGGCCGGCGTGCGGATGGCGACGGTGTCCACGATCGCGCTGACGACGATCGGCTCGGTCGTCGGGCGCGGCGGCCTCGGCAACCTGATCGAGGACGCCCTGCCCAGCTTCTTCAAGGCGCAGGTGCTCGCCGCCTCGGTGCTGTGCGTGCTGCTCGCGATCGTCGCC
This sequence comes from Streptomyces sp. NPDC088915, assembly GCF_044749825.1. Taxonomy (NCBI): domain Bacteria; kingdom Bacillati; phylum Actinomycetota; class Actinomycetes; order Kitasatosporales; family Streptomycetaceae; genus Streptomyces; species Streptomyces sp. NPDC088915. The sequence continues at coordinate 698,545 of NZ_JBIVIR010000001.1, forward strand.
GACCTGCTGCTCCTGGGCCTCCAGCGGCTCCTGACGCCCTGGGCCCGCATACGGACCGCGCCGGGAGGTGGGTGAGGTGGGGGTCGTGACGGACGCCTGGGGCTGGCTCACCACCGGCGCGCACTGGACGGGCGACGGCGGCGTGGGGCAGCGGCTCGCCGAGCACGTGTACGTGAGCGGGCTCGCGCTCCTGATCGCCTCGGCGCTCGCGCTGCCGCTCGGCCTGTGGCTGGGCCACCTGGGGCGGGGCGGCGCGCTCGCGGTGAACGTGTCGAACGTGGGCCGGGCGGTGCCCGTCTTCGCGGTCCTCGCCCTGTTCATGGTGTCGCCCCTGCGGAACGCCGGATACGTGCCGACCGTGGTGGCCCTGGTGCTGTTCGCGATGCCCCCGCTCCTCACCAACGCGTACGTGGGGGTGCGGGAGGTGGACCGGTCCGCGGTGCGGGCCGCCCGGGGCATGGGGATGACGGGCGGGCAGGTCTTCCTCCGGGTGGAACTCCCGCTCGCCCGGCCCGTGGTGATGACCGGCGTCCGCTCGGCCGCCGTCCAGGTCGTCGCCACGGCCACGGTCGCGGCGATGGTCGGCCAGGGCGGCCTCGGCCGGATCATCACGGCCGGGTTCGCCACGTACGACACGGGGCAGGTGGTGGCGGGCGCCGTGCTCGTGGCCCTGCTCGCCCTCCTGGTGGAGGGCGCGCTCGTGGGCGCGGACCGGCTCCTGTCGGGGCCGGGGCACGCGCGCGCACCGAAGGACCGAACGATTCGATGAAGCCGACTGGATGGGTGATCTCGTGAACAGGGTCTCGCGTATCGCGGGCGCGCTGCTGGGTACGGCGGCGCTGACGGCCGCCCTCGCGGCGTGCGGCGGTGACAGCCTGGAGGACGGAAAGGACAAGGGCTCCGACGGTGCGGGGAGCTCCGGCGGCGGGTCCAAGGGCTCGCTCGTGGTCGGCGCGGCCGCCTTCACCGAGGCCAAGGTCCTCGCGGAGCTGTACTCCCAGTCGCTGCGGGACGCCGGATACTCCGTCTCGATCACCACCGTGAAGAACCGCGAGCTGTACGAGCCCTCCCTGGAGAACGGCGAGATCGACGTCGTCCCGGAATACGCGGCGACGATCGCGGAATTCCTCAACGCGAAGGCGAACGGCCCGAAGGCGCCCGAGGAGAAGCCGGTCGCCTCGGGCGACGCGAAGGCCACGGTCGAGGCGCTGCGGAAGCTCGCCGAACCGCGCGGCCTGAAGGTCCTCGCGGTCGGAGAGGCGGTCGACCAGAACGCCTTCGCGGTGTCGAGGGAATTCGCCGAGAAGAACAAGCTGCAGACGCTTTCCGACCTCGGCGCCGCCAAGATCAAGGTGAAGATCGCCGCCGGTGACGAATGCGCGGTGCGCCCCTTCTGCGCCCCCGGTCTGAAGAAGACGTACGGGATCGACGTGGCCGGGATCGACCCCAAGGGCGTCGGCACCCCGCAGGCCAAGCAGGCCGTCAAGGACGGGGTGGACCAGCTGGTCCTGACGACCACCACGGACGCCACGATCGAGAACTACGGACTCGTCTTCCTCGCCGACGACAAGAAGCTCCAGAACGCCGACAACGTGCTGCCCGTGGTCAACGCCGAGGACGCCGGTTCTCCCGAGATAGCCGCCGCCCTCGACAAGATCACCAAGGTGCTGACCACAGCGGATCTCGCCGAACTCAACCGCAAGGTGGATGCCGAGCGGGCGAAGCCGGAGGACGTCGCCAAGGAGTATCTGACGGCGAAGGGGCTGCTCAAGAAGTAGGCGCGGGGCGGGGGGAGTCGGCCCGAAACGGAACCGGAAGGGCCGTTATCCACTTCCGGTGGCGAGAAGTGGCCAAGAGATTGCCGGGCCGACCCCCCACACGACGCCTACGCACGGTAAATTTCAGGCCATGCCACGTGGACGCCACCGCCATTCCCCGCCTCTGCACAAGCTGCTGCCGCCCTCCGCGGTCGCCGGCGCCGCGGTCGTGTGCGCCGCGGCCGCCTGGCTGCCCGGAGACCTGGTGGTCGTGCGGCTCCTGACCGCCGCCGCGGCGGCCGCGGCCGTCACCGGCGCCGTCCTCATGCGCAGTTGGGACCGGAGCGCCGGACTGCGCGTCGCCGAGACCGAGCGGGCGCGCGCCGCCGACCAGTGGAAGGCCGAGGAGCGGGTCGCCGAACTGGAGTCCGACCTCGACGAGTCCCGCGCCCTGCGCGCCCGGCTCGACGCCAAGCTCCGCGCCAAGCGCGTGGAGCTCGCCGGGCTGCGCGGCGAGCACGCCGACCTGCTCCGCCGCTACGCCACCGCCGAGACCGAGCGGGCCAGCGCCCTGGAGGGCCGCCGCGTCCTCGCGCTGGAGAGCGCGGCCGGCGGCGACGCCAAGGCCCTCCCGGCCGCCGGCTCCACGCCCACCCCGGAGGCCTTCCGCCGCGCCGCCCGGGCCCTGCGCGACCTCCCGCGCAACGCCGCCGCCCAGCAGGCCCGCCGCACCGCCGAGGCGGCCCGCGCCCGCGACCTCGCCGAGCGCGCCCGCGAGACGGAGGAGCCGCAGGGGAAGCACGCGGCGGCCACCGGGACCGAGCAGCACACCCGGCCGGCCGCCCTCGCGCTCCCGCCCGCCCCCGCTCCCGCCTCCGCCCCCGTCCCGGTCGCCGCCGCGATCGTCCCGTACGCCTCGCGCAGGCCCGCCCCGCGCCCCGAGGGCGGCTTCGACTTCTTCGGCACGCAGAAGACGGCGGACGCCATCGAGGCCGTGCAGAACACGGACCTCGCCGACGTCGTCGGCGAGGAGGTCCTGGCCGCCGGGGCCGCGCTCGGCGCCCCCGCCCTCACCCCGGTCGCCGGACCCGCCGCCGGCACCGGCACCCCCGCGCCGCCGCGGACGGTCGGTCAGGTCATCGACCTGACCGCGCACGACGAGACGGAGCAGCTCGACGTGGCGGAGCTGCGCGGGGCCGTGAACTCGTGACGCACCGCCTCGCCGACCTCCCCGCCGGCGAGGTCGCCCGCCGCCGGGACGAACTGCTCGCTCTGTGCGCCCAGGCCTTCTGCGGCGCACCCTGGCACGAGCCGCCCCTCGGCGCCGTGCGGACCGTGGAGCGGCTGCTCGGCTCGGCGGCCGGGCGGCCCGACTTCCGGGCCGTCGCCGCGTTCGGTCCCGACGACGAGCTGCGGGGCTTCACGGCCGGCTGGACCGACACCGCCCTGACCGGCCGCGAGCCCGCCTTCGAACTCGCCGAACTCGTCGTCGCCCCCGCCCACCAGGGCCTCGGCACCGGCCGCGCCCTCCACGACGCGATCCTCGCCGGCCTGGCCCCGGGCCCACGCCTTCTGATGACCCTCGACGTACCGGAGTTGACGAAGCGGTACGAACGCTGGGGCTGGAGCGTGTACGACCGGCGCACGCCGGGCGCGTCGGGGCGCGCGTACGCGGTGATGCGCCGCGAGGACTAGGACCCCGGCTACTTGTCGATGTCGCCGACGACGAAGAAGAGCGAGCCCAGGATCGCCACCATGTCGGCGACCAGCGTCCCCGGCAGCAGCTCGGCGAGCGCCTGGATGTTGTTGAACGAGGCCGAGCGCAGCTTCAGCCGGTACGGGGTCTTCTCGCCCTTCGACACCAGGTAGTAGCCGTTCACGCCGAGCGGGTTCTCGGTCCACGCGTACGTGTGGCCCTCCGGCGCCTTCAGCACCTTCGGCAGCCGCTGGTTGACCGGCCCCGGCGGCAGCTCCTCCATCCGGTCCAGGCAGGCGTCCGCCAGGTCCAGGGAGTTGTGCGTCTGGTCGAGCAGGCACTCGAACCGGGCCAGGCAGTCGCCCTCCTCCCGCACCGCCACCCGCAGGACGTCCGCCAGCTCCCCGTACGCGAGGTACGGCTCGTCGCGGCGCAGGTCGAAGTCCACGCCCGAGGCGCGGGCGATCGGCCCCGACACCCCGTACGCGTGGACCGCCTCCCGCGACAGGACCCCGATCCCGCGCGTGCGGCCCCGGAAGATCTCGTTGCCGAGGACGAGCCGGTCGTACACGTCCATCCGCGACCGCACGTCCGCGACCGCCTGCCGCACCCGCCCCGCCCACCCGGCCGGCAGGTCCTCCTTGAGGCCGCCGACCCGGTTGAACATGTAGTGCATCCGGCCGCCGGACGCCTCCTCCATCACCGCCTGGAGCTCCTCGCGCTCCCGGAAGGCGTGGAAGACCGGGGTGATGCCGCCCAGTTCGAGGGGGTACGAGCCGAGGAACATGAGGTGGTTGAGGACCCGGTTCAGCTCGGCGAGGAGCGTACGGGTCCACACCGCGCGCTCCGGGACCTCCATGCCCAGCATCCGCTCGACGGCCATCACCACGCCCAGCTCGCTGGAGAAGGCGGACAGCCAGTCGTGGCGGTTGGCCAGCATGACGATCTGCCGGTAGTCCCGCGCCTCGAAGAGCTTCTCGGCCCCCCGGTGCATGTAGCCGACCACCGGCTCGGCCGACCGGATCACCTCGCCGTCGAGGACGAGCCGGAGCCGGAGCACGCCGTGGGTCGAGGGGTGCTGCGGCCCGATGTTCAGCACCATGTCGGTGCTCTCCGCCGCGCCGCCGATTCCGACCGTCGTCTCCGTCATGCGGCCAGTATCTCCCGTACGGACCCCGCTCCCGCGGGCTGTCCGCCGGACCGCCGGGCGGGCCTCAGCCGTCCGCCGGGTCGTCGGCCGCAGGTCCCGGCACCCGCCGGGTCAGCCAGAGGAAGTCCCCGAGGCCGCCCCGGGCGGTCAGCTCGGCCGCCTCGCCGGCCGAGGAGAGGGCCCTGACGTACCCGGCGGGGTCGGCGGACGCGAGCGCGAGGGGCGGCCGGTCCCCGGTCACCCCGAGCCGCCGCAGCGCCTCCCGCTGCGTGACCAGTTCCGTGTCCGCCCCTCCGGAGGGGGCCGCCGCGCACGCGTCGAGCGCCACGTGGGACGTCAGGTCGCAGGAGCCGTCCGGGACCGGCGGCACCTCGCGGCCCGCCCGGAAGCCGGTCAGGGAGCCGAAGGGCGGCCGGGCGCCCCGTACGTGCGCGTAGTCCACGGCCACCGCCCGGCCCGCCGCCAGACGGGACACCGCCGACGCCCAGGCCTCGTCGCGGGGCCGCCCGATCTCGGCCCGCGCGCCGGGCTCCCGCAGCGGCCACCAGCGCTCCAGCCACTCCGCGTCCGCCCCGGAGACGGGCGCGCCGAGCCGCTCCGTACCGTCGGCGCGCACCTCCACGTACCGGGCCGTGCCCGTCGCGTCCGCCTCGGCCACGTCCACCGGCACGTTGTCCAGCCACTCGTTCGCGAAGAGCAGCCCCCGCGCCCCGCGCGGCGGCCGGTCCGTCCACTCCACCCGGGGGTCGAGCCCGTCCGGGCGCCCGGCGCGCTCCACCGCGTACGCCCGCACCGACAGACCGCTCCCGGCGGTCGCCCTGAGCACCCCCGCGAGCAGCTCCCCGCGCCCCGCGCCCACGTCCACGAGGTCGACCCCGTCCGTCCCCAGCTCCTCCGCGACCTCGCCGAGGAGCCGGGCCACGGCCCCCGCGAAGAGCGGGGAGGCGTGCACCGAGGTGCGGAAGTGCCCCGCGGGCCCCTCGGGCCGCAGATAGAAGCCCCCCGGGCCGTACAGCGCCCGCTCCGTGGCCTCCCGCCACCCCTGCCACCGCCGCGTCTCGTCCGTCACGGGACCCAGTCTCCACCTCGGGGAGTACGGTCTCCGGGGCAAGGATCGCCCCCGCGGTTGATCCCTGAACCTTTCGCCTTCCCTACGCTGGGTGACGTGCAGCGCCTCTACGACTTCCTCCGCAGACACCCGACGGGCGTCGACACCTTCTGGGCCGTCGTCCTCCTCGGGTTCTCCCTGCTGTGGGTGGGGTCGACCTACCCGGCGGTCCGTCACCCCATCGCGTACGGAGTCGTCGCCGCCCTCTTCTCCCTGGCCGTGGCCCTGCGCCGGCGGGTGCCCGAGAAGATGCTGCTGCTCACCGTCGCCCTCGGCCTGGCCCAGCTCGCCCTCGACCTGGAACCGTTCCTGGCCGACTTCGCCATGTTCGTGATCGTCTACACGGTCGCGGTGCACGACGGACCGCGCTGGGCGTCCCGGCTCGCCCTCGCCGGCGGACTGAGCGCCGCCACGCTCGCCCAGCTCAGATGGCCGGTGGACGACCCCTCCACCTCCGCCCCCGCCCGGGTCTTCTTCACGGTCATCATGACCGTGCCGTTCGCCCTCGCCTGGGTCCTCGGCGACTCCCTGCGCACCCGCCGCGCCTACTTCGCGCAGCTGGAGGAGCGGGCCTCCCGCCTGGAACAGGAGCGCGAGGCCCAGGCCAAGGTCGCGGTCGCCGCCGAGCGGGCCAGGATCGCCCGCGAGCTGCACGATGTCGTCGCGCACAACGTGTCGGTGATGGTGGTCCAGGCCGACGGCGCCGCCTACGTCATGGACTCCTCGCCGGAGACCGCGAAACAGGCCCTGGAGACCATCTCCGGCACCGGCCGGCAGGCGCTCGCCGAGATGCGCAGGCTCCTGGGCATCCTGCGCACCGGGGAGCACCAGGAGGCCGGGGAGTACGTGCCGCAGCCCGACGTGGGCCAGATCGAGGACCTCGTCGAGCAGGTCAGGGGCGCCGGCCTCACCGTCGACTTCGCGATCGAGGGGAGCCCCCGCCCGCTGCCCAGCGGCGTCGAGCTCACCGCGTACCGGATCGTGCAGGAGGCCCTCACCAACACCCGCAAGCACGGCGGCCCCGACGTGGGCGCCAGCGTCCGCCTGGTCTACTTCGACGACGGCCTCGGGCTGCTCGTCGAGGACGACGGCCGGGGGGCGCCGCAGGAGATGTACGAGGACGGGGGCGCCGACGGGCGGGGGCACGGCCTGATCGGCATGCGGGAGCGGGTCGGCATGGTCGGCGGCACCCTGGACGCGGGCCCGCGTCCGGGCGGAGGCTTCCGGATCAGCGCCCTGCTCCCCCTCAAGCCCGCCCACTGACGACCCCTAAGGAACCGCTCCCATGTCCATTCGCGTGATGCTCGTCGACGACCAGGTGCTGCTGCGCACCGGTTTCCGCATGGTGCTCGCCGCCCAGCCCGACATGGAGGTCGTGGCGGAGGCGGGCGACGGCGCCGAGGCCCTGGAGGTGCTGCGGTCCACGGCGGTCGACGTCGTCCTGATGGACGTGCGCATGCCGCGCCTCGACGGGGTGGAGGCGACCCGGCGGATCTGCGCGCAGACCGACCCGCCGAAGGTGCTGATCCTGACCACCTTCGACCTCGACGAGTACGCGTTCTCCGGCCTGAAGGCGGGGGCGAGCGGCTTCATGCTGAAGGACGTGCCGCCGGCGGAGCTGCTCGGCGCGATCCGCTCGGTGCACAGCGGGGACGCCGTGGTGGCGCCCTCGACCACCCGCCGCCTCCTCGACCGCTTCTCGCCGATGCTGCCCTCCACGGGCCGCGAGCCCGAGCACAAGGAGCTGGGGCGCCTGACCGACCGGGAGCGGGAGGTGATGCTGCTGGTCGCGCAGGGCCTGTCGAACGGCGAGATCGCCGCCCGGCTCGTCCTCTCCGAGGCGACGGTGAAGACCCACGTGGGCCGCATCCTGACCAAGCTGGGCCTGCGCGACCGGGTCCAGGTCGTGGTCCTGGCGTACGAGTCGGGCCTGGTCAGGGCGGGCGGCGGCGGGGCGGTGTAACGCCGTGCCTTCCGGAGCGGTGCCTCCCAGGGGGTGTCTTGTCGATCATGCCGGGCGCCGCGGGCCCGGCATGATCGACAAGGCACCCCCTAGCGCAGGACGGACTCCAGGAAGTCGCTGCCGAGCCGGGCGGTGACGGCCACGTCGAGCTGGTGCAGGACGTACCGGCCGCGCCGCTGGGTGGTGACCAGACCGGCCTTCTTCATGACCGCGAGGTGGCGGGAGACCTCGGGCGGGGTGATGCCGTACGCGTCGGCCAGCTCGCTCGTCGTGTACGCGCCCCGGGCGAGGCTGCGGCAGAGCCGCATCCGCATCGGGTGGGCGATGGCCTCCAGGCGCAGCTTGACCGCCGCCACGGGGGCGCCGCCGCCGAGGTCGCGGGCGGGCACGGGGTACTGGATCACCGGCTGCCAGCCGGGCGCGTGCAGCGCGAAGAGGTGCGGCCAGCCGAAGGCGGTCGGCAGAAACGTCACGCCCGTGCCCCCGGCGGCGGTGCGGCCCTGGACCAGCTTGTCGACGACGATCCGGGATCCCCGCTCGTCCTCCTCCAGGGCCATCGAGGAGGAGGCGTCGGCGACGGCCTCGGCCAGGCCCTTGCGGCGCATCAGCTCGGTCTTGTGACGGGCGTCGGCGGCGAGCTGGATCCGGACGCGGCGCCAGGTGTCGGCGAAGAAGGCCTCGTCGCAGTCCTCCAGGAGCCGCCGGACCCACGCGCGCGTGCCGGGCGGGTCCGCGAGCATCCGCTCCACGAAGGCGGCCTGGCGCGGGCCGCGCGCGGCGGCCAGGTCGAGGGAGCGGCGGCGCATCCGGTCGTCGACGAGCGGCGAGGGGGCGCCGTGCGTGTAGTGGCCGGCGCAGGAGATCTCCAGGGCCGCGCCCACGTACTTCTCGTCGTCCATCCGGTCGAGGTCGTCCAGCTCCTCGGCGAGGGTCTCGCGGGGGCGGGCGGGCAGCAGGACGTCGGACCGGGTGGAGCGCCACATGAAGTCCGCCTCGTGCAGCCGGTCCGCGAGCTCCGGTTCCAGCCCGGCGGCCGTGGTGGCGGTCCAGGCGTGCAGCCGGGCGTGGTGCGCGGGCTCCGCCAGGGCGTGCAGGGCGGCGCCCAGCTCGGCCAGGGGCGAGGGGCAGAAGGAGATCCGCTCGTGCGGCAGTCCGGTGATGTCGATGGTCACGCTCACCGTGCCATGGTGCGGGACGGACCGGGGGCGGTGTCGCGCCGATTGACGGGAGCCGTCAACCGACGCCCGCGGGCGGGTCCGGCCGCCGTTTGACGGGGCTCGTCAATCGGCGGGCCGGGGCGCCGGGGAGCGGCGCACGGTGGGGGCATGAACGCGATGCACCAGTACCTCTTCGACGCCCACCGCGCCGCCCGGATCGGCGAGCCGCCGCCCCCGGCGCCCGGCACCCACGAGCTCGCCGTCCTGCGGGCGGTCCGCGACCGGCGCCGCTTCGAACGGGTCCTCGCGGGCCGCCCGGCCCGCGGCGGCCTCCGGAGGGCACTGCGCCGCGCGGGCGCGTTCGGCGCGGGCCTGTTCCGCACGGCTCGGTCCGGTACGGCCCCGTCCGCATCCCCTACGGCCCCGTCCCGTACGGACCCGTCCCGTACGGCCCCGTCCCGCACGGACCCGGTACCGTGCCGCCGTCCGGCCGACTGAGGCACCGGGGTGCCCGTCAGCCCCCGGAGCCCGCCCCCGGCAGTCGCGACAGGAAGTCCCGCACCGCCTCCCGTACGTCCTGCGCCGTCCACTCCAGGCCCGGCCCCGCCACCGTCAGCTCCGTCCGGGCGGTCCCCGGCGGGCCGCCCGCGCCCGGGGCGGACCAGCGGCGGAAGAGGACGGTGCCGGTGGCCTCGGCCTGGGCGAGGGCCGCGGCCGTCAGGACCTCGGGGGAGTACGGCAGCCAGACCTGGAACTGGTGGGTGTGCGGGACCTCGGGGTGCACCCGGAACCAGCCCGTGCCCGCCTCCGCGAGCGCCTCCCGGAGCGCGCCGGCCACCACGCGCGCGTGGGCCGTGTACGCGGGCAGCCGGGGCAGCTCGACGTCCAGGCCCCGCAGCGCGGAGAGCGCCGCAGGGTACTGCTGGAAGACCTGCCCTCCGTACCGGTGCCGCCAGACCCGGGCCTCCTCCATGACGTCCTCGGGCCCGGCGAGCGCGGCCCCCGACTGGCCGCCGAGGGACTTGTAGAACGACACGTACACGCTGTCGGCGAGCCCCGCGATCTCCGCGAGCCCCCGGCCGAAGCGGGACGTGCACTCCCACAGGCGCGCCCCGTCGAAGTGGACGACCGCGTCCCGCTCCCGGGCCGCCTCCACCACCTCCGTCAGCTCCTCCCAGGTGGGCAGCACGAAGCCGGCGTCCCGCAGCGGCAGCTCCAGCATCAGCGTCCCGAACGGCTCCGGATGGTCCCGCACCTCCTCGGCCGTCGGCAGCCGGGGCGCGTCGGTCGGGTGGACGGTGCGGAGCCCGGACACGGCCCCGAGCGCCCCGCCCTCGTGGACCTCCGGGTGGGCGAGCGGGTGGAGGGCGACGACGGGGCTGCCGGTGCGCCCGGCCCAGCAGCGCAGCGCCACCTGCTGGGCCATGGTGCCGGTCGGGAAGAAGACGGCGGCGGGCAGGCCCAGCTCCTCGGCGACCCGCCGCTCCAGGGTCTCGACCGGGCCGTCGCCGTACGCGTCGGGCGCCGCCCCGCCGTGTCCGGCGGCCTCCGCCCATTCGGCCAGCTCGCGCAGCCGCTCCCCGACCGTGCCGTCCACGGGGGCGTGCCACAGCTTCCGGGCGGCCCCGCCCCAGACCTTCGCCCGGTGCAGCCGGGCCGCCTCCTCGTCGCCGGGGACCACGGGGCCACCGGTTTCCACAGGTTCCGCAGTTTCCATGGGGCGATCATCACACCGCCGCCCACAGCCTGTGGACAGCCACGGAAGGGCACGTGTCCCTGGCGTAGCATGACCAGAAATCGTCCGGTACCCGCCGAGGACTGGAACGGAAGGCCGTCCCCACCGTGAACGCAGCATCAGCGCCAGAGCCCCGAGCCGAGGACCGACCCGCCCGGCTCACCGTCGGAGTCGTCGGCGCCGGGCGGGTGGGCCCCGCCCTCGCCGCCTCCCTCCGGCTCGCGGGACACCGCCCCGTCGCCGTCTCGGCGGTCTCCGACGCCTCGCGGCGGCGCGCCGCCGAGCTCCTGCCGGACGTGCCGGTCGTGGAGCCCGCGCGCGTCCTCGCCCTCGCCGACCTGGTCCTGCTCACCGTCCCCGACGACGCCCTGCCCGGTCTGGTCGAGGGCCTCGCGGACACCGGGGCCGTGCGGCCGGGCCAGTTGCTCGTGCACACCTCCGGGCGGTACGGGGCGCGGGTCCTCGACCCCGCCCGCCAGGCCGGCGCCCTGCCGCTCGCCCTGCACCCCGCCATGACCTTCACCGGCACCGCCGTGGACGTGCAGCGGCTCGCCGGGTGCTCCTTCGGGGTGACCGCGCCCGAGGAGCTGCGGCTCGCCGCCGAGGCCCTGGTCATCGAGATGGGCGGGGAGCCCGAGTGGATCGCCGAGGAGGCCCGCCCGCTCTACCACGCGGCCCTCGCCCTCGGCGCGAACCACCTGGTCACCCTGGTGGCCCAGTCGATGGAGCTGCTCCACAAGGCCGGGGTCGCCGCCCCCGACCGGATGCTCGGCCCCCTCCTGGGCGCCGCCCTGGACAACGCCCTGCGGTCCGGCGACGCGGCCCTGACCGGCCCCGTCGCGCGCGGCGACGCCGGCACGGTCGCCGCCCACGTCGCCGAACTGCGCAAGCACGCGCCCGGCACCGTCACCGGGTACCTGGCGATGGCCCGTACGACCGCCGACCGGGCGCTCGCCCACGGCCTGCTCAAGCCCGAGCTGGCCGAAGACCTGCTGGGGGTGCTCGCCGAGACCCCGGCGGGCGCGACCGGCACGACCGGATCCGCCGACGGGCCGCAAGGAGACGACCGATGAGCCCGCGCACCCGTGCCGGGGCCCCCGACCCGACCCCGGACCGGGCTTCGGCTTCCGGCCCGGCTTCCGCCTCCGAGCAGGCCTCGGCCTCCGGCCCGGCTTCCGCCCCCGGCCGGGTTTCGGCTTCCGATCCGGCCTCGGCTTCCGCCCCCGGCTTGGCTTCCGCCTCCCACCCGACCCCCGACCGGGCTTCGGCCTCCGATCCGGCTTCGGCTTCCGACCGGGCCTCGGCCTCCGACCGGGCCTCGGCTTCCGACCGGGCCTCGGCCTCCGACCGGGCCCCGGCTTCCGACCGGGCTTCGGCCTCCGATCCGGCTTCGGCTTCCGACCGGGCCTCGGCCTCCGGCCCGGCTTCCGCCCCCGGCCGGCCCGGTCGTCACCTGCCCGCCGAGCTGGTCCCCACGGCCGGGAGCCTCCGTGACGCCGTCGTCCGTCACGGCCTGCCCGGGGGCAACGCCGTGGTCATGACCATGGGCGCCCTCCACGAGGGCCACGCGACCCTGATCCGCGCCGCACGCGCGCGCGTGGGGGAGGACGGCTTCGTCGTCGTCACCGTCTTCGTCAACCCGCTCCAGTTCGGCGCGGGCGAGGACCTCGACCGCTACCCCCGCACCCTGGACGCCGACCTGGAGCTGGCCTTCGACGAGGGCGCGAGCGTCGTCTTCGCGCCCTCCGCGGACGAGGTCTACCCGGGCGGCGAGCCGCAGGTGCGGATCACCGCGGGCCCCATGGGGGAGCGGCTCGAAGGCGCCTCCCGGCCCGGCCACTTCGACGGCATGCTGACCGTCGTCGCCAAGCTGCTCCACCTCACCGCCCCCGACCTGGCCTTCTTCGGTCAGAAGGACGCCCAGCAGCTCGCCCTGATCCGGCGCATGGTCCGCGACCTGAACTTCCCGGTCGAGATCGTCGGCGTGGAGACCGTCCGCGAGGACGACGGCCTGGCCCTCTCCAGCCGCAACCGCTACCTGTCGCCCGGGGAGCGCCGCACCGCCCTCGCGCTGTCCCGCGCGCTGTTCGCCGGCCGGGAGCGGCTCGCCGCCCAGGAGGCGCTGCGCGCGCGTGCCGCCGCCCTGCCGGGCGTCCGGGACCGGGCCGAGAACCGGGCCGAGGCGCTCTCCCGGCTCGGGGAGGCCCGGGCCGCCGCCGACGCCCACGCGGTCGCGCAGGCCGCCGAGTGCGCCGGCGCCGGAGCCGTACGGGCCGCCGCCCGCGCCGTCCTGGACGAGGCGGGCAAGGCGGAGCCGCCGCTCACCCTCGACTACCTGGCCCTCGTGGACCCGGCGGACTTCACCGAGGTCCCCGACGACCACCAGGGAGAGGCGGTCCTCGCCGTCGCCGCGCGCGTGGGGAGCACGCGGCTCATCGACAACGTCCCCCTGAACCTCGGAGCCGCCACGTGACCGGAATACGGCTGCACGCCCCCGAGCCGGGCTGGGCCATCGACGCCGACGTCGTGGTGGTCGGCTCCGGCGTCGCCGGCCTCACCGCCGCCCTGCGCTGCACCGCCGCCGGGCTCCGCACGGTCGTGGTCACCAAGGCCCGGCTCGACGACGGCTCCACCCGCTGGGCGCAGGGCGGCATCGCCGCCGCACTCGGCGAGGGCGACACCCCCGAGCAGCACCTCGACGACACCCTCGTCGCGGGCGCCGGGCTCTGCGACGAGCGGGCCGTGCGGACCCTGGTCACCGAGGGCCCCGACGCCGTCCGCCGCCTCATCGAGACCGGCGCCGACTTCGACAAGACCTCCGAGGGCGAGATCGCGCTGACCCGCGAGGGCGGCCACCACCGGCGCCGGATCGCCCACGCGGGCGGCGACGCGACCGGCGCCGAGATCTCCCGCGCCCTGGTCGAGGCGATACGCGACCGGGGCGTGCGCACGATCGAGCACGCCCTCGTCCTGGACCTCCTCACGGACGCCGAGGGGCGCACGGCCGGCGTGACCCTGCACGTCATGGGCGAGGGCCGGCACGACGGCGTCGGCGCGGTCCACGCGCCCGCGGTGGTCCTCGCCACCGGCGGCATGGGCCAGGTCTTCTCGGCCACCACCAACCCGCCGGTCTCGACCGGCGACGGCGTGGCGCTCGCGCTGCGCGCCGGGGCCGAGGTCTCCGACCTGGAGTTCGTCCAGTTCCACCCGACCGTGCTCTTCCTGGGCGCGGGCGCCGAGGGCCAGCAGCCGCTGGTCTCCGAGGCGGTACGGGGCGAGGGCGCGCACCTGGTCGACGCGGACGGGGTCCGCTTCATGCTGGGGCAGCACGAGCTGGCCGAGCTGGCGCCCCGGGACGTCGTCGCCAAGGCGATCACGCGCCGGATGCAGGAGCAGGGCGCCGAGCACATGTACCTCGACGCCCGGCACTTCGGGGCCGAGATGTGGGAGCGGCGCTTCCCGACGATCCTGGCCGCCTGCCGCGCCCACGGCATCGACCCGGTCACCGAGCCGATCCCGGTGGCCCCGGCCGCCCACTACGCCTCCGGCGGCGTCCGCGCGGACCTGCGGGGCCGGACCACCGTCCCCGGCCTGTACGCGTGCGGGGAGGTGGCCTGCACGGGCGTCCACGGCGCCAATCGGCTCGCCTCGAACTCGCTCCTGGAGGGCCTGGTCTTCGCCGAGCGGATCGTCGAGGACGTCGTGGCGGCCGCCCCGCGCGCGGCGGGCGCCCCGGTGCCGCACCCGGCCCCGGCGGTCCTGCCGCTGCCCGCGACGGACGCCCGGACCCGCATCCAGCGGATCATGACGAACGGCGCCGGGGTGCTGCGCTCGGAGGCCAGCCTCCGGGAGGCCGCCGACGCCCTCGACGCGCTGCACGAGGAGGCCGTGGCGGGCGGCACCGACGACAGCAAGGCCGCCGAGCCGGGCGTGGACTCCTGGGAGACCACCAACCTGCTGTGCGTCGCCCGGGTCCTGGTCGCCGCCGCCCGCCGCCGCGAGGAGACCCGCGGCTGCCACTGGCGCGAGGACCGCCCGGACCGCGACGACGCGCACTGGCGCCGGCACCTCGTCGTACGCCTGTCGCCGGGGCGGACGCTCGACGTCCGCACGACCGACACGTACGACTTCCCCGCCACCGTCACCGCCTGACCCTTCCTTCCCCCCACCGTCGACGCCCCCAGGGAGCAGCAAGTGAGCACGCCCGAGGAAGCCCGTCCCGAGCCCGTGGACGTCCCCCTCATCCAGATCAGCGCCCCCGGCGCGGCCGCGGAGGAGGCCGGCGGCTGCGGCGACGGCTGCGGCTGCGGCGGCGAGGAGTTCGAGTGCGGGCTCGACCCGGCGCTCGCCGGGCTGCTCGCCGACGCCGGCCTCGACCCGGTCCAGGTGGAGGACGTCGCCCACCTGGCGATCGCGGAGGACCTCGACGGCGGGGTCGACGTGACCACCGTCGCGACCGTCCCCGAGGACGCCGTCGCCACCGCCGACTTCACCGCCCGCGAGGCCGGCGTGGTGGCCGGCCTGCGGGTCGCGGAGGCGGTCCTGTCGATCGTCTGCACCGACGCGTTCGAGGTCGAGCGGCACGTCGAGGACGGCGAGCGCGTCGAGGCCGGGCAGAAGCTCCTGAGCGTCACCGCCCGCACCCGCGACCTGCTCACCGGCGAGCGCAGCGCGCTCAACATCCTGTGCCGCCTCTCCGGGATCGCCACCGCCACGCGCGCGTGGGCGGACGCCCTGGAGGGCACGAAGGCCAAGGTCCGCGACACCCGCAAGACGACGCCGGGCCTGCGCGCCCTGGAGAAGTACGCGGTCCGCTGCGGCGGCGGCGTCAACCACCGCATGTCGCTGTCCGACGCGGCCCTGGTGAAGGACAACCACGTGGTGGCGGCCGGCGGCGTCGCCGAGGCCTTCAAGGCCGTGCGCGAGCTGTTCCCGGAGGTGCCGATCGAGGTCGAGGTCGACACGATGCACCAGGTCCGCGAGGTCCTGGACGCGGGCGCCGACCTGATCCTGCTCGACAACTTCACCCCGGGCGAGACCGAGGAGGCCGTGGCGCTCGTCGCGGGCCGCGCCGTCCTGGAGTCCTCGGGCCGCCTCACCCTGGAGAACGCGGCGGCGTACGCGGCGACCGGCGTCGACTACCTGGCGGTCGGCGGCCTCACCCACTCCTCCCCGATCCTCGACATCGGCCTCGACCTGCGCGAGGTGCGGGCCTGATGCTGCTCACCATCGACGTCGGCAACACGCACACGGTCCTCGGCCTCTTCGACGGGGACGAGATCGTCGAGCACTGGCGGATCTCCACGGATCCGCGCCGGACCGCCGACGAGATGGCGGTCCTGCTCCAGGGCCTCATGGGCATGCACCCGCTGCTCGGCGTCGAGCTGAGCGACGGCATCGAGGGGATCGCGATCTGCGCGACGGTCCCCTCGGTCCTGCACGAGCTGCGCGAGGTCACCCGCCGGTACTACGGGGACGTGCCGGCGGTCCTGGTGGAGCCGGGCGTCAAGACGGGCGTCCCGATCATCACCGACAACCCGAAGGAGGTCGGCGCGGACCGCGTCATCAACGCGGTCGCGGCGGTCGAGCTGTACGGCGGCCCGGCGATCGTCGTCGACTTCGGCACGGCGACGACGTACGACGCGGTCACCGCGCGCGGGGAGTACGCGGGCGGGGCGATCGCGCCGGGCATCGAGATCTCGGTGGAGGCCCTCGGCGTGCGCGGGGCGATGCTCCGCAAGATCGAGCTGGCCCGCCCGCGGAACGTGATCGGCAAGAACACGGTCGAGGCGATGCAGTCGGGCATCATCTACGGCTACGCGGGCCAGGTCGACGGCGTGGTGGCCCGGATGAAGCGCGAGCTGGTCGGCCCGAAGGGCGACCCCGACGACGTGACGGTGATCGCGACGGGCGGCCTGGCCCCGATGGTCCTCGGCGAGTCCACGGAGATCGACGAGCACGAGCCCTGGCTGACCCTGATCGGCCTGCGCCTGGTGTACGAGCGGAACGTGTCGCGCATGTAGCCCGCGCCGCGGTCGCCTCCCCGGGCGGCCGCACGGCCGGAGGACCGCCGAACGGCTGCCCCGCGGCGCGCCGTAATGATCGCTAAGCGAAAATTGTCCGATTAGCGCGTACCGTCGGCCCATGCCCACGCCATACGGATCCCGTGGCGGCATGGTGTTCGGCG
Organism: Streptomyces sp. NPDC088915; assembly: GCF_044749825.1. Taxonomy (NCBI): domain Bacteria; kingdom Bacillati; phylum Actinomycetota; class Actinomycetes; order Kitasatosporales; family Streptomycetaceae; genus Streptomyces; species Streptomyces sp. NPDC088915. Next base: position 715,298 of record NZ_JBIVIR010000001.1, read on the forward strand.
CGGACGAGCTGCGTGTGCTCCGCCGCGCCCTTGCCATCGCCCTTCACCCCGCCCCCCTTCAGGACGAGGACGTCCAGGACTGCCTGCGCCTGGCCGAATCCGTGGACGAGGCGGTACGCGAGGCCGGTCGGCTGCGCGCCTTCCTCCTCGCGGACCTGGCCCGCTACCGCGAGGCCCTGCCGGGCTCCCTCGGCGGCTACCTGGAGCTCCTCCGGGACGCGCTGGCCGCCGGGTACGACCCCGGGGCCGACGACCTCGCCGCCCTGCGGGCACTGCGCCGCAACCCCGCCGCCGCCGAGCTGCTCGCCCGCTGCCAGGGCCTCGCCGAGCGCTCCGTACGCGCGCGCCTGGCCCGGGTCGTCCAGGCCACCGCCCCCGCGGCGGACCGTGCCCCCCGGGCCCGGCTGCTCGCCCTGCCCGGCGGACGCGCGGCGGCCGACGGGCCCAGGCCGACCCCGCCCGCCCCGGCGGAGCGCCCGGTGCCCAAGCCCTCCGAGGTGTTCCCGCCGCGCCGGCGGCCCGTTCCGCCGCCCCCGCCCGAGGAGCGGGCCGCCGGATAGCTACTCTGTTCGTCATGGAATACGTATCCGCGCTCCTGCCCCCCGTCGTGATGGCCGCCTTCTTCATCGGCCTCGTCGTCACGATCGTCAAGAGCCAGGGCGGTCCGAACAAGGCCAAGGAGGACGCGATCGTCGACGCCGCGCTCGCCCGCGCCGAGGCCGCCCGCCAGGCGGACGGTTCCACCGCTTCCTGACCCCACCGGGGCCCGCGCCACCCGGGACGCACGGCCTCACGGGGCCGTGCGTCCTTTTTTGCTCGACCGCGCCCCGTTCCGCTCGGTTTTCCGCCGTCAATCGACGCTTGTGGACGCTTTGCGCACTATGGTGGCGCTGTGCCCCGTCCTTTGGGAGAGCTCGAAGACGCCGTCATGACGCGCGTGTGGCAATGGAACCGCCCGGTGACCGTCCGGGAAGTTCTGGAGGACCTCCAGCAGGAACGGTCCATCGCCTACACCACCGTCATGACCGTCATGGACAATCTCCACCAGAAGGGCTGGGTCCGCAGGGAAGTCGAAGGCCGCGCCTATCGGTATACGGCGGTCTCCACCCGCGCCGCCTACGCGGCCGCACTGATGAACGAGGCGTGGAGCCGGAGTGACAATCCCGCCGCCGCGCTCGTCGCCTTCTTCGGCATGATGTCGCCGGGCCAGCGCGAAGCCCTCGACGACGCCATTCGCATCGTCCAGAGGGACACCCCGATCTCCGCGCCCCCGCCCGCCCCGCCCGAGGAGGGCGCCGGAGGAACCGGGCCCGAGGAGCGATAGCGTCCCCCCATGTCGTCGTCCGCATCCCCGGCCGCCTCTCCGGCCCCCGCCAAAGCCGTCACCGTCCGCAGGGCCCGCACCAGTGACGTCGCGGCGGTCCGCCGACTCGTCGATCCTTTCGTCCGGCGCGGCATCCTGCTCGACAAGGCGACCGTCACCCTTTACGAGTCCATCCAGGAGTTCTGGGTCGCGGAACGCGACGAGGACGCCGTCGTCGTCGGCTGCGGCGCACTCCACGTGATGTGGGAAGACCTCGCCGAAGTGCGCACTCTCGCCGTCGATCCCGAGTTCAGGGGAGCCGGCGTCGGACATCAGGTGCTCGACAAGTTGTTGCACACCGCCCGATGGCTCGGGGTGCGGCGGGTATTCTGCCTGACCTTCGAAGTCGACTTCTTCACGAAGCACGGCTTCGTCGAGATCGGCGAGACCCCGGTCGACGGAGATGTCTACAGCGAGCTCCTGCGTTCCTATGACGAGGGAGTCGCGGAGTTCCTCGGTCTCGAACGAGTGAAGCCGAACACCTTGGGCAACAGCCGGATGCTTCTGCACCTCTGACCCGGAACCCTATGTCCGAAACGCGCACGTTTCCCGCACCGTCGGGGATCTGAACCTCTCCCAGGGGTTTGTGTTTTTCCGGGAAAAGCGGTTTCCTTTCCGCGTACTGCATTTTCGATGAAAGGAAATCCGGTGGCACAGAAGGTTCAGGTCCTTCTTGTCGACGACCTCGACGGCGTCGAGGCGGACGAGACCGTGACGTTCGCGCTGGACGGCAAGACCTACGAGATCGACCTCACCACCGCCAACGCGGAAAAGCTCCGCGGTCTGCTCGAGCCGTACACCAAGAGCGGCCGGCGGACGGGTGGCCGCGCCACCGCACCCCGCGGCAAGGGCCGGGCCGCCGCGGGCGGCAGCGCCGACACCGCGAAGATCCGCGCGTGGGCCAAGGAGAACGGTCACGAGGTGAACGACCGCGGCCGCGTCCCGGCGAAGGTCAAGGCCGCCTACGAGGACGCGAACCGCTGAGGCGACAGCTGCTGAGCCGCCGGCCCGCGGGCCCGCGCACTCAGCAGCCGCACCCGGTGGCACTCGACGGCGGCGGCGGCCACGAGCCGCACCAGGCAGGGGGCGCCCCCTCCGCCCCACGGCGCGGCCCGCACGGCCGGGAGCGAGGGCTCGACCTCACGGCCCGGCACGGGGGCCCGCAGCCACACCGCGGCGTCCGGCGCGCCGGAGCCGTCCCGCCCCGGGGGAGGGGGCGCGGCCATCCGGCCGCCGGTGCCGAGGGCCGCGAGGTCCAGGGCGATCCCGCCCCACTCCAGCCAGTCGAGCAGCCCCGGCAGCTCCTCCGCGCTCCCCGCGGCCACCAGGAGCCGCATCCGGGACCCGGCCAGGGCCACCGGCCCGGTCGCCGTGCCCACCCGGCGCAGGACGCCGCGGCCGGCCGCGGCGGGCAGCTCCAGGACGTCGAAGCGCCGCCCGGTGAGCAGCGCCACCGGCGGACCCGCCGCCGTCGCCCAGCCGAGCCGGTCCTCGTACCACCGCGCCGGATCGTCGTCGAGCGGCGCGCGGGGGGACGGAACGGTGAGGGCCATGCCCGGGGAACTCCCGCGAGGGCGACTTGGTTACGCGCCGGGCGCCGTTCCGGAGCCCTTTCGGAGCCTTCCCGAGGCATTCCCGAGGCGCTCCGCCGTGACGCACGGTCCCCCGCCGGACGCGCAAGGTGTCCGGGATGGGGGGTACGAGTGCATTCGCGCGCGCAAGGGTGTTCGCTGGTAGCGGAGGGAACCGGGGTGCGCGGCATGGAGTGTCGGTGCTTACGGGTAAGACATTCCTAGTGGAGAGGGGTGACCCCGCGGGCTTCGGCGTCTCACGTTCGCCATCGGCGTACTGCGGGCGCGGGTAACTACTTGGCCTGCGGGAACATCGTCTCGCACCATCGGGTTGGAGCATTTGTCGGCTGTTCGGCAGCAGGTCTCCCCACGGACAAGGGGGTGATCCGGACGGATGTCGGCAGTTGGAATGAGCGGTCCCCGCTTGCGGGACTAAGCTGCGGAAGGACAGGGAGGGGATCGACCCCTAACTGACTGACCGCTCTGAGGAGCGATTAACGATGTTCGAGAGGTTCACCGACCGCGCGCGGCGGGTTGTCGTCCTGGCTCAGGAAGAAGCCCGGATGCTCAACCACAACTACATCGGCACCGAGCACATCCTTCTGGGCCTTATCCACGAGGGTGAGGGTGTCGCCGCTAAGGCCCTGGAGAGCCTCGGGATTTCGCTCGAGGCGGTCCGCCAGCAGGTGGAGGAGATCATCGGCCAGGGCCAGCAGGCCCCGTCCGGGCACATCCCCTTCACCCCTCGTGCCAAGAAGGTCCTGGAGCTGTCGCTCCGGGAGGCCCTCCAGCTCGGCCACAACTACATCGGCACCGAGCACATCCTGCTCGGCCTGATCCGCGAGGGCGAGGGCGTCGCCGCCCAGGTCCTCGTGAAGCTGGGCGCCGATCTCAACCGGGTCCGGCAGCAGGTCATCCAGCTGCTCTCCGGCTACCAGGGCAAGGAAGCCGCCACGGCCGGCGGTCCTGCCGAGGGCACCCCCTCGACGTCCCTGGTCCTCGACCAGTTCGGCCGCAACCTCACCCAGGCGGCCCGCGAATCCAAGCTCGACCCGGTCATCGGGCGCGAGAAGGAGATCGAGCGGGTCATGCAGGTGCTGTCCCGCCGCACCAAGAACAACCCGGTGCTCATCGGCGAGCCCGGCGTCGGCAAGACCGCCGTCGTCGAGGGCCTGGCCCAGGCCATCGTCAAGGGCGAGGTGCCCGAGACCCTCAAGGACAAGCACCTCTACACCCTGGACCTCGGCGCCCTGGTCGCCGGCTCCCGCTACCGCGGTGACTTCGAGGAGCGCCTGAAGAAGGTCCTCAAGGAGATCCGCACCCGCGGCGACATCATCCTGTTCATCGACGAGCTCCACACCCTCGTGGGTGCGGGCGCCGCCGAGGGCGCGATCGACGCCGCCAGCATCCTCAAGCCGATGCTGGCCCGCGGTGAGCTCCAGACCATCGGCGCCACCACGCTCGACGAGTACCGGAAGTACCTGGAGAAGGACGCGGCCCTGGAGCGCCGTTTCCAGCCCATCCAGGTCGCCGAGCCGTCGCTGCCGCACACCATCGAGATCCTCAAGGGTCTGCGCGACCGGTACGAGGCCCACCACCGGGTCTCCATCACCGACGAGGCCCTCGTCCAGGCCGCGACCCTGGCCGACCGGTACATCTCGGACCGCTTCCTGCCGGACAAGGCGATCGACCTGATCGACGAGGCCGGTTCCCGGATGCGCATCCGCCGGATGACCGCGCCGCCGGACCTCCGCGAGTTCGACGAGAAGATCGCCGGCGTCCGCCGCGACAAGGAGTCCGCGATCGACTCGCAGGACTTCGAGAAGGCCGCGTCCCTGCGCGACAAGGAGAAGCAGCTCCTCGCCGCGAAGGCCAAGCGCGAGAAGGAGTGGAAGGCCGGCGACATGGACGTCGTCGCCGAGGTCGACGGCGAGCTGATCGCCGAGGTCCTCGCGACCGCCACCGGCATTCCGGTCTTCAAGCTGACCGAGGAGGAGTCCTCGCGTCTGCTGCGCATGGAGGACGAGCTCCACAAGCGCGTCATCGGCCAGAAGGACGCCGTCATCGGTCTTTCGCGGGCGATCCGCCGTACGCGGGCCGGTCTGAAGGACCCGAAGCGCCCCGGTGGCTCGTTCATCTTCGCCGGCCCGTCCGGTGTCGGTAAGACCGAGCTGTCGAAGGCCCTCGCCGAATTCCTCTTCGGCGACGAGGACGCGATGATCTCCCTCGACATGTCGGAGTTCAGCGAGAAGCACACGGTTTCCCGCCTCTTCGGTTCGCCGCCCGGATACGTCGGCTACGAAGAGGGCGGCCAGCTCACCGAGAAGGTGCGCCGCAAGCCGTTCTCCGTCGTCCTCTTCGACGAGGTCGAGAAGGCCCACCCCGATATCTTCAATTCCCTTCTCCAGATCCTGGAGGACGGTCGCCTGACCGACTCCCAGGGCCGGGTCGTGGACTTCAAGAACACGGTCATCATCATGACGACCAACCTCGGGACCAGGGACATCTCGAAGGGCTTCAACCTGGGCTTCGCGGCCCAGGGCGACACGAAGTCCAACTACGAGCGGATGAAGGCGAAGGTCAGCGACGAGCTGAAGCAGCACTTCCGCCCGGAGTTCCTCAACCGCGTGGACGACATCATCGTCTTCCCGCAGCTGACCCAGGACGACATCCTCCAGATCGTCGACCTGATGGTCGGCCGCGTCGACGAGCGCCTGAAGGACCGGGACATGGGCATCGAGCTCTCCCAGTCCGCGAAGGAGCTGCTCGCCAAGAAGGGTTACGACCCGGTGATGGGCGCCCGGCCGCTGCGCCGGACGATCCAGCGCGAGATCGAGGACACGCTCTCGGAGAAGATCCTCTTCGGCGAGCTGCGCCCCGGTCACATCGTGGTCGTGGACACGGAGGGCGAGGGCGAGGAGCGCAAGTTCACCTTCCGCGGCGAGGAGAAGTCGGCCCTGCCGGACGCCCCGCCGGTCGAGGCGGCGGGCGGCCCGGGCCCGAACCTCTCGAAGGACGCGTGACGCTGCGCTGAGCCTGTAGCGCGTACGAAGGGGCGGCCCCGGAACCTGATGGTTCCGGGGCCGCTCCCTTTTCACCATCCTGGTAGAGGTGGCCAGCTGCCCTGGATGCTGTAGATGTTGACGGTGTGCAGCTCCCGGAAGGGTTCCAGCACGGAGTGGTCGTACGAGGAGGGCAGGTCGTCGCCGTAGAGGTGGAGTTCCCGGAGACCGGGAAAGGCGCGGGCGAGCGACTCGAAGGGCGGTTGATCGGACTCGACTCGTAGGTACACGTCCGTCACGTCCGGCAGTTCGAAGTCGGCGACGTGTTCGAGCACTGCCGCTCCGCTGTTGCGGAGGTCGAGGCGTCGGACGTGAGGAAGGAGCGGACGCAACAGCCGCAAACCGTGCTCCGTGACGCCGTAGCGGATGTCCAGGCATTCGGGCCGGAGCCCGAGCGCGGCCAGGACGCCGACCTGCTCGTCGTTCGTCACGGTGTGGAACAGCTGATCCGGGGCCAGCCGTGCGACGACCTCCTCGGCGTACCGCTCCATGTCGAACCGGGGCCACGCCCAGACGAGCTGTGAGCGGACCGCCAGAGATGGGTGCCGTACGAAGCGGGCGAGGTAGGGGAGGGCCGCGTCGGCCATGACGTGGGTCGCGGTGATCACCGAGGTGTAGGCCTCCTCGTCGGTCAGCTCCTCCGGCGCACCCAGCAGTTCGAGAACCAGCGGGCCGACCGCCGCGAGTTCCCGGGCCTCCTCGGGTGTGCGGGGCGGGATCACCTCCGACGTCCGCCGCACCACCTCTTCCCGGACCGCCGGAGGCAACTCCGTCGCGTGGTCCAGAGCCGTCGCCGCCAGCAGCGTCAGCCGCAGCCGCGTCCGGCGGTTCTCCGTCGCGTCCGCCGCCTTCAGCAGCTCTCCCAGGATCTCCGCGCACTCGCGCGGCCTCGCGTGGCCCACCGCCATGCGGATCACGTCCTCCCACTGGTCGTCGGTGGCGTGGCGGACGAGGACGCCGATGTCCCAGTGGTCCACGAGGGCCTTCGCGGCCAGGTAGTCCTGGAAGGTGCGGTGGACGAACTCGACCGTGTCGGCCGTGGGCTCGCGCAGGAGGCCGCTGCGGTGGAGGAGGTGGGTGAAGACCTTCTCCGGCGGGTGCGCCGAGGCCTCCAGGACCGCCGGGACGGCCCCGGTCACGATCGACGAGGCGCGGTCGCGGTCCATCTGCGTGCGCCCGTTCAGCGTCAGCCAGTACGCCAGGCGCTGGATCAGCTGGATCTGCGGGGCCTCGTCCAGGGCGAGGCCGGTCGGGGCGCCCATGTCCCGCTCGCGGTCCCGCCGGGACAGGAGCATGGACAGGGCCGCCTCGTACAGCGCCTTGCGGCCCCGGGGCAGGAAGCCGCGCCGGTCGCGGTGGAGGGCGCAGATCAGACCGCACATCAGGGGGTTGGTGGCGAGCTGGGCCACGTGCTCGGCGGTGCGCAGGGAGTCCAGGAGCGGCTGCTCGTACACCGCCGCGTCCGGCCCGGCGGCCCGGTGCCAGCGGCGTACGAAGGTGGTGACCTCCGCGCGGGCCATGGGCGCGAGGGTCAGTTCGGTGAAGCCGTCCGGGGCCAGCCAGTCGTCCCGTACGGCGGTGGGGCGCGAGGTGACGAGCCAGCGGTTGCCCTCGTACGCGCCGAGCAGGTCGCGCAGCCAGTCCCGGGCCCGGCCGCGCTCGGCCTCGGGGATCTCGTCGATGCCGTCGACCAGGACCAGGCCCCGGCCGGCCGCGAGGACCCGGTCGGCCCAGCCGTCGGGCGGGGTGAGCGGGCAGCCGGCGGCGGGCAGGAAGCGGTCGGGGGAGGGGAGCCGCTCGCCGTGGCGGGTGAGGGCGCGCAGGGGCAGGACGAAGGGGATGCGGCCCCGGAGGTACGCCATGTCCTCGGGCCGCCCCCCGGCCTCCGCCGGGCCCTCCGGCCGGTCCCGCCCCCCGGTCTCCGCCGCCGAGACCGCCAGCCACTGGATGAGCGTGGTCTTGCCCGAGCCCGCGAGGCCGCGAAGGAGGACCCTCTCGTGGCGGGCGAGGGCGAGGTCGGCGCGGACGGAGGGCTGTTCCCGCTGGCGTCCGGAGGTCTCGGGCGGGCCCTCCCCGCCCGTCGCCTCCAGGGACAGGTACGCCATGTCCAGCGGCCACTCGTCCGGCGAGTGGTGCAGGTCGACGCCGTAGATGGTCAGGCGGCCGTGCTTCTTCGCCAGGTGGGCCAGGTAGCGCCGCTCGAACTCCGCGTCCCGGGTCTCCGCCCGTGGGGTCCGGCGGATCAGCTCGTCCGTCTTCGCGAGGAGCTCGGCCTGGGCGCGGGTCTGTTCCACCAGGCTGCGGGCGACGAAGGTGGAGCGCCTGGTGAAGAACTCCAGGATGTGGAGGCAGGCCCACTCGGTCAGGGTCTCCAGGTAGAGGACCGAGTCGGTGGAGAGGCCGTCGGGGGCCGGGGCGGCGGCCCGCAGCCGGCGGGCGAGGTCGCGGTGGCCGAGGCGGACGGCCTGGACGTCGTCCATGTCGAGGTCGCCGAGGGCCAGCAGGTGCGCGGCCAGCGCGTCGGTGACGGCCCCGGTCTCGTCGGCGGGGAACGGCGGCTCCCCGTCCCCCCGCCGGGAGCGCTCGACCAGGGTGGCCGCCAGCCCGCGGACGTCCTTCTCGGTGAGGGCGCGCTTCTCGCCCCGGAAGGAGACGAGGCCGGAGAGCCGGACCTCGGCGTCCTTGGGGACGAGTCCCGCCCCGGGGCCCTCGGCCACCAGGAGCTTCTTCAGGAGCGGTCCGATCGCGGCCGAGGCGAGGCGTGTGCCGATGAGTGCCGGTTCCATGGTGACCCCCTGTGTGTCCGCGGAGCGGTCAGCGTAGTGGGGGAGGGGTCGGGGAGGGGTCCGGGGGTGTGACCCGGGCCGCTTTCCCGGGCCTTTCCGTGCGTCCGGAACCCCTTTCAGTGGCCCCCGTCACGTGACCCGGGTCGCATGCGGAATGCCTTTCCGAGTGACCCAGGTCCCATCCGGAACGGCCCCCGGGTGACAAGGCGCACAGGCGTTTCGAGGGGTACTAACCGCAATAGTGGCGAACATTGCCGTTTATTTCGGACGTACGGGTGCGAAGCGGGGGGCCGGAGGATCCGTCGGGCTCCGGGCCGGGCCCGGACCGGCCTCCTGGGCGGTTCGGGGCCCCGAGAGGTGCGGTTAAACCGGTTTCCTTGGGTCGATATGTCCGATTTCGAAGCCCCCGTTCCAGGTCGTCAAGACCTGAACTTCCTCCGTGATCGCTACGACGTCATGTCGTAGATGGGGTGTTTTGGGCTGGATGGGGGTCCGGGTTACCAAGGATGAGCAAGCCCGACGCCGCACCGAAAGCGCGTCGGGTCCCGTACTCCCCGGAGGTTGTCCCCCGTATGTCGAAGCGCGTTATGAACCCCGCCACCCGTGCCGCCGCCGTCGCTCTCGCCACTGCCGGCCTGGGGGCGTCGCTGGTGGCCGGAGCAGGGTCCGCCTTCGCCGCCGAGGGCAAGGCCGTCGTCCCGACCGCCGCGACCGCGTCCGCCGCCGTCGCCGCCCAGGCCGAGACCCAGGCGCACCTCGCCGCCCAGGTGAAGGCCGCCGCCGCGAAGACCGTCACCGTCAAGGCGACCGCCGTGAAGGCGACCGCCACCAAGAAGGCCGTCACCGCCAAGAAGGCCCCGGCCTGGGTGAAGCCGGTCGCCGCCTACACCCTCAGCGCCAGCTTCAACCAGGGCGGCGCCATGTGGGCCCACAAGCACTCCGGCCAGGACTTCGCCGTCCCGGTCGGCACCCCGGTCAAGGCCGCCGCCACCGGCACCGTCGTGAAGGCCGGCCCGTACGGCGGCGGCGACGGCCCCGCGTACGGCAACGCCATCGTGGTCAAGCACGGCAACGGCACGTACTCGCAGTACGCCCACCTGTCGAAGATCCAGGTCAAGATCGGCCAGAAGGTCGGCGCCGGCCAGAAGATCGCCCTCTCGGGCAACACCGGCAACTCCTCCGGCCCCCACCTGCACTTCGAGATCCGCACCACCCCGAACTACGGCTCCGCCGTCAACCCGGCCGCCTTCCTGCGCGCCCACGGCGTCGGCATCTGATCCGCCGATCCCTGCAGGGGGACCTATGAGGCCCGGTGGGCCTCGTCGATGAGATCGAGGGCGACCTCGAGGACGGCTTCGTGCTTCTCCTCGGGGTCGCCCTCGACGTTCTGCATGAAGAACGTGCCCGCGTGGAGCGTGAAGACCGCGCTGATGCAGCGGACCTTCTCCTTGACGGGGAAGTCGTCGTCGTACAGCAGGCCGGTCAGCGACATCATGCGCTCCTTGAAGGTGAGCCCGACGCTCAGCTCGCGCACGGCGGCCTGGTTCTCCTGCATGAAGCGGAAGAGCGGCGCCGCCGCGAGCAGCGCCACCTGGTAGCGGCGCACGATCTCCCGCTTGGTCCCGATCGTGCGGGGCTGCTCCCGGGCCCAGTCGATCAGCTCGTCCATCGGCCTGGTCAGGTCCTGGAAGATCCCGATCAGGATGTCTTCCTTGGTCTTGAAGTGGTAGTAGAGCGCCGCCTTGGTGACGTCGAGGCGTTCCGCGATCTCGCGCAGGGAGGTCTTCTCGTAGCCCTGCTCCGCGAAGAGTTCGAGGGCCACGTCCTGGATGCGCTGACGGGTGTTGCCTCGGGCCATGGGGTGCCCTCCACTTTCCAAAGAACTTACTTGACGACCGGCTAGTTACAGATCTACCGTACCCAGTGTAGTAACTAGCCGGGCGGCAAGTAAGGGAATGACATGGCGACGCAACAGACCGTTCAAACACCAGAGGGAGAGGCCCCGCCGGCGCGCAGCGTCCGTGTCGTCCTGCTCGCCCTCATGATCGCGATGCTCCTCGCGATGCTGGACAACATGATCATCGGCACCGCGATGCCGACGATCGTCGGCGAACTCGGCGGCCTGGAGCACCTCTCCTGGGTCGTCACCGCCTACACCCTGGCCACCGCCGCCTCCACCCCCCTCTGGGGCAAGTTCGGCGACATGTTCGGCCGCAAGGGCGTCTTCCTCACCTCGATCGTGATCTTCCTGATCGGCTCGGCGCTCAGCGGCATGGCCCAGGACATGGGCCAGCTCATCGGCTTCCGCGCGATCCAGGGCCTCGGCGCCGGCGGCCTCATGGTCGGCGTGATGGCGATCATCGGCGACCTCATCCCGCCCCGCGAGCGCGGCAAGTACCAGGGCATGATGGCCGGCGTGATGGCCCTCGCCATGATCGGCGGCCCCCTCGTCGGCGGCACCATCACCGACCACTGGGGCTGGCGCTGGTCCTTCTACATCAACCTGCCGCTCGGCGTCGTCGCCCTCGCCATGGTCACCACCGTCCTGCACCTGCCGAAGAAGCCGCGGAGCACGGACACCCGGATCGACTTCCTCGGCGCCGCGCTGCTGACCGTCGGCATCACCGCGATCGTCCTGGTCACCACCTGGGGCGGCACCGAGTACGCCTGGGGCTCGCTCACCATCGTCGGCCTCGCGGTCGGCGGCGTCGCCGCGCTCCTCGCCTTCCTGTGGGCGGAGACCCGGGCGAGCGACCCGATCGTGCCGCTGCACATCTTCCGCAGCCGCAACTTCACCCTGATGTCCCTGATCGGCTTCGTCGCCGGCTTCGTGATGTTCGGCGCGGTCCTCTACCTGCCGCTCTTCCAGCAGTCCGTCCAGGGCGCCTCCGCGACCAACTCCGGACTGCTGCTCCTGCCGATGCTGCTCTCGATGATGGTCGTCTCGCTGGTCGCCGGCCGCGTCACCACCAGCACCGGGAAGTACAAGGTCTTCCCCATCGCGGGCGGGGCCCTCATGACGGCCGGCCTCTTCCTGCTCTCCACCATGGACACCGGCACCTCGCGCCTGGTCTCCGGGGTCTGGATGGCCGTCCTCGGCGCCGGCATGGGCTTCCTCATGCAGATCACCATGCTGGTCGCCCAGAACAGCGTGGAGATGAAGGACATGGGCGTCGCCTCCTCCTCCACCACCCTCTTCCGGACGCTCGGCTCCTCCTTCGGCGTCGCGATCATGGGCGCGCTCTTCACCAGCCGCGTCCAGGACGAGATGGCCGCCCGGGGCGGCTCGGAGCTGACGGCGCGGACCGCCCAGCTCGACGCGGCCAGCCTCGCCAAGCTCCCGGCGCAGCTCCGCGAGGCCTACCAGCACGCGGTGGCCTCCGGCACCCACGGCGCCTTCCTGCTCGCCGCGGCGGTCGCCGTCCTCGCCTTCGTCCTCGCCTTCTTCGTCAAGGAGGTGGCGCTCCGGGGCGCCGGACCGGACGCCGCGAAGGAGCCCGCCGACGGCGGTACGGCGAAGGTGTCCGAGAAGGTCTGAGACACCCGAGTACGGCGGTGGGGCCGGGTCCCGGAAAAGGGGCCCGGCCCCGCTGTCGCACCGGCGGCCCCACCGCCGTACCGGACGCCCCTACTGCTCCGGCAGCCGCAGGATCGGGAAGCTGCCCGTGGTCGTCGGCGCGTGGTCCGGGAGCCACAGGACCGCGATGGCCCCGCCCACCCCGTTCGGCGCCCCCTCGGAGGCCACGTTCCGGAAGGTCAGCCGGGCGCCGAGGACCCGGGCCTGGCCCGACGCGATCGTCAGGCCCAGGCCGTGGCCCTGGCCCGCGCGGTCGCTCGACCCCGTACGGAAGCGGCTCGGGCCCTCCCTGAGGAGGGACTCCGGGAAGCCCGGACCGTGGTCGCGGACGCGCACCACCCGGCCCTCGACCGTCACCTCCACCGGCGGCTTCCCGTGCTTGGCCGCGTTGGCGAGGAGGTTGCCCAGGACGCGTTCGAGCCGGCGCGGGTCGGTGTTCACCCAGGAGTCGTGGACGACCCGGACGACGACCTCGGGGTCCAGGGTCCGCACCCGCCGCTCCACGAACTCCCCGAGCGCGATCTCCTGGAGCTCGGCCCGCTCCGACGCGCTGTCGAGCCGGGCCACCTCCAGGACGTCCTCGACCAGCGTCCGCATCGCCTGCGCCCGGTCCCGCACCAGCTCCGTCGGACGCCCCGGCGGCAGCAGCTCGGCCGCCGTGAGCAGCCCCGTGACGGGGGTGCGCAGCTCGTGCGCGATGTCCGCGGTGACCCGCCGCTCGGCCTCGATCCGCTCGTTCAGGGCGTCGGTCAGGGCGTCGACCGCCCACGCCAGGTCGTCGGTCTCGTCCCGCACGACCCCGCCGACCGCCTCCCGCACCCGCACGTCCGTGTTGCCCTGGGCGACCCGGCCGGCCGCCACGGCCGCCTTCCGCAACCGCCGCGAGAGCCGGCCGCCGATGAGCACGCCGAGCGCGCACCCGCCGAAGACCACCGAGACCGAGCCGATGACGAGCGCCCGGTCCAGATCGCCCATGATCTTCGCGCTGCGGTCGGCGAAGGGGATGTGCAGCGACAGGACGTCGCCGTTGGCGAGCGGCACGGCCGCCCACACGTCGGGCGGCCCGCCGTGCCGGTGCTCCTGCACGTACGTCCCGCGCCGGTTGTCCCGCATCAGCCGGTCGAGCTCCCGCGGCAGCGCCGGATCGTTGATCTTGGTGCCGAAGCGGGGCTCCTTCGGCTTCGACGTCTCGTACAGCCGCTGCGCGAAGAGCAGCCGCTCCATCTGGACCTCGCGCGCGTTGTCGAGCATCGAGATCCGGGCGGCGTTGTGCACGACCACGCTCAGGGTGACCGCGATGAGGGCGCCGACCGCCGCGATGGCGACGGCGATCTTCCAGCGGACCCCGGTGCGCAGGGGGAACGGCCTCACCCGCCCTGACCCCGGAGCTTGTAGCCGAAGCCGCGGACCGTCTCGATCCTGTCCTGCCCGATCTTGGCCCGCAGCCGCTGCACGTGCACGTCCACGACCCGGGTGTCGCCGCCCCAGCCGTAGTCCCAGACCCGCTCCAGGAGCTTGTCCCGGGACAGCACGGTGCCGGGCGCCGACGAGAACTCCAGGAGCAGCCGCATCTCGGTCGGGGTCAGCGCCACCGGCGCCCCGCCCCTCCTGACCTCCATGCCCTCGGTGTCGACCTCCAGGTCGCCGAAGACGAGCAGCCCGCCGTCCCCCGGCCCCTCGGCGGCCTCGCCGCCGCCGGCGTGCCCGAAGCGGCGCAGCACGGCCCGGATGCGGGCCATCAGGACCGAGCCGTCGAAGGGCTTGGTGACGTAGTCGTCCGCCCCGGCCTCCAGGCCGAGGACGACGTCGATGGAGTCGGCGCGCGCCGACAGCATGATCACCGGGACCGTCGACTCGTCGCGGATCCGGCGGCAGAGGCTGACGCCGTCCATGCCCGGCAGCATCACGTCGAGCAGGGCGATGTCCGGCCGCCGCGCCCGGAAGGAGTCCAGGCCGGAGAGGCCGTCGGGCATGGCCGTGACCCGGAAGCCGTCCCGCTCCAGGGCGAGCTGGGTGGCCTCACGGATGACGTCGTCGTCCTCGACGAACAGGACATGGGTTTCGGCCATCGTGGGGGTTCCTCCGGGATCGTGCGCTCTCCGGGTCTCTTCGGCGCGCTTTCCTGCGTCTCTTCGGGTGCGGCTCAGTCCGCGGGGGACTGGCTCGGCGCGGGCTCCAGGCCCTCGCCCTCGCCGACCGACCGGCTGTAGTCGTTGTGGACCCAGTCGTGCTGGGTGAACCTGTTGCCGGTCCAGCGGTACGTGATCACGTCCTCGCCCGAGGGGTACGCGACCGGGTCGCCCTTCGCGTACACCTGCTTGGTGACGATCAGGTCGCCCCGGTCGATCGTGGCGTACACCGCCGCGTCCTCGGCCGCGAAGACGTTCTCGTAGCCGTCGTTCCGGCTGCGGTAGACATACGTGCCGATGCCGATGCCGTCACCGCAGGTCATCACGTTGACGACGACGTCGGGGGCGGGCGCGTTCGTGAGGTTGCCGTAGGAGGCGTCCACCGGGTACGAGTCCGCCGCGCACGGCTTCAGGTCGGCCTTGAACCGCTCGCTGATCTTCGGATCGGACTTGAGCAGCCGGATCGGGTCCACCCGCTCCGCCGACTGCGGGCCCGTGACGGTCGACGCGGAGGGGGTGGGGGCGGCCGCGGCGATCCCGTCGCTGCGGGCCGCGCCCTCGTCGCGGGAGCCCGTGCCGCCGGTGGAGCAGGCCGCCAGGGAGAGGCCGACGGCGACGAGCCCGGCCGTCGCCGTGGCGCCCGCGACCCGGGCGGTACGCCGAGGGCGGCGGCGTCCGGCGGGGAGCCGGTCGCCGCCGCCGGGGCCGCGGAAGCCGTCGCCGGATCCGGAACCTCTGCCGGATCCGGCGTCGAATCGGTGGTCGAATCGGTGGTCGTGTCCGTCGTCGAATCGGTGGTCGTGTCCGTCGTCGGGTCCGTCGTCGGGTCCGGAGCTTCTGCCGGATTCGTCGTCGGGCCCGTCCTCTATGCCGCGCACCGCGCACGCCCCCCTTCGTCGCCTCGTACGGTCGTCCGCTCCCCGGCCCGCCCCAGGGCGCGGGCGTCGAGGTCGCGGCTCTCCAGCTCCTGCCGGAGCCGGGCGAGCGCGCGGTGGAGCGTGGACTTCACCGTACCGGTCGACATGCCGAGCGCCGCCGCCGTCTCCTCCGTGCTCATCTGTTCCCAGTGGCGCAGGACGACGACGCTGCGCTGCTTCGGCGCGAGCACCTTCAGGACGTCCATCAGGAGGGCCCGGTCGGCGTGCTGCTCGGTCGCGTCGGCCACGCTCGCGTCGGGGAGCTGCTCGGTCGGCACCTCTTCGAGCTTGCGCGAGCGCCACCACTCGGTCCGGGTGTTGATCATGACCCGGCGCAGGTAGGCGTCGGCGAGGGACTTGTCGGCGATGCCGTCCCAGCGCCCGTACGTACGGGCCAGGGCCGTCTGCAGGAGGTCCTGGGCGTCGACGGGGTCGGCCACGAGACGGCGCGCGCTGCGCAGCAGGGCGTCCTGCCGCGTGCGTACGTACTCCTCGAAGTCGAGCACCTCACCGTGCCTCATCCGAACCGCCTCCATCCCCGTGACCTGCTTGTTCCCTCGTGTCGTGGACGACGCTACGGAGCGGTTGTCACGGGGCTGTGCGGGGCAGCCGTCGGTGGACGCACGGCTACCCATCGGTTGTGTAACAGCGGGGGAGGAAGGGGTTTCGGGGCCGGGGACCCGGGAGAGCGACGGGCGGGCCCAGGAGAGAGGGGCGGCGGGCCTCAGGAGAGAGGAGGCGGGCCTCAGGAGAGGGGCAGGCGGTAGAAGCCGCCGTCCAGGGGCTCGACGAGACCGTCCGCGACCAGGCCGTCCAGGGCCCTGGCCCGCTGCACCGGCTCGTCCCAGACCGCGTCCAGGGCCTCGCGCGCCACCGGGTCCGCCGAGTCCCGCAGGACGGCGAGGAGCCGCCCCCGGACCTGCCGGTCGGTGCCCGCGTACGTCTGGCCGCGCCGCGGCGGGCCGTCGTGCGCCGGCTTCCCCGAGAGCCGCCAGGCGCACTGCCCGGAGATCGGGCAGCGCCCGCAGTCCTCGTTCTTCGCCGTGCACACCAGGGCGCCCAGCTCCATGGAGGCGGCGGCCCAGCGGGAGGCCGTCCCCTCGTCCTCCGGCAGCAGGGCGCGGGCGAGCCGCCGCTCGGCGGCCGTGGTCGCGTTCGGCGGGTACTGGACGCCGGTCGCCGCGCGGGCGAAGACCCGGCGCACGTTGGTGTCCAGGACGGCGTGCCGCTGCCCGTAGGCGAAGGAGGCCACCGCGGCGGCCGTGTACTCCCCGATGCCGGGCAGCGCGAGGAGTTGCGCGTGGTCGCTCGGCACGTCCCCGCCGTGCCGCTCCGTTATGGCCGTGGCCGCCGCGTGCAGCCGCAGCGCGCGGCGCGGGTAGCCGAGCCGGCCCCAGGCGCGGACCGCCTCGCCGGGGGCCTCGGCGGCCAGGTCGGCCGGGCGGGGCCAGCGCGCGAGCCACTGCTCGTACACCGGCAGGACCCGGACGACCGGGGTCTGCTGGAGCATGAACTCGCTCACCATGACCCCCCAGGCACCGGCCTCGGGGCGGCGCCAGGGCAGGTCGCGGGCGTGCTGGTCGAACCAGGCGAGGACGGGCCGGTGCAGCTCGGCGGGGACGGCGGGCACCCCGGGGATCCCGGAGGCCCCGGCGGCTCCGGCGGCGGAGGACGTGTCGATGGAAGTCATGGCACCCACGATCCTGACACGGTTCCGGGGGGATCAGTGCGCGTCGTACGGCGCGTGCCGACCCTGCCCGGGGTTCTCGTAGGGGGAGGCGGGGTCCCCGTACGGGGGAGCGGGGTCCCCGTACGGGGAGGGGGCGGGGTTCTCGTACGGGGCAGCGGGGTCCCCGTAGGGGGAGGGGGCGCCGTATGGGGAAGCGGAACCGTACGGGGCGGCGGGGGCGGAACCGTAGGGGGCCGAGGGGTCGTGGGCGTACGGGGCCGAGGGGTCCTGGGCGGGCGCGGACCCGTACGCGGACCCGTACGCGGGGGCGGAGCCGTACGGAGGAGCGGCGTCGTACGGAGGAGCGGCGTCGTACGCGGGAGCGGACCCGTACGGGGCGGCGGGAGTAGCGTCGTACGCGGGCGCGGACCCGTACGGGGAGGCGGGGGCGGGCCCCTGCGGGGGCGCGGGGTCGAACAGGGAGGGCTCGGCGGGGGCGGCGGCCGGGGCGGGCGTACGGGGGCCCGGACCCGCGCACCACACCACCACCGTGTTCCGGCTCGACCGGGCCGCCTCGACCAGGGACCGCACCGGACGCTCGGCGAACCGCATCACCAGGAAGGCGACCAGGGCGCCGAGGAGCAGACCGGCGGTCACGTCGTGCGGGTAGTGGACACCGACGAAGACCCGGGAGAAGGCCATGAGCAGCGCCATCGGCACGGTGAAGCGGCCCAGCCGGCGCCAGGACAGGGCGAGCGCGATCGCGGCGGCTCCGGCGATGGCCGAGTGGTTGCTGGGGAAGGACCAGTCGCCGTAGGGCGGGCAGGTGACGAGCGGGGCGGGCGCTCCGGCGACCGCGCGGCACGGACGTTCCTCGTCGATCAGCGACTTCAGCGCCTCGCTCACCACGTAGCCGAAGGCGGTGGCGAGCGGGGCGAGCAGCGCGAGCGCCATCGTCCCGCTCGAACCGTCGCGGGAGCGCCACCAGCCGGCCACGAAGAGCACGCCGAAGAGCAGCAGTCCGGCCTCGGTCCAGACCTCGGCGAGCAACTGGAACCAGTGCGGCGTGGCGTGGGCGAAGTCGGCGACGTCGAGATACAGACGGTCGGAGAGGTCGAGGAGGGTGTCCATGGGGAACGACGCTAACCGGAATCCGGAGCGCCTCGCCCCGGGCCATCGGCCAGAGCGACCCCCGACGAAAGTGGGGGGCGCCGATTTGCTTTGGTTGGCCCCGTTTTCACTCGGGGCCCGAAAAAAGTTCCCGGAAAGAAGGATGTGATCATCGGCAAAACTTGCGGTCTCGGGCGGCGGGTGGGGCGGGAGTTGGGCGCGATCTCTCGTAAGGTTCGGGTCGTGGGATCTTTGCGCAATCCGGTCGGGCCGCTTCCCTCCACCATCTACTGGCGACGGAGGGCGGTGGCGGTGTGCCTGGTGGCACTCCTCGCCCTGCTCACCGTGTGGGCCGTGACGTCCGGCGGCGGGGGCGGCGGGAAGCCGAGCGACTCCGCCAACGGCTCGTCGCCCACCCCGCCCTCGATCACGCCCGGGCCCTCCGGGTCGGGTCCCGCGATCAGCCAACAGCCCGGCGGACGCGACGAGTCGGGCGAGGAGGACGGGGCCTCCGGCGGCAACGGCGGCACGGACTCCGGCGGCTCCGGAACCGGCTCCGGCTCCGGATCCGGTGGTACGGACGCCGGTACGGGCTCCGGGGGTTCGGACTCCGCCGGGACCTCCGGGTCGGGCGACCCCGACAAGAACGGTGACGGCGTCGGCGCGGGTGGCGACGGCGGCGCGGGCACCGGCGCGGGCCAGCAGCTCCCGGCCGGCACGACGGTCCCCAACTGCCCTGCTGGCTCGCTCCAGTTGACGCTCAGGTCCGTCAAGGTCACCTACGAGACGGGGGAGAAGCCCCGCTTCCAGCTCGTCGCGAAGAACACCTCGGACGTCGACTGCAAGGCCGACTTCGGCCCCCGCAACGCGGTCCTGACGATCAGCGACGCCAAGGACGACGAGGTCTGGTCCTCCGACCACTGCCCGCGCCCCGGCACCCCGCTCCTGCTGCGCCTGCCCGCGGGCGCGACCGCCACCCACACCGTGGAGTGGGACCGCGGGCGCAGCGCCCCGCGGTGCGCCACCGCCCCGGCGGGCCCGGCCGGCCCCGGCACCTACCTGGTGGAGGCCGCGATGCCGGGCGTGAAGATCCTCCCGGCCTCGTTCACGCTCGCCAAGGACTGAGGGGCGCGACGGAGCGGTAGGTCCTGGACGTACCGCTCCTTGGACGTACCGCTCCTTGGACGTACCGCTCCTTAGACGTACCGCTCCAGGATCGAGGACTCCGCGAGCCGGGACAGGCCCTCGCGGACGCTGCGGGCGCGGGCCTCGCCGACGCCGTCGACGGCCTGGAGGTCGTCGACGCTGGCCGCGAGGAGCTTCTGCAGCCCGCCGAAGTGCTCCACGAGCCGCTCGATGATCGCGCCCGGCAGCCGCGGCACCTTCGCGAGGAGCCGGTAGCCGCGCGGCGAGACGGCCGAGTCGAGGGTCTCGGGCGAGCCGCTGTAGCCGAGCGCCCGTGCCACGACGGGAAGTTCGAGCAGCTCGGTGTGGGTGAGCGCGTCCAGCTCGGTGAGCGCCTCCGCGACCGTCCGCGAGCGCTTGGCCGTCGGCTCCGGCACGTAGTCCCGGATCACCAGCTCGCGCTCCGGCTCCACGCCCGCGATCAGCTCGTCGAGCTGGAGCGAGAGCAGCCGCCCGTCGGTGCCGAGCTCGACCACGTACTCGGCGATCTCGGTGGCGATCCGGCGGACCATCTCCAGGCGCTGCGCGACGGCGGTGACGTCCCGGACCGTGACCAGGTCCTCGATCTCCAGGGCGGAGAGCGTGCCCGCCACCTCGTCGAGCCGGAGCTTGTACCGCTCCAGGGTCGCGAGCGCCTGGTTGGCGCGGGACAGGATCGCGGCCGACTCCTCCAGGACCCGGCGCTCGCCGTGCACGTACAGCGCGATCAGGCGCATCGACTGGGAGACGGAGACGACCGGGAAGTTGCACTGCTTGGAGACCCGGTCCGCGGTGCGGTGGCGGGTGCCGGTCTCCTCGGTGGGGATGGAGGCGTCCGGGACGAGCTGCACGCCCGCCCGGTGGATCTTGGTGATGTCCTTGTCGAGGACGAGCGCGCCGTCGAGCTTGCACAGCTCGCGCAGGCGGGTGGCGGTGAACTCGACGTCCAGCACGAAGCCGCCGGTGCACATCGAATCGACCGCTTTGTCCAGGCCGAGCACGATGAGCCCGCCCGTGTTCCCCCGGAGGATCCGCTCCAGGCCGTCGCGCAGGGCGGTGCCCGGCGCGACCGCGCTCAGGGCGGCGCGCATCAGCGCTTCACTGCCGGAGCCCGCGCCGGATTTCCCAGGAGCTGCTGCCCCGTCCTTGGCTGCCACTGCACTCCTCCGGCTCGTACGGATGGGCGAGACCAGGGCAAAGTCTAGCGACACCACCCCGCCGCCCTCCGCCCCCGACCGAACGCGGGTGGTGCGGAAGGGGTCCCCACCCGGGGCCGGAACCAACCCTTCCCCACGCCGAAACCCTTGTCACACACCGTGCCAGGCCCTTGCCGCAGGCTTTGCCGGATCCTTGCCGGGGCCTTGACCGGGCCCTTGCCGGGAGCCTGGCCCCGCCCACGCCGGGGCCCACCCGGGCCCTGACCGGGAGCTCGGCCTCGCCCGCGCCGGGGTTCCGCAGAGCCCCGGTCGGGAGCCCGGCCCCGCCCGTGTCCGGGTGCCCTGCCGGGTCCTCGCCGGAAGCCCGGCCCCGCCTGCTCCGGGGACGTGCCGCGTCCGCGCCGGGTGCTGTGCCCGGCCCTCGCCGGGGCGCCTTCCCACAGCCCCGGGACCCGGGGCCCTGGGCGGCACCCGCCCCCGCCCCCGGCCCGCCCCGCGCTACCCCTCCGCGCCCTCCGGCGCCTTCGCGCGCCGCCCGCGCGGCAGGACCCGCAGCGCGTCGCCCATGTCCGCGACCTCCGTCACCCGCATGCCCGGCGGCACCTTCCCCGGGTCCGTCGGGACCAGCGCGTGCGTGAAGCCGAGCCGGTGCGCCTCCGCGAGGCGCCGCTGCACGCCCGTCACCCGCCGGACCTCGCCCGCGAGCCCGACCTCGCCGATCGCCACCAGGTTCTTCGGCAGCGGGGTGTCGCTCGCGGCGGAGGCGAGCGCGAGCGCGATCGCCAGGTCGGCGGCCGGCTCGGAGAGCTTCACGCCGCCCACGGTCGCGCTGTAGATGTCCCGCTTGCCGAGCGCGCTGATCCGGCCGCGCTGCTCCAGGACCGCCAGCATCATCGAGACCCGGGAGGTCTCCAGACCGGAGACGGTCCGGCGCGGGGAGGGGATCTGGGAGTCCACCGTCAGCGACTGCACCTCGGCGACCAGCGGCCGGCGGCCCTCCAGGGTGACCGTCAGGCAGGTGCCCGGCACGGCCACGTCGCGCCGGGTCAGGAAGAGCCCCGACGGGTCGGCGAGACCCGTGATCCCCTCGTCGTGCAGCTCGAAGCAGCCGACCTCGTCGGTCGCCCCGTACCGGTTCTTCACGCCCCGGACCAGCCGCAGGCGCGCGTGCCGGTCGCCCTCGAAGCTCAGCACCACGTCGACCAGGTGCTCCAGGAGCCGGGGGCCCGCGATGGCCCCGTCCTTGGTGACGTGGCCGACCAGGAGCGTGGACATCCCGCGCTCCTTGGAGGCCCGGATCAGCGCGCCCGCGACCTCGCGGACCTGCGCCATGCCGCCGGGCGCGCCGTCGATCTCGGGCGAGGCGATCGTCTGCACCGAGTCCAGGATCAGCAGCGAGGGCTTCACCGCGTCGAGGTGCCCGAGGACCGCCGACAGGTCGGTCTCCGCCGCCAGGTACAGGTGGTCGTCGATCGCGCCGATCCGGTCGGCGCGCAGCCGGACCTGGCTCGCGGACTCCTCGCCCGTGACGTACAGCGTGCGGTGCTCGTCGCTCGCCGCCTTCGCCGCCACGTCGAGCAGCAGCGTCGACTTGCCGACGCCCGGCTCGCCCGCGAGCAGCACCACGGCGCCGGGCACGAGCCCCCCGCCGAGGACCCGGTCCAGCTCGTCGACGCCGGTCGAGCGGGCGGTCGCCTGCCGGCCGTCGACCTGGCCGATGGGGAGGGCGGCGGTGGAGACCCGGCCCGCGGCGGTCGTCCGGACGGCGGGCGCGCCGTACTCCTCCACCGTCCCCCAGGCCTGGCACTCGGGGCAGCGGCCGAGCCACTTGGCCGTCTGCCAGCCGCACTCGGTGCAGCGGTAGGACGGTCGCTCCTTGGCGGATTTCGTACGGGCAGCCATGCGCCCCACCGTAGCCGCCGCCACCGACAACGGGCCCCGGCCCCGCGAACCGGGGTCCGGAGCCCGCACGGCCCGTCCACGGAACGCCGGGTTCCTGTCCTCTTTCGAGCGATACCTTCACCCGTAGGGATGAGAAGTGCGCGACCGGTACGAAGAATGCCCCCGCTCTTGCCTACGGTCGCCCAGTGACGAGCAGCAGGCTGGAAACCCCCGCACGCACCACCGGCGCACACCGGGCGCACCGCACCACGGACCAGGGACCGCGCACGCTCGGCCGGCGGCCCCCCGCCCACTACGAGCCCGCCCTCGACGGCCTCTTCACGTACTGCCTCTCCGTGCTCTGCGACCACGACACGGCCACCGCCGTCCTCGGCGACGTCCTCGCCGTGGCCGAGCGCCACCGGGGCCGCTGCCCCTCCGACGAGGACGGGCGCACGGCCTGGCTGTACGCCCTCGCCCGCTGGGCCTGTCTGCGCACCCTCGGCGAGCAGCGCCGCAAGCGCCAGGGCGCCCACACCGGCCGCCCCGCCGTCACCCCGCCCGAGGCGCCCCGGGTCTCCGCCGAGACCGCCGAGCGGCACCGCGCCGAACTCGCCCTCCTCGCCTGGCCCGATGCGGCCGGCACCACGCCCGAGCAGCGCGAGGCCCTGGAGCTCGCCGTGCGGCACGGCCTCCACCACCGCCAGGTCGCCGCCGTCCTCTCCCTCGACCCGCTCGCCGCCCGCGAGCTCCTCGCCACCGCCGGCTGCGAGGTCGAGCGCACCCGCGCCGCCCTCGCCGTCGTCGAGACCGGGAGCTGCCCCACCGTCGCCCGGCTCACCGGCGACCACCGGGTGCTCCTCTCGGCCACCCTGCGCGCCGAGCTCGTCCGGCACGTCGACGACTGCCCCCGCTGCCGCCGCGCCGCCGAGCGGGTGGGCGCCGCGGGGCCCTGGCCCGGCGCCGGCGCCCTGCCCCCGGACCGCCTGCCGCTCGTCGAGGCGCCCCGGGCCGCCGCGTACATGGCGATGCTGCACGTGCCCCGCGCGCGTGCCGGCGCCCCGCGCTTCGCGCCCACCGGCTTCCCCATGGACCCCAAGGACCACACGGCCCGCCGCGACCGGATGCGGACCCGCGCGGTGACCACCACCGTCGTCGCGGCCGTGGTCGCCGCCCCCGTCCTCGCCCTGTGGACCACCTACCGGGGCACCACCGAGACGACCGCCCACGACGGGGGGCGGGTCAGCGCGCGCGAGACGGACGACGGGACCGGCCCGGACGGGCACC
This sequence comes from Streptomyces sp. NPDC088915, assembly GCF_044749825.1. Lineage (NCBI taxonomy): Bacteria > Bacillati > Actinomycetota > Actinomycetes > Kitasatosporales > Streptomycetaceae > Streptomyces > Streptomyces sp. NPDC088915. The sequence goes on from NZ_JBIVIR010000001.1 coordinate 738,971, forward strand.
CGTACGACCGGTACGAGAACGCGGGCAACGCCCGCGACACCCCCGAGCCCCGCTTCACCCGGGGCAGCCGCTCCCCCGACGTCTCCGTCGAGGTGGTCAGCCCCGGCGGCCCCACCGGCTCCGGGGCCCCGTCGAAGCCCGGCGAGCCCGCCCCCGGCTGGGTCACGGCCACCGCGCGCGGCCACGGCGACCTGACCCTCCTGACGCTCACCGGCGCCGGTGACGCGCCCGTCGCGTGGTCGCTGTGGACGGACGCGCCCTGGATCTACGTCAGCCGCGCCGCCGGCACGCTCCGCCCCGGCGAGCAGGTCACGATCGCGGTCCGCGTCGACCACGCGCGCGAGCCCGCGGGCGCGTGGAGCGCCCGGGTCGGGGTGGACCCCTCGGGCGCGGTGGTGCGCATCACCGGAGCCGGCCGGAGCGACCCCAGGGAGGTCTTCCACCCGGCCCCGGACGTCCCCCGGCCGCCGCAGCCGACGCCGCCCCCGCCGGGCACGACCGATCCGACCACCCCGCCCACGACCCCGCCGCCGACGACCGAACCGCCGACCACCCCGCCCCCGACGACGGAGGAGCCGCCCACGACCCCGCCGCCCACGACGGAGGAGCCGACCACCCCGCCGCCGACCACGGAGGAACCCCCGCCGCCGACCACGGACCCGGGCACGACCCCGCCGCCGACGGCGGAGGAGCCGCCCCCGTCCTCCTGAGGACCCTGAGAACCCCGAGGACCCCGGGAACCCTCAGACCTGCGGGTCCGCCGGGTGCGGGGCCACCAGCGGCAGCTGCGAGGCGAGCCGGGCCTCGCACAGGCCGGCCAGCACCTCGTACGCCTCCTCGCCCATCATCTCCGTGAGCTCGGGCCGGTACGTGACGTAGACCGGCTCCCCGGCGCCGTGCGCCGAGGTGGCCGAGGTGCACCACCAGTGCAGGTCGTGACCGCCCGGACCCCAGCCCCGGCGGTCGTACTCCCCGATCGACACCTGGAGGACCCGGGTGTCGTCGGGCCGGTCGATCCAGTCGTACGTCCGGCGCACCGGCAGCTGCCAGCACACGTCCGGCTTGGTCTCCAGCGGCTCCCGGCCCTCCTTCAGGGCCAGGATGTGCAGCGAGCAGCCCATGCCGCCCGCGAACCCGGGACGGTTCTGGAAGATGCAGGAGCCCTCCCAGCGGCGGGTCTGCCGGTCGCCGTCCTCGTCGAGCTGCGTCCAGCCCGTCTCCGTGCCGACGTCGTGGAACTGCCACAGCTCCGGCGTGAGCCGGGCCACGTGCTCCGCGACCCGCTTCTCGTCGTCCTCGTCGGAGAAGTGCGCGCCCAGCGTGCAGCAGCCGTCGTCGGCCCGGCCCGCCTGGATGCCCTGGCAGCCGCTCCCGAAGACGCACGTCCAGCGCGAGGTCAGCCAGGTCAGGTCGCAGCGGAAGACCTGCTCCTCGTCGGCCGGATCGGGAAACTCGACCCACGCGCGCGCGAAGTCCAGCCCCTTCTCGTCCGGCACCACGTCCTCGGCCCGTTTTCCGGCGCCCTTGGCCGCCTTGGCGGCGTTCACGTTCGCAGGAACGGCACTGTCTTTGTCCTGCTTCGCCTTTTTCGTCTTTGGCACGCTCTCCAGCGTATGCGGCGCGAGCAGTACCGTTCCGCCCATGAGACTCGGAGTCCTCGACGTCGGTTCGAACACGGTGCACCTCCTGGTGGTGGACGCGCACCCCGGCGCCCGCCCCCTGCCCGCCCACTCCCACAAGGCGGAACTGCGCCTGGCCGAACTCCTCGACGCGCGGGGCGCCATCGCCCCCGACGGCGTCGAGCGGCTCGTCGCGACCGTCCGGGACGCGCTCCACGCCGCCGAGGACAAGGGCTGCGAGGAGGTGCTGCCGTTCGCGACCTCCGCCGTGCGCGAGGCCGTCAACGCCGACGCCGTCCTGGCCCGGGTCAAGGACGAGACCGGCATCGACCTCCAGGTCCTCACCGGCGAGGAGGAGGCCCGCCTCACCTTCCTCGCCGCCCGCCGCTGGTTCGGCTGGTCCGCCGGCAAGCTGCTCCTCCTCGACATCGGCGGCGGCTCCCTCGAAGTCGCGTACGGCATCGACGAGGACCCCGACACGGCCGTCTCCCTGCCGCTGGGCGCGGGCCGCCTCACCGCCGGCTGGCTGCCGGGCGACCCGGCCGACAGCGCCGACGTGAAGGCGCTGCGCCGCCACGTGCGCGCGCAGATCGCCCGTACGGTCGGCGAGTTCAGCCGCTCCGGCCGCCCCGACCACGTCGTCGCCACCTCCAAGACCTTCAAGCAGCTCGCCAGGATCGCCGGGGCGCCCGGTTCCAGCGAGGGCCTCCACGTCCAGCGGACCCTGAGCCGCAGGTCCCTGGAGGAGTGGGTGCCGCGCCTGGCCGGGATGACCGTCGTCGAGCGCGCGGCCCTGCCGGGCGTCTCGGAGGGCCGCGCCGCCCAGCTCCTCGCGGGCGCGCTCGTCGCGGAGGCCGCGATGGACCTCCTGGACGTCGAGGAGCTGGAGATCTGCCCCTGGGCCCTGCGCGAGGGCGTCATCCTGCGGCGCCTGGACCACCTGCCGGAGGAGTGAGGCCGAGGGGTACGGCCCCGCTCCCGCCGCCCCGGGCCGGAAGCCGGTGTGGCCGGAACCACCCTCCGGCCCCGCGGCCCGCCCCGTACGCTGTCTGCGTGGCAGATCCAGTGGTGCGCGTCCCGGATGCGAAGGTCGCCCTGTCGACGGCCTCGGTCTATCCGGAGTCGACGGCGACGGCCTTCGAGGTCGCCGCACGCCTCGGCTACGACGGCGTCGAGGTCATGGTGTGGACCGACCCCGTCAGCCAGGACGTCGAGGCCCTGCGCCGGCTCTCGGACCACCACCGGGTGCCGATCCTGGCCGTCCACGCCCCCTGCCTCCTCATCACCCAGCGCGTCTGGTCCACCGACCCGTGGGTCAAGCTCCAGAGGGCCCGGTCGGCGGCCGAGAAGCTCGGCGCGTCCACGGTCGTCGTGCACCCGCCGTTCCGCTGGCAGCGCCAGTACGCCCGCGACTTCGTGAGCGGCATCTGGCGGATGGCGGACGAGACCGACGTCCGGTTCGCCGTCGAGAACATGTACCCCTGGCGGTACAAGGACCGCGAGATGCTCGCGTACGCCCCCGAGTGGGACGTCACCAAGGACGACTACCGGCACTTCACCGTCGACCTCTCGCACGCCGCGACCGCCCGCACCGACGCCCTCGCGATGATCGACCGCATGGGCGACCGGCTCGGCCACGTCCACCTCGCCGACGGCCGGGGCTCCGCCAAGGACGAGCACCTGGTCCCGGGGCGCGGCACCCAGCCCTGCGCCGAGGTCCTGGAGCGGCTCGCGGTCACCGGCTTCGACGGGCACGTCGTCATCGAGGTCAACACCCGCCGCGCGATGTCGGCCGCCGAGCGCGAGGCGGACCTCGCGGAGGCCCTCGCCTTCACCCGGCTCCACCTCGCCTCCGCCGCCGGCCGCCCCTCCCGGGCCCCGCGCCCGTGACGGGACCGGAGCACCGGTGACCGCGCCCGGACGGGGCCCCGGGGCCGGACAGGGGTCCGAGGCCGCACCCGGACAGGGCTCCGAGGCCGGACAGGGCCCGGCGGACCCCGCCCCCCGCCGCCGCGGCCGCCCCTCCCGCGCCGCCGAGGAGAGCGGGCCGGGCGCGCGCGCACGCATCCTGGAGGCGGCCCGCGACCAGTTCGCCGAGCGCGGCTACGACAAGGCCTCGGTGCGCGGCATCGCCCGCGCGGCCGGGGTGGACCCGGCCCTGGTGCACCACTACTTCGGGTCGAAGGACGAGGTCTTCGCCGCCGCCGTGGAGGTCTCCTTCGAGCCCGCGACCGTCGTTCCGGCGATCGTCTCCGGCCCCCGCGACGGCATCGGCGAGCGCCTCGCCCGCTTCTTCATCGGCGTCTGGGAGAACCCGGCCAGCCGCGCCCCGCTCCTCGCGATCGTGCGCTCCGCGCTGACCCACGAGGCGGCGGCCGCGGTCCTGCGGACCTTCGTGCTGCGGCGGCTCCTGGAGCGGATCGCCGCCGAGCTCGACGTGCCGGACCCGAAGCTCCGCGCGGAACTGGCCGCCTCCCACATGATCGGGATCGCGATCCTGCGGTACGCGATCCGGGTCGAGCCGCTGGCCTCCGCCGACCCGGAGGAGATCGTCGCCCAGGTGGCACCCGCCCTCCAGCGCTACCTGACCGAGAGCTGACCGGTCCCGCCCCTCCGGACACCTGACCGAAAGCTGAACATCCCGTCCGGCATGCGGACGAGCTGTCCAGATCTTGGTCCGGCGGCGTACGCTCGAAAGCAAGCACACCAGTCACGAGGAGCGAGCGACGATGCCCGAGCTGAGGTCCCGCACTGTCACCCACGGCCGCAACATGGCGGGCGCACGCGCCCTTATGCGCGCCTCCGGTGTACCCGGCGCGGACATCGGCCGGAAGCCGATCATCGCGGTCGCCAACTCCTTCACGGAGTTCGTCCCCGGCCACACCCACCTCCAGCCGGTCGGCCGGATCGTCTCCGAGGCCATCACGGCCGCCGGGGCCATCCCCCGCGAGTTCAACACGATCGCCGTCGACGACGGCATCGCGATGGGCCACGGCGGCATGCTCTACAGCCTGCCCTCCCGCGACCTGATCGCGGACAGCGTGGAGTACATGGTCGAGGCGCACTGCGCCGACGCCCTGATCTGCATCTCCAACTGCGACAAGATCACCCCCGGCATGCTGATGGCCGCCCTGCGCCTCAACATCCCGACGGTCTTCGTCTCCGGCGGCCCCATGGAGTCCGGCCGCGCGACCCTCGTCGACGGCACGGTCCGCACGCTCGACCTGGTCGACGCGATCTCCGACGCCGTGAACCCGAAGATCTCGGACGAGGACATCCTCCGCATCGAGGAGAACGCCTGCCCGACCTGCGGCTCGTGTTCCGGCATGTTCACCGCCAACTCGATGAACTGCCTGACCGAGGCCATCGGCCTCTCCCTCCCCGGCAACGGCTCGGTGCTCGCCACCCACACCGCCCGGCGCGCCCTCTACGAGAACGCCGCCCGCACGGTCGTCGACATCACCCGCCGGTACTACGACGAGGACGACGACTCCGTCCTGCCCCGCTCGATCGCGACCCGCGCCGCCTTCGAGAACGCCATGGCCCTCGACATCGCCATGGGCGGCTCCACCAACACGATCCTGCACCTGCTCGCCGCCGCCCAGGAGGCCGAGCTGGACTACGGCCTGACCGACATGAACGAGGTCTCGCGGCGCGTCCCCTGCCTGGCCAAGGTCGCCCCGAACGTCGCCAAGGACCGCACGTACTACATGGAGGACGTGCACCGCGCCGGCGGCATCCCCGCCATCCTCGGCGAGCTCTACCGCGCGGGCCTGCTCAACGAGGACGTCCACTCCGTCCACTCCCGCTCCATCAAGGAGTGGCTGGACGCCTGGGACGTGCGCGGCGGCTCCCCGACCGAGGAGGCCGTCGAGCTGTGGCACGCGGCCCCCGGCTGCGTCCGCTCCGCGACCGCCTTCTCCCAGTCCGAGCGCTGGGAGGCCCTCGACACGGACGCGGCGAACGGCTGCATCCGCGACGCGGAGCACGCGTACTCGAAGGACGGCGGCCTCGCGGTCCTGCGCGGCAACCTCGCCGTCGACGGCTGCGTCGTGAAGACGGCCGGCGTCGACGAGTCGATCTGGACCTTCGAGGGCCCGGCGGTCGTCTGCGAGTCGCAGGAGGAGGCCGTCGAGAAGATCCTCAACAAGCGGGTCAAGGACGGCGACGTGGTCGTCATCCGCTACGAGGGCCCCAAGGGCGGCCCCGGCATGCAGGAGATGCTCTACCCGACCTCCTTCCTCAAGGGCCGGGGCCTGGGCAAGACCTGCGCCCTGATCACCGACGGACGCTTCTCCGGCGGCACCTCGGGCCTCTCCATCGGCCACGCGTCCCCGGAGGCGGCCTCGGGCGGCACGATCGCCCTCGTCGAGGACGGCGACCGCATCCGCATCGACATCCCGAACCGCTCGATCGACCTCCTCGTCGGCGAGGACGTCCTCGCCGCCCGCCGCGAGGCGCTCGGCGGGGCGTACGCGCCGAAGAACCGCGAGCGCAAGGTCTCGGCGGCGCTGCGGGCGTACGCGGCGATGGCGACGAGCGCCGACAAGGGCGCGGTCCGCGACGTGACGAAGCTGGGCTGAGCCCGGCGGGACGTACGTGAGGGGGCCCGGGGCTCGTCCGAAGCCCCGGGCCCCCTCACGCGTGCGCGTACGGCGGTCTTGCGGAGTGCTCGCGGCGGGTCTTACGGCGGTCTTGCGGAGGTCCTGCGAGGACCCGCCGGGCGCTCACCAGGACGCCGGGTCGCGCGCGTCCACCGCGAACACCGAACCGTCCGGCGCTGTCCCGAACACCCGGCCCCCGGCGACCAGCGGCTCGGGCACCAGGGGCGCGTAGGCGAGCCGCCCGTCCGCGAGGCGGGGCCGGGTCTGGCCGGCGAGCACCCCGCGCGCGGTGTCCACGGCGAGCAGCCGCCCGTCCTGGACGGAGAAGTAGAGGCGGTCGCCGGGACCGAGGACCGGCGCGGAGACGTTCCCCGCGGCCGTCTCCAGGTCCCACAGCACCCGCCCCTCCCCGGCGGCGGTGTCGAAGGCGGTCACGTGCCCGTCCGCGTCGAGCAGGTACACGACGCTCCCGCGCACGGCGGCGCCCCGGAGGTCGAACCGGTGCGGCAGGGCCAGCCTGCGCACGGAACCGGTCCCTCCCCCGCCGGGGCCGAGCAGGACGAGCGCGTCCGTCTGCGTGCCCTGGTAGAAGGAGCCGAGGACGAGGGACCCGTCCCCGGTGCGCCCCAGCGGATCGAGGTCGCCCTCCAGGTCCCGCCGCCACACCACCTCACCGGTCGCGGGCCGGACCGCGCCCACGCGCGTGCGTGTCCCGTCGGGCGCGCCCTCGGAGACCGTGAGCAGACCGGAGGGGGCGTCGTACGGACCCGTGCGCGGCGCCCCGAAGCCGGTCAGGCCGTGCCGCCACAGCTCCTCGCCGCCCCGGCCGTCGACGGCCCGGACGCCACCGGTCCCGTCGGTCAGGACGACGGCGGACCCGGCCGGGCGGTACAGCTCGGGACGGTCGGACCGGGCGCTCCAGACCGGGGCGCCGTCCCCGGCCGCGTACGCCCGCAACGGGCCCGTCGGGGCGGCGGCGCCGACCCGGCCGCCCGCCAGGAGCACGGGCGCGTGCGGCGCCTCCCCCTCGACGGTTCCGGCCCGCGACCACAGGACCTTCCCCGTCACGGGGTCGAGCCGGGCCAGGCCGACGCCCCGGGCCGCGCAGTACAGCGCGTCCCCGCCGCCGGCGCAGGCGGGAGCCGCCTTCGGGCCCCGCTCCTGGAGTCCGGTGTGCCAGCCCGCGAAGGCGGTGGCCACCTCGTCCGGATGCGACGGCGCGGCCGGGGGCCCCTCGTGCGCGGGGCCCAGCGCCGCGTACAGACCGGCCCCGGCGAGCGCGAGCGCGGCGGCGACGGCGATCGTCGGACGCGGCCGGATCCGCCCGCCGAGGCGGGGGCTCCGGCGGACCGGGGCCGGGGCGGGAGCCCGTACCGGCGTGTCCGCGTCCCACGCGGGCGCGTGGCCCGGCTCGCCACCGCCCTCGCCGCCGCCCGGCAGCGCGGGCCGCCGCCGCTGTGCCGGTATGAACGCCTCCGCCGCGTACGAGGGCGGTTGCAGCGCGCGCATGATCTGGGCCGGGGTCGGCCGCTCCACGGGCTCCTTGGCGAGGCAGCGCGCGACGAGCGGCGCCAGCTCCCCGGGCACGCCCGTCAGGTCGGGCTCGTCGTGGACGACCTGGTACGCCACGACGTACGGGCTGTCGGAGTCGAACGGGCCGTGCCCGGTCGCCGCGTGCACCAGGACCGAACCGAGCGCGAAGACGTCCGCCGCGGGCCCGACCTCGCGGGGCCGCTGGAACTGCTCGGGCGCCATGAACGGCGGCGAGCCGATCAGCTTGCCCGTCTCGGTGTGCAGGTCGCTGTCGACGGGCCGGGAGATGCCGAAGTCGATGACCTTGGGGCCGGTGTCGGTGAGCAGGACGTTGCTGGGCTTGAGGTCCCGGTGCACGACCCCGGCCCGGTGGATGTCGCGCAGCGCCTCCGCGAGCCCGGCGGTCAGCCGGCGCAGCTCGGCGGGGGACAGCGGCCCGTTCCGCTTCACCTGGTCGGCGAGGGTGGGGCCGGGGACGTAGAGGGTCGCCATCCAGGGGCGCACGGCGTCGGGGTCGGCGTCGACGACCGGGGCGGTGAAGGCCCCGCTGACCCGACGGGCGGCCGCGACCTCCTGGCGGAAACGCGCCCTGAACTCGGGATCCTCCGCATACCGTGCGTGCACGACCTTGACCGCGAGCCGCAGCCCCGAGGCCGAGGAGGCGAGGTGCACGACGCCCATGCCCCCCGCGCCCAGACGTGCCTGGAGACGGTAGTCGCCCGCGTACTCGGGCCCCTCCGCTTCCCGGTCGGCACCGGTCCCGCGCAACGGTGGCACCGCCCACCCCCGTGTGATTCCCCGTCACCTCGCGCCCGCGTGCGCGACGCGACGAGCCTAGTCGATGGCACCTCCGATGTCGGTGGGGCTTGCTAGCCTGCGCGTCGCGGAGAGTGAGACTCGGCGGAGCGCTTTTGCGCCATGGGGGGAGAACACGATGGACACCACGGACACCACGGACACCACGGACACCACGGACACGAACGGCACCGCGGCAGAGGGCCGGGCCGAGGCCGTGGCGGTGACGGCGGCGAACGCCACCCGCTACCCGGTCGCCCCGGGCTACCGGCTCAACGTGCGCTCGGGCCCGGGCACCCAGTACCCGATCACCCGCTCCCTGCCCCTGAACGCCACGGTGGCGATCTCCTGCCAGAAGTACGGCGAGACCGTCACCGGCCCGTACGGCACGACGAGCGTCTGGGACAGCATCGCCCCGGGGGAGTACGTCTCCGACTCCTACGTGCACACGGGCAGCGACGGCCTCGTGGCACCGCGCTGCGCCTGACCTGCCCGGACGCCGCTCGGGGATAATCGACCCCGTGAGCGACGACGAGCAGACCCCGCGTACGGCAGACGGCGCGGCCGCCGGGAAGGCCGACGGCACCACCGGCGGCCCCCGCCCCGAGGAGATCCGTTTCTTCGGCACGACCTGGGTCGACCACACCGGCCACTACGGGCTGCGCCGCGCCGGCCTGGCCGCCGGCGCGCTCGCCGCCGCCGTCGCGGCCTGCTTCGTGCTGCGCTTCGCCTTCCAGGGGCTCCGGATCGCGAACACCGGCGGCCTCGTCAACGGCCTGGTGATCGTCATGTTCGCGGTCTGCAGCGCCATCGCCTGCCGCAAGACCTGGGAGGGCTTCCAGCGCCGCCCGGACGACCCGGCCCGCGAGGACTCCCTGCGCAGCCTCAAGACGATCGGCTTCATCGGCTCGCTCCTCGCCTACAGCGCCCGCTGCCTGACCGAGGCGCCCGGCGAGAAGCTCCACCGCGCCGAGTACGAGGCGGCCCTCGTCCGGTACGAGAAGCGCCGCGGCTCCCGCACGGGCAACCCGGCCGCCCGCAAGAAGCCCAAGCGCGGCGAGTAGCCCGAGCCCGGCGAACGACCCACCACCCTCCGGAGGCTTGACGGCCGGCACCCCCGGGCTCACTATTCATCACATGGTGAATTACTCGACGGGCGCCGACGGAGACGCGGACACGACCGCGAGCCGGAGCCGGAGCCGGAACGACACCGAAACCGACACCGACACCGGCACCGACGCGGCGATCACCGCCCGCGCCCTCACCGCCGTCCGCGGCGACCGCACCGTCCTGCGCGGCCTCGACTTCACCGTCCCGGCCGGCCGCATCACCGGCCTCCTCGGCCCCTCCGGCTGCGGCAAGACCACCCTCATGCGCGCGATCGTCGGCACCCAGGCCGAGGTCGGCGGCACCCTCACCGTCCTCGGCCGCCCCGCCGGCGACCCGGCCCTGCGCCCCCGCATCGGCTACGTCACCCAGACCCCGTCCGTCTACGACGACCTCACCGTCCGCCAGAACCTCGACTACTTCGCCGCCGTCCTCCTCCCCGGCCGCGCCCACCGCCACGAGCGCCGCGCCGCCGTCGACCGGGCCGTCGCCGACGTCGACCTCACCCCCCACGCCGACTCCCTCGCCGGCCGGCTCTCCGGCGGCCAGCGCAGCCGGGTCTCCCTCGCCGTCGCCCTCCTCGGCGCCCCCGAACTCCTCGTCCTCGACGAACCCACCGTCGGCCTCGACCCCGTCCTCCGCCGCGACCTGTGGGACCTCTTCCACCGCATCGCCGCCGACCGCGGCACCACGCTCCTCGTCTCCTCCCACGTCATGGACGAGGCCGAGCGCTGCCACCGGCTCCTCCTGATGCGCGAGGGCGAGATCCTCGCCGAGGACACCCCCGAGGCCCTCCGCCGCCGCAACGACACCCCCACCGTCGAAGAGGCCTTCCTCCACCTCGTCGACGCGGCCGCGGCCCGCGAGGGGCGACGTCCCGGAACCGCCCACGACGAGCACGACCAGGAGCCCCGGCCATGAGCAGCGCCCGCACCCTCGCCACCGCCGCCCGCGTCCTGCGCCAGCTGCGCCACGACCCGCGCTCGATCGCCCTCATGCTCCTCGTGCCGTGCGTGATGCTCTTCCTGCTCCGGTACGTCTTCGACGGGAGCCCCGGCACCTTCGACACCATCGGCGCCTCGCTCCTCGGCATCTTCCCGCTCATCACGATGTTCCTGGTGACCTCCATCGCCACCCTGCGCGAACGCACCTCCGGCACCCTGGAACGCCTGCTCGCCCTGCCCCTCGGCAAGGGCGACCTCATCGCCGGCTACGCCCTCGCCTTCGGACTCCTCGCCGTCGTCCAGTCCGCCCTCGCCACCGGCCTCGCCCTCTGGTTCCTCGGCCTCGACGTCGTCGGCTCCCCCTGGCTCCTGCTCCTGGTGGCCCTCCTCGACGCCCTGCTCGGCACCGCCCTCGGCCTCTTCGTCTCCGCCTTCGCCGCGTCCGAGTTCCAGGCCGTCCAGTTCATGCCGGTCGTGATCTTCCCCCAGCTCCTCCTCTGCGGCCTGTTCACCCCGCGCGACCGCATGGCCCCCGCCCTCGAAGCCGTCTCGAACGTCCTGCCCATGTCGTACGCCGTCGACGGCATGAACGAGGTCCTCCGCCACCCCGGGGCCACCGGCGCCTTCGTCCGCGACGTCCTCGTCGTCGCCGGCTGCGCCCTCCTCGTCCTCGCCCTCGGCGCCGCCACCCTCCGCCGCCGCACGGCCTGACCCGCCGTGACCGCCCCTCGGACACCCACCGCACCACCACGCCCCCGATGCGAGGATGACGACACGTACCCCCTCCGGCGAGGTGAACAGAGCCATGACCCAGACCGTCGCAGTCCTCGGCACCGGCAAGATCGGTGAAGCGCTCCTCAGCGGCATGATCCGCGCCGGCTGGCGCCCCGCGAACCTCCTGGTCACCGCCCGCCGCGCCGAGCGCGCCGAGGAGCTCCGCACCCGCTACGGCGTCGAGACCGTCACCAACGCCGAGGCCGCCAAGCGCGCCGACACCCTCATCCTGGCCGTCAAGCCCCAGGACATGGGCCGCCTCCTCGACGAGCTCGCCCCGCACACCACCGCCGACCGCCTCGTCATCAGCGCGGCGGCCGGCATCCCCACCTCCTTCATCGAAGACCGTCTCGCCACCGGCACCCCCGTCGTCCGCGTCATGCCGAACACCCCCGTCCTCGTCGACGAGGGCATGTCCGTCATCTCGGCCGGCAGCCACGCCACCCCCGACCACCTCGCCCACACCGAGGAGATCTTCGGCGGCGTCGGCAAGACCCTCCGCGTCCCCGAGTCCCAGCAGGACGCCGCCACCGCCCTCTCCGGCTCGGGCCCGGCGTACTTCTACTTCCTGGTCGAGGCCATGACCGACGCCGGCATCCTCCTCGGCCTGCCCCGCGCCCAGGCCCACGACCTCATCGTCCAGGCCGCCATCGGCGCCGCCGTGATGCTCCGCGACAGCGGCGAGCACCCGGTCAAGCTCCGCGAGGCCGTCACCTCCCCGGCCGGCACCACCATCAGCGCCATCCGCGAACTGGAGAACCACGGCGTACGGGCCGCCCTCATCGCCGCCCTCGAAGCGGCCCGCGACCGCAGCCGGGAACTGGCCTCCGGCAACGGCTGACGGCCCGCGCCGCCCCCGCCGGGGTCACCGGACCCCGGCGGCCCCGGCGGAGGCCCCCCGCACCACGTCCTCCGTGGCCACCACCTCCGCGAAGCGCCCCCCGTGCAGCGAGACCGCCGTCGCCCGCGTCAGCTCGTCCGCGCCCGCCGTCCAGCCGTACGGCCCCTCCAGGTCGAAGGTGTGCATCGCGTCCAGCGGGAACACCACGCCGTACCCGAGGTTCCCGCCCATCCGGGCCGTCGTCTCGTTGCACATGTTCGTCTGGATCCCGACGATCACGATCTGCCCGACGCCCCGCCCCCGCAGCCACGCGTCCAGGGACGGCTCCCCGTAGAAGGCGGAGTTCACGGACTTCACCACGAGCAGCTCGGGCCCGGAGCCCTTCCCCCGCCGCTCCTCCACGAAGTCCTTGAAGTCGTTCCCCACGTGCCCCACCCGCAGCGGCGAACGCGACCCCTCCACCGAGTCGTGCCGCACGAAGACGACGGGCCGCCCGGTCGCCTGCCACAGATCGATCAGCACGGCGATGTTCCGCTCCGCGTCCGGATTGTTCCGCTTCCCCCAGTACTCCTCCTCGAAGCCCTTCTGTACGTCGACGACCACCAGCGCTGCGTTCTCCGCGATCTCCATGCCGACGATCCTTCCGCGGCCGGCCCCCCGGCCCCAGAGGTCCGCATGCCACCGATCGATGCTTTACTGCCAACCATGGCGCCGCCCCCGGAAACCCGCCCCCAGCGCATCGCGCTCCTCGTCCTCCCGGGCGTCCGCGCCTTCGACGTCTCCGTCATCACCGAGGTCTGGGACAGCGACCGCACCCTCCGGGGCGTCCCTCCCTTCGAGCTCCACCGAGCAGCCGCGGACCCGCACGCCCCGGTCCCCCTCCGGGGCGGCCTCACCCTGACCCCCGACCGCCCCTTGACCTGGCTCGACGACCTCACCCCCACGGACCTCGTCATCGTCCCGGGCGTCGAGGACCCGGACGCCGACGTCCCGCCCCCGGTCCTCGACGCCCTCCGCCGCGCCCACACCGCCGGCATCCCGGTCGCCTCCCTCTGCGCGGGCGCCTTCGTCCTGGCCCGCGCCGGACTCCTCGACGGCCGCCGCGCGGTCACCCACTGGCACCTGGCCCGCACCCTCGCCACCCGCCACCCGGCGGTACGGGTCGAACCCGACGCCCTCTTCGTGGAGGACTCCGGCATCTGGACCTCGGCCGGCACCGCGGCGGGCATCGACCTCTGCCTCCATCTGGTCCGCACGGCCCACGGCGCCGAAGCGGCGGCGACCGTGGCCCGCTCCATGGTCACGGCTCCTTTCCGTACGGGGACCCAGGCCCAGTTCATCGAGCGCCCGACGCCCCGCGCCGACCGCGACGCCGACGCCCTCGCCGCCGTACGCGCCCACGCCCTGGCCCACCTCTCCGCACCCCACACGGTCGCGAGCCTGGCCGCCGTCGCCGGCATGTCCCCCCGCTCCTTCGCCCGCCACTTCCAGGCCACCACCGGCACCACCCCCCTGCACTGGCTCATCACCCAGCGCGTCGCCGCGGCCCAGAAGCTCCTGGAGCTCACCGACCACCCCCTCCCCGAAGTGGCCCGCCGCGCCGGCTTCGGCAGCGAGGTCACCATGCGCCAGCACTTCGCCTCCCACCTCTCCACCAGCCCCCGCGCCTACCGCAACGCCTTCCGCCACCGCGCCCCGGACCAGGCTTGACACGCCCTCCCCGGCTCCGTAGTGTTCTCCGAGTTGTCCGACGTGAGCACCGACTCCGGTCGGCCCCGGACAGCCATTCCGCAAGATCCTCAGAAGCCGACAGCGCTTTGCCGTGCCGTCGCGCTTTCCGTGCGTTTTTGCGAAATGAGGAATCCGCGTTCGAAGGTTTGAGCGCAGGCCCCCGATTAGCGTCGGAGGCGGGGAATCCGCTAAAGTCTCACTCGTCGGAACGGCCCAACAGCCGGAAAGACAACTCCCGCTGACCGGGAATCAGACGCCGAAAGGATCTGATAGAGTCGGAACCGCCGGAAGGGCCC